>NZ_CM195534.1:0-577500 GCF_043194795.2 Xanthobacter pseudotagetidis | reverse complement strand
AGCGCGTCGTCGATGGGCGGTTTATAGGGGAGACCCCCTTCCGGTGTCAACACCCCAAAATCTGAAAAATGACCCCCCTATGACACTGTGGAGAACTGAGCCGGCAAGACGGCAAAAAACGTTGAAGATATTGATTTTTCGGGTTGTGCATAACTTGGTTCGCCGGGCCCCGGTCGACGCCGTTGGTCGCCGGAAGCCGCGATTTTTTCCGCTTCGGAGCCGACTTTTTTCGCCGCGCACGCCGGCCGCGCCGCCCAAATCGGCGCGGATGGGCGCGTGAATCTCCAAAAAGAATGTCTCCCGGCGGCGGTTCGGAGTTTCGGCCGCGGTGTTCGGGATGGCCTGCGCGGGTCCGCACGCCATCCCCGCGCGCCACGCGCCGCTCGGCCGACAGCGAAGGGACCCGCCCACGCCTCGGCCGCGCGGAGGCGTTGGCAGATCCAGACCGGCACGGCCGGGCCGCAGCGCGACACCGGGCGTTCGCGTGGCTCCCCCTCCCACCCGCTCGTGCGCGCGCGGGCACGAGCGGGTGGGAGGGGGTGGGAGTAGGGATCACCCGTTTCAGTCTCTGGCCGCAGACGCGCGATGGCCGGCGTCGGCCCGCCATGCTTTTGCCGCGTCGGCCGGCTCAACATCCCGCTTCCCGTCCTGCGGCTGCGCTTCGGCGCGTTGACGCGGGAAGGGAGGCGGGGCATGGTCCAGCGCACGTCTGGAGCGCGCGCCGTTCGTTGCGGGCTCTATCTCCGATCTAGAGAGCCGTCCGCGCGCAAACCGGCGGTTTGGGCAGGCCGCTCTCCAGGGGCTAACCGGGTTGCGCCGCCGAGGCGGTTCATCGCTGAAGGGACGGACATTGGTTCAACGACGATCAGCGGGTGCCTGGCGCGACGCCTCGAGCGCCGCCGGCCTCGGAGACGATCCCCCGCTCGGCGTCGATGGCGACGAGGAGGAGATCGACCGCCGCCGGGTCTCGGTGCGCTGGTTCGCCGCCACCCTCCTGACCGCCTTGTGCGGCACCTTCCTGATGGGCGGCGCCGTCTATGCCGCGCTCGAAGGCGAGCACCGCTTCGCGCTGATGCCCGAGAAGGTCCGGGCCGCGATCCGCGGCGCCCTGGCCGCCGGCGAGCGCCCGTCCAACTCCGCCCGCAAGGGCGATCGCATGTCGCTCCTGGCCGAGGCCTCGAACGCGCGCCAGACGTTCCGCGTCTCCACCACCACCAAGATGGGCGACCGCGAGATCATCAAGGTGCGCCCGTTCACCCGCGTCGCCGCCAATCTCGCCATGACCGCGACCTCGGTGTCGTCGGACATCCCGCGCTTCAACCCGACGCAGATCGTCTCCGAATCCATGAAGGAGGAGGAGTCCACCGCCCAGGCCGAGCCCACGGGCGAGGTCACGGTGGTGATGCGCGAGCTCTCCCAGGTGCCCGCGAGCGCCAAGCTCGGCGCGCCGACCCCCATGGAGAGCGTCCTCATCAAGGTGCGCGAGGTGGCCGAGCTCGCCCGCCTGCAGCCCAGCGCCGGGTTGCCCGCAGCCATCACCGGGGCGCCCCGCTTCTCGCCCGCCGCCCCCTATCTCGCCTATGCAGTCGAGGGGGATGGCGCGTTTCCCGCGCCCACCGCCATCGACAATGTGAGCTTCGTGCAGAAGAGCTCGGCCGAGACCTCCGGCGGCAACGACTGGTCCGAGCGCACGACGGTGGTGAAGAAGGGCGACACCATCGTCTCCATCCTGACCGACAACGGCGTGTCGCAGCAGGAGGCACGCGCGCTCGCCGGCGTTTTCGGCCGCGGGCGCGATGGCGCCGTCAACGACGGCCTGCGCCTGCGCATGCTGCTCCAGGAGAATGCGGACAAGAACGTCCAGGCGCTGCGCGTCTCCATCTTCTCCGACGCCGGCCACGAGGGCACGGTGGCGCTCTCCGACCTCGGCCGCTACGTCTCCGTGGCCGAGCCGTCCGAGACCGAGATGGCGGGCGTCTCCGAGGAGGTGGACGACGACAGCGGTCCCGGCATCCGCCTCTATGAGAGCGTCTATGAGACCTGCCTGCGCAACGACGTGCCGCGCAACGTGATCGCCGACATCATCCGCGTCTATTCCTTCGACGTGGACTTCCAGCGCCGGGTGCGGCCGGGCGACAATTTCGAGGTGCTGTATTCCGACGACGGCAGCAGCAGCAACGAGGTGCTCTACGCCGCCCTCACCATCAACGGCGACCAGCGCCGCTACTACCGCTTCCAGACCACCGACGACAGCCTGATCGACTATTACGACGAGGACGGCAAGAGCGCGAAGAAGTTCCTGGTGCGCAAGCCGCTCGCGGGCGGCGTCATGCGCTCGCCCTTCGGCTATCGCCGCCATCCCATCCTCGGCTATTCCAAGCTGCATACCGGCGTCGACTGGGCCGACAGCGTCGGCACGCCGATCTACGCCGCCGGCAACGGCACCATCATCTACGCCAACTGGAAATCGGGCTACGGCAAGCACACCGAGATCCAGCACGCCAACGGCTACGTGACCACCTATTCCCATCAGTCCGGCTTCGCCAAGGGCATCCGCCAGGGCGCGACCGTCCGCCAGGGCCAGCTCATCGGCTATATCGGCTCCACCGGCCTCTCCACCGGGCCGCACCTCCACTACGAGGTCAAGATCAACGGCAGCTTCGTCGACCCCATGCGCATCAAGCTGCCGCGAGGGCGGGCGCTGGACGGCCGGTTCCTCGCCGAGTTCAGGAAGGAGCGCGAGCGCATCGACGCGCTCCTCAATCACGCGCCCGTGCCGCCCAAGGTCGCGGGCATCGCCTCGAACGCCCGCACCAGGGCCGCCAGCAACTGACGGCCGGCGGGCGCGAAAATTCCCTGAGCGCAAGCGTTTGTGGCCATGAGCCCGGCCGCAAACGGCCGCAATTCAAGCTTGACCTTGGCAGTGGTTGGGCTACCGCCGCAACCGGGCATCTCGCTCTACAATCTTCCCAGAGGACGACCCCATGAGTGGCTCCCTCAGAGGTTCCGCCAACGGTTTCGTGCGCCCGCTCGCTTATGCCCTGCTGCTTGCCGCGGCCCTCCGGGCGACACCGCGCCGGACCAGATCGTCATCGTCCGCCAGGCGGACGGCAAGGCCATGGCGGGCATCACCATGGCCAAGCTCGACGTGAAGCCCATCGCCGCCTGCGCCGGGGTGTGGAAGCCCTACAAGACCAAGGCCGACGCGCTGCAGAAGGCGGAGGAGAAGGACGCCAAGGACCAGGATCCACGCTGGGAGGAGATCCCCAAGATCCAGGACGAGGGCTCGCTCGCCTACCGCGCCTGCTTCGTGAAGGAGGCGCCGAGCCAGCCCTTCTTCGCCGCCGCCGTGAAGCGCGCCGAAGCCTTCCTCGCCACCGCGCGCGGCCAGTATGGCGCCACGCCTTGGACCGGGCGGAAGGGGCTGCCCCTTCCGCCTCTCCTGCGTCCTTGGCTGACGCCGGACCCCCGTCTGCTGATCCGCTTCCCGGGCGCGCCGACGGCGGCGCCATGGAGGATGCGCGGAGCCGATTCGGCGGTGGGTGCTCCATGGCCGCGTCGGCGCATCCTCTCCGGACGCGGACGCCGCGCGGCTCCATTGCCTTTTTGCCGGCGCGTCGGGATGATGCGGCCCCCGCATCGTTCGGCATGAGCCCCGCGTCATGAAGCATTCGGCCTCCAACCTGCTCGCCTGCGCCTTCCTGCTGTCCACCGGCCTGCCCGCTGCCGCCGGGCCGGCGGAGGACTACATCGCCGCCCGCAACAAGGCGGTGGCGGCGGTGGACACCGCCGTGAAGGGCGGCAAGAGCGATGCGCAGATCGCCAAGATCGAGGAGAGCGCCCGCAAGGACCTGGAGAAGCGCATGGCGGCGCTGGTGGGCGCGCTCAAGTTCAAGGGCCTCGGCCAGAAGCCGGTGCTCTCGCCCGAGACGCTGGTGCGGGACGAGCTCGGCTCGGATTCGCCCGACGGCCTCATCTTCATGGACGAGGACGGCGCCACCTACGTCCTGGTCTCGCCCGAGCCGGTCTTCACCGACTGGCTGAAGGCGCGGGCGCAGGACGAGGGCGCGCCGGCCGCCTTCAAGGACGGCATCAAGGCCGCGACCGGCGACGAGTTCTTCTACACGCTCACCGTGAGCCGCGATGCCGCCTTCTCGCGCTACGCGGACATCGTGCCGGCCGCCAATCCCGGCGAGCTCGTGCATGCGGCGCTGGGCCTGTTCTCACAGGACATCGCCGGCAACGCGCCCCCCGACACCATCGTCGTCACCCGCGTCGCCGACGGACGCGTGAGCGTGGCCGCGGCTGACGCGACGGTGCAGGTGCCGCCGATCCCGGTCTGCGACGATGCCTGGAAGGCCGCCTCCGCCAAGGCGGACAGCCTGCTGGAAGCGGCGCAAAAGTCCGGCAAGGAGGACGACCCGCGCTGGGAGGAAGGCTTCCGTGCCCAGGACGACGCCTCCAAGGCCTACCGCGACTGCTTCGTGAAGGAGGCCGCAGGCAAGCCCTTCCTCGCCGAAGCGGGCAAGCGGGCCGAGGCGGTGCTGGAGATGATGCGCGGGAAATGAGGATGGGTCCCGCGAGGCCATGGGCGCCGTCCGACCGGAGCGGCAGGGCGCCTGCGGAGGACATGCAGCCGAAATCCGCTTGAAATAAAGCACGAGCACCGTCCGCCCCGTCAGACCCGGCATCGACCGAAGCTGGGTCGCCACGATTTGTGACGGCCACGGGAGCGAAAGGTCATTTCGCCCGGCCGCCGATCCGGTGACGGGAGATGGCGATGAAGGGGCAACGGGCGGGCTTCACCGTGGGGCGCAGCGGCCGCCACCACATTCTGGCGCTGTGCGCGATGCTGGCGATCGGCGCCACCCAGGCCGGGCCCGCCTGGGCCCAAGCGCCTGGGCAGGCGGCAGGGCAGGCGGCCGCCGACGGCTTCGACGCCAGCAAGCTGCCGCGCATCGCCGGCGCGCGCGAAATCTATGCCGGCCCTGCCACGACCGTCTTTTCCTCGCCCCAGCCCATCGGCCCCACCGCCGATGCCGTCGCGGCGGCGCTGGCGGCGCTCGGCTGGCAGAGGTTCTCGGCGCCCGATGCCGCCTCGGCCGCGGCTCCGACCATGCGCACGCTCACCTTCAAGAAGGGACCGCAGGCGCTCAACGTCTTCATCACGGTCGCGCCGGCCCAGAACAACGCCATCAGCGTCCAGTATTCGGCCTTGCCCTTGCGGGTCGACCTGCCGTTCACGGCGGATGCCGCGGACATCCGCTATTCGCCGGACAGCCCCTCGCTGAGCCTCGTCAGCGCCGAATCGCCCGACGCGCTCCTCGATTTCTACCGCCGGCAGCTCGCCGGGCGGGGCTGGTTCCTGTGGTCGGAAAAGACCGACGGCAGGCAGGCGGAGGGTGGCCCCTCGGGGACCCTCAACGGGCGTGGCGGCTCCGCTTATTACATCAGCGACCGGGATCCAAAGGTGACGCTGGCGCTGGTCCTGCAGAAGACCGGCGACGGGAAGGTGCGGGTCGAGATCAAGCCGCAGCCCGTCGGGCTGCTCAGGCAAATGCGGGCGACGGCCGCGGCGAACACGCCCGCCGCCGAGGCCCAGTCGGTCGAGCCCGGCGGCGATGTGTTCGGCCTGCCGGTGCCGCGCCCGCGCAAGGGCGCGGGCGGGACCAACTATGCCACCGGGCGGGACATCCACGCCGAGGTCCTGGCGAGCCTCGACGCGGTCCTTTCCTTCTATCGCGGCGCGCTGGCCGCGCTCGGCTGGAAGGAGGACGCGCGCGGTACGGCCATCGGCTCGAACGAGGCGGTGGTGGCCTACACGCTCCCCGACGGAACGGCGACCCTGAAGCTCGCGCGCCAGCAGGGCCTCACCACCGTCAGCCTGGTGGAGAAGCTCAACAGGCCCAAGCCCCAGAGCGCGCCCGGCCTCGGCACGCCGGGCGCCGGCATGCCCGGCCTCGGCGGGGTGGGCGACATGCTGCAGCAGGCCCAGCAGATGATGCGCAAAGCCGAGCAATTGGCGCCCGGCGCCAAGGCGCCCCCGCCCGGCGCGGGGTCCGCCGCCGCGGCGCTGCGGCCGCTCGCCGACGCCGCGACACCCGTTCCCCTGCCGGAGACGGCGCAGGGCATCGATTTCGACGGCGAGAAGGGAACGCTGAGCTTCTCAAGCCCGTCCGAGGTCAAGGCGGTCGCGGACTTCTTCCGCTCGGCCCTGACGCAGTCCGGATGGCGCGCGAAGCCGGGCGTCATCAACAGCGCCAACATGGTCCAGCTGGACTTCGCCAAGTCCGGCAAGGACGTCTCGATCACGGTGATGCGGATGGGGCCGAGCACCAACGTCACCGCACGCGGCTCCGGCCTGGTTCTGGCCGGTGCCAAGGCGGAGCGGCCAACGCCGCGGCAGGACGCCCGCGCGGCGAGCGCGCCGCCCCCCTCGCCCGACGACCTCGTCGCCGAGGAGCGCGGCGGGCTGCCGGTTCCCAAGCGCACGACCATGTCGGAGGTCGCGAAGACCCCGTTCCGGCGCGAGCTCAACGCCAGCGTGCCCATGGAGGTTGCCGTGGTGCTCTACTTCTACCGGCGCGAGCTGGGCAAGCGGGACTGGAAGGAGGAGGCCGGGGGCCGGGTGGTCGCGGCGGACGCCGCCACGCTGCGCTTCGCCTCGCCCGAGGGGCCGGCGGTGCTGACGCTGGGCCGCAAGGGCGGCGAGACGACCGTCAATCTCGCGCTCAGGAATCCGGAGGCGGCGAAGACGGCGGGCGTCCTGCCGCCGCCCGGAAAGGCGCGGGTGATGTTCGGCAACATCGAGCCGCGGGAGGCGACGATCACGTTCGACAAGCGGGCCATCAAGGTTCCCGCCAATGCCGGCACCAAGGCGCCGGACGGGCCGATGCTCGACGTCGCGCCGGGCAAGTACCGCTATTCGATCAAGGCCGGCGGCAAAACCGAGACCGACGAGGTGGAGGTGCGCGCGGACGAGACCTGGGGCCTCATGATCGGCCACGGCGGGGTGCTGCCCTTGCAAGCCTATTGATCCGCTCGGCCCCGGTACGCGCCCTCGCGCCATGAGGCAAAGAAAAACCCCCGGCGCTGCCGCCGGGGGTCAATGATCTCGACCGCAGCTTCCGCCCGGCCGCGCGCCTCAGGCCGCCTGGTCCACCGGGCCGGCCTCGGCGGCGAAGGTGAGGTGGCCCTTGTCGAAGCCGATCTTCACCTTGGACCCGTCCGGGATCTCGCCGGCGAGGATCTTCTCGGCCAGCGGGTCCTGCACCAGCTTCTGGATCGTGCGCTTAAGCGGGCGCGCGCCATAGGCCGGGTCGTAGCCCTTCTCGGCGAGGTGGTGCCGCGCCTCGGGCGAAAGCTCGACGGTGATCTTGCGATCCTCCAGGAGCTTGCGCAGCCGGCCGAGCTGGATGTCGACGATGGTGTCCATCTGCTCCCGCTTCAGGCGGTGGAACATGACGATCTCGTCGATCCGGTTGATGAATTCCGGGCGGAAGTGACGCCGCACGGCCCCCATCACCAGATCGTAGGCCTCCTCGTCGGAGACCACCTCCTCGCCCTCCTTGCCCGGCACCTTGAAGCCCATGGGCTGGCGCGGGTCGGCCAGATACTCGGCGCCGAGGTTCGAGGTCATGACGATCAGCACGTTGCGGAAGTCCACCGTGCGCCCCTGCCCGTCCGTCAGGCGCCCGTCGTCGAGCACCTGCAGCAGAACGTTGAAGACGTCCGGATGGGCCTTCTCCACCTCGTCGAACAGCACCACCTGGTAGGGCCGGCGGCGGACCGCCTCGGTAAGGGCGCCGCCCTCGTCGTAGCCCACATAGCCGGGAGGGGCGCCGATCAGCCGGCTCACGGAGTGCTTCTCCATGAATTCCGACATGTCGATGCGCACCATCGCCGTCTCGTCGTCGAACAGGAACTCGGCGAGAGCCTTGGTCAGCTCGGTCTTGCCGACGCCGGTGGGGCCGAGGAACAGGAACGAGCCGATGGGCCGGTTCGGGTCCTGGAGCCCGGCGCGGGCGCGGCGCACGGCGGTGGAGACGGCGGCCACCGCCTCCGACTGACCCACCACGCGCTTGGCCAGCTCCAGCTCCATGCGCAGGAGCTTCTCGCGCTCGCCTTCGAGCATCTTGTCCACCGGCACGCCGGTCCAGCGGGAGACGACGCCGGCGATGTGGTTCGGCGTGACGGACTCCTCCACCATGCCGCTGCCGGCGCCGCCCGCCTTCTCCAGCTCCGCGAGCTTCTTCTCCAGCTCCGGGATCACCGAATAGGTGAGCTCGCCGGCCTTCTGGTACTCGCCCTGGCGCTGCGCCGCCTGGAGGTCGGCGCGGGCCTGGTCGAGCTTGGCCTTCACGGTCGTGGCCTCGCCGAGCTTCTCCTTCTCCGCCTTCCACTTGGAGGTGAGGGCGGAAGCGCGCTCCTCGAGGTCCGCCAGCTCCTTTTCGGACCGCTTCAGGCGGTCCTTGGAGGCGGCGTCGGTCTCCTTCTTGAGGGCCTCCTGCTCGATCTTGCGGCGCATGATCTCGCGGTCGAGGTTGTCCAGCTCCTCGGGCTTCGAATCCACCTGCATCCTGAGGCGCGAGGCCGCCTCGTCGACCAGGTCGATGGCCTTGTCGGGCAGGAAGCGGTCGGTGATGTAGCGGTTCGAGAGCACGGCCGCCGACACCAGCGCCGAATCGGTGATCCGCACGCCGTGGTGCAGCTCGTACTTCTCCTTGAGGCCGCGCAGGATCGAGACGGTGTCCTCCACCGTGGGCTCGGCGACGAACACCGGCTGGAACCGGCGGGCGAGCGCCGCGTCCTTCTCCACGTGCTTGCGATACTCGTCGAGCGTGGTGGCGCCGACGCAGTGCAGCTCGCCGCGGGCGAGCGCGGGCTTCAGCAGGTTGGACGCATCCATGGCGCCATCGGTCTTGCCGGCGCCGACCAGGGTATGCATCTCGTCGATGAACAGGATGATGCCGCCCTCGGCCGCCTCCACCTCGGAGAGCACGCTCTTCAGGCGCTCCTCGAACTCGCCGCGATATTTCGCGCCGGCGATGAGGGCGCCCATGTCGAGGGCGAGCAGGGACTTGTTCTTCAGGCTCTCGGGCACGTCGCCGTCGACGATGCGGCGGGCGAGGCCCTCCACGATCGCGGTCTTGCCGACGCCGGGCTCGCCGATGAGCACGGGATTGTTCTTGGTGCGGCGGGCCAGCACCTGGATGGTGCGGCGGATTTCCTCGTCGCGGCCGATCACCGGGTCGAGCTTGCCGTCCCGCACGGCCTGGGTGAGGTCGCGGGCATACTTCTTCAGCGCGTCATAGGCGTTCTCGGCGGTCGCCGAATCGGCCGTGCGGCCCTTGCGCAGCGCCTCGACGGCGGCGTTCAGGCCCTGCGGGGTGGCGCCGGCCTTGGCCAGGATCTTGCCCGCCTCGGTGTCCTTCTCGATGGCGAGCGCCAGCAGCAGCCGCTCGACGGTGACGTAGCCGTCGCCGGCCTTCTTGGCCGCCTGCTCGGCGGTCTCGAACACCTTGGCCAGCTGCTGGGAAAGATAGACCTGACCCGAGCCGCCCTGAACCTTGGGCAGCTTCTTGAGCGCGGCCTCCACATCGGCGCGCACCAGCGTGGGATTGCCGCCCGCACGCTGGATCAGGCCCGAGCACAGGCCCTCGGGGTCGTCCATCAGCACCTTCAGCAGGTGCTCCGGGGTGAACTGCTGGTTCCCCTCCCGCACCGCCAGCGACTGGGCGGACTGGACGAAGCCACGCGCGCGCTCGGTATAGATCTCGAAATTCATGTGTCTGTTCCTCCTTCTCGCGCCGGCCGCCTTCAAGAAGCACGGCGGCACGCTCGGGCACGGCACCGGCATCCCCGGCTACCGTCACGCGGATGGACCACACCCGCGCTTTCGCTCATGTGGGTGTGTCCCCGCGGCAACGGAAGGGGGTCCCCGGCCCGCAAGCCGAGAATCTCGCCGCCATGCCCACCCGTCATTGATCCGCCGCACCGGCGGCACCGACACAAAAGCTTCGAACAGCGCCGCTATAAGATCGCGCTCCCGCGCGGCCGCCGCCCCCGGGGGCGGATGGCGCGCGCCCGGCTCACGGGCGTCCTGGGAGGACCCAATGTCGAGCTCGGCCGAACCGCACCGCACCTACAACGTCCTGTTCCTGTGCACCCACAATTCCGGCCGCTCGCTGATGGCCGAGGCGATCCTCAACAAGGACGGCGCCGGCCGCTTCCACGCCTTCTCCGCCGGCACCAGCCCGGATGCGCAGGCGCATCCCATGGCGGTCGAGACCCTGGAGCGGCTCGGCTATCCCGCGCAGGGCCTCAATCCCAAGAGCTGGGATGTGTTTGCCGGGCCGGATGCGCCGCACATGGACTTCGTGTTCACGGTCTGCGACGACGCCGCCGACGAGGAATGCCCGATCTGGCCCGGCCATCCCATGACCGCCCATTGGGGGATCGAGAACCCGGCCAAGGCCGAGGGCGGCGAGATGGACCGCGGCGCCGCCTTCACCCAGGCGTTCCGGCACCTGAAGAACCGCATCACGGTGTTCGCCAACCTGCCGCTCGCCAGCCTCGACCGCCTGGCGCTGGAGATGCACCTGAAGGAGATCGGCATGATGGACGGCGCCACCCGCGGCGCGACCGTCGCCGGCTGACCGCAGCCGGTCCCGCGGGACGCCGGGCGGAGCCGCGGGACGCCGCGGCGTCCGGTAACGGGCTGCCGGAGGCCGGGCGAACCGGGAATTCCGCTTCCCGCCGCGCGCCCGGCGCGCAGCCGATGGGCCTTGCCCCGCCGCATCGGCCGTGACCATATCGGCGCGCCGGCCCCGCCACCGGGGCGCGATTTGGGGGCGCCCATGATCGATTTCGGTCCGAACCTCTTCGTTCTCGTTCTCCTGGTCCTCGCCGTCGCCATCGTCTTCGCCGGGGTGAAGACGGTGCCGCAGGGCTACCAGTTCACGGTCGAGCGGTTCCGCCGCTACACCAAGACGCTGATGCCCGGACTGAACCTGATCGTCCCGTTCATCGACCGCATCGGCAACAAGGTGAACGTGATGGAGCAGGTGCTCGACGTTCCCACCCAGGAGGTCATCACCAAGGACAACGCCACCGTCTCGGTGGACGGCGTCGCCTTCTTCCAGGTGTTCGACGCCGCGCGCGCCTCCTACGAGGTGGCGCAGCTCGATCTGGCGATCCTGGCCCTGACCATGACCAACATCCGCACCGTCATGGGCTCCATGGACCTCGACCAGCTGCTGTCGCACCGCGACGAGATCAACGAGCGCCTGCTGCGGGTGGTGGACGCCGCCGCCGCGCCGTGGGGCGTGAAGATCAACCGCATCGAGATCAAGGACATCGTGCCGCCGGCCGACCTCGTCAACGCCATGGCGCGGCAGATGAAGGCCGAGCGCGAGAAGCGCGCTGTGATCCTCGAGGCGGAGGGCCAGCGCCAGTCGGAGATCCTCAAGGCCGAGGGCCAGAAGCAGGGCCAGATCCTCCAGGCGGAGGGCCGGCGCGAGGCCGCCTTCCGCGACGCCGAGGCGCGCGAGCGCCTCGCCCAGGCCGACGCGCGGGCGACCGAGATGCTCTCGGCCGCAGTGGCGTCGGGCGATCCGGCGGCACTCAACTACTATATCGCCGAGAAATACGTGAAGGCGTTCGAGACCCTGGGCGCGGCGCCAAACCAGAAGGTGGTGCTCATGCCCTACGAGGGCACGGCGCTTTTGTCCTCGCTCGCCGGCATCGGCGAGATCGCCAGGGGCGCGTTCGGCGGCGGGGCCACCCCGGACGGCGGAGCCGCGCCGCCGCGCGGGCGCCGTCCCACGGGCCCGGCCACCCCGCCGCCGGCGGAGTGAGGCCATGGGCCTGCTCACCGACCTCGGGCCGTGGGCGTGGTTCGTGCTCGGCGGCCTGCTGCTGCTGGCCGAGATCGCCGCGCCCGGCGCCTTCCTGCTGTGGCTCGGCATCGCCGCCCTCGTCACCGGCGTGCTGGCCTATGTGATCGACCTCACCTGGCAGATGGAGGTGCTGCTCTTCGCCGCGCTGGCGGTGATCGCGGTGCTGGCGGGCCGGCGCGTCGCCCCGGCGCCGGGCAAGGCCTCCGACCGGCCGTTCCTCAACCGCCGCGCGGAAGGCTTCCTCGGCCGGGTGTTCGTGCTCGACGAGCCGATCCTCGCCGGGGTGGGGCGGGTGCGCATCGACGATTCCGTCTGGCGCATCGAGGGCCCGGACACCGCGGCCGGGCAGGCGGTGAAGGTGGTGGCCGTGGATGGCGCGACGCTCCGGGTGGAGCGGGCGTAGGGGGGCAAGAGCAGAGACCTTACCAAGTGGCGCATCTGACCGTCACGTATTGACCCTGAAGCTGGGTGGACGGAATTAGCTGCGTCTATTTAGATAGCCGCCATTCTACATCCGAACCCATTGAGATCTTTAGCGTGCGATCTAATTTTCGCGAAAGCAGTCATTTGCCCACTGACAAATGGGAGGCGTCTTCTTTGCGCAAAAGTTGCAATTTCCCGACTTTTTTCGCTAAAAGCTTTATCCGATCGTCGAGCTCCTTAAATCTCTTGGCAAACATCTCGATCTCATCGGCGAGGTAGTTCCACTCTGGTTCTGCATGAAACCATCGGTCGGCCCGAGCGTGCGAGGGGAGTAGCGCGTGGAAGATCGTGACTGGTTGATCCGGGTCGTCATAGTCGGGCGACATAGCTTCAGTGACATATCCATGAGCCAGTTCATTCCTCCTCGCCACCCATTCGGTGTAGGCACCCATCTCTTTGCTCAGTGCCTTCTTGAATTTGGCCGCCGCAGGATGCTGATCTCCGAAGTTACCCGACAAAAAACTCAAGCCCGCCTCCCGCAAAAACCTCGCACGGTCGTGCGTTTTGACAAGGGTGTCTAGTGTATTGATCGCGAGTTCGAACTCTCGTTCAGGCAAATGTCGATGCAAGGCATGTGCAAGGCTGCTGACGGCAGCATTGACTCCTTCCCAAGCCGACAATGCTCGGCCAAGCGCCGTGTAGATTGGGCCGTCTGACCGATCGCCTTGCCGGTTTGGCATGAAACTGCCCGAAGGCCGGTCCCACGGCATCCGTTTGATGCTCATAAAGTCCTACTTTTCAGATCGGTTGCGTAGTTTGCATGATGCTTGGCTGGCTGCAAGCCACGCCGGCGGTCAATGCACGGTCGGTGAAATCAAGGCGCGTCGATCGCCAGCTTCGGGAAGTTGTTCGGATCAAAGAATGGGTCCTTATCCCATTTCATCTCGACTGCGATGGTTTCACGTAGCAGGACCGTTTCCCAATGTTGCAGGGAGGCGTCCGATGCGGAGAAGTCAGAAACAAGGATTTCCAATCTAAAGCCGACCTTGTCGTAGCTTTTCTGCTTGCCGAACGCCGTCTGGTTGGAAATTCCGAATCGAAACAGATCGCCCGTAGGATCAATCGCGTGAAAAGCCTCGATCAGCCTTTCAGTCTGAGCTAGTCGGGCATCTTCTCGAAATCGGTAACCGGAACGGACTAGCCAATCGCTGCAATGAGTCCAAATGGCCTTCAGGTCATGAGAACGGATCATCTTAGTTCCGATCTCACCGCCTTTCTGGCCGATCTGTTCTAGAAGCGCCTTGAGGCGAAGCTCCAGCGTTTGGCGCACCAAATGAGAAATTGGAGCAGTCCAGTTCCCCAGCCCGTTCCTCTGACAGGCTTCAATGACAAGGTTAGCAGCCATCTGAAAATCTAGGGCCAGCTCGCCATAGCTGCATTGGCCGTTGTGGTTCTCGACATAATAGATCCCCGAGACGACGTCCGCGCTTTCGATGGTCGGACCCGTCCAAATTTCGTGATGAAAGCGCGGATCGTCGGCGGAAGGTTTTTGTGTCATCGTATTGCCTTACTGACAGCGACAACCCAGGGCGCACCAGATACCTAGTATACTGAGAGTTCATTAGTCGGAAACGCACTTTAGTGCGCCCGCACA
Source organism: Xanthobacter pseudotagetidis (assembly GCF_043194795.2). Lineage (NCBI taxonomy): Bacteria > Pseudomonadati > Pseudomonadota > Alphaproteobacteria > Hyphomicrobiales > Xanthobacteraceae > Xanthobacter > Xanthobacter pseudotagetidis. The sequence goes on along the minus strand of NZ_CM195534.1, from coordinate 563,523 downwards.
GGATGAGGCGAGACGCCAATCGCAACAACGTCCGCTTGAACGGCCGATGCTCCTAAAAGCTAGCACGTCTTCTCCCCACCCCAGTGCGCACGTACGCAGCGGCGTGTCGGGAAAGCCGCTGTGGGTCATTGCCACCAATGTCGAAACCCTCAAACGTACCCCCTCTCCCGCTTCCGACCCCAAAAAAAAACAGGGCGCCCGGCCAGGCCAGGCGCCCCGTCCCCGTCACATCCCGTCAGTTCACTTGAAGAACAGCGGCACGTCGCCCGGCGTCGCCTTGAGCTTGGCGGCGGCGTCGCAGAAGTCCTTCTTGTCGCCGTTGCCCTCGGCCAGAAACAGGCCGTAGCGGGCGCCGAACGCCACCAGGACGGCGGCGCCGAACTCCTTCTCCTGCTTCTCGTTGAAGTCCTTGTCCGGGCTGGTCAGGACGCCGGTGATGCCCTTGCCGAAAGACTCGGTGTCGAGCGTGTAGCCGTCGCACACCCGCACGATCGCCGCCTGGAAGGCGAGATTGTTGAGCGCGGTGTATTGCGGCCCCGGAAGCAGGCCGTTCTCGGATTCGAGAAGGTCGTTCCAGGCATTGTCCATCCGGTCGTCGTCCGGCAAGGCGGCCCCGGAATGGGGGGCGGCCGGCTGGGCGAGCGCGGGGGCGCAGGCGGCGGCGGAGAGCGCGAGGGCGACGAGCGCGCCGCGCAGGGGCTTGATGATGGTCATGGGATCTCAGTTCCTGCCGTACACGCGCCAAGTCCAATCGGCGGCATAGGCGCCGCCGTTGTAGTAGCAGGCCCGCTGGCCCGGATAGCAGACCACGTTGGAGGCCGGGGAGAAGGGCGCCGGCGGCACGTAGACGGGCGGCGGCGGCGGTCCGTAGACGTAGGTGTTGCGGTGCGCGCTGTCGGCGATCGCGGCGCCGACGGCAAGCCCGACAATGCCCGCGGTCACCGCCGCGGCGCCAGAGCTCATGCGCGCCGCGCTGGGCGCGGCTTGCGCGAGCAACAACGCCGGCGCCAGAAGTGCGACGGCAAATAGTCCTCGGCTCATTGTATTTTTTCCAATCCCTGTTTGTCCAACCTAGGATATTGAACGCAGGTTGGCCCAAGAAATCAAGCATACCGGTTGTGTATTCGGCGCCATCCATCAACGCTGGCGAGCACAAACGGGGAAGTTTGACCGTTTCACTTGATCGTCAGGGGTGCTTTTCAGAGCGGCCCGGCATCCCCCAAGCATCTGAAAAGGCTTAGATGCGCCCCCTGGTATCCGGGTCTGGACCGGCATCTTGGCCCCGGTCCGCGCGCGGCGCGGGATCTGGCCACGCAGGTGAAATTCCTGTCTTGCGGGGCGCGGCGCGGCCACGCGCCGCCGCCCCTCACCCCATCGCCTGCCGCACCAGCTCCTCCTCCACCTCGGCGAGCAGCGCCTCGTTCGCCTCCCCGGCGACGCTTTCGCGGCCGATCTCCAGCAGCACCGGCACCGAGAGCGGCGAGACGTGCGGCAAGGGCTGGTGGACGATGCGCCCCCTCACCCGCGCCAGCATCCCGCCGAGCCGCTTCACATCCAGAAGGCCGGTGGCGGCATCCGCCCGCGCGGCGCGCAGCAGCAGATGGTCGCTCTCGTGGCGGCGCAGCACGTCGTAGATCAGGTCGGTGGAGACCGTGACCTGCCGCGCCGTCTTCTCCTTGCCGGGAAAGCGGCGCTCGATCAGCCCGGCGATCACCGCGCAGTGGCGGAACGTGCGCTTCATCAGCGCGCTTTCGGCGAGCCACGCCTCCAGGTCGTCGCCCAGCATGTCCTGGTCGAACAGATCGGCCAGCGAGAGCCGCCCCTGCCGCACCGCAAGCCCCATGTCGCCGGCGCCCCAGACCGCGAGCGCATAGTCGTTGGCGACGAAGCCCATGGGCTTCAGCCGCGCCCGCTCCAGCCGCCGGGTCAGCAGCATGCCCAGCGTCTGATGCGCGAGCCGGCCCTCGAACGGATAGGTCACGAGATAGTGGCGGCCGGACTGCTCGAAGGTCTCCACCAGCAGGTCGTCGCGTCCGGGCAGGCGCGAGCGCGCGCGCTGGAGCTCCAGCCACTCGCGCACCTGCGCCGGCAGCGAGGCCCAGCGTTCCGGAGCGGACAGAAGCGAGCGCACGCCGGCGGCCAGGAAGGTGGAGAGCGGGAACTTGCCCCCCGCATAGGCGGGAACCCGCGGCTCCTTGGCGGTGCTGCGCGAGACATAGACCTCGTCCTCCACCAGCGCCTCGTAGCGCAGGATCTCGCCCGCGAAGACGAAGGTGTCGCCCGGCACCATGGTCTCGACGAAGTACTCTTCGACCTCGCCCAGCATCCGCCCGCCGAAGCGCACCTTTCCGGCCACCCCGCTCTTCGACGCGCCGCGCGCCGAGACCAGGCGCACCTTCAGCATGGCGGCCTCGACGATGGTGCCGACGTTCAGCCGGTAGGCCTGCGCGATCATGGGGTTGGCGACCCGCCACAGGCCCTCCTTGGTGCGGCGGATCTTGGCGTAGCGCTCATAGGCCTTCAGCGCGTAGCCGCCGGTGGCGACGAACGCGACCGCGGCGTCGAAATCGGCGCGCGGTAGGGCGCGGTAGGGCGCGGCGGATGTCACCTCGCCATAGAGCGCCTCGGCGTCGAAGGGCGTCGCGCACGCCATGCCGAGGATGTGCTGGGCCAGCACGTCCAGCGCCCCGGCGCGCTCGGGCGGGGTGTCCTGCGCCCCAGCCTTCACCGCCTCCAGCGCCGCCCGGCATTCCAGCACCTCAAAGCGGTTGGCGGGAATGAGCACCGCGCGCGAGGGCTCGTCGAGCCGGTGGTTGGCGCGGCCGATGCGCTGCATCAGGCGCGAGGCGCCCTTGGGCGCGCCCACATTGATGACGAGATCCACGTCGCCCCAGTCGATGCCGAGGTCGAGCGAGGAGGTGGCCACCACCGCCTTGAGCCGCCCGGCCGCCATGGCGGCCTCCACCTTGCGGCGCTGCTCCACCGCCAGCGAGCCGTGATGGAGCGCGATGGGGTAGCTGGCGTCGTTGATGCGCCACAGCTCCTGGAACAGGAATTCCGCCTGCCAGCGGGTGTTCACGAACACCAGCGAGAGCGTGTTGGCGCCGATCAGCTCGTAGATCTCGGCAAGCGCATGGTGGGCGGTGTGGCTCGCCCAGGGCATCCTCGCCCGGCTCTCCAGCATGGAGACGTCCGGCGCCGCCCCGCCCGCCGCCACCACGAGATCGGCGAGCGGGGCGCCCGCGCCTTGCGGCACCAGGTAGCGCCGGAGGTCGTCCGGCTCGGCGACGGTGGCCGAGAGGCCGACGCATTGCAGCCCCGGCGCGATCGCCCTGAGTCGCGCCAGCGTCAGCGCCAGCAGGTCGCCGCGCTTGGAGGTGACGAGGGCGTGCAGTTCGTCCAGCACCACCCGCTTGAGGCCGGAGAACAGGTGGTCGGCATCCTTGGAGGCGAGCAGCAGCGCGATCTGCTCCGGCGTGGTGAGCAGGATGTCGGGCGGGTCGCGCCGCTGGCGCTGGCGGCGCGAGGCCGGCGTGTCGCCGGTGCGGGTCTCGACGCGGATGGGAAGGCCCATCTCCGCGACCGGCGCCTCCAGGTTGCGGGCGATGTCCACCGCCAGCGCCTTCAGCGGCGAGATATAGAGCGTGTGCAGCGGCGACGGCGGCCGCTCCGCCTGCCAGCGGGCGAACGGAACCGGGGCGGCGCCCTCCTCCCCGCCGGCGCCGGCCTTGCCCCCTTCCTTGCCCCCTTCCTTGCCTGCGGGGGAGGGCGGAACAGGGGCGGGCTTGGGCGGGGCGATGCGGCGCGCCGGCTTCCCGCCCCGCGCCGCGCTCAGCTCCACCAGCGTCGGCAGGAAGCCGGCCAGCGTCTTGCCGGCGCCGGTGGGGGCGATGAGCAGCACCGAGCGGCCGGCCGCCGCGGCGCCGAGCAGATCGAGCTGGTGCGCGCGGGGCGTCCAGCCGCGGGCGCGGAACCATTGGCGGAACGCTGGGGGAAGGGCGGCCTCGGCCCTGGGCGCGGCATGGGACACGTCCCGAAGATAGGATGCGGCCGGCGGTTTCGCGATGGTGTCTTTAATCGCCCGTCAACCGTCTCGGCCCCATGGTGCGCCGTCAGTTCCCGCGTGGAGTAGCCAAGTCCCATGATGTCCCGCGCCGACCGGACCGTCCTCAGCGAATGGTGGTGGACGGTGGACCGGGCCCTGCTCGCCGCCCTCTTCGGCCTGATGATCATCGGCATCATCCTCTCGCTTGCGGCGAGCCCCGCCGTGACGGCGCGGATCGGCATCGACGATCCGTTCCATTTCGTGAACCGCCAGCTCCTGTTCCTCGTCCCGGCGGTGGGGGTGCTGCTCGCCACCTCCTTCCTCACGCCGCGCGCGCTCCGGCGCACCGCGATCGGCGTGTTCGCGCTGTTCTTCGTCCTGCTGCTGGCGACCCTGGTGTTCGGGCCCGAGGTGAAGGGCGCCCGGCGCTGGCTGACGCTCGCCGGCATCACGGTGCAGCCCTCGGAGTTCATCAAGCCGGCCTTCGTGATCCTCGCCGCCTGGCTGTTCGCCGAAAGCTCGAAGCGGCCGGAGATGCCGGCGCAGTCGCTCGCCATGCTGCTGCTGGCGAGCGTGCTGGTCCCGCTGGTGCTCCAGCCCGATTTCGGCCAGAGCCTGCTGATCTGCCTCGTCTGGGGGGCGCTGTTCTTCCTCGCCGGGCTGCGCTGGATCTGGATGGTGGGCCTCGTCGGCGTGGGCGCGGGCGCGGGCGTCGTCGCCTACCTCACCGTGTCGCACGTGCAGAAGCGCATCAGCCGCTTCATCAATCCCGATTCCGGCGACACCTACCAGATCGAGGCCGCGCTCAACTCGTTCCGCAACGGCGGCTGGTTCGGCACCGGGCCGGGCGAGGGCACGGTGAAGCGCATGCTGCCGGACGGGCACACCGACTTCGTCTTCGCGGTGGCGGGCGAGGAGTTCGGCATCATCCTCAACCTCATCATCCTGGCGCTGTTCGCCTTCATCATCCTGCGCTCGCTCCGGCGCGCCATGGACGAGAGCGACCCGTTCGCGCGCTTCGCCATCACCGGGCTGACGCTGCTGTTCGGCCTCCAGGCCTCCATCAACATGGCGGTGAACGTGCACATCGCCCCGGCCAAGGGCATGACGCTGCCGTTCATCTCCTATGGCGGGTCCTCGCTGATCTCGCTCGCCTTCGGCATGGGCATGCTGATCGCGCTGTCGCGCAAGCGTCCCGGCGCCGCCGCGCTCGCCGCGCTGAGCGAGCCGCGCCGGAAGGCGGAGCCGCGCGCGATGGAGACGTCCGGGCCGGAGCCGGCTGCGGCCGCCGCGCCCTGAGATTTCCGCCCCGGCGCGCGCCGGGGTAGAACGGCGCCGCAATCCCCACGGGGGTCCGGCAAAGGATGAAGATCTTGAGCGAGCTCGTGCTTCTCGCCGCCGGCGGCACCGGCGGCCACCTCTTCCCCGCCGAGGCGCTGGCGGGCGTGCTGACGGCGCGCGGCTTCACGGTCGACCTCGCCACCGACGCGCGCGCCGCGCGCTATGCCGGCCACTTCCCGGCGCGCGAGCTGCATGTCCTGCCGGCCGACACGGTGCGTGGGCGCTCCGCCGTCTCGCTGGCCCGCACCGGCATCGCCTTGGTCTCGGGCCTGGTCTCGGGCCTCGCTTTGATGCGCCGGCTGAAGCCCGCCTGCGTGGTGGGCTTCGGCGGCTACCCCACGGTGCCGCCGCTGCTGGCGGCCTCGATCAGCGGCCTCCCCACCGCGCTCCACGAGGCGAACGGCGTCATGGGTCGGGCGAACCGCATGCTGGCGCGCCGCGTCGGCGCCATCGCCACCGGCTTTCCGGGCCTGTGCCGCAACGATCCGGTCCTCGACGCCAAGGCGGTGTGGACCGGCAACCCGCTGCGCCCCGCAGCGGTCGCGGCCGCCGCGCTCGCCTATGACCCGCCCGCCCCCGGCGGTCCCCTGAAGCTCCTGGTGTTCGGCGGCAGCCAGGGCGCGCGCGTGATGTCCGACGTGGTGCCCGATGCCATCGGCCTGCTCGACGGCGCGCTGCGCGGACGGCTCCAGGTGGTCCAGCAGGCGCGCGAGGAGGATGCGGACCGGGTGCGGGCGGCCTATGCCGCGCTCGGCGTTTCGGCGGAGATCGCGACCTTCTTCGACGACCTGCCGGCGCGCATGGCGGCGGCCGATCTCGTCATTTCCCGCTCCGGCGCGGGCACGGTGGCGGAGCTGTCCGCCATCGGCCGGCCGGCGATCCTGGTGCCGCTGCCCCACGCGCTCGACCAGGACCAGGCCGCCAACGCGCGGGCGCTGGCGGACGTGGGCGGCGCCAAGGTGCTGAGGCAGGTGGAGTTCGATCCCGAGCGGCTGGCGCTGGAGATCCACACCTTTGCCGGCGAGCCGGACGCATTGACGCGGATGGCCGATAAGGCCAGAAGCCAAGGCGTGCTCGACGCCGCCGAGCGCCTGGGCGACCTGGTCCAGCACCTCGCCGGCGGCGGCACGGTGAAGACCTTCAAGGACAAGACCATCAAGGAACCGCACGCATGAAGCTGCCGTCCGGCCTCGGAGCCATCCATTTCGTCGGCATCGGCGGCATCGGCATGAGCGGCATCGCCGAGGTGCTCGCCAATCTCGGCTACACGGTGCAGGGCTCCGACGCCGCCGAGAGCGCCAACGTCAAGCGCCTGCGCGAGCACGGCATCACCGTCTTCATCGGCCACGACGCGGCCAATCTGGGCAACGCCGAGGTGGTGGTGGTCTCCTCCGCCATCAAGCGCGACAATCCCGAGCTCGCCGCCGGCCGCGCCAAGCGCCTGCCGGTGGTGCGCCGGGCCGAGATGCTGGCCGAGCTGATGCGGCTGAAGAGCTGCGTCTCCATCGCCGGCACCCACGGCAAGACCACCACCACCTCGCTGGTGGCGACCCTGCTCGACGCCGGCAATTTCGACCCCACCGTCATCAATGGCGGCATCATCAACGCCTACGGCACCAACGCCCATCTCGGCCAGGGCAAGTGGATGGTGGTGGAGGCGGACGAGAGCGACGGCACGTTCCTGAAGCTGCCCACCGAGGTCGCCATCGTCACCAATATCGACCCCGAGCACCTCGACCACTTCAAGACCTTCGACAAGGTGCAGGAGGCGTTCAAGGCGTTCGTGGAGAACGTGCCGTTCTACGGCTTCGCGGTGATGTGCATCGACCATCCGGTGGTGCAGGCGCTGGTGGGGCGGATCGAGGACCGGCGCGTCATCACCTATGGCGAGAACCCGCAGGCGGACGTGCGGCTCGTCGACGTGGACCTGAAGGGCGGCGTCACCAAGTTCGGCGTCGTGTTCCGCAACCGCGCCGGCAACGTGGTGCACGAGATCAAGGGCCTGCGCCTGCCCATGCCGGGCAAGCACAACGCCCTCAACGCCACCGCCGCCATCGCGGTGGCGCACGAGCTGAAGGTGCCGGACGACAGGATCGTCGAGGCGCTCTCGCGCTTCGGCGGCGTCAAGCGCCGCTTCACCCGCACCGGCGAATGGAACGGCGCCGCCATCTTCGACGATTACGGCCACCACCCGGTGGAGATCGCCGCGGTGCTGCGCGCCGCCCGCGCCGCCAGCGAGGGGCAGGTGATCGCGGTGGTGCAGCCGCACCGCTACACCCGGCTCGCCTCGCTGTTCGACGAATTCTGCACCTGCTTCAACGATGCCGACCACGTCATCGTCGCCCCGGTCTACGCCGCCGGCGAGGCGCCGGTGGCGGGCGCGGACCGCGACCATCTGGTGGCGGGGCTGGTGGCGCACGGCCACCGGAGCGTGACGCCGCTCGAAGGGCCGCAGGACCTCGCGGGCATCGTCGCGGGGCTGGCGAAGCCCGGCGACTATGTGATCTGCCTCGGCGCCGGCAGCATCACCCAATGGGCCTACGCGCTTCCAGGCGAGCTTCAGGCGCTGAAGCCGGCGGCGTGAGGCCAGGACACGAGGTGCTTGCCGCCCCATCCGGCGATCGTGATGCCATCGCCCTCCGGCTCGACCGGAGGACCCATGGATGCTCCGGTCGAGCCGGAGCATGACGGTACCTGAAGCCGGATGTGGCCCCCACGCCTTCGGAACGTCCCCAATAATCTGATTATGATACCTTCAATGTCCCGGAGGCGGTGCTTTAACACCACCGCGCGCCGCTTGCGCCGTGGCATAGGGATGCAGCGCCGGACAACCGCCCTAAAGATGGCGATATTCCTTGGTCCGCAGCCCTTTCGCCACCAAAAGACCGCGCCTTTCGGCTAGTTTCTGGTGACGTTGACGCATCGATTCGAGACACCCAGCATGGCCGAACCCGTCCCCGCCGCCTCCCCCGACGATTATGGCGCGAAATCCATCCAGGTTCTCAAGGGCTTGGATGCGGTGCGCAAGCGTCCGGGCATGTATATCGGCGACACGGACGACGGCTCGGGCCTGCACCACATGGTCTACGAGGTGGTGGACAACGCCATCGACGAGGCCCTGGCCGGCTGGGCGAAGGAGGTCACGGTCACGCTGGAGGCCGACGGCTCGGTGACCGTCACCGACGACGGGCGCGGCATCCCCACCGACCTGCACCCGGAGGAGGGCGTCTCCGCCGCCGAGGTCATCATGACCCAGCTGCATGCGGGCGGTAAGTTCAACCAGAACTCCTACAAGGTCTCCGGCGGCCTCCACGGCGTGGGCGTGTCGGTGGTGAACGCGCTGTCCACCACGCTGGACCTCACCATCTGGCGCGACGGCAAGGAGCACTTCATGCGCTTCCGCCACGGCGACGCGGAAGCCCCCCTGAAGGTGGTGGGCGAGGCGCCGGCCGGAAAGCGCGGCACCAAGGTGAACTTCCTGCCGAGCCCGCAGACCTTCACCAGGACCGAATTCGACTACGCGACGCTGGAGCACCGCCTGCGCGAGCTCGCGTTCCTGAACTCGGGCGTGCTGATCGTGCTCACCGACGCCCGCGGCCCGGAGCCGAAGCGCGAGGAGCTGCACTACGAGGGCGGCGTCGAGGCGTTCGTGAAGTATCTCGACCGCTCGAAGTCGGCGCTGATCCCGAAGCCGGTGGTGATCCGCGCCGAGAAGGACGGCATCACGGTGGAGGCCGCCCTCTCGTGGAACGACGGCTACCACGAGAACGTGCTGTGCTTCACCAACAACATCCCGCAGCGTGACCGCGGCACCCATTTCACCGGCTTCGCCGCGGCGCTGACCCGGCAGGTTCTGGGCTACGCCAACGCCTCCGGCATCTCCAAGAAGGAGAAGGTGGAGCCCACCGGAGAGGACTGCCGCGAGGGCCTCACGGCGGTCCTGTCCGTGAAGGTGCCCGACCCGAAATTCTCCTCCCAGACCAAGGACAAGCTGGTCTCCTCCGAGGTCCGCCCGGTGGTGGAGAGCCTCGTCGGCGAGGCGCTCGGCAACTGGTTCGAGGAGAACCCGGCCGAGGCCAGGAACGTGATCGGCAAGGTGGTGGAGGCCGCCGCCGCCCGCGAGGCCGCCCGCAAGGCGCGCGACCTCACCCGCCGCAAGAGCCCGCTCGACGTCGCCTCCCTGCCCGGCAAGCTCGCCGACTGCCAGGAGCGCGACCCGGCGAAGTCCGAGATCTTCATCGTCGAGGGCGACTCGGCCGGCGGCTCCGCCAAGCAGGGCCGCGACCGGGCCTTCCAAGCGGTGCTGCCCTTGCGCGGCAAGATCCTCAATGTCGAGCGCGCGCGCTTCGACAAGATGCTGTCGTCCGAGCAGATCGGCACGCTGATCACGGCGCTCGGCACCGGCATCGGCCGCGACGACTTCGACATCTCGAAGTTGCGCTACCACAAGATCATCATCATGACGGACGCCGACGTGGACGGCGCCCATATCCGCACCTTGCTGCTCACCTTCTTCTTCCGGCAGATGCCGGAGATCGTCGAGGCGGGGCATCTCTTCATCGCCCAGCCGCCGCTCTACAAGGTCGCCCGCGCCAAGTCGGAGACCTACCTCAAGGACGAGCGGGCGCTGGAGGACTATCTCATCACCGCCGGCCTCGACGAGGCCTCGCTCCACACCGCCGCCGGCGAGGTGCGCACCGGCGCCGACCTCGCCCAGGTGGTGGAGGTGTCGCGCCAGTTCCGCGGCGCGCTGAACGCGCTCCATCCGCGCTACAACAAGGCGGTGGCCGAGCAGGCCGCGCTCGCTGGCGCGCTGGAGGCGGAGGCGCTCGAAGGCCCGCGCGCGACGGCGGCGGTGGCCGAGGTGGCGCGCCGGCTCGATGCGCTGGCGGACGAGACCGAGCGCGGCTGGACCGGCACCGCCGACGAGGCCGGCTTCAGCTTCGCGCGCACGGTCCGCGGCGTGATGGAGGTGGCCCGTCTCGACGCCGCCTTCCTCGCCGCCCCCGACGCCCGGCGCCTCGCTTCGCTCGCCCGTGACCTCGACGGCGTGTTCGCCGGCGCGGCGACGCTCAAGCGCAAGAGCGACGAGCACGTATTGTTCGGCGCCGTCGACCTGTTCGACGCCGTCACCGACGCCGGCCGCAAGGGGCTCTCGCTCCAGCGCTACAAAGGCCTCGGCGAGATGAACCCGGACCAGCTCTGGGAAACCACGCTCGACAAGAACGCCCGCTCCCTGCTCCAGGTGAAGATCAAGGAGGTGGACGCGGCCGACGACCTGTTCAACCGCCTGATGGGCGACACGGTGGAGCCGCGCCGCGAGTTCATCCAGGAGAACGCGCTCAAGGCCAGCGTCGACGTGTGAGGCGGGGCGGGCATCGCGCCCGGCCACGACCAGCGGGTGAAGCCGTGACGGCGTCCGGCTGCGCCCGCAGCACCCGCCGCCCCGCTTGCACCGCAGCTGATCGGATAAAGCGTTCTCTTTCTTAAAGCCGGCGCGCGATCCGCTGCGCAAACGGATTCTCTTTGCTCCCGGCGCGCTCTATGGTGCGCTCGCGGGCAGGGAGCGGGCGGACCGGAGGGCGCCGATGGCGGCGGAGCTGCGGAGACCGGCCGCGCAGCGGCGGACCGGCGACAGATGACCTCGCGGCTCTACTGGCTTTCCACGGGCGCGGCGCTCGCCGCCGGGCTCGGCCTCATCCTCGCCGATCCCGCCCCCCTCGCCGATTTGCGCAACGGCCTGTTCGACCTCTACCAGCGCGCCGCGCCGCGGCCCTACGATCCCGAGGCGCCGGTGAGGGTGGTGGACATCGACGACGCCTCGCTGGCGCGCGAGGGCCAGTGGCCCTGGCCACGGGCGAAGCTCGCCGCGCTGGTGGAGCGCCTCGCCGAGAAGGGCGCGGCGGCGGTGGCGTTCGACATCGCCTTCTCCGAGCCGGACCGGCTCGATCCCGCCGCGCTCGCGGCGCAGCTTCCGGAACAGGTACGGGCAAGCGTCGCCGAGGCCCTCGCCGGCCAGGAGAGCAGCGACGCCTTGTTCGCCCGCGCCCTCGGCGCCATGCCTTCCGTGCTCGGCGCGGTGCTGACCGGCAGCGGCCCGCAGAGCGCGCTGCCGGCCAAATGGGGGCTGGCGGCGGCGGGCGACGACCCGCTCGCCTTCCTGCCGCGCTTTCCCGCCGTGGTGGCGCCTTTGCCGATGCTGGCGCAGGCGGCGGCGGGCATCGGCGTGCTGAACTGGCTGCCCGACCGCGACCAGGTGGTGCGCCGGGTGCCGCTGCTGCTGGGGCTCGGCCGGCAGGTGGTGCCGAGCCTGGCCGCCGAGGCGCTGCGGGTGGCGCAGGGCGCCTCCACCTATGTGGTCCTGTCCTCCAACGCCTCCGGCGAGCAGGCCTTCGGCACGTCCAGCGGCATCGTCGCGGTGAGGATCGGCGCCGTGGAGGCGCGCACCGATGCCCAGGGCGAGGTGCGCGTGCGCTTCTCGCCTTCCGATCCGCGCCGCTTCGTGCCGGCCCACGCGGTGCTCGACGGCTCGGCCGACCGCGCGGCGCTGGAAGGGCGGATCATCCTCGTCGGCACCAGCGCGGCGGGGCTGAAGGACACCCGGGCGACGCCGCTCGACGCGGCGGTGCCGGGCGTCGAGATCCAGGCCCAGCTGATCGAGCACCTCGTTTCCGGCGCGAGCCTCGTGCGGCCGGACTGGTCGCGCGGCGCCGAGCTGGTGCTGGCGGCGGCGCTCGGGCTGCTGCTGGCGCTGGCGCTGCCGAGGGTGCCGCCGCTGGTGGCCGGCCTCGGCGGGCTCGCGGTGCTGGCGGGGCTCTGCGCCGGCTCGTTCCTCGCCTTCACCCGGCTCGATCTGCTGATCGATCCCATGGCGCCGGGCGCCACCGCGCTCGCGGTCTATCTGGTGGGCGTGTTCGCGCTCTATCGCGAGGAGCAGCGCCAGAAGCGCTGGGTGCGCTCGGTGTTCGGCCGCTTCGTCTCGCCCAACGTGGTGTCGAAGCTCGCCGCGGATCCCTCGCGCCTGGTGCTCGGCGGCGAGACGCGCGAGATCACCATCCTGTTCTGCGACCTGCGCGACTTCACCACCTTGTCCGAGACCATGGACGCGCAGGCGCTGACGCGCTTCATGCACGCCTACCTGACCCCCATGACCGAGGTGGTGCTGGCCCATGGCGGCACCATCGACAAATATATCGGCGACGCCATCATGGCGTTCTGGAACGCGCCGCTGGACGATCCCCACCACGCCCGCAACGCCACGCTCTGCGCCCTCGCCATGAGCGCCCGTCTCGATGCGCTGAACGCCGAATGGCGCGCCCAGGCGGAGCGGGACGGGCGGCCCTACCATCCGGTGCGCTGCGGCATCGGGCTTGCCACCGGGCCGTGCTGCGTCGGCAATCTCGGTTCCGACCAGCGGCTCGAATATTCCTGCCTCGGCGACGACGTGAACCTCGCCTCCCGGATCGAGGGCGCCACCAAGGGCCTGCGCACCGACATCCTCGTCTCCCAGGCGACCCGGGACGCGGCGGCGGGCCTCGCCTTCCTGGAGGCGGACGAGCTGACGCTGAAGGGCAAGACCAAGGCGAGCCGGCTCCATCTGGTGGCGGGCGACGGAGCGGTCGCCGCCTCGGCCGGGTTCGAGAGCCTTGCCCGGCGCCATGGCGCCCTGGTGGCCGCGCTCGATCGCGGCGACGGCGCGCAGGCACGGCCCCTGGCCGAGGGGCTCCTGGAGGCGGGGCCGGAGCGGCTCGCGCGCTTCTACGGCCTGTGCCTTGAGCGCGCCGGGGCGGTCCAGACAGCTGAAGAGCGCTGACCGGGCCAGTGCGGCCATCGCAAGGCTAATCTTTCCTTAAGAAAATAAAAGCGCACGAATTATTATCCCGGCTAATGACCGTTATTCTTACCGCTTGTGTCCGCCTGCACGCGGCCTCACCATAGGTCCGGGTTCACTGGGAGGCTTGTCATGCGAGGATTGAAGATCGCCTTGGCGCTCGCCTTGGCGCTGAGTGTTTCCGCGTGTTTCGAGGGGGCGCAGGGGCCGGCAGGGCCGGCTGGCTCCGCGGGTCCCATCGGCGCGGCCGGCGCGGCGGGGCCCACCGGACCGGCTGGGCCTGCTGGACCGGCCGGCCCCACGGGTCCCGCAGGCCCCACCGGACCCGCCGGACCGGCAGGCCCCCAAGGGCCGGCGGGCATGCCGGGCGCCTCGGCCGCCGCCAGCATCATCCTGCGCGCCGCCGGCTGCCCGGCCGCCGGCTGCCGCGCCAGCTGCGAGACCGGCGAGAGCTTCCTCAGCGGCTATTGCGTCAACGACCAGCGCGGGCTCCAGCACATCGGCGTCATCTCCGCCCAGGAGGGCAAGACCGAGGTGGAGTGCCTGAACCCGGTCAAGCAGGTGGTCGCCGTCTGCCTGAAGCCGTGAGCGCGCGCCGCGCCGCCTGAGGGGCGGAGCGCGCCCGCACCGGAACCGCCCTTCCGGCCGGCCTCGGCCGGGAGGGCCTCACCCGCGCCGGCGCAGGATCTTGAGGCGCCCCAGAAGCTCCGCCACCGCCTCCGGCGGCAGATGCGCGATCTCGCGGGCGATGAGGTTGGCAAGCTCGGTGGCCTGGGGCGAGAGGCCCGCCGTGTCCACCGTCACCTTGGGATGGGACACCTCGGCGAGGCGCGCCAGATCCTCCGCCTCGTCCCAGATCACGTTGAAATAGGCGATCACGCGCTGCACCAGCGCCCAGGTGGGCCGGCCGCGCCGGCCGTTCTCCAGCGCCGAGAGATAGGTGGGGCTCACGCCGATGGCGTGCGCCATCTGCGTCAGCGTCACGCCCTTCTCGGCGCGCAGGTCGCGCACGCGGCGTCCGAACGGCGTCATGGCGCATCCTCCCGCGGGCAAGGGCCCGCGGGAGGATGGAAGCCGATTCGCGCCCGGCGGACAAAGGGGCCGGAAGCCCGCGGCGCGGGGCGGTCACCGGATGGCCGGCACGGACGCTCAGGCCCAGGAGCCGTCGTCGTCGCCGCCCCAGTCGCCGCCGTCGTCCTGGGCGAAGTCCTGGCCCTGATCCTGCCCCTGGTCCGCGTTCCAGAAATTCTCCTCGGCCGCGGGCTGGCCGCCGAGCGCGTTCTGGGCGTCGGAACCGAGATCGGTGCCGCCGGCGCCGGCGTCCGACTTCGGCAGCTCGGCCGCCGCAGCCTGCGCCACCGGGCCGCCGCCGCCCGCCATCATGTTCTTGATGCCGTCATAGAGCAGCGCGCCGCCGGCGACGCCCGCCGCCGTGGCGAGCGCGCCCTGCAGGAAGCCGCCGCCGCCGAAGCCGCCGCGCTGCGGCGCCGCCTGCTGGCCCCAGGGGCCGGGCGGCTGGCCCTGCTGCGCGTAGCCGGGCTGCTGGCCATAGCCGGGCGGCACACCCATGGGCTGCTGCCCATAGGACGGAGCGGAGGCGGCGCGTCCCCCGGCGGACGGCACCGACGGGCGGGTGCCGCCGAACAGTCCGCCCAGGAAGCCGCCGCTCGACTGCGGCGCGCGCTCCTCGGCGGCGCGGGCCTGCGCCTCCAGCTCCTGCACCCGGGCATAGGCCTGCTGGAGCGCATGCTCCTGGACCAGCACGGTCTGCGCGAGGGCATAGGGGGCGTGGGGTGCCTCGGCGAGGCGGCGGGCGATCAGCGCCTCCGCCTCCGCGTCGCGCGGCTGGTTCTCGATGCCGCGCATGCGGTCGAACAGGCCGTCGATCAGGGCACGTTCCTCGGGGGTCATTTCCGTCTCCGGTGAGGTTGACGCACCCCATATGAGGACGCCATCCGGGCGCAGGAAGGGCGGCCGGATGAATTTTTCGTAACGTTACGTAAGGTAGGCCGTGAAAACCCAAAACGGCCATCATGCTCCGACTTGATCGGAGCATCCATGTGTCACGTCCGGGACAGCGGGCAGCGTCCATGGGCCCTCCGATCAAGTCGGAGGGCGACGGCGGTGATAGGGCCACAGGGTGCGAGAGCCTACCGCGCGCGCTATGGCCGTCATGCTCCGGCTCGACCGGAGCATCCACGCACCCTCCCGGCGTTGGGCCCGGCCGCAGGATGGGCCTATTCCGCGGCGTCCGCGCCCGCCTTCTCCACCGACGGCGACGCGGCGACGCCGAAGCGGCGGGCCACATAGTCCTCCACCAGCTGCCGGAACTCGGCCTGGATGTTGGGGCCGCGCAGGGTCACCGCCTTCTTGCCGTCGATGAAGACCGGGGCGGACGGGGTCTCGCCGGTGCCGGGCAGCGAGATGCCGATGTCGGCGTGCTTGCTCTCGCCCGGCCCGTTGACGATGCAGCCCATGACCGCGACGTTCAGCGTCTCTACGCCGGGATAGCTCTGCTTCCACACCGGCATGCGCTCGCGGATCATGGTCTGCACGCTCTGCGCCAGCTCCTGGAACACGGTGGAGGTGGTGCGCCCGCAGCCGGGGCAGGCCGCCACCAGCGGCACGAAGGTGCGCAGGCCCATGGTCTGCAGGATCTCCTGCGCCACCTGGACCTCCAGCGTGCGGTCGCCGTTCGGCTCCGGGGTCAGCGAGACGCGGATGGTGTCGCCGATGCCCTGCTGGAGCACCACGCCCATGGCGGTGGAGGAGGCGACCACCCCCTTGGAGCCCATGCCGGCCTCGGTGAGGCCGAGATGGAGCGCATAGTCGGAGCGGCGCGACAGCTCGGAATAGACCGCGATCAGGTCCTGCACCGCCGACACCTTGGCGGACAGGATGATGCGATCGCGCGGCAGGCCGATCTCCTCGGCGAGCGCGGCCGAGACCAGCGCCGAGCGCACCAGCGCCTCGCGCGTCACCGCCCGCGCCTCGGCGGGCTTCGGCAGGCGGGCGTTCTCGTCCATCAGCGTGGTGAGCAGCTCCTGGTCGAGCGAGCCCCAGTTGGCGCCGATGCGCACCGGCTTGTCGTGGCGGATGGCGGTCTCGACGATGGCGGCGAACTGCCGGTCCTTCTTGTCGCCGAAGCCGACGTTTCCGGGATTGATGCGGTACTTGGCCAGCGCCTCGGCGCAGGCGGGATAATCGGCCAGAAGCTTGTGGCCGATATAATGGAAGTCGCCGACGAGGGGCACGTCGATGCCCATGCGCAGCAGCTTCTCCCTGATGTGCGGCACCGCGGCGGCGGCCTCGTCGCGGTCGACCGTGATGCGCACCAGCTCGGAACCGGCGCGGGCGAGCGCCGCCACCTGGCGCACCGTGGATTCCACGTCCGCGGTGTCGGTGTTGGTCATCGACTGGACCACCACCGGCGCGCCGCCCCCCACCATCACCTTGCCCACGGGAACGCCCACGGTCAGCCGCCGCGCGGCGGGGCCGGCCTGGAGCAGGTCGTCGGGAACCACGGGAGCGCTGTCGATGATGGCGGACGTCATGGGTCGAAGCCTCGGGCCGGTGCTCGGTCCGGCGCGCGCGGATGCGGCGGGCCGGCCCGTTCGAGGTAGGCGCGGGCCGGGCGGGCGTCAACTGCCACGCACCGACAGAGGCGGCCCGCTCGCGCGGCGGTTGAGCCATTCTGGCGCCACTTCGGCAAATCCGGGGCAACCGTTGCCAAACCCGGAAACCTTCGGTCACCAAATGGAGAAGCTTTGTCTCGGCAGCAACCTATTTCGGACGCAGCCGCCTGGAATCCTCCCCGCCGTGGGCGAAGAGATCCTGCGGTCGATGCGGCGGCCAGCCATGCAAGGGTGGGTGCGATGGAGTTTTGCCGGTCTTCAACGGAGGCATCGGAACCGCCGCCGTCCGCGCCCCGCCGACGGCGGCTGGCCGGCCTTCGGCGGCGGGCGCGGCACATGCCCTGGCGGGTGCTCACCGCCGCCGCCATCGTCGGCGCGGCGGCCTATGCGGCGAGCCAGATCCCGCTGCGCCAGCGGCTGCGGCTCCAGGCCCAGCTCACCGCCTTGTTCACCCAGGCGCCGGTGCTGCTGGTGGGCGACAGCATCACCTACCAGGCGGGTCCCGCCCAGCTATGCGGGGCCGAGGTGTTCAACGCCGCGGTGCCGGGAGACCGGATCGCCGACCTCGTGGCCGACGCGCCGGACTATGCCCGCCAGCTCGCCGCCACCCGGGTGGTGATCGCCGTGGGCGTGAACGACGCCTGGCCGAACCACCGCGACCTCGACGGCTGGATCGCCGACTATCGCCGCCTCATCGCCCATTATGCCGGACGCGAGATGGTTTTGGTGGAGATCAACCCGCCCGACATGGCCATGCCGCTGTTCGTGCAGCGGCTCGATTTCGGCTTCATCGCCGGCGCCAACGCCGCGATCCGGAAGATCGCCGCCGAGACCGGCGCGCGGCTGGTGCCGGCTCCGGTCCGGGTCAAGACCCTCGACGGGCTGCATCCCACGCCCGCCGACGCCGACCTGTGGCGCGCGCGCCTGTCGCTGGCGGCGTGCGCCTGATCGTTGGCCGCCTTTCCGAAGGCAGGTACCGGCGCCTCACTCCGGCGCGCCGGCCTCGCCGCGGCAGCGGGCGCACAGGCCGGCGATCTCCAGCACCCGCTGGCGCGGGGTGAAGCCGGAGGCACGCGCCGCCCAGGCAAGGTCGCGGCCCACCGCGTGGGAAGCCACCTCCTTGGTCAGCCCGCAGCGCTCGCAGATGAGGAACACCACCACCTCGTCCGCCCCGTCCTTGGCCTCATGGGCGTGGGCGCAGGCCAGGAAGGCGTTGCGGCTTTCGATGCGGTGGGCGAGGCGCTCGGCCACCAGGAAGTCGAGCACCCGGTAGACCGACATGGGCGGCACGCTCTCGCCTTCTCGCGCCAGGCGCTCGACGATCTCATAGGCGCCGAGCGGCACATGGCTTTCCGCCAGGATGCGCATGACGTTTCGCCGCAGGGGCGTGAGACGCAGGCCCTTGTGGGCGCAGCACGCCTCCATGCGGGCCACGGCGCCCGCCACGCACGACGCGTGGTCGTGATCCTCGTGCGAAACCGGAATGGTGCTCACGGACATGCCGCAAATATAGGCGAACATGCGCGGCGCGCCAAAGGGCAATCCCCGCCTTGCGCTTGGAGCGCGGCCATGGGCATGCTCGGCACCGCCGGGGCTCGCGCCGCGTGACAGCAGCGTCACACCGCTCCGGTAAATGGATCAGCCGCGCCCGGCCGGACCACGCCGCGCCATTCTGAGGGAAAAGCCATGCTGAAGGGAAAGGTCGCCGTCGTCACGGGGTCCACCAGCGGGATCGGGCTCGCCTACGCGCGCGCCTTCGCCAAGGAAGGCGCGAACATCGTCATCAACGGCCTCGGTGACGCCGCCGCCATCGAGAAGGAGCGCGCCGCGATCGAGAGCGACTTCGGCGTGAAGTGCGCCTACTCGCCCGCCAACATGCTCAAGCCCGACGAGATCGAGGGCATGGTGAGGCTCGCCGAGACCACCTTCGGCTCGTGCGACATCCTGGTGAACAACGCCGGCATCCAGCACGTGGCGCCGATCGAGGAATTCCCGGTCGACACCTGGAACATGATCATCGCCATCAACCTGTCGGCGGCCTTCTTCGCCATGCGCGCGGCCATCCCCGGCATGAAGGCGCGGAAGTGGGGGCGCATCATCAACACCGCCTCCGCCCACGCGCTCGTCGCCTCGCCCTTCAAGTCGGCCTACGTCTCGGCCAAGCACGGCATCGCCGGGCTCACCAAGACCGCCGCGCTCGAGACCGCCACCTTCGGCATCACCTGCAACGCCATCTGCCCCGGCTATGTGTGGACCCCGCTGGTGGAGAAGCAGATTCCCGACACCGCCAAGGCGCGCGGCATCTCCGAGGAGGAGGTGAAGAAGAACGTCATGCTGGCGGCCCAGCCCACCAAGGAGTTCGTGACCGTGGAGGAGGTGGCCGCGCTCGCCGTGTTCCTGTGCTCGGAGAACGCCCGCTCGATCACCGGCTCCATGCAGCAGATCGACGGCGGCTGGGTGGCGGAATAGGCCCCGGGACGGGACTCCGGACCGGCGCATGAGCCGCACCGGCACCCGGCGCATCTCCCTCGCGCTCCAGGGCGGGGGCGCCCACGGCGCCTTCACCTGGGGCGTGCTGGACCGCCTGCTCCAGGAGGAGAGCCTCTCCGTCTCCGGCATCTCCGGCACCAGCGCCGGGGCGATGAACGCGGTGGTCCTGGCCTCGGGCCTCGCCAAGGGCGAGCCTGGAGCAGAGCCGGAGGAGGCGCGCCGCGCGCTTGCCCAGTTCTGGCGCGACGTCTCGCGCGACGGGCGCATGTCGCCGCTCCAGCGCACCGCCTTCGACCGGCTGCTGGGCAACTGGTCGCTGGCGCGCAACCCGGCCTATCTCGCCTTCGAGGTGGCCTCGCGCTTCTTCTCGCCCTACGACCTCAACCCGCTGAACATCAACCCGCTGCGCGAGATCCTGGAGGCGCACGTGGACTTCGAGGCGATCCGCGCCTCGCAGGTGGCGGTGTTCATCTCCGCCACCAACGTGCACACCGGCCGCGCCCGCATCTTCGACCATAGGGAGATGACCGCCGACGCGGTGATGGCCTCCGCCTGCCTGCCGTTCCTGTTCCAGGCGGTGGAGATCGACGGCGTGCCCTATTGGGACGGCGGCTACATGGGCAACCCGCCGCTGGTACCGCTGTACGAGAAGGCGGAGGCGGACGACATCATCCTGGTGCAGATCAACCCGGTGGCGCGCGAGACCACGCCGCGCACCGCCGCCGAGATCCAGAACCGCATCAACGAGATCACCTTCAACGCCTCGCTGCTGGCGCAGCTGCGCTTCATCGACCAGGCCGCGAAGCTGATCGACCAGGGCTTCATCAGCCGCCTGACGCACGGCGGGTCGAGCTTCCGCCGGGTGCGGCTGCACCGCATCGGCGGCGCCGACCAGCTGGCGAAGCTCGACGCCACCTCCAAGCTCAATGCGGAATGGACCTTCCTCCAGCACCTGCGCGACCTCGGCCGGGCGGCGGCGGAGGAGTTCCTGGAGACGCACGGCGACGACATCGGCCGGCGCTCGACGCTCGACCTGCGGCTGGAGTTCGCGGACTGAGGCGGCCGCGGGGCGGCTCGACGTCTCAGCCGAGCTCGAACGTGGTGATGCCGAAGATGCGCTCGAGCGGAAGATCGGGCGCCGCGCCGCGATACATGCGGGCGGTCTCGAACACCGGGGCAAGGCCCAGCGCGGCGGCGATCTGCGCGCCGGCCCGGTTCGGCTCCGGCACGTCGAGAAAGAGCGGGCCTTCGCCCGCCGCCCGCGCCAGGGCGAAGGCGAGCGCGCGGGCACCCTCGGCATCGTCGCAGAACAGCGGGCCGATCTTGGCGCCCTCGCGGCACCGGCGCACCACGCCATAGCCCCGCACCCGCCCATCCGCCACCAGAGCGAGCGCATGGCCGGCGGGAGAACCGAGCCAAGCCTCAAGGAAGGCCGGCCGGGCAAAGCCGAAGCAGGCGAGATCGCAGGCGGCCACCGCCGCGCGCAGCTCCGGGCCGATGGGACGGATGCCGTCCCCGGACGTCGCCGCTGCCGGCCCCGCCCCCTCGCGCCGGGCCATGCCGCCATGGCGCACGTTGCGGTGGGCGAGGACGAAGCCCGAGCGGGCATAGTTCGCCTGCTGCGCCACCACGCCGTCGAGCCCGATCACCCGGCCCTCCAGCCGCGCCATGGCCTCGGTCCACAAGGCGAGGCCGTGCCCGCGCCCGCGCAGGTCCGGCCGGCAGATGTAGAAGCCGGCGAAGGCGAAGCCGCCATCGTAGCGCACCGCCGAGATGGTCGCGGCGAGGCTGCCGTCCGGCGCGAACAGGCCGAGGAAGCCGCCCGGGTCCTGGGCGAGGAAGGCGCCGGCATCGGCAAGGCCCGGGTTCCAGCCCTCGCGCGCAGCCCAGTCGAGGGCGATGGCCGCCTCGGACGGCGCGAGCACGCGCACCGCGGCGCAGCCGCCGCCGCTCATCCTTGCCCGCGCTCCCTGCGCCGGGCGGGACCCAGCTTCTGCGGACGGGCCTCCTCGAACGAGCGCGGCAGGACCACCACACGGTCGCGGCCGCCGCCCTTGGCGGCGTAGAGCGCCCGGTCCGCGCGCTCGATCAGGGTCGCCACCGAGCGGTCGTCCGCGAGGCGGAAGGTGCCGCCGATGGAGGCCTGGACCGGCAGCGCGTGGCCGTTCACCTCCACGGGCACGCAGCGGATGGTGGTCAGAAGCTTCTGCGCCACCTGCTCGGCGCCCACGGCGTCGGTGCACGGCAAGAGGATGGCGAACTCCTCGCCGCCGACGCGCGCCGCCAAGTCGCCCGCCCGGAGCGCGTTGGCGCAGCGCTGGGCCACCTCCGACAGCACCTTGTCTCCCGCCGCATGGCCGAAGCGGTCGTTGATGGACTTGAAGTGGTCGATGTCGAGCATGAGGATCGACAATTGCGTGGCCGCGGCGAGCGCCGCCGTGAAGGCGCGCTCGGCCTCCTCGAAGAAGCGCCGGCGGTTGTGGAGGCCCGTGAGCTCGTCGGTGCCCGCCAGATGCCGCAGCTCCTCCTCCAGGCGCCGGCGCTCGGTGACATCCCAGAACACGACGATGTAGGTCGAGCCGATGAAGCGGAAGCGGAACTGGACCGTGCGCTGGTTGCCGTCACGGCAGAGAACGTCCCACTCCGCCCGCTGCACCTCGCCCGGCGCGGCGCGCACCATCTCGCACCGCTCGCGCCATTCGCGGATCGCGCGGGCGCGGGCGGCATCGTCCGGAAAGCCGCGCTCCCACCAGTCGTCGTGGTGCGGCACGTGGCCGTCATAGGCATAGCCGAACAGCTCGTCGGACAGGCTGTTGCAGAACAGCTCGCGGAAATTGCCGTCATAGATCTCGACGCCCACCGGCAGGGAGCGGACGATCTCCTCCAGCATCACCCCGAAATTCTCGATCCCCGCCTCGGTGCGCTTGTGGGTCGCGGCATCGGCCGCGAGCGCGCGCAGGGTGAGGACGCACAGATCCTGCTCCGGGATGCGCGCCGGCTTGAAGCCGAGCGTGGCGAGGCCGCCCGGCGTGCGGCAATAGAGCATCAGCTCGCCGACATCCTCGATCTCGCCGCAGACCAGCGGCTTCAGGCGCCCGGCGGCATAGGCGCCGAGGAAATCCGAAAGCTCGCCGTCCAGGCTCACGCTCCCGAGCAGGCTGCGCGCCCGTGCGTTGCCGCGCACGACCCGGCTGTCCCGGGCGTCCACCACCAGGAGTGGCGCCTGCACCAGATCGACCCAGGCCAGGCTGTCAGCAGTCATGCACGCAGAGCCACGAAAACCCAGATAGGTGCCGCCTCGGCCAACAGTGGCACGGACGGGGCGCGAATACGTGCGACACTTTGCCGCTTTCGTGATCCGACTGCTGGTCTGTCCGCATCAAGAACCCGCCGAAGCCCGCCAATTCCGAAGGAACGGCATCCTGCGCCTTCTCGACGCGGCCACAGACCCCCTCCGTTCCCGCCATGGCAACAGGCTCAACCGCGGATCGTCAAGGGCAATCGTCTAAACCGTGGCGACCTGCTCAAGAAAGCCGGCCAGATCCTCGGTCACGTGGTCCACATAGGCCGCCTCGCGGCCTTCGAACTCCCAGCTCTCGCGGGCCTCGATCCGCTCGCCCGGCGGCACCACCAGGACGGTCGCCATGCCCAGGCGGTGCGGCACCTCCAGGTTGCGGGCGAGGTCCTCGAACATGGCGGCGCGCGGCGCCTCGACGCCATGGGCCCTGAGGAAGCGCAGATAGGCCTCCTCGGTGGGCTTGGGGTGGAACTCGGCGGCGACGATGTCGTGCACGGCCGCGAAGTGGCCGCCCATGCCGAGCTTCTCCAGCACGTTGCGGGCGTGGCGCTCGGAGCCGTTGGTGTAGACCAGCTTGCGGCCCGGCAGCGCCTCGATGGCGGCGGCGAGGCGCGGCGAGGGGTCGAGGCCGGCGAGGTCCACGTCGTGCACGTGGGCGAGGAAGGCGGCGGTGTCGATGCCGTGCTCCAGCATCAGGCCGCGCAGCGAGGTGCCGTAGCGGCGGTAATAGTCCTTCTGGAGCACGAAGGCCTCCTCGGGCGTGATGCCGAGCAGGTCGGTGATATAGGCCTTCATGCGGGCGTCGATCTGCCCCCACAGATCGTGGCGCGCGGGATAGAGGGTGTTGTCGAGGTCGAACACCCAGGTCTCCACGTCGCGGAAATCGGCACGGGCGTCGACGGCGCTTCGCGGGTCGGCGGTCATGGGGGTGTCTCGCAGGGTTTGGTGCCCGGGTGTCGCTCAGAACGGTCCGCGCGAATAGAGCTCGTCGAGCAGATGCTGAAGCGAGGCGATGCGGGCGCGATAGGCGCCGGTGAGGCAGGCGACGTTGCCGCCGCAGGCGACGCGCGTCGAGAGCCAGGCGCGCTGGGACTCGCGCAGGTCGGCGCGGGCGCCCATGCCCGAGGTCTTGGTGAGCACCTCGTACATCATCGACAGCTTCACATCGAGCTGGGCGAGGCCGCAGTCGGCGCAGATGGCGCGCTCGTCGGGCGCGGTGTCGGTGGCGCAGCTGAAGCTCTGGGCCACGGCCGGCGCCGGGCCGGCGAGGACCACCGACAGCGCGAGCACGGCGAACGGAAGGCGGGCGGAAGGGGTCATCGCGAAGGCCTCATGAGGCTGGAGCGGTAGCGGGCAAAGCCGTCGGCGCGCAAGCGGCAGGCCGGGCAGGCGCCGCAGCCGTAGCCCCAGTCCCACCGGCGTCCGCGCTCGCCCAGATAGCAGGTGTGGGTCTCCTCGACGACGAGATCCACCAGCGCCGGCCCGCCGAGGCGCCCGGCGAGCGCCCAGGTCTCGGCCTTGTCGATGAACATCAGCGGCGTGTGCAGCACGAAGCGCCGCTCCATGCCGAGATTGAGCGCCACCTGCAGCGCCTTGATGGTGTCGTCGCGGCAATCCGGATAGCCCGAGAAGTCGGTCTCGCACATGCCGCCGACGATGTGGCGCAGCCCGCGCCGGTAGGCGAGCGCCGCGGCGAAGGTGAGGAACACGATGTTGCGGCCCGGCACGAAGGTGTTGGGCAGGCCGCCGTCCTCCATCTCGATGGCGACGGCGCGGGTGAGCGCGGTCTCCGAGAGCGCCCCGAGCACGGAGAGGTCGAGCACGTGGTCGGCGCCGAGCCGCCCCGCCCAATCGCCATTCAGTCCGGCGAGCGCGTCGCGCAGCACCGGGCGCCGGTCCAGCTCGACGCGATGGCGCTGGCCGTAGTCGAAGCCGAGGGTCTCGACCTTGGCGAAGCGCTCCAGCGCAAAGGCGAGGCAGGTGGTGGAATCCTGCCCGCCCGAGAACAGGACCAGCGCGCCTTCCTCGGCGATCCCCGCTGCGCGCATGACGTGCCTATTCTCCCGGGGCCTTGGCCTCGATGGCGATGGCGTGCAGCCCCCTGGCGATCTCGCCCTCGAGCAGCGCGTTCACCATGCGGTGGCGCTCGATGCGGCTCTTGCCGGAGAAGCCCGGCGCCACGACCCGCACGCGGATATGGGTGATGCCGCCGTCGTCGCGGCCGGCCGGGCCGCGCTCCAGGTGGCGCACGCCGGCATGGCCGGCATGCTTGTGGCTCTCGTCCACGAGGTCGAGGGCGAGCGGGCTCAGGCCCGCTTCCAGGGTCCGGCGGATGGAGGAAAGATGGACGTCGCTCATGATCGAACCAATCCGTGAATGAACGCTGCCGGCGGCAATGGCCCGCGACGATGGCGCGGTCGCCGTTGGCATACTATATGTGCCTTGCGCCCGCGCTGCCATCCATGCGCGGCGTCCGGGCCGCCCGGCGGCCTCGGACCCTTCCCCTCTCCTTTCTTGCGGTGCCGAAAGGCGGCCCGCATAATCGCCCGGCCATGAAGCTCGACTCCCCGCTCTTCGACCGCATCCGCGTCAAGCCCGGCGACGACCGGACGCGCCGCGCGCACACCGCGTGCTGCGAATGGGCGGGCTGCACCCAGGCGGGGACCCATCGCGCGCCCAAGGGCCGGCACCAGGAAGGCCAGTACTGGCGCTTCTGCCTCGACCACGTGCGCGAGTACAACCAGTCCTACAATTATTTCGCCGGCATGACCGACGACGCGGTCTACGCCTACCAGAAGGACGCGCTCACCGGTCATCGCCCGACCTGGAAGATGGGCGCCAAGGCGGGCGCGCCCGGCAGCGCCCACGGCGCCGCCGCGGCCGGCTTCCGCGCCGCCGGCTACGGCGATCCGTTCGGCTTCGGCGCCGAGTTCGGCGAGAACGTCGATGTCGCGCGCCCGGAGGCCGAGGGCCGCGTCATCCGCACCGCCGAGCGGCGGGCGCTGGAGGTGATGGGCCTCGAGATGTCCGCCGGGGCGGACGAGATCAAGGCCCGCTTCAAGACCCTGGTGAAGCTCCACCACCCGGACGCCAACGGCGGCGACCGCTCGGCCGAGGACCGGCTGAGGAACGTGATCCAGGCCTATAACAGCCTCAAGCAGGCGGGATTTTGCTGACCGGTCCTCAGGACCGGCCGCACCGGACGGCCGCGGCGCGCCCCAGGGGGCGCCATGGCGCAACAAGAGCAGCAGGCGGCGCGCGGCGCGCGCCCACGGAGGTTTCATGAGTGCCACCGCGACCCAAGCGCCCACCCCGGACATGAAGGTGTCGGTGCGCCAGACCTTCGGCATCGACATCGACATGGAGGTGCCGGCCTTCTCCGAGCCGGACGAGCACGTGCCCGAGCTCGACGCGGACTATCTGTTCGACCGCACCACCACCCTCGCCATCCTCGCCGGCTTCGCCCACAACCGCCGGGTGATGGTCACCGGCTATCACGGCACCGGCAAGTCCTCGCACATCGAGCAGGTGGCGGCGCGCCTCAACTGGCCGTGCGTGCGCATCAACCTCGACAGCCACATCTCGCGCATCGACCTGATCGGCAAGGACGCCATCGTCGTCAAGGACGGCATGCAGGTGACGGAGTTCCGCGACGGCATCCTGCCCTGGGCCTACCAGAACAACGTCGCCTTGGTGTTCGACGAGTACGACGCCGGCCGCCCGGACGTGATGTTCGTGATCCAGCGCGTGCTGGAGAGCTCGGGGCGCCTGACCCTGCTCGACCAGAGCCGGGTGATCCGCCCCCACCCCGCCTTCCGCCTGTTCGCCACCGCCAACACCATCGGGCTCGGCGACACCACCGGGCTCTATCACGGCACCCAGCAGATCAACCAGGCGCAGATGGACCGCTGGTCCATCGTCACCACGCTGAACTATCTCGCCCACGACAAGGAAGTGGACATCATCCTCGCCAAGGCGAAGCACCTGCGCACGCCGGAGGGCCGCGACACCGCCAACCGCATGGTGCGGCTCGCCGACCTGACGCGCTCGGCGTTCATCAACGGCGACCTCTCCACCGTGATGAGCCCGCGCACCGTCATCACCTGGGCCGAGAACGCGGAGATCTTCCGCGACATCGCCTTCGCGCTCAGGGTGACGTTCCTCAACAAGTGCGACGAGCTGGAGCGGCCGCTGGTGGCCGAGTTCTACCAGCGCTGCTTCGGGCAGGAACTGCCCGAAAGCACGGTGAACGTCGCCCTCTCCTGATCCCGACGCGCCCGGCCGAGAGCCGGGCCGTCCGCTGCCGAAGAGCCGGACATGGCCCCGACCAACCGCACCACCTCCAAGGGTCCCAAGGAAGCGCCCGTCGAGCCGTTCAAGCGCGCGGTCTCGGCCTGCTTCAAGGCGGTGGCCGGCGTGGCCGAGTTCGAGGTGTCGTTCGCGCCCGAGCGCCCGGCGCTGGGCCCGGACCGGGTGCGCCTGCCCGAGCCGCCGCGCCGCCTGTCCCCGCACGACGCGGCGATCGTGCGCGGCCATGCGGATTCGCTGGCGCTGCGCCTCGCCTGCCACGACCCCGCCACCCACCGCAAGATGCTGCCCTCCGGCGACACCGCCCGCGCGGTGTTCGAGGCGGTGGAGCAGGCGCGCGTGGAGGCGCTGGGCGGCAGCCGCATGGCGGGCATGAAGACCAACCTCTCTGCCATGCTCGCGGACCGCTACCACCGCGGCAACTATGCCGACATCACCGACCGCGCCGACGCGCCGCTCTCCGACGCCGTGGCCTTGATGGTGCGCGAGCGCCTCACCGGCGAGGCGCCGCCGCCCGACGCGCGCAAGATCGTCGAATTGTGGCGCGACTATATCGAGGACCGCGCCGCCGGCGACCTCTCCCGCTTCGCCGAGAGCATGGGCGACCAGAAGAAGTTCGGCGAGATCGCCCGCGACCTTCTCGCCTCGCTCGACATGGGCGAGGAGAGCGGGCTCGATTCCGAGAGCCAGGACCAGGACGCCGAGAGCGAGGGCGGCCAGGACGACCAGGGCGGCGAGGACGGCGAGACCCGCGAGGACGACGGCCAGCAGGGCGCCACCGAGGTGGAGGCCGAGCTCTCCCAGGAGGAGATGCCCGAGAGCGCCATGGAGAGCGACGCCGCCCCGCCGGCGGACGTGCCCGACGCCGACGACATGGGCGACAGCGACGAGCCGGCCGAGCCCTGGCAGCCGCGCCCCTCCATGACCCACGACAACAAGGGGCCGGAATACCACGCCTTCACCACCAAGTTCGACGAGGAGATCGCCGCCGAGGAGCTGTGCGACCCGGAGGAGCTGGCGCGGCTGCGCTCCTATCTCGACAAGCAGCTCTCGCACCTGCAGGGCGTGGTGGCGCGGCTCGCCAACCGGCTCCAGCGCAAGCTTCTCGCCCAGCAGAACCGGGCCTGGGAGTTCGACCTGGAGGAGGGCATCCTCGACCCGGCGCGGCTCTCGCGCGTGGTGACGGATCCCACCGCCGCGCTCTCCTTCAAGCGCGAGCGCGACACCGAGTTCCGCGACACGGTGGTGACGCTGCTGATCGACAATTCCGGCTCCATGCGCGGGCGGCCGATCACGGTCGCCGCCACCTGCGCCGACATCCTCGCCCGCACGCTGGAGCGCTGCGGCGTGAAGGTGGAGGTGCTGGGCTTCACCACAAGAGCCTGGAAGGGCGGGCAGTCGCGCGAGGCCTGGCTCGCCGCCGGCAAGCCGGCCGGGCCGGGGCGCCTCAACGACCTGCGGCACATCATCTACAAGTCCGCTGACGCCCCATGGCGCCGTGCCCGGCGCAATCTCGGGCTGATGATGCGCGAGGGGCTGCTGAAGGAGAACATCGACGGCGAGGCACTCGACTGGGCGCACCAGCGCCTGCTCGCGCGCACCGAATCCCGGCGCATCCTGATGATGATCTCCGACGGCGCGCCGGTGGACGATTCCACCCTCTCCGTGAACGCCGGAAACTATCTGGAGCGGCACCTGAGGCACATCATCGCCCAGATCGAGAACCGCTCGCCGGTGGAACTGATCGCCATCGGCATCGGCCATGACGTGACGCGCTACTACAAGCGCGCCGTCACCATCGTCGACGCCGAGGAGCTGGGCGGCGCCATGACCGAGAAGCTCGCCGAGCTGTTCGGCGACGACGCCGGCGGCGGCCGCGGCCGGCTGCACTGAGGCGGGACGTGACCGCGCGCGGCGCCCGGCGTCTTTTCGGCCCGGCGCGGGCCACGCTCGGTGCAGCGGCGGCGCTTCTCGCTGTCATCGCGCTCGCCGCCGCCTTCACCAAGCCCGGCGCCCTGCCGCAGGAAAAGGTGCCGGTGGCGGTGGACGCGCTGCCGGTGAAAAGCTTCGCCTTCGGTTCCCAGGACCATCGGTTCGGGCCCCTGGAGTTCCGGGGCGGGCTGGTGCTCTCCTCGGCCTTTGCCGGCTTCGGCGGCATCTCCGGCTTCGCGCTCGACGGCGACGGCGGGCGCTTCCTGGCCGTGACCGACGCCGGCCTGTTCCTCGAAGGGCGGCTGGTCGTCGACGGCGACCTGCCGGTCGGCCTCGCCGACGTGAGCGCCATCGCCATCGGCGACGACAAGGGATCGCCGCTCGCGCGCTCCGGACAGGGCGACGCCGAGAGCCTGACCCTGTCGGGCGACGCGGCCTATGTGGGCTTCGAGGGACGCAACCAGATCTGGCGCTATCCGCGCTCGCCCCTGGGCGCGGCCGGCGTCCCGGTGGAGGCCCCGGCGATCCGCGGCCTCTCCGTGAACAAGGGCCTGGAGGCGCTGTTCTTCGTGCCGTCAGGCCCGCTCCGGGGGGCGCTGGTGGGCATCGCCGAGGAGGGGGCGACGCGCGCCGACGCGCTCGACGGCTTCATCATCGGCGGCCCCCGGCCGGGCACCTTCTCGGTGCGCCGGCGCGACGCCTTCGCCGCCACCGACGCGGCGGTGACGCCGGACGGCGACGTGATCCTGCTGGAGCGCCACTACACCCGCGCGACCGGCGTGAAGATGCGCCTGCGGCGCTTCCCGCTCGCCGCCGTGAAGCCGGGCGCGGTGATCGACGGCGAGGTGCTCGGCACCTTCGACATGGGCTACCAGATCGACAACATGGAAGGGCTCGCGGTGACGCGCAACGCGGCCGGCGAGACGCTGCTGACGATCGTCTCCGACGACAATTTCAACCCGCTCCAGCGCACCGTCCTGCTGCGCTTCGCGCTGCTGGCGGACTGAGCGCGCCCCCTTGGCGCCGCCACCGACGGCATGAGGGCCGCGCATGTCCCGTCGCGGGACGATGCCGGGCCGGCGGCCGGAACGGCGGGAGAACGGAGCGCGCCCGAATCGCCCCGCGCCGCCCTTTCACGCTCCGTTCCGCCGGCCGCCGGCGGTCCGTGCAGCCGGCCCGGCCGTGACGGCGCCGCGGTCAGCCGCGCGAATCCTTCTTGGCCTGCGCCACCGCCACGAACTTGGTGACGCGGCCGGCCTCGCCGGCGGCGCCGATGGGATCGACGCGGGTGCGCGCCTTGGCGCGCATGCCCTCATTGGCGCGCGGCAGGTTGGCCGGACGCGTGGCGCGCTTGGAATCGCGCTTCAGCTCCAGGGCGCGATGGGCGTTCGCCACCAGCTCGGTGCGGGACGCCTCGGCCTCGCGCCGCTTCACCTCGCGCCGGGCGCGGGTGAGGGCGTCGTTGAGCACCGACGCCTTCTGGCGGTTGCCGGCATCGGCCTTGTCATAGGCCGCCTCGCCGCGTCCGCCCTTGCCGCGCATGGCGCGGCGCTGGTTGTTGGCGATCGTGAGCGCGCGCTCGCGGCGCTCGCGCAGATGACGCACCAGGGCATGCAGGTCGGCGTCGGGCAGCATGCCGATGGCCGGCTGGCGGGTCTGGTCGACGAAGCCCAGCTCGTCGGCGGTGAGCACGCGCTGCTCGGTCTTGCGCGGATGGGCCATCCTGTCGTTCCTCCGTTGCTGGGCTTGATCGGCGCGCCAGGCGCACCACCTTGAAAGTCATGGCTATTTCACCGGATTGCGTCGGCGGTAAGACGGGCGCAGAGGGAGGGGGGCGCATCATGGGCACGGACCGGACCCTCGCCGCCTTCCAGGCCGGCGAAACGCGCGTCGAGGTCCGGCTCGGCGACATCACCGCCCTGGCGCTGGACGCGATCGTCAACGCCGCCAATTCATCGCTGTTGGGCGGCGGCGGGGTGGACGGGGCGATCCACCGCGCCGCCGGGCCGGAGTTGCTCGCCTATTGCCGCACGCTCGGCGGCTGCCCCACCGGCGAGGCGCGCCTCACCCCCGGCTTCCGGCTGAAGGCGCGGCACGTGATCCACACCGTGGGGCCGGTCTGGCAGGGCGGCGGGGCGGGGGAGGATGCGCTGCTCGCGCGCTGCTACCGCGAAAGCCTCGCCCTCGCCGAGGCGGCGGGCCTCGGCTCCATCGCCTTCCCCGCCATCTCCACCGGCGTCTATGGCTTTCCGGCCGAGCGGGCGGCGCCGCTTGCGGCGGCGGCCGTGCTCGACCATGTTCGCGCACGGGCGCTCGTGACGCGCGTCGTCTTCTGCTGCTTCTCGCAAGGCTCCGCGAACCTGCACCATGCCGCCCTCCGCGCCCAAGGCCTCGAGCCGATCTCCCTCGAGCCCCTCTCCCTCAAGCTCCGCGCCGATCCCGCCCCGTGAGGCCGAGGCGGCGCCGCCGGTGCCGGTCCTCCACCGCGACGGCATGATGCTGATCGTCGACAAGCCGGCGGGGCTGCCGGTCCACAAGGGGCCGAAGGGCGGGGAAACGCTGGCGGACCATCTCGACGCACTGCGCTTCGGCCTGCCGCGCGCGCCCGAGCTTGCCCACCGGCTCGACAAGGACACCTCCGGCTGCCTGGTGCTCGGCCGCCACCCCAAGGCGCTGGCGCTGCTGGGCAGGCTGTTCGCCGCCGGCGCTGTGGACAAGACCTATGTGGCCGTCACGCAGGGCGCCCCCGCCGAGGACGAGGGCCGCATCGACCAGCCGCTGGCCAAGCGCTCGCCCCATCGCGGCTGGTGGATGCAGGCGGTGCCCAAGGGAACGGCAGGGGCGCAGGAGGCCATCACCGACTTCAAGGTGCTGCACCGGGGCGATCATCTGAGCGTGCTCGCGCTCTCCCCCGTCACCGGCCGCACCCACCAGCTGCGCGCGCACCTCTCGCATCTAGGCTGCCCGATCCTGGGCGATGCCGTCTATGGCGGCGCCTCGCGCCTGCCCGGCGGGCCGATGCTGCACCTGCATTCCCGGCGCATCTGCGTGCCGCTGGCGAAGAGCGGGCCGGCCGTTGCGGCAACCGCCCCTTTGCCGCCGCATATCTGCGCCAGCCTTTCCGTGCTCGGCCTGGTGCCGGAGGAGATCGGCGCGGCGGCCGACCGGTGGGCGCAGACGCAGGCGAAGCCCGCGCGCGCCTGACCCGCATGTGCCCCACATGTGCCTGACCCACATGTGAAGGCCCGCCTCGCCGGCTCCGGCTGGCCCGTTCCTTGCTACGTGTTAAGGTTGTCGAACAGGGGCCGTCGCCGGGCGACGCTCCCCGCCGACGCAGCGTGATGGAGGTTGCGTGACCACGCCTCGCGAGAACAAGCATCCGCGCCGCGCCGAGAGCCCCGAGGGCCTGCTCGCCAAGGCGGTCGGGCGCGCGCGCCTGGTCATCGCCTGGGAGCGGGCATGGCCGATCCTGGTGCGCATCGGCGTGGTGGCGGCGGCCTTCCTCGCGGTCTCGTGGGCCGGGCTGTGGCTGTCCCTGCCGATCTATGGCCGCATCGCCGGCGTGGCCCTGTTCGCGCTGGCGCTGATTCTTGCCGCATGGCCGCTGCTGTCCTTCGCATGGCCGACCCGCAGGGACGCCATCGCCCGGCTCGACCGGAAGAGCGCGCGCGCCCACCGGCCGGCCACCGCCATTTCCGACGCCCTCGCCACCAAGCCGGACGACGCTGTCGGCGCCGCGCTGTGGCGCGCCCATCTCGCCCGTGCCTTGTCCGCCGCGCGCGGGCTCGATCCCGGCGTGCCGGCGCCGGGGGTGCCCGCCAAGGACCCGCGCGCCGTGCGCGCGCTGGCGCTCCTCGCCCTCATCGCCGCCTTCTTCTTCGCCGCCGGCGACCGGGCGGGGCGCATCGGCGCCGCCTTCGACTGGCGCGGCATCGCCCCGGCGACGCCCTACCGGCTCGACGCCTGGGTGGACCCGCCCGCTTATACCGGGCGCGCGCCCATGGTGCTGCCGGGCCTGCGCTCGGAGGACCCGACCTCGCTCAACGCTTTGGCGCTGCAGGTGCCGAGCGGCAGCGTGCTGGTGGTGCGCGCCGCCGGCATCGATACCGAGGCTTTGAAGCTCGACGGCGGCATCGCCGAGGAGAAGCCGCAGGCGACGGCCCAGGACGCGACCAAAGACGCCAAGCCGCAGGACGCCAAGCCGCAGGCGGACGCGCTCCCCGCGCGCGGGGAGCGGCGCTTCGTCATCCGCGAGAATGCGGATGTCTCCTTCCTCGGCCCGGACCAGCGCCGGCTGATGTGGCACTTCAAGGTGCAGCCCGACACGCCGCCCTCCATCGCCTTCGCCAAGGACCCGCAGGTGGGGCTGCGCAACACCACGGTGCTCGCTTATCGGATCGAGGACGATTACGGGATCAAGGAGGCCGACGCCGTCCTGGTGCCGGCCGTGCCCGAGGCGCCCTTCTTCCCTCGCCCGGGATCGAGCGTGCCGAAGGTGGCGCCGAAGCCGCTGGTGCCGGCGCCCGAGGTGAAGCTCACCTTGCCCTCGGGCGGCCGCTCCGGCGCCGCCCAGACCACCAAGGACCTGGTGGCCCACCCCTGGGCCGGCGCCACGGTCGCCATCACGCTCAAGGCCAAGGACGAGGCCGGCAACGAAAGCGTCAGCGAGACCAAGACCTTCCGCCTGCCGCAGCGCGCCTTCACCAAGCCGCTCGCCAAGGCGCTGGTGGACGAGCGCCGCCGGCTCGCGCTCGATCCCTCCAGCCGCCGCCGGCTGGTGAACGTGCTGACCGCGCTCACCGACGAGCCGCAGAAGTTCAAGCCCGACATGAGCGAGTATCTCGGCCTGCGCACCGGCCTCGCCATGGCCCGCGGCGCCCGCAACGACGCCGACCTGCGCGCTCTGGTCGACTATCTGTGGGACATGGCGGTGCGGATCGAGGACGGCACCCTCACCGACGCCGAGCGCGCGCTGAAGGCGGCGCAGGAGGCGCTGCGCGAGGCGCTGGAGCGCGGCGCCAGCGACGAGGAGATCCGCAAGCTGACGCAGGACCTGCGCGCCGCCATGGAGCGCATGATGCGCCAGATGGCCGAGCAGGCCATGCGCGACCGCGGCGCCAACGACCGGCCGCTGGACCAGAACACCCGCATCATGCGGCCCCAGGACCTGCAGAAGATGCTGGACCGCATCGAGGACCTCGCCCGCTCCGGCAACAAGGAGGCGGCGCGCGAGCTGCTCGACCAGCTCCAGGCCATGATGGAGAACATGCGTCCGGGCAACCGCCAGGCCGGGCGCGGGCAGCAGGGCCAGCAGCAGCAGAGCGAGCTCGGCGCCATGATCCAGGAGCAGCAGCGCCTGCGCGACCGCACCTTCCGCCAGGGGCAGGAAGGCCAGCAGGGCCAGCGCGGGCAACGCGGCCAGCAGGGGCAGCAAGGCCGGCAGGGCGAGAACGGTGAGGGCCAGGAGGGCTTCGACCAGCTCCAGCAGGGCCAGCAGGACCTGCGGCGACGGCTCGGCCGCATGCTCGACCAGCTGCGCCGCATGCAGCCCGGCCAGCAGGGACAAGGCCAGGGGCAGCAGGGCGACGGCGGCCAGGGGCAGGGGCAGGAGCAGGACGACATGGCCCGCGCCGGCGACCAGCTCGGCCGCGCCGAGCAGGCCATGCGCGAGGCCGAGGAGGCGCTCGGCCGCGGCGACGGGCAGGGCGCGCTCGACGCCGAGGGCCGCGCGCTCCAGGCGCTGCGCCAGGGCGCGCAGTCGCTGGCCCAGGCCCAGCAGGGCAACGACCGCGGCCCCGGCCCGGGCGGGCCCGGCGAGGACGCCGCCCAGCGCGTCGATCCGCTCGGCCGGCCGCTGCGCAGCCAGGACTATGGCGACGACTTCACCGTGAAGGTGCCCGACGAGGTGGACGCCCAGCGCGCCCGCCGGGTGCTGGAGGAGCTGCGCCGCCGCCTGGAGCAGCCCATGCGCCCGCAGATCGAGCTCGACTATCTGGAGCGCCTGCTGAAGGGGCTGTGAGGCGGGCGGCGCTGGGCGACCCGAGGGCGCCGCGCCCGGTCGCGAAGCGGGCGGCGGAAAGTTCGTTGCCGTCTCAGCCACCGTCATGCTCCGGCTTGATCGGAGCATCCATGCCGTCTTCCTTCGTCGCGCCCGGCCGCGACATGGGCCCTCCGATCAAGTCGGAGGGCGACGGCGGGGAAGAAGCAATGCGGCGCGCGAAACCCAAACCACCGTCATGCCCCGGCGTATCCGGGGCATCCACCGTGCCGCTCGTGGGCTGCCGAAAGCGAAGCGTCAGACCAGCCGCGAAGTGGTCCCCCGGACCAGCCGGGGGATGACGGCGGTGAAAGGCGGCGAGGGCGTTGCGGGCCCCTAACCGAGCCCCAGCCTGCGGCAGAGGTCGTCCAATTGGTCGAGGCTGGCATAGAGGATGCGCAGCTCGCCCGCCTCGCCCTTGCCGGCGATGGCGACCTTGAGGCCGAGCGCGTCGGCGAGGCGCTTCTCCAGCGCCCGCACGTCGGCGCTCTTGGTCTCCGGCGCCGCCTTGCCCGCGAGCCGGCCCTCGACCTCGGCACGAACCTTGCCGAGCGCCTCCACGTCGCGCACGTTGAGGCCCTTCTCCACCACCTCGCGGGCGACCCGCTCGGCATCCGGCACGCCGACGAGCGCGCGGGCGTGGCCGGCGGTGAGGCGCCCGTCCGCCAGCATGGCCTTCACGCTTTCCGGCAGCTTCAGCAGGCGCAGCGTGTTGGCGATGTGGCTGCGGCTCTTGCCGATCACCTTGGCGAGCTCGGCCTGGCCGTACTTGAACTCGCCCATCAGCGCCTCGTAGCCCAGCGCCTCCTCCACCGGGTTGAGGTCGGCGCGCTGGACGTTCTCGATGATGGCGATCTCCAGCGCCTCGCGGTCGGTGAGGTCGAGCACCACCACCGGCACCTCGTGCAGCGCCGCGCGCTGGGCGGCGCGCCAGCGGCGCTCGCCGGCGACGATCTCGAAGCTGTTGGGCGCGGTGAGCGGGCGCACGACGATGGGCTGGATGATGCCCTTCTCGCGGATCGAGGCGGTAAGCTCCTCCAGCCCCTCCTCCATGAAGGCGCGGCGCGGATTGCGCGGATTCGCCCGCACGTGCTCGATCGGCACCCGCCGGGGACCGCCCGCCGCGCCGCGCCCCGGCGCGCCGGGACGGCCGGGAGGAGCATCGTTCGCATCCCCGATCAGCGCCGCAAGGCCCCGGCCGAGCCGGGAGCGCGTCTCATCCGCCATGGACTAAATTCCTATTCTTGTTCTGCGGGGTCGGCGTCACGCAGCGGCCTGAGCGCGAACCGCTGCTCACGCAGCGGCCTGGGCGCGAACCGCTGCTCACGCAGCGGCCTGGGCACGGGCCGCCCGCTCGCGCTGGATCACCTCGGAGGCGAGGCGCAGATAGGCCTGGGAGCCGACGCACTTCAGGTCGTAGAGCAGCACCGGCTTGCCGTAGGACGGCGCCTCGGAAACCCGCACGTTGCGCGGGATCACGGTCTCGTAGACCTTGTCGCCCATGAACTGGCGCACGTCCTGGACCACCTGGTCGGACAGGTTGTTGCGGGCGTCGTACATGGTCAGCACGACGCCATGGATGGTGAGGTCGGGATTGAGGCCGGTGCGCACCTGCTCCACGGTCTTCAGCAGCTGGGAGAGGCCCTCCAGCGCGAAGAACTCGCACTGCAGCGGCACCAGGATGGCGTCGGCCGCCGCCATGGCGTTCACCGTCAGCAGC
This sequence comes from Xanthobacter pseudotagetidis, assembly GCF_043194795.2. NCBI lineage: Bacteria > Pseudomonadati > Pseudomonadota > Alphaproteobacteria > Hyphomicrobiales > Xanthobacteraceae > Xanthobacter > Xanthobacter pseudotagetidis. The sequence continues at coordinate 526,886 of NZ_CM195534.1, read as the reverse complement.
GACAGCGAGGGCGGGCAGTCGATCAGCACGTAGGAATAGGCCGGTCCCGTCGTGTCGGCGGCGAGCGCCTCCAGCGCCGCGCGCAGGCGATAGGCGCGGTCGCGCGCGGAGGCGATCTCCAGCTCCACGCCCGAGAGGTCCAGCGTCGCCGGCGCCACGTGCAGCGACGGCACCCCGGTCTCCATGACGGTCTCGCGCAGGGTCGCCTCGCCCACCAGCACGTCATAGGTGGAGAGGTTGCGCGCCCGCCGGTCGATGCCGAGGCCGGTGGAGGCGTTGCCCTGGGGATCGAGGTCCACCACCAGGACGCTCTCGCCGATGGCGGCGAGCGCGGTGCCGAGATTGATCGCCGTGGTGGTCTTGCCGACGCCGCCCTTCTGGTTGGCGAGCGCGAGCACGCGCGGCGGCGCGCCGGCGCCCCGGTCGGAGAGCGGGGAGATGATGGTCTCGGTCATGGCCTGTTCCTCGGCGCCCGGTCGCGGGCGCGTGCCTGACGTGTGATGTCCGGGCCGGCGTCCACGACGGGCGCCTCTGGTCTCGCCGACCGCACCACCAGGATCCGTCCGTGGGGATCGCTGAGGCTCGGGGCGAGGTCGAAATCGAGTGTCCAGCCTTTGCGCGCCTCGGTCAATTCGCGTTCGGCGTCGCGGCCCTTCGGAAACAGGCCCAGCGCCCCCTCGGCGAGGAAGGGCGCCGCGAGGTCGAGCAGCTTCGGCAGGGGCGCGAGGGCGCGGGCGGAGACCACGTCGGTGCCGGGCGCGAGGGCGGCGGACACGTCCTCGATGCGCCGCGCCTGGACCTCCACGGGCAGGCCGGCCTGCCGCGCCGCCTCGCGCAGGAAGGCGGCCTTGCGGGTGTCGGATTCCACCAGCACCACGCGCGCGCCCGCGCGCTCGGCCATCACCGCCGCGATGACGAGGCCCGGGAAGCCGCCGCCGGAGCCGAGATCCACCCAGCGCCGGGCTTTTTCCGGAACATGGTTAATGAGCTGCAAACTGTCGGCGATGTGCCGGCTCCATAGCTCCGGCAGCGTGGCGGGCGAGACCAGGTTCAGCGTCTTCTGCCACTTGGCGAGCAAGGCGGCGATGGCCTCCAGGCGCGTGAATGTTTCACGTGAAACCAGCGCCGCGACCTCGGCCTTGCCCTTCTCCTGCGTCATGGACGCCAATTCCTTCCATCCGCCACCGGCGCCGTCATCGCCGACCGGAACGACCGAACCGTGCCAGCCCCGCGACCGCCGCGCCGGAGGCCGGCCCGTCCCCATGATCCACAGCCTGCGCAGCGCGAGGTCCGCGCCTAGCGGGTCGCCGCGCCCCTCTTCCGCGCATGGGTCACGAGCAGCGCCAGCGCCGCCGGCGTCATGCCCTCCATGCGGCCGGCCTGGCCCACCGTGCGCGGGCGCACGCGGGCAAGCTTCTGCTTCAGCTCGTTCGACAGGCCCGGCAGGTCGCCAAAGGCGAGGTCGTCGGGCAAGGCCAGCGCCTCGTCTCGGCGCAGGACGGCGATGTCGGCCGCCTGCCGCTCCAGATAGACGGCGTACTTCGCATCCGTCTCCACCTGCGCGGCGATGTCCGCCGGCAGGGCAGCGAGCTCGGGCCAGATGGCGGCGAGGCGCGCCAGGTCGATGTCGGGATAGGCGAGCAGGTCGAAGGCCGAGCGGCGCTGGCCGTCCTGGTTCAGGGCGAGGCCGGCCCGCGCGCCCTCGGTGGGCGTGAGCGTGAGGCCGCGGGCCAGCGCGCGCGCCGCCTCCAGCGCCTCGTTCCGGCGGGTGAAGTGCGACCACCGCTCGCCGCCCACGAGGCCGAGGTCGCGCCCGAGCGCGGTCAGGCGCTGGTCGGCATTGTCGGCGCGCAGCGTGAGGCGGTATTCGGCGCGCGAGGTGAACATGCGGTAGGGCTCGCTCACGCCGCGGGTGACGAGGTCGTCCACCATCACGCCGAGATAGGCGGAGGCCCGGTCCACCGCCGCGCCGTCCATCCCGCCGGCGCGGCGCGCGGCATTGAGTCCGGCGAGCAGCCCCTGGGCGGCGGCCTCCTCATAGCCGGTGGTGCCGTTGATCTGCCCGGCGAGGAACAGCCCGGCGACGCGCTTCGCCTCCAGGGTGGGCTGAAGCTCGCGCGGGTCCACATGGTCGTACTCGATGGCGTAGCCGGGCCGCAGCATCGCCACCTTCTCCAGCCCCGGAATGGTGGCGAGCAGGGCCCGCTGCGCATCCTCCGGCAAGGAGGTGGAGACGCCGTTGGGATAGACGGTGGGATCGTCCAGCCCCTCCGGCTCCAGGAATATCTGGTGCCCGTCGCGCTCGCCGAAGCGGACGATCTTGTCCTCGATGGACGGGCAGTAGCGCGGCCCGGTGCTCTCGATGCGGCCGGAATACATGGCCGAGCGCGAGAGGTTGGCGCGGATCACCGCGTGCGTCGCCTCGGTGGTGCGGGTGATGCCGCAGGCCACCTGCGGGTTCGGCAGGCGGGTGGTGAGGGCGGAGAAGGGCTCCGGCTCCGCGTCGCCCTGCTGCATCTCCAGCGACGCCCAGTCGATGGTGCGCCCATCGAGGCGCGGCGGCGTGCCGGTCTTCAGGCGGCCGAGGCAGAGGCCGAGCCGCGCCAGCGCCGGCGAGAGGCCGAGGCTCGGCTTCTCGCCCATGCGGCCGGCGGGAAAGCTCACCTCGCCCATGTGGATGAGGCCGTTGAGGAAGGTGCCGGTGGTGAGCACCGCCGCGCCGCAGGCAAGGCGCCGGCCGTCGGCGAGAATCACCGCGGCGAGCCTTCCGTCCTTCACCTCCATATCCGCCGCCTCGCCCTCGACGATGAAAAGGCCCGGCTGCGCCTCCAGCGCCGCCTGCATGGCGCGGGCATAGAGGGCGCGGTCGGCCTGGGCGCGCGGGCCACGCACCGCCGGTCCCTTGCGCCGGTTGAGGACGCGGAACTGGATGCCGCCCTGATCCGCCACCCGACCCATGAGGCCATCCAGCGCATCGATCTCGCGCACCAGATGGCCCTTGCCGAGCCCGCCGATGGCCGGATTGCAGGACATGGCGCCGATGGTGGCGCGGGCATGGGTGAGCAGCGCCGTGCGCGCGCCGGCCCGCGCGGCGGCGGCGGCGGTCTCGCATCCGGCATGGCCGCCGCCCACGACGATCACGTCGAAGGCGGGCAGGGGGGCGTCGGTGGGCATGGGCTCCAAAATTCCAGGCGCGCGGTGATGCGCGGCTTGAAAAAGGAGAAACGTCGGCTTTCGGGCCGCGTCAAGGCGGGAGGCGCTTCGGCGCGGCTCAGGAGCCACGAGCGCAGCTTCTGGCCCCAGCCCCACCATTGGCCCCCTCTCCCCTTGTGGGAGAGGGCACGGTGAGGGGTGTCACCCGCTCAGATAGGATGCGCCCCGCGCGACGCGACCCGCTCCCGCGCAGGGAGAGGGAGAGCCACGACGCCGCTTCCACTCGGCCTTTGGCCGCCCGCCGTCGCCCGCCGGCTTGACCGGAGGGAGCCCATCGCATCCGTCGCTCGGGGATGTTTCACGTGAAACATCCCCGCCCTCCCGCCTCACTTGCCGATGCAGAAGGCGCCGAAGAGCGCGTCCAGCACGTCCTCCACGTCCACCCGGCCGATCACCCGGTCGAGAGCGCGGGCGGCGAGCCGCAGCTCCTCGGCGCGAAGCTCCTCCCGGCCGCCGAAGTCGCCGGCCGCGCGTGCCAGGTGGCCGGAGGCCTCGGCCAGAGCGAGCCGCTGGCGCGCGCGCGAGACCAGTGCCGGCTCGCCGCCGACGAGCGCCTGCGCCTCGGCCTCCAGGCGGGCCAGCAGCGCCTCGATCCCGGCGCCGGAATGCGCGGACAGGCCGATCCACCCCGGCGGAACAGGCGGGCCGCCGAGGTCGGCCTTGGTCCGCACGCGGATGGCGCGGGCGAGCGCGGCGGGCGGCGTTTCGGCCCCATCCGAGAGCCAGAGCACCAGGTCCGCCGCCTCGGCGCGGGCGAGGGCGCGCCGCACGCCCTCCTGCTCCACCGCATCCGCGCTCTCGCGCAGGCCCGCCGTGTCGAGCAGCAGCACCGCCTGCCCGGCGAGCTCCAGATGCACCTCCAGCACGTCGCGCGTGGTGCCGGGAATGGGGGAGACGATGGCCGCGTCCCGCCCGGCGATCAGGTTCAGCAGCGTCGACTTGCCGGCATTGGGCGGCCCGGCGATCGCCACCGTGATGCCGTCGCGCACCCGCTCGCCGCGGCCGGCATCGCGCACCGCGACCTCCACCGCCGCCGCCAGCGGGACGATCACCGCGCGCGCCTCAGCCACCAGATCGTCCGGCACGTCGCCCTCGTCGGAGAAGTCGATGGAGGCCTCCACCAGCGCCAGCGCCTTGACCAGCCCCGCGCGCCAGTCGGCGATGCGGCGGGAGAGGGCGCCGGAGGCGAGCGCGAGCGCCTGGCGACGCTGCGCCTCGGTCTCGGCGGCCACGAGATCGGCAAGGCCCTCCACTTCCGAAAGGTCCATCTTGCCGTTGGCGAAGGCGCGGCGGGTAAACTCGCCGGCCCCGGCAGGGCGCAGGCCGGGCAGGGCGCCGAGCGTCCTGAGCACCGCCGCCACCACCGCGCGGCCGCCATGAAGGTGCAGCTCGCCCACGTCCTCGCCGGTGGCGCTGGCGGGGCCGGGAAAGAACAGGGCGAGGCCCCGGTCGAGAACCTCCCCCGTCGCCGGGTCGCGCAGCGCGCCGTAGCGGGCCGCGCGCGGCGTCGGCAGCACGCCGGACAGCGCGCGGACGGCCGCCCCCGCCCCCGGCCCGGAGAGCCGCACCACCGCGACGCCGCTCGGCGGGCGGCCGCTGGACAAGGCGAAGATGGTGTCCGCGAACATCGTCATGCGCCTCTCTTCGGGGGCCCCTGGGGCCGACAGCGCGCGTTTGCAGCCGCCGGCCGCGCCCTTATATCTGAAGGGCGGGCACCATCGGCAGCCCGATGGCTTTTTCGCCCGCCGCCTTTGCCATTCAGACGTTGCCATGAGGACGTTGCCATGAGCGAGAACCGCCTTGCCGCCGAGACCAGCCCCTATCTGCTCCAGCACAAGGACAATCCGGTGCACTGGTGGGCCTGGGGGCCGGAGCCGTTCGCCGAGGCGAGGCGCGCCGGCAAGCCGGTCCTGCTCTCGGTGGGATACGCCGCCTGCCACTGGTGCCACGTGATGGCGCACGAGAGCTTCGAGGACCCGCAGATCGCCGGGGTCATGAACGCGCTGTTCGTGAACATCAAGGTCGACCGGGAGGAGCGCCCGGAGGTGGACCAGATCTACATGTCCGCGCTCCACCAATTGGGCGAGCACGGCGGCTGGCCGCTCACCATGTTCCTCGACGCCGACGGCAATCCCTTCTGGGGCGGCACCTATTTCCCGCCCACCGCGCGCTACGGGCGGCCGGGCTTCGCCGACGTGCTGCAGCAGATCGCCGAGGTCTATCGCGACGACCCGCAGAAGATCCGCGCCAACACCGAGGCCATCGTCGCCCGCCTCCACAAGGCGGCGCAGCCCAAGGACGGGGTGGCCATCGGCCTTGCCGACATGGACAAGGCGGCGACCCAGCTGATCGAGGTGTTCGACCGCGCCAACGGCGGCCTGAAGGGGGCGCCGAAATTCCCCAATTCGAGCCTCCTGGAGCTGATGTGGCGCGCCGGCGCCCGCACCGGCAACGCCCAGATGCGCGCGCTCGCCGCCTTCACGCTCAACCGCATGAGCGAGGGCGGCATCTACGACCATGTGAGCGGCGGCTTCGCGCGCTATTCGGTGGACGAGATCTGGTTCGTGCCGCACTTCGAGAAGATGCTCTACGACAACGCCCAGCTCCTGGAGCTTCTGGCGCTGGCCCATCGCGACACCGGCGACGCGCTGTTCCTCGACCGCGCCCGGCGCACGGTGGGCTGGCTCGCGCGCGAGATGCGCACCGAAAGCGGCGCCTTCGCCGCCAGCCTCGACGCCGACAGCGAGGGCCACGAGGGCAAGTTCTATGTCTGGCAGTTCAAGGAGATCGAGGCCCTGCTCGGCGCCGAGGATGCCGCCTTCTTCTGCCGCCTCTACGACGTGACGCCGGCCGGCAACTGGGAGGCCGGCAACATCCTCAACCGCACCGATGCGGGCGACGTGAGCGAAGAGGACGAGGCGCGCCTCGCCCCCATGCTCGACCGCCTGCTGGAGGCCCGCGCCGCCCGCGTGCGCCCGGGCCGGGACGACAAGGTTCTGGCGGACTGGAACGGCCTGATGATCGCCGCGCTGGCGCGCGCCGGCGCCTTCCTCGGTGAGCCCACCTGGGTGGCGCTGGCGCAGCGCGCCTTCGATGCGGTGGTCGGCCATCTGGCGCGCGGCGACCGACTCGGCCATTCCTGGTGCGACGGCAAGGCGGTGCATCCCGGCCTCGCCTCCGACCTCGCCGCCATGGCGCGGGCCGGCATCGCGCTCCACGAGGCGACGGGTGCGGCGGAGCCGCTGTCGCGGGCCGGCGCCTGGCTCGCGGCACTGGAGCGGCACCATCTCGACGCCGGGACGGGGGCCTACTTCCTCACCGCCGACGATGCGGAAGACCTGATCCTGCGCCCCCGTTCCAGCCACGACGAGGCGAGCCCCAACTACAACGCGGTGGCCGCCGATGCCCTGGTGCGGCTCGCGGCGCTGACCGGGGACGACGCGCTGCGCGCCCGCGCGGACCGCATCATCGCCGGCCTCTCGGGCGAGGCGGCGCGCAACGTGCTCTCCCACGGCGCGCTGCTGAACGCCATCGACACCCGGCTTCGCCTCGCCGAGATCGTGGCGACCGGGGCGACGCGGGAGGCCTTCGCCGCTGCCGCGCTGAGGACCGAGTTCCTCAACCGGGTTCTGGTGCGCGCCGCCGACACCGCCGATCTGCCCGCCGGCAGCCTCGCCGCCGCCCGCGCCGCCGCCGCGCCGGCCGAGGGCGCGGCCTTCGTGTGCGTCGGCGAGCGCTGCTCGCTGCCGCTGACGTCTCCGGAAGGCATAGCGGGGGCGATGGCGGAATTTTCCGCCTGAAACGCCCTGATCGGGCGGCGGGCGAATGCCGCCCCCTCTCAAATCCGCTCAGAGAGTCGCCGGCGGGCGTTTTCCGCCGGACGACCTTCGCCTCGGACGAAAGTGCGTTCGGCCGCCCTGGGCCTTCCTACGCGATCGATTTTTTCGATGGTGACGGGAAATTCGACAACTTTTGATTGTCGAAACGCTCAGCCGGCCGCCTTGTCCGGCGCGGCCGCATCGCGCGCGTCGTAGGTCAGCCAGATCGCCTTGTCGCCGAGCCCGGCCACGAAGGTGGCGTGAGCCTCCGCCTCGGCGGCGGTGACGCGGGCGGGCAGGGGGGCGGGACGGGGCCGGGCGGCGACGGCGACGGCGGACACCAGGCGCGGCGCTTCCGACACGTCCTCCACCAGGCCGATGAGGCTCGCCTGCTTGCCGCCCAGCAGCTCGCCATAGACCTCGGCCAGCAGCTCGGCGTCGAGCAGCGCGCCGTGCTTCACCCGGCGCGAGCTGTCGATGCCGTAGCGGTTCATCAGATCGTCGAGGCGGTTGCCGCCGCCGGGATGCTTGCGCCGCGCCAGCGCCAGCGTGTCCACCACCCGGTCGCGGGCGATCACCGGGCGGCCGGCGCGCTCCAGCTCGGCATTGAGGAAGCCGATGTCGAAGGCGGCGTTGTGGATGACCAAGGTGTCGTCCTGGATGAATTCGATGAATTCGTCGGCGATCTCCAGGAACTTCTTCTTGTCGGACAGGAATTCGGAGGAAAGCCCGTGCACGTTGAAGGCTTCCACCGGCATGTCGCGCTCGGGGTTGATGTAGACGTGGAAGACGTTGCCGGTGAGGATGCGGTTCACCATCTCCACGCAGCCGATCTCCACCACCCGGTCGCCGCCGTGGGCCTCGAGGCCGGTGGTCTCGGTGTCGAGCACGATCTCACGCATGCCTGTGGTCCCTCATCCCCTCCGGCCGGGCCCGGCGAGCGCCCGCGCCACGCCCTCGACCTGATGGCGCGCCGCCTCGAAGCCGCGGCCGGTGTCGATGACGAAATGGGCGCGGCGGCGCTTCTCGGCATCCGGCATCTGCTTGGCGAGGATGGCCTCGAAACGCGCCTCCGTCATCCCCGGCCGGTCGAGAACGCGGGCGCGCTGCACAGCTATCGGCGCGCTCACCACCGCCACCGCGTCGACGCGCCGGTCGCCGCCGGTCTCGAACAGAAGCGGGATGTCGAGCACCGCCAGCCGCGCGCCGGCGCGCCGGGCGGCGTCTAGGAATTTATTCTCTTCCGCCCGCACCAGCGGATGAACGATGGCCTCCAGCCGCGCCATGGCCGCCGCGTCGTTCAGCACCCGCGCCGACAAGGCCGGGCGGTCGATGGCGCCGTCGCGGGTCACGCCGGGAAACGCCGCCTCCACCGGCGCCACCGCCGCCCCGGCATAGAGAAGGTGCACGGCGGCATCGGCGTCGTGCACCGGCACGCCCAGGTCGCGGAACATGGCGGCGGTGGCGGACTTGCCCATGCCGATGGAGCCGGTGAGGCCGAGGGTCCACACCGTTCAGGCCTCCAGCTGGCCCTTGGCGCGAAGGTCCTCGATGATGACCGCGCGCAGCGCGTCGCTCACCTCGGGCCGCACGCCGAACCAGCGCTCGAAGCCGGGCACGCCCTGGTGCAGCAGCATGCCGAGCCCGTCCACCGTGCGCAGCCCGCGCGCCCGCGCAAGCTTCAGCAGCGGCGTGACGAGCGGAACATAGACCACGTCGCTCACCACCGCCTCGTCCCTGAGCGGCGACAGGTCGATAGCCATGGGCTCGGCGCCCTTCATGCCGAGGCTGGTGGTGTTGACGAGGATGTCGGCCGCCGCGAGCGCCGCCGGCACCGCCTCCCAGCCCTTGGGGTGAACCTTGCCGGGAAAGGGCTTCGCCACCTCCTCGGCCCGCGCCAGCGTGCGGTTCACCAGCAGCACCCGCTCGAAGCCGCGCTCCACGAGGCCGCGCACCACGGCGCGCGAGGCGCCTCCCGCGCCGAGCACCAAAGCCAGCCGCCGCGCGCCCTCCCAGCCGGGCACGGTGGCGTCGAGATTGGCGAGGAAGCCGTAGCCGTCGGTATTGGCGCCGCAGAGCCGGCCGTCCTCCAGCCACAGGGTGTTCGCCGCCCCGAGGGCGACGGCGGAGGGGTCCGCCTCGTCGAGCACCGAGAAGGCGATCTCCTTGTTCGGCGCCGTGACGTTGCAGCCGGCATAGCCGCGCGCGGCGAGCGAGCGGTAGAAATCGGCGGCGGTGTCGGGCGGCACCTCCTCGCGGCCATAGAAGCCGTCGATGCCGTGCTCCTTCAGCCAGAAGCCGTGCAGCAGCGGCGAGCGGGAATAGCTGACCGGCTGGCCGGTGATGCAGACCCTGATGGTCATCGTCCGATCCTCATCCCGCGCTCACGGCAGAAGCCCCTGCTCGCGGAAGAAAGCGAGCAGCTGGAGCAGCGGCAGCCCCAGGATGGTGAAGTGGTCGCCGTCCACGCGGGTGAACAGATGCACGCCCACCGATTCCAGCTGGTAGGCACCGACCGATGTGAGCACCCGCTGGCCGGCGGCGGACAGATAAGTGTCGAGCGTGTCGTCCGAAAGCGTCCGCATGGTGAGGAAGGCGCTCACCACCGCGTCGAACACGATCGCGCCGTCGAACGCCACCGCCACCGCCGAGTGCAGCGCGTGGGTGTGGCCCGACAGGCGCTTGAGCTGATCGCGGGCGGCCTCGACGGTGCGTGGCTTGTGGAAGATCTCCGGCCCCAGCGCCAGCGTCTGGTCGGCGCCGACGACGATGCGGCCGGGCGCCGCCTTGGCCCCGCCGAGCGCCTTGGCCCGCGCGAGCAGCAATGCCACCTGGGCCGGCTCGATGTCTCCCGCCTCCGCTTCGACCGCGCGCTCGTCCACGTCGGCGGCCACCGTCTCCACCGGCAGGCCGGCATGGACCAGGAGGGTGAGCCGCGTCGCGCTTTTCGACGCCAGGATCAGCGGCTGCTCGCCGCGCCATAAGGTCATGGGAAATCAGGTCTCCGCGATGGCGCGGCGCCGTCGCTCCGCAAGCAAGGCGACGATGGTGGCGGCGGTCTCCTCGATGGAGCGCCGCGTCACGTCGATCAGCGGCCAGCCGTTGCGGGCGCACAGGCGGCGCGAGAAATTGATCTCCTCCGACACCGCCTCGCGGTCGGTGTAGGAGGTGCTGCTGCTGCCGGCATTGAGGCCGAGCAGCCGGTTCTGGCGGATCTCGACGATGCGCTCGGCGCTGGCGACGAGGCCCACCACCAGGGGCGCCTTCAGGCTCTCGATGTTGCTGGGCAGCGGCACGTTCGGCACCAGCGGGATGTTGGCGGTCTTGATGCCCCGGTTGGCGAGATAGATGGAGGTCGGCGTCTTCGAAGTGCGCGAGACCCCCAGCAGCACCACGTCCGCCGCCTCCAGGTCCTCGGTCATGTGGCCGTCGTCGTGCATCACCGTGAAGTTCAGCGCGTCGATGCGCTTGAAATAGCTGGCGTCGAGCGAATGCTGGCCGCCGATGCGCGGCGTCGGCTCGCCGCCGAGATAGGACTGGAACAGCTGCACCACCGGCGCCAGAACCGACATGAACGGCACGCCGAGCTCGCGGCAGCGGCTCTTGAGGCGCTCGCGAATCTCCTTGTCCACCAGCGTGTAGAGCACGATGCCGGGATTGCTCTCGATCTCGGACAGCACCCGCTCCAGCTGCTTCATGGAACGCACCAGGGGGTAGACGTGTTCTATGGGCAGCACGTTGGCATATTGCGCGCAGGCGGCGCGGCCCACATTGATCAGCGTCTCGCCGGTGGCGTCGGACACCAGATGCAGGTGAAAGTAGCTCTCGCTGGGCGATTTCAATGCGCTCACGCTTGTCCACCGGTCCTGTGAAAGCCTGTTGAGAAGCCATGCCCGCTTGCGCCCGCGAAGGCAAGTGCGTGGAGAACGGGCATCGCCATCCACAATCGGACCCGAAAGGACAGCTCCGGAGCGGGACCTGTGGGCGGATGTGGACGCCGTTCGGATGGTGGGCGTTAACCCTTCATTAACCGGTGCTTCGCCGGCTTCGCACATGCACCAAGTCGGGGTGCGATCCCATGTCGGCCTGTGGATCGGTTGTCGACGGCCCTGCGAATGGTTAATCAACCCCTAAGACTCCAAAGACTCTCTTTTAAAAATAGACTCTCATTTTTGAAGGGATGGGGATGACCCTGCCGCGCGCCACGCAATCGCGCTTCCTGAAAGTGCTGGGCGGCGAGCCGCTCGATCCGCCGCCGTTCTGGATGATGCGCCAGGCCGGGCGCTATCTGCCGGAATACCGGGAGGTTCGGGCCAATGCCGGCGGCTTTCTGGACCTGTGCTACACGCCGAAGCTCGCCGCCGAGGTGACGCTGCAGCCGATCCGGCGCTTCGGCTTCGATGCCGCGATCATCTTCTCCGATATCCTCGTGGTCCCGCACGCGCTCGGCATCGACCTCACCTTCGAGGCCGGCGAGGGCCCGCGCCTCGCCCCGGTGAGCGATGCCGCCGGCGTCGCGGCGCTGGCGCCCGTGCTCGACCGCGCCAAGGTCGAGCCGGTCTATGAGGCGATCGCGCTGACACGGGCGGCGCTGCCGCACGAGACGGCGCTGATCGGCTTCTGCGGCGCGCCCTGGACGGTCGCCACCTACATGGTGGCGGGCCGCGGCACCGACGACCAGGCGCCTGCCCGGCTGCTGGCGCTGCGCGAGGAGGCCCTGTTCCAGCAGCTCATCGACCGGCTGGTGGACGCCTCCATCGCCCATCTGTGCGCGCAGATCGAGGCCGGCGCCGACGCGGTGCAGATCTTCGACACCTGGTCGGGCGTGCTCGATCCGGTCTCGTTCGAGCGCTGGTGCGCACGGCCCATGGCGCGCATCGCCGAGGCGCTGGCGGGCCGCTATCCAAGCGTGCCGGTGATCGCCTTCCCGAAGGGCGCGAACCTCGAGGCGCTGGAGCGCATGGCCGACACCGGCATCGCCGCCATCGGCCTCGACTGGACCGCCGACCGGCGCTCCACCCGCGCCCGCCTGTCCGACACCGTGGCGCTCCAGGGCAATCTCGATCCGCTGCGGCTGATCGCCGGCGGCGCCGCGCTGGAGGAGGAGATCGCCCGCATCCGCAGCGATTTCCTGGGCGTGCGCCACATCTTCAACCTGGGCCACGGCATCCGCCCCGAAACCCCGGTCGAGCATGTGGAAAAGCTGGTGGAAGGCGTGCGCCGCGCGCTGTGAGAACGAGGCCTTCCAAAGGCCTTCCGTGCGCCTGTGACTTGCGGGGACAGGGATGCTCTACGACTGGATCAAGGCGCTGCACGTCATCGCCGTCATCTCCTGGATGGCGGGGATGCTCTATCTGCCGCGCCTGATGGTCTATCACTGCGCCGCCGAGACGGGCTCGGCGCAGTCGGCGACCTTCAAGGTGATGGAGCGCCGGCTGCTGAAGGCCATCATCAACCCGGCCATGGCGGTCACCTGGCTCGCCGGCCTGTGGCTCGCCTACGAGGGCGGGTGGTACATGGCGCCCTGGTTCCACGCCAAGTTCGCGCTGGTGCTCGCCATGTCGGCCATGCACGGCTTCCTGTCGCGCTGGGTGCGGGACTTCGCCCAGGACCGCAACACGCGGCCGCAGCGTTTCTTCCGCATCGCCAACGAGGTGCCGACCGTGCTCATGATCGGTATCGTGATCCTGGTGGTGGTCAAACCGTTTTGATGTCGCATGCGACGCTAGAGCACGCGCCGATCAGCTCGCACCGCCAGGGGACCGGATAACGCGTTCTTCCTCATCGCGTTAGGGGGAGATTCCCCCGCCGGGCGGATTGAGTTTGATCGGATCGCCCTTTAGGAGGGCTTGCGCGGCGGAATTGAGCCCCCTATCTTCGCGCTGCTTTCCTCAACGCAGGCAAACGCGCCTCCTCAAGCTTCGATCCCGTCATGGGGCCGGCTGGCGCGTCAGGTGAAAGCTCCCGCCCGGCTCTCCCTGAAGACCTGCGATCCCCCGTCCATCCAGACACGCCGGCCGCGATCAATCCCCGATCGGGCCGGGAAATCTCAAGACATATCGAGGCTTTCCCATATGCGGGAAGTGAAACTTCAAGACCTCAAGTCCAAGACCCCGGTCGAGCTGCTCGCCTTCGCCGAGGAGAACGAGGTGGAGAACGCCAGCACCCTGCGCAAGCAGGAGCTGATGTTCGCGATCCTCAAGCAGCTCGCCGCCACCGAGACCGAGATCATCGGCGAAGGCGTGGTGGAGGTGCTCCAGGACGGCTTCGGCTTCCTGCGCTCCCCCGAGGCCAATTATCTGCCCGGTCCGGACGACATCTACGTCTCCCCCTCCCAGATCCGCCGCTTCGGGCTTCGCACCGGCGACACGGTCGAGGGCCAGATCCGCTCCCCCAAGGAGGGCGAGCGCTATTTCGCGCTGCTCAAGGTCAACACGATCAATTTCGAGGACCCCGAGAAGGCGCGCCACAAGATCAACTTCGACAACCTGACGCCGCTCTATCCGGACGAGCGCCTGAGGCTCGAGCACGACGAGCCCACGGGGACGAAGAAGGACTTCTCGCCGCGAATCATCGACATCGTGGCGCCCATCGGCAAGGGCCAGCGCGGGCTCATCGTCGCCCCGCCCCGCACCGGCAAGACGGTGCTGCTGCAGAACATCGCCAAGTCCATCACCGCCAACCACCCGGAGTGCTTCCTGATCGTGCTGCTCATCGACGAGCGGCCGGAGGAAGTCACTGACATGCAGCGCTCGGTGAAGGGCGAGGTGGTCTCCTCCACCTTCGACGAGCCGGCCTCGCGCCACGTCCAGGTGGCCGAGATGGTGATCGAGAAGGCCAAGCGCCTGGTCGAGCACGGCCGCGACGTGGTGATCCTGCTGGATTCCATCACCCGCCTGGGCCGCGCCTACAACACCGTCGTGCCGTCCTCCGGCAAGGTGCTCACCGGCGGCGTGGACGCCAACGCGCTCCAGCGCCCCAAGCGCTTCTTCGGCGCGGCGCGCAACATCGAGGAAGGCGGCTCGCTGACCATCATCGCCACGGCGCTGATCGAGACCGGCTCGCGCATGGACGAGGTGATCTTCGAGGAGTTCAAGGGCACCGGCAATTCCGAGGTCATCCTCGACCGCAAGGTGTCCGACAAGCGCGTGTTCCCGGCCATCGACATCACCCGCTCCGGCACCCGCAAGGAGGAGCTGCTGGTCCCGGCCGACACGCTCAAGAAGATGTACGTCCTGCGCCGCATCCTCAATCCCATGGGCACGGTGGATGCCATCGAGTTCCTGCTGGACAAGCTGCGGCAGACCAAGACCAACCAGGACTTCTTCGATTCCATGAACACCTGAGGCGGGCGGGTCGGCCCTGCCCCGGCCCGACGCGGCTCCCTCTCCCTCAGGGAGAGGGCCGGCCTTTCGCCCCGTCGTGCTCCGGCTTGACCGGAGCACCCATGGATCTCCAATCCTCTGCCCGCCCGCGGATGGGCCCTCCGGTCAAGCCGGAGGGCGACGGCCGCATGCGGCTATCCCGGCGTCCCCGCCCCTCGCCCAACCCTCTCCCCGCCGCGGAGAGGGCTTTCCCGGCGCGGGGTCCGTTTGCCGGGACAAAGCCGCAACATCCCGCGCGCAGCGATTCGCTCCCGTTCCGTTCCATCGCCGTTCGCGCGGCGCCCGGGACCCGTGTCAATCCGGGACAATTGCGTAGGGGCGGCCTTTCCGCAGGCGGGTCGAGCGCCTATCTTCAGGGATGAAGAGCGGCGATGGCCGCACCCCTCGATTCCAGGACGTTCGCCATGTTCATCCAGACCGAAGCGACGCCGAACCCGGCGACCCTGAAGTTCCTGCCCGGCCGTTCCGTGCTGGGTCAGGGGACGCTGGAGGTGCGCTCGCCCGACGATGCCGCCCGCTCGCCGCTGGCCCAGCGCCTGTTCGAGGTGGACGGCGTCTCCGGCGTGTTCCTGGGCTCGGACTTCGTCACCGTCACCAAGGCGAAGGGCGAATGGCCGCACATGAAGCCGGCCATCCTCGGCGCCATCATGGAGCACTTCCTCTCCGGCGCCCCCGTGGTGGCGGACGGCGTCGCGGCGACGCACGAGGACGGCGACGAGTTCTTCGCCGCGGACGACGCCGAGATCGTCTCCACCATCAAGGAGCTGCTGGAGACCCGCGTGCGGCCGGCGGTGGCCAATGACGGCGGCGACATCACCTTCCGCGGCTTCAAGGAGGGCGTGGTGTTCCTCAACATGAAGGGCTCCTGCTCCGGCTGCCCCTCCTCCACGGCGACGCTGAAGAACGGCATCGAGAACCTGCTGCGGCACTTCGTGCCCGAGGTCGTGGAGGTGCGCCCGGTCTGAGCGGTTCGCCGCCTGCGCGCACCGGGGCTTGCCCGCGCGCATTAACCTTGAGAAAGGGTAAGCACCGGCCAACCCCTTCCGTCGGCGCCGTTTCCGGTCAATCGTGAGGGGCGATCAAGGGCGCCCCTTAATGCTTGTGCTTGCCATCGATACCGCGCTCGCCGCCTGTTCCGTGGCGGTGCTCGACGCCGACACCGACACGGTGGTCGCCGGCGACAGCGTGCTCATGGAGCGCGGCCATGCCGAGGCGCTGATCCCCATGGTGGAGCGCGTGATGGCTTCCGCCGGGCTCGACTTCGAGCATATCGACCGGTTCGCCGTCACCGTCGGGCCGGGCAGCTTCACCGGCCTGCGCGTCGGCATCTCGGCGGCGCGCGGCTTCGGCCTCGCCTGCGACCGGCCGGTGGCGGGCATCACCACGCTCGCCGCGCTCGCCGCCCCGTTCCTCGCCACCGACGACACCCTGCCGGTGGTGGCGGCCATCGACGCCCGGCACGGCAACGTCTTCCTGCAGATGTTCGGCGCCAGCGGACGCACCCTCATCGCCCCGCGCGCCACCACCGTGCGCGACGCGGCGCGGGCGGTGGCGATCGGCCCGGCGCGGCTCGTCGGCTCCGGCGCCGCCCTCATCGCCGACGCCTGGCCCCCCGGGGAGCAGCCTCCCGTCTCCGTGGATTTCGCCGCCGCCCCCGACATCGCCTGGGTGGCGCGCCTCGGCGCGGTCGCCGATCCCGCCGTGGCCGAGCCGCGGCCCTTCTATCTGCGCCCGCCCGACGCCAAGCCGCAGGACAAAGCGCGCATCGCCCGCCGATGAGGAGCCTGATCGAACGGCTGTTCCCGCCGCGCCCGCCGGCGGTGCGGGAGGCGGTCGCCGCCGATGCCGGCGCGCTGGCGCAGATCCATGCCCGCGCCTTCCGCCACGGCTGGGACAGCGCGGAGTTCGAGCGCCTGATCGCCGAGCGCGCCGTGCGCGCGCACGTGGTGAGCGAGGGACCGCGCGGCGCGCCCATGGGCTTCGTGGTCTCCCACGTGGTGGCGCCGGAGGCGGAGATCCTCTCCGTCGCCGTGCGCACCGACCGCCGCGGGCGCGGCCTCGGCGGCGCGCTGCTGCGCCGCCACCTGGCGCGTCTCGCGGCGGAGGGCGTCACCACCTCCTTCCTCGAGGTGGAGGAAGGCAACGCCGCCGCGCTCGCGCTCTATGGCCGCCTCGGCTATGTCCAGGTGGGGCGCCGCAAGGGTTATTATTCCGGCGCCGGCGCCGATGCGCTGCTGCTGCGCCTGGATTTCTGAGCCGGCCGGCCCGCGCCCCGCTTTCCCCCGCCCCTTGCGGCGGGTGCGGGGGAAAGCGATAAGGCGGTCTGTCGCCGGCATGCGGAGGTGCCGCCCTTGAATGACAAGATCAGCGTGATCGAGGAGGCCTGCCTCGCCAAGGGCATGCGCATGACCGAGCAGCGCCGGGTGATCGCCCGCGTGCTCTCGGGCGCGGCCGACCATCCCGACGTCGAGGAGCTGTACCGCCGCGCCGCGGCCATCGACGACAAGATTTCCATCTCCACCGTCTACCGCACCGTGAAGATGCTGGAGGACGCCGGCATCATCGAGCGCCACGACTTCGGCGACGGCCGCGCCCGCTACGAGCAGATGCCCGACGAGCACCACGACCACCTCATCGACCTGCGCTCCGGCCGGGTGATCGAGTTCCGCTCGGAGGAGATCGAGCGCCTGCAGGAGGAGATGGCGCGCCGGCTCGGCTTCAAGCTGGTGGGTCACCGCCTGGAGCTCTATGCCGTGCCCCTGGACGAGGAGTGAGCGGGCGCCCGCGCCTCCTCTTCATGCCGCGCCACACCTTGCTGCCTCCCCGGACACCCCGATGACCGAGAGCGCTCCCGATCCGCATGCGCCGGCCCAGCCGGCGGAAGCTCTCGCGCTGGGCCCCGACAGCCCGGCGCTGGCGCGCTGGCTCACGCGCCTGCGCATCGGCCTGATCCTCGCCGTGGTGCTGATGGTGACGGCGGTCGGGCTTCCCATCCAGTGGGCGGCGCTGAGATTGGGGCTGCCGCTGCGCCGGCATATCCCGGTGCTCTACCACCGCATCCTGCTGCGCCTGATCGGCGTGCGGGTGCGCCTGATCGGCGCGCCGGCGGCGGACAGGCCGCTGCTGCTGCTCTCCAACCACGCCTCCTGGCTCGACATCCCCGTGGTGGGCTCGCTGACGCCGCTGTTCTTCGTGGCGAAGAGCGAGGTGGCGGGCTGGCCGGTGGTGGGCCTGCTGGCCAGGTTCCAGCGCACCGTGTTCGTCGACCGCCAGCGCCGGCAGGCGACCGGCAGCGTCAACCGCGAGATCGCCGAGCGCCTGCACGAGGGCGACCCGGTGGTGCTGTTCGCAGAGGGCACCTCCTCCGACGGCAACCGCGTGCTGCCGTTCCGCACCGCGCTGGTGGGGGCGGTGCGCGAGGCGGTGGCGGCGGCCGAGGCGGTCGCCGTTCAGCCCATGGCGATCGCCTATGTGCGGCTCCAGGGCCTGCCCATGGGGCGCCAGCACCGGCCGGCGGCGGCCTGGTTCGGCGACATGGAGCTCGCCCCCCACCTGCTCGACGTGCTGCGCCACGGCGCCATCGACGTGGAGGTGAGCTTCGGCGTGCCGCTGGTGCTCGACGCCGCCCACGACCGCAAGCAGGTCACCCGCGATGCCGAGCAAGCGGTGCGCGCGCTCCGCGCCGCCGGCCTCGCGGGGCGCGGCGGCTAGACCGGGCCCGGCCCTCGGCATTGTTCCGCCGCCGCCGCGCGGCTCCCCTCCCCCTTGTGGGGAGGGGTGAGGGGGCGGGGGGTCGCGCCGCCGTGCGGCTTCTGAGGCGCTCTATCTCCGGACACCCCCACCCCTGCCCCTCCCCGCAAGGGGGAGGGATGGCCGAGCGGGGAGCGCCGGGATGCGCCCGGCGGCTCGCCGGTGGGAAGGGCCGGCCTTGCCTCCGGCCGCCCGCTCGGGCAAGACCGGGTCATGACGACCCTCGCCGCCCTCGGCTTCGGCTATTGCGCGCGCCACCTGGTGGCGCTCCATCCTGGCGCCTTCTCCCGTGTGATCGGCACCGCCCGCACGCCCGACAAGGCCGGCGCCATGCCGCCGGGCGTGGAGGGCTTCGTGTTCGACGGGCAGGCGCTTTCGCCGGAATTGGCCGCGGCGCTGGGGCAGGCCGATGTGCTCGTCGCCTCCGCCCCGCCGGACGAGGCCGGCGACCCGGTGCTGCGCGCGGCCGGGCCGGCGCTCGCGGCGGGACGCCTGTCGCAGGTGGTCTATCTCACCACGCTCGGCGTCTATGGAAACCATGACGGCGCCTGGGTGGACGAGGCGACCGCGCCGCGCCCCGACAGCCCGCGCCTGGTGCGCCGGCTGGAGGCGGAGGCGGCCTGGTTCGATTTCGGCAAGCGGGCCGGCATCCCGGTGGCGGCGCTCAGGCTCGCCGGCATCTACGGCCCCGGCCGCAACGCGCTGGCGCAGGTGCGGGCCGGCGAGGCGCGGGCGATCGACAAGCCGGGCCAGGTGTTCAACCGCATCCATGTGGACGACATCGCCAGCGCCGTCCTCGCGGTGGTGGAGCGGCGCTTCTCGGGCGTGCTCAACGTCACCGACGACGCGCCCGCCGCCTCCAGCGCCCCCATCCTCCACGCCGCGGCGCTGCTGGGCCTGCCGGCGCCGGATCTGGTGCCGTTCGCCGAAGCGGCCAAGGCCATGAGCCCCATGGCGCTGAGCTTCTGGGACAACAACAAGCGCGTCTCCAACGCGAGGCTCCGGGGCGAGCTCGGCGTGGCGCTGGCCCATCCGACCTATCGCGAGGGGCTCGCCGCGCTGCTGGCGGCCGGCGAGGGCGCGGCCTGAGCCGGGAGCGCCTCACCGCGAAGCCGGGGAATGGCGGCGGGGCGCGGAAGCGGGCCTGTCCTACCGCCGCACGAAGGTGAGGTAGGTGGGCGTGCGCCCTTCCGCGCGCGCCTTCTGCTCGTAGCGGGTGCCGCTCCAGTGGGGATAGGGCTCGATCCAGTCCGCCGCCGTGCGCGCGCTCCAGCGGAAGGCGCCATGGCGGCGCACCTGGGCCAGCGTCCAGCCGACGTAATGCGGCACGTCGGAGGCGAAGCGGAACTCGGCGCCCGGCGCCAGGGCGCGGGCGATGAGACCGAGATTGTCCGGATTGACGAACCGCCGCTTCCAGTGCCGCCGCTTGGGCCACGGGTCGGGATAGAACAGGTCCACCCCGGCAAGGCTGCCCGCCGGCAGGCGCGCCAGGACCAGCGCCGCGTCGACGTCGATGACGCGGACATTGCGGAGTCCCGCCTGGTCCAGGTCCACCAGCATGCGCGCCATGCCGTTCAGGAACGGCTCGACGCCGATGAAGCCGGCCTCGGGCCGCCGCGCCGCATGGGCGATGAGATGCTCGCCGCCGCCGAAGCCGATCTCGAGCCGGATCTCGTTCGGGCGGTGCGCGAACAGGGCCGCCGGATCGCCCGAGTCTTCAAGTGCGAAGCGGCGTTCCGGCAGCAGCCGGGCGATGGCGTCCTGCTGCTGGCCGCGCAGCGTCTTGCCCACGCGCCGGCCGAAGAAGGCGCTGCGGGGCTCGGCGTCGGTGGTGTGTCGGTCTCGGGTCGGCATGGCTGGTCGGACACGGGGCGTCGGTGGTCGCCGCACGGGACGGCATGGCGGGACGACATAGGAAAAAAGACGGGATTTGTCGTGTCGGTCCCGCCCGCGGCGGCTCCACGGGGCCCTGAAACGACCATGGCCGGGCGATGCCCGGCCATGGTGCGTTCGGATTAAGGGACGCTCAGGCGAGCGCGGTCTTCAGCGCGTCGGCGAGGTCGGTCTTCTCCCAGGAGAAGCCGCCGTCGGCATCGGGCTCGCGGCCGAAATGGCCGTAGGCCGCGGTGCGGGCATAGATCGGCTTGGTGAGGCCGAGATGCTCGCGGATCCCGCGCGGGCGCAGGTTCATGACCTCGCGCAGCGCCTTCTCCACCTTGGCCTCGTCCACCTGGCCGGTGCCGTGCAGGTCCACATAGACCGCCAGCGGGTCGGAGACGCCGATGGCATAAGCGAGCTGGATCGTGGCGCGGTCGGCAAGCCCCGCCGCCACCACGTTCTTGGCGAGGTAGCGCGCGGCATAGGCGGCCGAGCGGTCGACCTTGGTCGGGTCCTTGCCCGAGAAGGCGCCGCCGCCGTGGGGCGCCGCGCCGCCGTAGGTGTCGACGATGATCTTGCGTCCGGTGAGGCCGCAATCGCCGTCCGGACCGCCGATGACGAACTTGCCGGTGGGGTTCACGTGCCAGACCGTGGCGTCGGTGATCCAGCCGGCCGGCAGGGTCTTGCGGATGTAGGGCTCGACCAGGTCCTGCACGTCCTTCGAGGTCATGCTCTCGTCGAGGTGCTGGGTGGAGAGCACGATCTGCGTCACGCCCACGGGCTTGCCGCCCTCATACTGGACGGTGACCTGGCTCTTGGCGTCGGGGCCGAGCTGCTTGGCGGCGCCGGAATGCCGGGCCTCCGCGAGGTCCTTGAGGATCTTGTGGGCGTAGAAGATGGGGGCCGGCATCAGCGAAGGGGTCTCGCGCACGGCGTAGCCGAACATGATGCCCTGGTCGCCGGCGCCCTCGTCCTTGTTGCCGGCGATGTCGACGCCCTGGGCGATGTCGGCGGACTGGCCGTGCAGCAGCACCTCCACGTCCGACTTCTCCCAGTGGAAGCCTTCCTGCTCGTAGCCGATGTCCTTCACCGCCTTGCGGGCGACCTCGACGATCGCGTCCTCGGTGATGGAGGAGGGGCCGCGGGTCTCGCCGGCGATCACCACGCGGTTGGTGGTGGCGAGGGTCTCGCAGGCGACGCGCACCTGGGAGATGTCCATGCCTTCCTTCAGCGCGGTGTCGAAGAACAGGTCCACCACCTCGTCGGAGATGCGGTCGCAGACCTTGTCGGGGTGGCCTTCGGAAACCGATTCGCTGGTGAACAGGTAGTTTTGGCGTGCCATGTCGTGACCCCAATTGCGCCCGCGCCGCGAGGCGATGCCGCCGTTTTCGCAGCGCGGGATTGACCGGTCAAGATCAAGGCGCGGAATCCGTTCGTCAAAACGAACGGATCAGGCCTCCTGCTCTCCGGCGATGGCGGTGACGAGGTCGACGATCTTGCGCCGCACCTTGGCATCCGAGATGCGCATGAAGTTGCGCGTCAGCGCGAGCCCGTCCGAGGTGGCGAGGAAGTCGGCGACGTAGGCCGGAGAATGACTTTCCGTCACGCCGTCGACTTCCGGTCCGACCGACGGCGCGCCTTCGAAGAAGAAAGCGACGGGCACGCCCAGCACAGTCGAAATCTGCTGAAGACGACTGGCCCCGATGCGGTTCGTACCTTTCTCGTATTTCTGGATCTGCTGAAAGGTGATGCCGAGGTGTTCGCCCAGCTTCTCCTGGCTCATCTGAACCATCATGCGGCGCATGCGCACGCGCGCGCCCACATGCTTGTCGATAGGATTAGGCGCCTTCTTGGCCATGGTCTCCCCGGCTACGTCGGAAAAGAGAATACGCACTACTTCGCATCGCGAAGGCTGCCCTGATTGGTGGCGAACATAGGCACACAACGTGCGAGCGTCGATCAACTTCTGCGTGCAAACCGGGGTTGCGATAGAATTTGCGACGCGACAAATCCAGATAAAATGAGACAAATCAGGATCAGCCCGCCGGCTGTGGCGGCGGCGGGAACCGTTTTCAAAGGCTGAGGAAGCCATCCGTCCACCAGCGTCTCCTCTCCCAATTGGGAGCCTGCGACGATACGTCCCAGTGGATCGACGATGGCGGAGAGGCCGGTGTTCGCCGCGCGCACCAGCGGCAGGCCCTCCTCGACCGCCCGCAGACGCGCCTGTGCGAAGTGCTGGTAGGGGCCGGGAGTACTTCCGAACCACGCGTCGTTGGTCACGTTGAGCAGGAGTCCCGGCCGTGGACCGGGCGGAATCACCTTTCCCGGAAAGATAATTTCATAGCAGACCAGGGGCGCGGCCAGCGGCAGGCCAGGCACCGAGAGCGTGCTCAGGACCGCACCTGAAGAAAATCCACCGCGTACACGGGTAAGTTGTTCCAGGCCCAGTTCTTCGAGAGCTGCCTGAAACGGCAAGTATTCACCGAACGGCACCAGATGGACCTTGTCGGTGCTCGCCAGAACCTGCCCTTCGTGGTCGATCACCCGGATGGCATTGAAGAAGGGCGAGACCTGTCCCTTCGGCGGGGTGTCGTATCGCACCGCGCCGGTGACGAGGGTGACGTTCGCCGGCAGCGCGGCGGCGATCGCCTCCGCCGCCCAGGGCTCGCGCTCGTAGATGAAGGGGAAGGCCGATTCCGGCCAGACCAGGACGGTGACGTCCTTCAGGCCCTGCGGATAGGAGGCCGAAGGCTGGGCGCTCAAGGCGAGGTAACGGGCGAGGATGTCCTTGCTGCGCCCGTAGGCGAACTTCGCGTCCTGCGCCAGGTTCGGCTGCATGATGCGAAGGCGCACCCCGTCCACCGGCACCGCGGGATGAGTGGCGAGGCGCGCTTCGCCCCACAGGGCGGCCGCGACCAGGATCAGCGCCGCGCCGCCGGCCAGGGCGAGCGCCGCCCGGCGCGGCCTGAGCAGCAGCACCGGCGCGGAGAACAAGAGCAGCGCGAAGAAGGTGAGGCCGTAGACCCCGACCAGCGCCGCGCTCTGCATCAGCGCCGGGTCCTGCGCCACGGCATAGCCGAAGGTGTTCCAGGGAAATCCCGTAAGCACGTGGCCGCGCAGCCATTCGCTCGTGGTGAAGCCGGCCGCCAGGGCGAACACCCGTCCCGGCCCCCGGCTCCACAGCAGCTGCGCCAGCGCCGCGCCGAGCGCCATGAAGAGCGCGAGCCCCGCCGGCATGGCGATGACCGCGAACGGCAGCAGCCAGCCGAACACGTCCGCCTCCACCAGGAAGGCGGCGCCGATCCACCACAGGGAGGCGAGGAAATAGCCGAAGCCGAACCACCAGCCGACGCTTCCCGCGGCGCGAAGGCGTGACGTCATCCGGCCAGCGCCATGCGCTCCGTCCAGCAGCAGCACCAGCACGGGAAAGCTCACCGCCAGCGCCGGCCAGGCGCCGAGCGGCGGCATGGCCAGCGCCCCGAAGGCGCCCGCAAGGAAAGCCATCGCCAGCCGCGCCCGGCCGTCGGCATGGCGCACGCGCGCGGGAACGGCGAGGAGCGGCAGCAGGCGCTGCGCGAATCCGGGCCCGCGCCTGGCGGGCGCCGATGGCGCGCCGGTCCCCGTCACGCCGGATCAGGCGCCGCGGCGTGCTCGCCCCCATCCGGGCGCGGGGGAATGATGCGCAGCTTCTTCACCCGGCGCGGGTCGGCCTCCAGCACCTCCACCTCGAAGCCGCCGGGCAGCGCGATCACCTCGCCCTCCACCGGCACGCGCGAGGCGATCATCACCAGCAGCCCGCCGAGGCTGTCCACCTCCTCCAGCGCCTCCTCGGACGCGAAGTCGGGCCCGAGCACCTCGACGGCCGCTTCCAGTGGCGTGCGGGCGTCGGCGAGGAAGCTGCCGTCGTCCTGCCGCGTGAGCAGCGTCTCCGGCGCCTCGTCGTGCTCGTCCTCGATCTCGCCGACGATCTCCTCCACCACGTCCTCGATCGAGACGAGGCCGTCCGTGCCGCCGTATTCGTCGATCACGAGGGCAAGATGGGTGCGCGCCGCCTGCATGGACACCAGGAGGTCCACCGCAGGCATGGAAGGCGGCACGTAGAGCAGGCGCCGCACCAGGCCGGCATCCTCCAGGCTGCGGTCGAAATTCACCGCGCCGAGATCCAGCTTGCTGTCGGCCTCGTCCATGACGCCGGCCGCCAGCACCGCCAGAAGGTCGCGGATGTGGACCATGCCCACGGGGTCATCGAGGGTGTCGTCATAGACCACGAGGCGGGAGTGGCCCGCGCTCACGAACACCTTCAGCAGCTCGCCCAGGCTGATGTCCTTGCGCACCGCGACGATCTCGGCGCGCGGCACCATGATGTCGCCGATGCCCACATCCCTCAGGTGCAGGATGTTGCGCAGCATCTTGCGCTCGGAGGCGGTGAACTCGCTTTCCTCCTCGGCGGCCTCCGTCGCTCCGAGCACCTCCTGCAGGTCGGTGCGCAGGGAACCGTGCGGACGGAACGTGCCGAGGAGGGCACGCAATCGATCGAGAAAACTCTGGGGCTCCGCGGAGCTGGTCTCGGTCGGCTGGTCAGTGTTTGACATGGGTCCTTCTTCGCCTTCGAACGTCATCCGTCCTGCGGCAGGCGGTAGGGATCGTCGATCCCGAGGCCTGCGAGGATGCTGCGTTCCAGCGCCTCCATTTCCTCTGCTTCGTCGTCTTCAAGGTGATCATAGCCCATCAGGTGCAGCGTGCCGTGCACCACCAGATGGGCCAGATGATGCGCCGGCGCCTTGGCTTCCGCTTCCGCCTCGGCCTTGAGCGTCTCGAAGGCGACGATGACGTCGCCGAGCGGCTGCGGCGCGTCCACCCCCTCAGGCAGGTCGGCCTGGGGGAAGGAAAGCACGTTGGTGGGCTTGTCCATGCCGCGCCATTCAAGGTTCAGCACCCGGATCGCGGCATCGTCGGTGAGGGTGACGGCAAGCTCGCAGGGGGTGGGAACCTCGTCCCCGCAGGCATCGAGAGCGGCCTGCGCCGCGCGCCGCGCCACCGCCTCGGCATCCGGAACGGCGGACCAGCCGTCCGCCTCCACCAGCACGTCGATGGCGACGGCGGCCTCGTTCCGGGGCGCGGGCAAAGCGGACATGGGCCTCAGGACCCGGGCTTGCCGAGGCGCGCGGCGGCGGCCTCGATCTTCTGCGCGTCCAGCCTCTCGTAGGCGGCGACGATGCGCTGCACCAGCTCGTGGCGCACCACGTCCTCGGCCTTGAAGTGGCAGACGCCGACACCCTCGACGCCATCGAGCAGCCGCACCGCCTCCGCGAGACCCGACACCTGCCCGCCGGGCAGGTCGGTCTGGCTCGGGTCGCCGGTGATGATCATGTGCGAGTTCTCGCCGAGGCGGGTCAGGAACATCTTCATCTGCATGGAGGTGGCGTTCTGCGCCTCGTCCAGGATGATGGCGGCGTTCGACAGCGTGCGCCCGCGCATGAAGGCGAGCGGAGCGATCTCGATCTCGCCCGACTGCAGCGCCCGCTCGACGAACTGGCGGTCCATGAGGTCGTAGAGCGCGTCGTAGATGGGGCGCAGATAGGGGTCGACCTTGTCCTTCATGTCGCCGGGCAGGAAGCCGAGCCGCTCGCCCGCCTCCACCGCCGGGCGCGAGAGGATGAGGCGGTCCACCATGCGCCGCTCCAGCAGGTGGACGGCATAGGCGACCGCGATCCAGGTCTTGCCGGTGCCGGCCGGGCCGGTGCCGAACACCAGCGTGTGGCGCTTCAGGGCGCGGATATAGGCATCCTGCGCGGCGGTGCGGGCGCGGACCGGGCGGCGGCGCAGGTGGATCTCGTCGAAGGACTGGCGCTGGGCGGCGGGGTCGAAGTCGAACAGCGAGCCTTGGGAGACCGCCTCCCTTATGGCGCCGTCGACGTCGCCTTGGGAGATGTCCCGGCCTTTCTTCAGCGCCTCGTAGAGGTGCTCGAGGACCGCCCGCGCCTGCTCGCAGGCCTCGCGCTCGCCCTCCAGAGTGACGTGGTTGCCGCGCGAATCCGCCTTCACGCCGAGCTTGCGCTCGACCAGGGCGAGGTTCCGCCCGTAATGGCCGAACAGCTGGCTGGCCAAGCGGTTATCGTCGAACGCCAGCACCACGTGGGCCGGCGCTTCCGCGTCCGCGCTGGCCCAGGGGGCGGTCACGGCGGCGCGGGCGGGGCCCTGGGGAGGGCCTTGGGGAGGGCGGTCTTGGTCGCTGCCGGATCTGCGCAAGCTCAGGCCTCCATGGCCGCGAGGGGCCGGGACAAGGCGGGGGCCGGCGCGCGGCCGGCGAGGCTGTTGGGGCCGACCTCGGTGATGGTCACCGCGAGGAGGTCGCCGATGGCGGCCGGCGGGTCGGTGACCACCACGCTCTGGAGATAGGGCGAGCGGCCGATGAGCTGGCCCGGATAGCGCCCGCTCTTCTCCAGCAGGATCTCCAAGGTCTTGCCCTGCAACGATTTGTCGAACGCGGCCTTGGAGGCCTCCAGCAGCTTCTGGAGCGCCTTGAGGCGCTCGGACTTCACGTCCTCGGGCACCTGGCTGCCGTGGCCCGCGGCCGGCGTTCCGGGGCGCGGGGAGTATTTGAAGGCGTAGGCGCCGGCGAACCCGACCTCCCGCACGAGCTCCAGGGTGGCCTCGAAATCGGCGTCGCTCTCGCCCGGAAAGCCGACGATGAAGTCGGACGACAACGCCAAATCCCGCCGCGCGGCGCGCAGGTCCCGCACCAGATCCAGGTAGGTTTGGCGGGAATGGCCCCGATTCATCAAGTCCAGCACCTTGTCTGATCCCGACTGCACCGGCAGGTGCAGATAGGGCATCAACTGGGGCAGGTCGCGATGGGCGGCGATCAGGTCCGCCCCCATGTCGCGCGGGTGTGAGGTGGTATACCGCAACCGCGCGAGGCCGTCGATGCCGGCGAGGGCCCCCATCAGCCGGGCGAGGCTCCAGGGGCGCCCGTCCGGACCCTCCCCATGGTAGGCGTTCACGTTCTGGCCGATGAGGGTCAGCTCGCGCACCCCCTGCCCGACGAGCCGCTCCGCCTCGGCGAGGATCTTGCCCGCCGGCCGCGAGACCTCGGCGCCGCGGGTATAGGGCACGACGCAGAAGGTGCAGAACTTGTCGCACCCTTCCTGCACCGTGAGGAAGGCGGCCGGGCCGCGGGCGCGGGTGGCGGCGCGGGAGGGGGCGGGAAGGTGGTCGAACTTGTCCTCGACCGGAAACGCGGTGTCCACCACCCGCTCGCCCTTGCCGGCGGCGCGGAGCAGCTCGGGCAGGCGATGGTAGCTCTGGGGGCCGACCACCAGGTCCACCACCGGGGCGCGGCGCATGATCTCGGCGCCCTCGGCCTGGGCGACGCAGCCGGCGACCGCGACCAGGGTGTCGGCGCCCGCCTCCTGCTTGGCCTTCCTGAGGCGGCCCAGCTCGGAATAGACCTTCTCGGCGGCCTTCTCGCGGATATGGCAGGTGTTGAGGATGACGAGGTCGGCCTCGGCCGGGTCCTGCGTCTCGGTGAAGCCCTCGCGCGCCAGGGTGTCCGCCATACGCTGGGAATCGTAGACGTTCATCTGGCAACCGAAGGACTTCACATAGAGCTTGCGGGGCTGCTGCATCGTGCCGTGTCTGCCGTGGTCATTCTCGCGCCTGGGCGCGACGCGATCATGACGCCGGCTCCCGTCGCTCCCCTTCGTGGTTCAGGAGGGGATATGTTTAATGGCAAACGGGGGGTTTGGGAATGGCGGGGGGTGGCGCATCAGGCGCCGGCGCTCTCCGGAAACCTTCAAGGGCGGCCCAGCCGGCGGCCCCAGGCCGCCAGATCCACCGCCTCGTCCCCGACGACCGCGATCTGCGCGGGCTTCGCGTTCTCCGTGAAGACCACCACATTGCTGGCCGGCCACCGCGCGTTCGGCACCACGATCGCCTCGTACTCGTAGAAGAAGGCGGCCTCGGCGATCTGCTGGAGGCGCGGATATTCCTCGCGCCGCTGGATGTAGGACAGGCGCCCGTAGGCGGCCATGTTGACGCCGAGGGCGGCGAGCCTGTCGCCGGTCAGATCGAGCGTGCGCTCCAGCGCCGCCTCCAGCCGGTGGAGGCGCTTTCTGGGCTTCGAAGGAACCACGGGCTGGCCCTGCGAGGCGTGGAACCAGGCTTCCGCCAGGGCGCCGTCCCGGGCGGTCGAGGTGTAGAGCACGTCGAAGGTGCCGTCGTCCCAGCGGCCGCCCGCGGGGCCGGGGCGCAGCGGATCGTAGCCGTTGGTGACGACCCGCCAGACGCTCCCCGTGAACGGCCGGGCGACCTCGGCTTCGATGGCGTCGAGCAGCGCCTTGGGGCGCACCCGCCGATGGTCGGGCGTCAAAGATAGGCCTCGGCGTCGAGCCGGTCGAGGATGCCGATGACCTCCTCCGCGCCGCCCTCGACGATCACGTCGATGGCCCGCCGCCCCTCCAATTGCGGATGGGGCGCGTAGAGCCAGAGGCGCACCTC
Organism: Xanthobacter pseudotagetidis; assembly: GCF_043194795.2. Lineage (NCBI taxonomy): Bacteria > Pseudomonadati > Pseudomonadota > Alphaproteobacteria > Hyphomicrobiales > Xanthobacteraceae > Xanthobacter > Xanthobacter pseudotagetidis. Next base: position 498,343 of record NZ_CM195534.1, on the reverse strand, counting down.
CTCGGGCGTGTAGTAATCGTCCAGCCGGCTGACGATGTAGTGCAGCTGCGCCAGCAGAAGCTGCGTGCGGGGGTGGGGCGTGTGCGACCCCGCCTTCCAGCGATGCACCGTGGCCGAGGACACATCCGTGAAGTTGGCGATATCCGTGCCCTTCAGGCCGCCCTGGTCCTGGAGGGATTCGATATAGCGGGCGACGGCGGCGGTCATGTCAGGCGGGCCTTGGCAGGGGGCGGTTGGCTGGATAGCTCATGGGGATAGGCTATCATTTTGTTTTCATCGGCGCCATGTGGTGAAAACAAAAGCGCTCGGTTTGGAAATCCTGCGCCTGCGATCCGTGACCGCCGCCAAACCCTCTCCCGCTTGCGAGACCTCTGCGAAATGACGTGAGCTTTGGGTTGTGATTCACTGCGTGTGAGGGGGATGCGGTGATGGATCAACAGAGCTTCCTTGACGCATTGTTGCCTGCGGGGTTTGGGCGCAATGCGCGGCTCGAGCGGATCAGCGGTCTGCTCGACTGGACGCGGATCGAGGCGCTGGTGGTGGCGGTGCGGCCCGGCGAGACCGGGCGTCCGCCGTACAGCCCGCTGTCGATGTTCAAGGCGCTGCTGCTGCAGCAATGGTACGGCCTGTCCGATCCGGGCCTGGAGGAAGCCCTGCTGGACCGGGTGTCGTTCCGTCGCTTCTGCGGCCTCGCCTTGGATGCCGCCACCCCCGACGAGACGACGCTGTGCCGGTTTCGCAACGCGTTGAAGCAGGCGGGCCTGGGCGAGGCGCTGTTCTGCGAGGTGCTGCGCCAGCTGGAAGCGGCGGGCTTCGTGCTCAAGACCGGCACCCTGATCGACGCCACCCTGGTGCAGAGCGCGGTGCGCCCGCCGCCCTCCCGCTCCACGCCGCGGGAGCAGGAAAGCCGCTCGCCGCAGGACCCGGACGCGAACTGGACCCGGCGGGGGGCGGCGCGCACCCTGTTCTTCGGCTACAAGGTCCATATCGGTGTGGACCAGACCTCTGGCCTGGTGAGAAGCCGGGTCCTGACCCCGGCCAAGGTGTATGAGAGCGAGGTCGCCGATCGCCTGATCCTGGGCGACGAACGGGCGGTCTATGCCGACAAGGCCTACGAGAAGAAGGCGCGGCGGCAGGCCCTGAAGGCGCAGGGCATCAAGGACCGCATCCAGCACCGCCGGAACAAGCACCAGAAGGGGCTGCCCCGCTGGCAGGCGGTGCGCAACACGCTGATCGGCCGGGTGCGCTCCGGCGTCGAGCGCACCTTCTCCCAGCTCAAGGGGCGCTACGGCCTGGGGCGGATGCGCTACACCGGCCTTCTCGCCAACGCCTTCCACCTGGACCTGATGCTCATCGCCTTCAACCTCAGGACCCTGACCGGCAAGGCCGCCTGAGCGCCACAGGCGCTCGCCCGAAGCGTCCGCGCACTCCCATCGCTTCGGTGCGCAACACCCTCGGAACACGCCAAACGCTCAATCCCAGCCGTGACGCGATGTTTCGCAGAGGTCTCGCAGGCGGGGGAGGGCAGGGAGGGGGAATTCCCGCGCGCTGCGCCGAACGCCAGTGAAGCCCCCGCCACGCTTGCCCCCTCCCCAACCCTCCCCCGCAGGCGGGAGAGGGAGTTGGGTGCGGGCTGCATTCAATGCGCCTGATGGCGTCGCGATCGCGTCGCCGGCTCCCGTCGCTCCCCTTCGTGGTTCAGGAGGGATATGTTTGATGGCAAATGCGGGGTTTGGGAATGGCGGGGGTTGGGGGTGATCGGATCCTTCCCAGCCTTCGGAATCTCCTCTGTCCGATGCCATCAGAAGTTCAAATCCATTGCGCCGTTCGTGCAAAGCTAGCCAACTTGAGCTGCTAGGCCTATTTGTCGAATAAGGGAGGCCTCAGATGTTTAGAAGCCAAGTGCGTCAAAGCGTCATAAATGCCCTAATCGATCGAGCTGCAACTCGCAATTACGGAAAGTATCTTCCAAAACTAACCCTCAAAAGGGTCCGAGGTTTCGAAAATCAACCGATCAGTTTTGACTTTCCGGTAACCGCGATAATTGGCCCTAATGGTGGTGGAAAAACCACCGTTCTCGGCGCAGCGGCTTGCGCTTATAAAGAAGTAAGTCCTCGACGATTCTTCGCTAAGAGCGGTGCTTACGATGAGAGTATGCAAGACTGGTCAATTGAATATGAATTAATTGATCGAAATCTTGCGCAACGCGATACAGTAAGGCGCACTACAAGCTTTCGGAACCGTCGGTGGAATCGAGAAGCCCCTGATAGGCGGGTTCTGATATTTGGCGTGTCGCGAACTGTACCTGCCAATGAACGAACCGAATTAGCAAAATGTGCAACGACATCGTTTGCCGTTCCAGAAGACCGTGTAACTGCGTTTTCAGATCGTGTCCGCGAAGCGGTGGGTCGAATTCTGGGAAAGGACGTCGCAGGCTATCGCACAATGAAAGTGCGTAGAGATGGCCGAATCCAACTCCTCACGGGACGCACCAAAGGTGGAACTGGTTATTCTGAATTCCATTTTGGGGCTGGAGAATCAAGCATCATCCGAATGATAGCTGAAATTGAAGCTGGAGAAGATCAATCTTTGATTTTAATAGAAGAAATTGAGAATGGGTTACATCCAGTAGCTACTATTCGTCTTGTTGAATATCTAATTGAGGTTGCAGATCGCAAGAAAGTGCAAGTGGTATTTACAACTCATTCGAATGAAGCCCTTCTTCCGCTCCCTTCAAAAGCGATATGGGTTGCAACCGAGGATCGACTGTTCCAGGGAAAACTTGATGTTGGATCACTTCGTGCAATTACCGGCCAGATCACACGTGAAGTGGTAGTCTTTGTCGAAGATGCATTGGCGAAGACATGGGTGGAAACCGCAATTCGTCAACGCCAACCCGCATTCATCGATCATGTCGAGGTGCATGCGATGGAGGGAGACGGCGCCGCCGTCAAAACACATCGCTATCATAATGCTAACCCAGTCACAGATGTTCCTTCAATTTGCTACATTGATGGAGACTCGCGACAGGAAGTTGACGGACCATCAGGAATCTATCGCTTGCCAGGCGCGATGCCAGAAACCTATATCCTGGATAGTGTTTTGTCTGCATGGGATAGGTTTGGCGGCAAACTTTCTGTAGCGTTATTAAAGGAGTTTGAGCAAGCGCCCGATGTAAAACGAGTATGCGAAGAAATATCACACACAAACATGGATCCACATCTTTTGTTTTCACAGATCGGCGAGCGCTTAAGTCTGCTCCCGGAAGAGACGGTAAGGATGGCATTCTGCACCATATGGGCTCAAGCTTACCCAGAAGAGGCAGATGCGATCGTGTCCCGAATAGTGGCGCTGAGGCGGGCCGAGACGGCATAACAAATGGGTTTCTTGGCAGTTTTTAGCGTGAGCGGTGCTTGACTACCCCAACCGCCCCAACGCCCACCCCGCCGCCTCCCGCACCACCTCCGCCTCATCCCCCAGCCGTGCCTCCACCAGCCCCCGCAGCCCCGCGTCGCCCGAGTTCCCGATCGCGATCAGCACGTTCCGCACGAACCGGTCGCGCCCCACGCGCTTGATGGCGCTCTTGGGAAACCGCGCGCGGAACGCCGCGTCGTCCAGCGTCACCAGCTCGGCGAGGTCCGGCGCGTCGTTCTCGGCCCGCGCCGCGAGCTTGGCCTCGCGGCCCGCCACGGCGAACTTGTTCCAGGGGCAGGCGGCGAGGCAGTCGTCGCAGCCATAGATGCGGTTGCCCATGAGCGGGCGCAGTTCCAGCGGAATGGACCCCTTGTGCTCGATGGTGAGGTAGGAGATGCAGCGCCGCGCGTCGATCACATAAGGCGCCGGGAAGGCGGCCGTCGGGCAGGCGTCCAGGCACGCGCGGCACGAGCCGCAATGGTCGCGCTCGGGGGCAGTGGGGGCAAGCTCCAGCGTCGTGGCGATGGCGCCGAGGAACAGCCAGGAGCCGAGATCGCGCGAGACGAGGTTGGTGTGCTTGCCCTGCCAGCCGAGGCCCGCCGCCGCCGCCAGCGGCTTCTCCATCAGCGGCGCGGTGTCCACGAACACCTTCACGTCGGCCGCGACGCCGCGCGCCTTGGCCTCGGCGAGGAGCGCGCGGGCGATGCGCTTCAGGCGCGGCTTGATGACCTCGTGATAGTCCTCCGCCCGCGCATAGGCCGAGATGGCGCCCTTGGTGCGCTGCGCCAGCACGGCGCGCGGGTCCTGCGCCGGGCCGTAGTTCAGGCCGAGCATGATGACGGAGCGGATGTCCGGCCACAGGGTGCGCGGGTCGGCCCGGCGCTCCAGCGTGTCGGCCATCCAGCCCATGTCGCCGTGCGCGCCGTCCGCCACCCACGCCTTCAGGCGCGCGCCGGCTGGCTCGATGGCGTCCGGGGCGGCGATGCCGAAGGCGTCGAAGCCCTCGTCCAGAGCGAACCGGCGGGCGACGTCCTCCAGGGGGACAGACGATGCGGGCGCGGGCGACCTGTCGGCAGGTGCCGGCGTCCGGGAGCGGTGATTTTCGCGCAGCACTGTCATGGCCGGGCTTGTCCCGGCCATCCACGCCGGGCCGTTTCGACAAGGATCGGATGCTGCGCCCGGCCCCGGCCGGTGGATGCTCCGGTCAAGCCGGAGCATGACGGCGGGAGGGGCGGAGGGGCGGCCTGCCTCAGGGCGGATGGTGGCGCCGTGCGGGTCCGCCTGGGGATCTGCGCTTGCGCCCGGCCCCGGGCCGTGGATGGCCGGGACAAGGCCGGGCATGACGGCGGGAGGGGGCGCGGGGCGGTGTCCCTCAGGGCGGCGGACGGAGCGGGGCCGGCGGCATCCTTCTCCGGCAGCGGCCTCAGAAGTCCAGGTCCGCGTAGGTCTTGGACGGCGGCATGCCGGGGATGCTCTCCGCCAGGAGCTGGCGGAAGGTGGGGCGCGACTTCACCCGCGCATACCAGTCCCGTGCGTTCTCGTCCTCGTCCCACGGCACGTCGCCCAGATAGTCGGCCACCGACAGATGCGCGGCGGCGGCAAGGTCGGCCTGGCTGAAGCGCTCGCCGGCGAGCCAGTTGCGCGCCTTGGAGAGCCAGCCGATGTATTTCAGATGATAGCGCAGATTGGCGCGCGCCATGCGCAAGGCGGTGGCGTCCGGCGGCCCGCCGCCCTGCTCGCGGCTCATGTAGCGCTTGTAGATGCGCTCGCGCACCAGCGGCTCGGTGCATTCCACGAACATCTTCTCGTGGAACCAGGAGGTGAGGCGGCGCACCTCCACCCGGCCCAGAGGGTCCTCGGGCAGGAGGCGGCGCTCGGCGAGCGCGAGGCCGCGCGTCTCGTCGAGATATTCGGCGATGATGGCGGCGCCCGGCACCGAGGGCGCCTGCGCCTCGACGATCACCGGCGTGTCGCCGGCCGGGTTCAGCGCCAGCAGGCCGGGCCGTCGCTCCCACACCCGCTCCTCCACCAGCTCCGGCTCGAGCCCGTATTCGGCGAGCAGCAGGCGGACGAAGCGCGAATGGGGGCAGAAGGGATGATGGTGCAGCTGCATGTCGGGAGGCGGCTTTCGGAAGCGGGGTCGGCGGACCGGCGGGGAAACCTTAAGCGGCGAATCTTTCCGTTTGGTTCCGCGCGGGGGAAGGGGGCGCGATGCGCCGGCCGGATCGCGCGCACCGTGCCACAGCGGCGGGGAAAGATTGTGGCCCGAGCGCCACAGAGGGCCACAAAGCGGGCCTGACGCTGGGTCGCCCGCCACGGCGGCGCCGGGCCGCGCATTGCGCCCGCGCGGGCGAGCGGCGAGGATGGCGCCGCCCCGCGCGCCCTCACCTTCCGGAAGGCTCCATGACCCTCGGCGACATGCTCGAAGCCCTGTTCCTCGGTCTCCTGGAGGGGCTCACCGAGTTCATCCCGGTCTCGTCCACGGCGCACATCCTGCTCGCCGGGCACTTCCTGGGCTTCGAGAGCACCGGGCGCACCTTCGAGGTGCTGATCCAGCTCGGCGCCGTGCTCGCGATCCTGACCGTCTATTTCCACCGCTTCCTCAACGTCGCCAAGGCGCTGCCCACCAATCCGGCGGCCCGGCGCTTCGTCATGGGCATCCTCATCGCCTTCCTGCCGGCGGCGGTGATCGGCGCCTTCGCCCACGGCTTCATCAAGAGCGTGCTGTTCGAGACCCCGGTGCTGATCTGCGCCATGCTGATCCTCGGCGGCATCGTGCTCTTGTTCGTCGACCGCATCGTGCCCGAGCCGCGCTACGACAACGCCATGGCGCTGCCGCCGCTCACGGCGCTGAAGATCGGCTTCTGCCAGTGCCTCGCCATGATCCCCGGCGTGTCGCGCTCGGGCTCCACCATCGTCGGCGCCATGCTGTTCGGGGTCGACAAAAGGGCGGCGGCGGAGTTCTCGTTCTTCCTGGCGCTGCCGACCATGTTCGGCGCCTTCGCCTACGACCTCTACAAGAACCGCAACGCGCTCTCCATGGATGACGGCATCCTGATCGTCATCGGCTTCGTCGCCGCCTTCTGCGCCGCGGTGCTGGTGGTGCGCACGCTCTTGGAGTTCGTGGCGCGCCACGGCTACGCGCCGTTCGGCTGGTGGCGCATCTTCGTCGGCACCGCCGGCCTGATCGGCCTCTATCTGGTGGGCTGAGGCGGGTCTCAGAAGTCGGTGGCGATGCCGCCCACCTCCCAGTCGCCGTAGCGCACCGGCTCGGGGCCGTCGCGGCCGTTCAGCTCCCTGGGGCGCTCCTTCTGCGCCGCGTCGATGGCGGCGCGGCGCGCCTCGGCCTCCGCCAGCGCGCGCTTCGCCGCATCGCTCAGCACCTTGCCGGGGGCGGCGCCGGGCGGCGCGGGCGGGGGGGATGTTTCGTCGGCCATGGGTCACGGTCCTCGATCGCGTCACGGGCGCCATCCTTGCCGCTCGCCTGGAAGCGTGCTAGCGGACGCCCGCCTTTCGAGGCCACTCTATCAGAGCATTCAACCTTATGGAGACGCGCATGGCGACGCAGAATGGCGGCCCCACCGAGAACAAGGCGCCGTCGCTGAACGTGCTGGCGCAGTTCGTCAAGGACTTCTCGTTCGAGAACCCCAACGCTCCGCGCTCGCTGATGGCGCCGCAGAGCCAGCCGGACGTGAACATCCAGATCAACGTCAACGCCAAGCCCGGCGCCAACGGCGAGTTCGAGGTGGAGCTGAAGATCGAGGGCGGCGCCAAGGTGGAGGGCAACACCCTGTTCGCCTTCGACCTCGCCTATGGCGGCATCTTCCGCATCCTCAACATCCCGGAGCAGAGCCTGCAGCCGGTGGTGCTGATCGAGTGCCCGCGCCTGCTGTTCCCGTTCGCGCGGCAGATCATCGCGGACGCGGTGCGCAACGGCGGCTTCCCGCCCCTCATGATCGACCCGGTCGACTTCGCCGCGCTCTACCAGCAGCGCATGAACGCCGAAATGCAGCGCCAGGCCGCCGCCGGCCAGGCCTGACGCCACCAGCCCTCCCGCAGGCCGGGAGGGCGTCCGCACCGGTCGGAGCGGCGGCGGTTTGACCGCGCCCGCCCGTGTGCTACTCCTCCGCCAAGAACGGACGCATGGCGCAGGGGCAGGTGAGCCCTTCGCGCACTGCAACGACAAGCGGGCAACCGCCGCGGCGTCTTGATCGGGTACTTCTGCCCCTGTCCAAGGCGATGCCATGGGTCCGCGCGTCCGCATCCTGATTCTCCGCCCAGCTTCCCCGCCGGCGCGCGCGCCGCGACGGCAGGCCGCGCCATGACCGCCGGCGTGGTCCGTGGCGACGTGCTGTGCCCCTTCTGCGGGCTCGGCTGCGACGATCTGGAGGTGGAGGTCTCCGGCCGCGCCGTGCGCCCCCGCAAGGCCTGCGGCGAGGCCGCCCGGCTCCTGGAGCGCAGCGGCGATCCGCCGCCCGCCTGCCGGGTGGAGGGCCGCCCGGCTTCCTTCGAGGAGGCGGTGCGCGCCGCGGCCGGGCTCATTGCGCCGCGCCGCGCCATCGCGATGGCCGGCCTCGGCGCCGACCTGGAGGGCCTCGGCCGGCTCTACGACCTCGCCAGGACGGTGGGCGCGAGCCTCGACCATGCCGCCTCGGCGGGCCTGTTCGCCAATCTCGACCGCCTCGCCCGCAAGGGCTGGATCGCCGCGACGCTGGCCGAGGTGCGCAACCGCTGCGACCTCATGGTGGTGCTCGGTCCCGATCCGAGCGCCGCCTTCGCCCGCTTCTTCGAGCGCGCCCTTCCCGCGCCCGCCCTGGCGGCGGGCGATCAGGCGGCGCCCATGTTCGTCGATCGCACGCGCCGCCGCCGCGTCGCCGTCCTGGGCGGCCCGCTGAGCGCCGCCGGCCGGCGGGCGCTGGCGCCGCACGACGTGGCGGAGATCGGGCTCGACGGGGCGGGGCTGCCGCAGGTCGCGGCGGCGCTCGCCGCGCAGGTGAGGGGCGCCGCGCCCGGCCTGTCGGCGCTGTCGGCGGAGCTCGGCGCCGCCGTGTCCGAGCTCGCGGGCCTTCTGGCCAAGGCGCGCTATGCGGTGTTCGCCTTCGATGCCGGCCGCCTGCCGCCCGCCGATGCGGCCCTGGTGGCCGAGGCCGCCGCCGAGGCGGTGGCGGCGCTCAGCCGCACCACCCGCGCCGCCGTCTTCCCGCTGGGCGGGCGCGACAATGTGGTGGGCGCGCACCAGCTCTCTTTGTGGCGCTTCGGCTGGCCGCTGCGCACGGCGGTGGGGCCGGGCGGCGCGCGCCACGCGCCGGACCTCTACGAGACCCGCGCCGCGCTCGCCGACGCCGACCTCCTCGTCTTCGCCAGCGCCCTGCGTCCCGACGCGCCGCCGGACTTCGCGCGCGGGCCGGTGATCGCGCTCGGCCACGCCCAGACCGTGTTCCCGCGCGAGCCGGACGTGTTCATCCCGGTCGGCACGCCCGGCGTCGACCATGCCGGCCATGTCTTCCGCATGGACCAGGTGGTGTGCCTGCCGCTTTCCGCCTTGCGGCCGGCGGAGCTGCCGAGCCTCGCCGAGGCGGCCGGCGCGATCCTGTCGGCGCTGGAGACGCGGCCATGAGCGCGCGCATCCGCATATCCGGCGGGCGCGTCTACGACCCCGCCAACGGCGTCGCCGATCAGGTGCGCGACCTGCTGATCGCCGACGGCCGCATGGTCGCCGACGCGCCGCCCGCGCCCGGAGAGAGCGTGATCGACGCCGCCGGCACGGTGGTGATGGCGGGCGGCATCGACCTGCACAGCCATATCGCCGGCGGCAAGGTGAACCTCGCCCGCCTGCTCATGAGCGAGGACCGGGCCGCCTTCCCGGAGCCCGAGGGCGCCTTCTGCGGCTGCGGCGGCGGGCGCGCCGCCCCCACCACCCACGAGACCGGCTGCCGCTATTCCCAGATGGGCTACACCGCCGTGTTCGAGCCGGCCGTGGTGGGCGCCAATGCGCGCCACGCGCACCTGGAGATGGCCGACATCCCCAACATCGACACCGGCGGCTTCCTGGTGCTCGGCAATGACGACTTCCTGCTGCGCCTGATCGCCGAGGGCGAGGGGCAGCAGGCGGTGAACGACTACGTGGCCTTCATGCTCAGGGCCACCCAGTGCTGCGCGGTGAAGATCGTCAATCCGGGCGGCATCTCGGCCTTCAAGTTCAACGCCCGCGCGCTCGACCTCGACGAGGCCGGCCCGTTCTACGGCCTCACCCCGCGCCGCATCCTCGCGACGCTGCAGCGGGCGGTGACGGAGCTGGGCGTGCCGCACCCCATCCATCTGCACGGCTGCAATCTCGGCGTGCCGGGGAACGTGGCGACGACGCTCGCCACCATCGGCGCCACCGAGGGCTTCCCGCTCCACCTCACCCACGTGCAGTTCCACGCATACGGCACCGAGGGCGACCGGCGCTTCTCCTCCGGCGCGGCGGAGATCGCCGCCGCCGTGAACGCCAATCCGCACATCAGCGTGGACGTGGGCCAGATCATGTTCGGCCAGACCGTGACCGCCTCGGCCGACCTCATGTCGCAATACCGCAACCACCGCCTCGCCCATCCGAACAAGTGGATCGGCATGGACATCGAGTGCGACGCGGCGTGCGGCGTGGTGCCGTTCGCCTACCGCGACCAGTCGTTCGTGAACGCGCTGCAATGGGCCATCGGGCTGGAGCTGTTCCTGCTGATCGAGGACCCGTGGCGGGTGTACCTGACCACGGACCATCCCAATGGCGGCCCGTTCACCTCCTACCCGCATCTGATCCGCCTGCTGATGGACAAGGATTTCCGCGACCATCACCTCGGCCGCATCCACAAGGCGGCGCGCGCCCACACGCGTCTCGCCGAGATCAAGCGCGAATACACGCTGGAGGAGATCGCCGTCGTCACCCGCGCCGCCCCCGCGCGCACGCTGGGCCTCAGGGACCGCGGCCATCTCGGCCCCGGCGCGCGCGCGGACGTGGTGCTCTATGCCGACGCCGCCGACCGGGAAGCCATGTTCGCGGCGCCGCGCCTGGTGCTGAAGGACGGCGTGGAGGTGGTGCGCGACGGCGCCGTCACGGCGCTGAGGCGCGGGCGCACCTATGCCGTCCACGCGCCCTATGACGGCGCCATGGACAGGCGCCTCGACCAGTGGTTCGACGCCGCCATCGGCCTCAAGGCGAAGCATTTCCGCATCGCCGACGGCGAGATCCGGAACGGCGAGGGCCCGGAGCTGGTGGAGCTTCAGCCATGAGCGGCGCCCCCGACCTCGTCCTCAACGGCGTCGCGGTGCGCGATGGCTTCGCCGAGGCCTTTCCCATGGCGGGAACGCGGCTCGTCATCACCGCCGACACGGCGCGCTGGGCGCTCACCGCAGCGCGCAGCATGACCGGCTTCGCCACCTCGGTGATCGGCTGCGGCTGCGAGGCGGCCATCGAGCGCGAGCTCGGCCCCGCCGAGACGCCGGACGGGCGGCCGGGCGTCAGCGTCCTGGTCTTCGCCATGTCGCTGAAGGACCTGAGGAAGGTGGTGCCGCTCAGGGTCGGGCAGAGCGTGCTCACCTGCCCCACCACCGCCTGCTATGCCGGCATCGAGGGTGGACCTTCGATCCCGCTCGGCCGGGCGCTGCGCTATTTCGGCGACGGCCACCAGGTGTCGAAGCGCCTGGCGGGCAGGCGCATCTGGCGCATCCCGGTGATGGAGGGCGAGTTCGTCTGCGACGAGGCGACCGGCGCGGTTCCGGCGGCGGTGGGCGGCGGCAACTTCCTGATCCTCGCCCGCTCGCGCGCCGCCGCGCTGATCGCCGCCGAGGCGGCGGTGGAGGCGATGGCGCAGGTCCAGGGCGCGGTGCTGCCCTTCCCCGGCGGGGTGGTGCGCTCGGGCTCGAAGGTGGGCAGCAAGTATCCCGGCCTCATCGCCTCCACCAACGGCGCCTACTGCCCGACGCTGCGCGCGGTGACGCCGAGCGCGCTGCCGCCGCAGGCCGAGAGCGTGCTGGAGATCGTCATCGACGGCCTGTCGGAGGCGGCGGTCGCCGCCAGCATGCGCGCCGGCATCGCCGCGGTGTGCGAGCTCGGCGCCGAGGCCGGCGTCCTCGCCGTCGACGCCGGCAATTACGGCGGCAGTCTCGGCCCGTTCCACTTCCACCTGCACGCCATCATGGAGGGCGTGCCATGAGCGGGCTGCGCCTCGTCCTCAGGGCACCGCTTCAGGCGCGGCTCGACTGCTCGGCGCTGGCGCCGGCGGCGCTTGCGGGCCTGGGCGAGGCGGCGGCCGAACGCCTGCTCCTGCCCTACGGAACCGGGCGTGCGGCGCTGGGCGACCTCTTCACCGTGACGCGCGGCGCCTCGGCGGCGCTGGTGATCTCCGGCGACCCGCGGCTCGACGGTGTCGGTGCCGGCCTCTCCGTGGGCGAGATCCTGGTGGACGGCCCCATCGGCGCCGGCGGCGGCCGGGGCATGGCCGGCGGGCGCCTGGTGGTGCGCGGCGACGCGGGCGACGATCTGGCGACCGGCATGGCGGGCGGGCGCATCGAGGTGTCGGGCGGCGCCGGCGCGCGGCTCGGCGGTCCGGTGCCGGGCGCGCGCGCCGGGATGCGCGCCGGGCTGGTGAAGGTGGGCGGCGGCGCCGGGCCCGGTCTCGGCACGCGCCTGCGCGGCGGGCTGATCCTCATCGGCGGCGATGCCGGCGAGCGGGCGGCGGAAGCCATGATCGCCGGCACCCTGGCGGTGGCGGGCTCGATCGGCCCGCGCGCCGGGCGCGGCATGCGGCGCGGCTCGCTGCTGCTGGGCCGGGCGCCGGAGCACCTGCCGGCCGGCTTCGCGTCGAGCGGCGCCGGGGATTTCGTGCTGCTGCTGCTCCTCGCCCGGCGCGTGCCGGAGATCGCCGCCCTGTTCGGCGGCGGCGTGTCCGGCCGGGCCGAGCGGCTGGTGGGCGACCGGCTCTCGGGCGGCGAAGGCGAGATGCTGCTGCTCAGGTGAGCGCGCGGCCGAGCCGCGCCACCGCCACCGCCGGCGCGCAATCGGCCGCCGCGCCGGCCAGGCCGCGCCCGTCGTCGCTCCCGTCCGCCAGCAGGGTCCCGGCATCGCGGAAGGGCCGGCCCGCGCGCACCGCGAGGCGCGCCATCAGGCCGCGCCCCACGCCCGCCCCCACCAGCGGCGCGTCGTCCGGCAGGCCTGACGCGGCCAGCACCCGCCCGAGCCCGCGCGTCAGCAGGCCGAACTGCGCCTCGCACGCGGCGGCGGCGAGCACGCCGGCCTCTTCCAGGCCGCCCGGTTCCAGATCGCGCCCCACCATGCGCAGCAGCCGGCGGGCGCTCGCTTCCTCGGTCTTGGCGCCGCCGTCGGCCGCCGGGTGGAGGTCCGCGCCCTCGGGCAGCTCCTCCAGCAGGCGGTAGACGTCGGCGGTGGTGGCGAAGTGCTCCGCCATCAGCGGCACCCAGGCGCCCCGGAACGGCAAGGCCGGCGACAGCGCCATCACCGGCGTGCGGGCGATGCCGGTATAGACCAGCTCCCCCGCCACCAGCCGGTCGGCGTCCGCATAGGCCATGGCGCGCACCGCGCCGTCCGCGAACAGCACCAGATCGGTGGTGGTGGAGCCCATGTCGGCGAGCAGGCCCGCCGGCAGAAGCCGCGCCAGGGCGCTGGCGGTGGCGTGCCAGTTGGCGGAGGCGATGTCGCCCGCATGGGCGCCGAGCCGGTCCGCGCCGACGAAGCCCGCCGGCCCGGCATAAAACAGCGTCCCCGCCCCGAGCCGCTGCGCCAGCGCCGCGCCCAGCGCGGCGACGCCGGTCGCGCGGTCGGGCCACAGGTCCACCAGCTCGCCGGTCATGGTGACGAAGGACGGCGCCGCGGGCGCCGGCGGCAGGCCGGCGATCGCCGCCTCCAGCCGGTCGAGCCCCTGCCAGAGCGCGCAGGGGGCGATGGCGACGGCCTGAAGCCGCCCGTCGGCGCCGAGCACGGCGCGCTTCAGGTGGGCGCCGCCCACGTCCCAGCCGATGACGGGGCTCATCTGAGGTCGATCTCCACGGGTGTCGCCGCCGGCAGATGGGGCAAGGCCGGCGGCGTGCCGGCCCGGATCAGCTCCGGCAGGAAGGCGGCGGGGTTCACCCCGAGCGCGGCATGGAGGCCGGCATAGGCCGTGGTGACGCGCGGGTTCACCTCCACCACCACCGGCCCGGCGTCCGTCAGCACGAGATCGATGCCGACGATGCCGGCAAGGCCGGGAAAGGCCGCCGCCACCTGCGCGGCGAGGCGGGCCAGCGTCCCGTCCGCATCCTGAAGGCCGCCGACGGTAAGCCCGGTCAGGCTCAGGGCGCCGTCCGCCACCGCCAGATGCTGGCGGTTGACGGCGAGCAGCCGCACCCCGTCCGGCCGCACCAGCACGCTGAGGCTCGCGGGAACGCCTTCGACGAAGGGCTGCACCACCAGGCCCGGCGCGGTGGATGGCCGTGTGCCGGCCGGCCACAGGCGGGTGTCCGCGCACCCCGCGCCGTCGTCGGGCTTGGTGAGGCGCGGCCAGGCAAGGTCGTCCGGCGCCGCGTCGGCGGGAAAGGTGGGGATGCGCGGCAGGCCGGCGGCGGCGAGGCGGCGCGCGGTCTCGCTCTTGCTGGAGCAGGCCTCCACCGCCGCCAGTTCGCTGGCGACAAGCCGCGCCCCGCCGCGCCCCAGCCGGCGGATCATGGCGGCGAGCAGGCCGGAGGTCTCCGGCGCCACCGGCCAGATCACGTCCGCCTGCGCGGCGAGCGCCCCCCACGCCGCCCACGGGTCGGTCCCCTCGGATACCGGCACGGAGGTCGCGCCCGGCGCCGGGAGCCGGTCGTCATGGGTGGTGAGAACCTCCCGCACGCCGGGCAGCAGCGCGAGATCGCCGCAGATGGCGTCGCGCATGCGCGTGCCCTCGGGCACCAGGGTCTCAGGCAGCGGCACATCCCTGAGGCCGCCCGCGGTCACGAACTCGCAGACGAAGACGCGCATGACGGGCTTCCTTCGGACCGCAGGGGACGGGGCTCGGCGAGGCGCGCGGCCAGCGGTTCCGCCATGTCGCGGCCGGTGGCCTCGTAAAGGCCCTTCCAGGCGGGCATGGAATTGACCTCCAGCACGAACAGGCGGCCCTCCCGATCGGCGATGATGTCGACGCCGGCATGGTCGGCGCCCACCGCCGCCGCCGCCTTCACGGCGAGGGCCGCGAGCGCCCCCTCGGGCGCCACCGCAGAGCCGACGGCGCCCTGGTGGATATTGGTGATCCAGCCCGTGCCCCGCCGCACCATGGCGCCTTCCGCGCGCCCGCCGACGACGAAGACGCGAAAGTCCTCATGGGCGGGCGCGGCGACGAAGTCCTGAAGATAATAGAGCGCGTCGACCGTGTCCGGCTCGGGCAAGGGCGCGCCCGGGGCGAGGCGCGCCAGGCCCCGCCCCTGGGCGCCGAACAGCGGCTTCAGCACCGTGTCGCCGGGCGCGGCGTCGACCAGCATCTGCGCCGCGGCGCGGTCCTCCAGCACCCAGGTGCGCGGGGTGGACAGGCCGGCGCGGGCCAGAAGGAAGGTGGCGGCGCTCTTGTCGACGCAGCGCTCGATGGCGCGGGCGTCGTTCATCACCGGCACCCCGAGCGCGCCGAGGGCATGCAGCACGCCGAGCCGCGCCGTCACCTGCTCGAAGCTGCCGGCCGGCACCGCGCGCACGAAGCAGGCAGCGGGCAGGAGGTCGCCGAAGCCGGGCAGCAGCAGACCGTGGGCGGTCTCGCCCACGGCGAAGCCGCAGGCCTTCAGCGACAGCACGCGTCCCGCGCGGCCGTGCCGCTTCAGCGCCGCGAGGAGACGCCGCACATGCCAGTCGGCGTGCTCGGCGAAGACGACGATGTCGGCGGCGCGGGCGCCGGTGCGGGCGCGGGCCATCTCAGCCGCCGAACGAGCGGGCGACGAGGTCGGGCGCGAAGCCGCCGGCGGTGAAGCTCACGCCGTGCTCCAGCGCGCTCACCGTGACGCGCGCGGGCGAGAACAGCATCGCGTCCACCTTGTAGAAGTCGCATCCATAGCCGGCGAACACGTCGGCGAACGGCCGGCCGTGGTCGCGCGAGGTGCTCGACGGCAGGCGCGCCGCGAGGTCGCGCGCGGCTTCCGCCGGGCCGGCGACGAACAGGTGGACCTCGCCGCCATAGAGCACTGCGTCGTTGGTGCGGCCCATGGCGGCGAGGAAGTCCGGCGCCGGCGGCGGCAGCGGCGCGCTGGCGAGCCCGTCGACGATGCGCTCCAGCGGGAAATGGAGCGCGTGCGCCTTGTGCAGCGCCACCTCCAGCGTGCGGGCGACGATCTGCACCGTGCCGGCGAGCGACGAGGTGGGGGTGAGGATGAGCGTCACCGCCTCGGCCGGAACGCCGGAGCGGGCGGCGATCTCGGCCACCACCGCGCCGGGCGGCATCTGCGCCGTCTCCAGCACCAGCGTCACGGCGTCCGCCGCGTCGGCATAGCCGAGCTCCGCGAACAGCGGCTCGACCCGGGCGACGGCGCGCCCCGGCCCGGAGCCGAGGGCGAAGAAGTCTCCGGCCGCAAGGCTCCAGCCGGCATACTGGCTGGCGAGGCAGGCGAGCACCGGGTCCTCGGCCGAGACCGACACCAGGGTCGACCAGGGCGAGAAGCGGTCCGAGGGCGTGAGCGCGACGCGGCCGAGGCCGCCCATGCAGATCTCGGCGATGCGGCGCCCGGCCTCGATGCCGCCCGGCACCGCGATGCCGGCATCGACGATGCGCGCTCCCGAGGGGTCCCGCGAGACGGCGAGGCGCAGGCGCGCCGCATCGGCGACGAGCGCCGCCACCAGCGGCCGCGCGCCTGCGGCGAGGCTCGGGCGGGGGGCCGGGCGGGCGGCTTGGGGGTCGGCGGTCATGGCGCCCCCTCAGGCGAGCTCGCGCGCCAGCGCGAACATGACGGAAAGGTCCAGGAACTGCGCCTGCCGAGCCGCCAGCAGGCGCTGGAACAGCGCCTGCTGGACCCGGTACTTGAGATCGCCGACGGCGAGCGCGCCGATGCCGGCGCCCGTGCCGTTGGCAAGCGGCGCGCCGTCGTCGTACGCGCCGATGCCGGCGATGCCGGAGGGCGGCACCGCATTGACGTCGGCGGCCACCAGAACCCGGCCGGCGGCGGCGATCAGGGGCGCGGAGAGAATCTCGATCCCGGCCCGGCCGGTGCACAGCACCACGTCGCTGGCGGCGAGAAGGTCCGCCTTCTCGGCGTCGGTCTCGGCTCCGGCGCCGGAGAGCTCGACCCCGAAGCGCCGCCTGAACTCCGCCGCCTTGATCTCCACCGGCGTCAGGCCGCGATGGCTCACCATCGTCACCCTGGCGCCCGCCCCGGCGGCGATCACGGCGGCGATGGAGCCGACGACGCCGGTGGCGCCGAACACCTTCACCTCCGCGCCCGTCAGGGCGCCGGGGCGCCGCCCGGCGAGCCGCCGCTCCACCTTGGCGATCAAGGCGGCGGCGGTGGTGAAGGCGCCGGAGGGATCGGGAAAGATCGAGATCTCGAACGGGGGGAACAGGGCGGCGCGCGCCGCCTCCGCCATGTCGAGCGCCAGGCTCGCGTCGCGCCCGCCGATGAAGAGGGCCGTGCGCGCGGCGGCGGCGGGCGGGCGCGAGAACATCATGTCCTGGGTGAGCGCGCGCATCTCGTCGAGCGTCACGTGGGCATAGGGCGCGATGCGCGCATAGCCGGCATCGAACGCCATGTTCACGTCGAACGGACTCACCTGGGACAAAGGCGAGATCATGTGCAGGATCGGTGCGGCGTCCGCCATTGGGGGGATGCTCCAGTTGGGGGAGGCATCGGCGGGTGGCCGCGCCGCGATCGCAAGGGATCACGGCGCGGCGGTTTCAGCCCCGCGCGGGTACGTTCAGGCTGGCAGGCGCGTTCCGGCCGGTCGCGCCCGTGCGAGCGCGGGCCGGCCCGGAACCTGCCGGCCCTCAGGCCGCGAACGGGTGCTTGGCCTTGTCGCGCTCGGCGGTCACGGTCGCCGCGGTCGGGGTGCCGGCGACGGCGCGCTCGATCGAGAGCTTGGTGGCCTCGTAGTTGTACTGCTGGATCTTGGCGTCGTCCGCCGCCTCCCAGTGGATGAACACGCCGACGCAGATGAAGATGTCGTCGGCCTCCTCCATGGGGATGGTGCCCTCGGCGACGCAGTCCTGCACCGCCTTGGCGACGCCGTACTGCGCCGGGCCGAACATCTGCACCGCCTGGCGCGCGTCCTTGATGGTCACCTTGTTGAACATCACCGTGTTGGGCTTGCACGGCAGGTTCGGGGCGATCACCGCCAGGAGCGAGGTGAAGCCGTCCTTGTTGTTGGTGAGGCTGTTGCAGAACGCGGTCTCGACCGCGCTGCCGCGCGGGCCGATCAGCAGGTCGATATGGGCCACCTCGTTGCCCTCGCCCACCAGCGCCTCGCCCACCAGGACCTTGGAAATCTTCGCCATCTTCAGCCTCCCTCGTCGGATGGATCCATGGGTGGCCGCCGCCGGAAACGGGCAGCGGTTCCACGCCGCCTATCCTTGTTGCAGCGTCCGGCGGGGAGGCCGGACCGGTTCGCCAGATAGCGCGGCAGAACCTAGCCGAGCCCCCTGCCGCCAGCAAGCGGCGGCGCGGCGGGCACGGGGCGCCTGTTGCCGGGCCTCTTGCAGGGGAAGGCGCCGCTTCCCATCCTTATTGCGACGATCCGGCGCAAGGCCGGATTTCTGGAGGAGGACGATGAACCATCTGAAGACGGTGATCCTGCTCGCGGGCATGACCGCGCTGTTCATGGGCGTCGGCTACATGATCGGCGGCCAGGGCGGCATGATGATCGCCTTCCTGGTGGCCGCGGCCACGAACATCTTCAGCTACTGGAACGCGGACAAGATGGTCCTGCGCATGTACGGCGCGCGCGAGGTGGACGACCGCACCGCGCCGCAGCTCGTCGGCATGGTGCGCCAGCTCGCCCGCAATGCCGGCCTGCCCATGCCCAAGGTCTACATCATGGACAACCCGCAGCCGAACGCCTTCGCCACCGGCCGCAACCCGCAGAACGCCGCCGTGGCCGCCACCACCGGCCTGCTGGAGATGCTCACCCCCGACGAGGTGGCGGGCGTGATGGCGCACGAGCTGGCGCACATCAAGCACTACGACACCCTGACCATGACGCTCACCGCCACCATCGCCGGCGCCATCTCCATGCTGGCGAACTTCGGCATGTTCTTCGGCGGCGGCCACAACCGGGAGGGCGGCAGCCCGTTCGGCGCCATCGGCACCATCGCCATGGTGATCCTCGCCCCGCTCGCCGCCATGGTGGTGCAGATGGCCATCTCGCGCTCGCGCGAGTACGAGGCCGACCGGGGCGGCGCCGAGATCTCCGGCAACCCCATGGCGCTCGCCAGCGCGCTCGCGAAGATCTCGGGCGCCGCGCACCAGGTGCCCAACTACGAGGCCGAGGCCAACCCGGCCACCGCGCACATGTTCATCATCAACCCGCTGTCGGGGGCGCGGATGGACAATCTGTTCTCCACCCACCCGGCGGCGGAGAACCGCATCGCCGCCCTGACCGAGCTGGCGCGCCGCATGGGCGGCGCCTTCCGCGGCGCCCGCCCGGCGCCCGCCGGCCCCGATCCCCGCGGACCGTGGGGCGGCGGCCAGAGCGGCGGCCGCGGCCCCTGGGGGTGAGGGGCTTCGCGCCAAACCGTCATGCCCGGCCTTGAGCCGGGCATCCACGTCCCGCGACCGGGCGCGCCTTGCGGACGCCGGGAGATCGGCCCGGCGTGGATGGCCGGGACGAGCCCGGCCATGGCGGTGGACTTGGACCACCCCCCTTTTCCTGTCGAAGGCGGACCCAAGCGCGCTGACAGGGGCGCCCGCGCCCTTTAGCCTCGCGGCCCATGACCGCGCACACGCCCGCCCCCGCTCCCGCCGCCCCGCCCGCCAAGGCGGAGGAGGCGCGCGTCACGCCCATGATGGCGCAGTACATGGAGATCAAGGCGGCGAACCCGGACAGCCTCCTGTTCTACCGCATGGGCGACTTCTACGAGCTGTTCTTCGAGGACGCCGAGGCCGCCTCGCGCGCGCTCGGCATCGTGCTCACCAAGCGCGGCAAGCACCTGGGCGCGGACATCCCCATGTGCGGGGTGCCGATCGAGCGCGCGGAGGAATATCTCCACAAGCTGATCGCCCTCGGCTTTAGGGTCGCGGTCTGCGAGCAGCTGGAGGACCCCGCCGAGGCCAAGAAGCGCGGCCCGAAGAGCGTGGTGCGCCGCGACGTGACGCGCCTCGTCACCCCCGGCACCCTCACCGAGGACGCGCTGCTCGACGCCCGGCGCGAGAACGTGCTCGCCGCCCTCGCCCGCACCGGCGCCTCCGGCGCGGATTTTTCCTACGCGCTCGCCTTCACCGACATGTCCACCGGGGCGTTCCGGGTGATCGCCAGCGCGGCCGATGCGCTCGCCGGCGACCTCGCGCGCATCGACCCGGCCGAGCTTCTGGTCTCCGACGCGCTCTATGACGACCCGGCGCTGAAGGAGATCCTGCGCGCGCTTCCGGCCGTCACCCCGCTGCCGCGCGCCGCCTTCGACGGGGCGAGCGCGGACAAGCGCCTTTCCGCCTTCTTCGGCGTCGCGGCGCTCGACGGCTTCGGCGCCTTCAGCCGCGCCGAGCTGACCGCCGCCGCGGCGGTGGTGGCCTATGTGGAGCGCACCCAGCTCGGCGCCCGGCCGGTGCTGGCGCCGCCGCGCAAGGAGGCGGACGGCGGCGTCATGGCCATCGACGCCGGCACCCGCGCCAACCTGGAGCTGGTGCGCACCACCTCCGGCGAGCGGCGCGGCTCGCTGCTCCACGCGGTCGACCGCACCGTCACCGCCGCCGGGGCGCGCCTGCTGGCGCGGCGCATCGCCGAGCCGCTCACCGACCTTTCCGCCATCCGCGACCGGCACGACGCGCTCGATGTCCTGGTCGCGGACGGCGGCCTGCGCGCCGACCTGCGCGCCCGCCTCGCCCGCGCCCCCGACATGGCGCGCGCCCTCACCCGCCTCGCTCTGGGCCGCGGCGGCCCGCGCGACCTCGCGGCGGTGCGCGACGGGCTTGCCGGCGCGCTCGACCTCGCCGCCTTGTTCGGCGCCGCGCCCCCGGCCGACCTCGCCCGCGCCGCGGCGGCGCTGGCGGCGGTGGACGCGGCGCTCGCGGCGCGCCTTGCCCAGGCGCTCGCCGAGGAGCTGCCCGCCCACCGGCGCGACGGCGGCTTCGTCGCCAGGGGCCATGACGGCGACCTCGACGCCACCCGCGCCTTGCGCGACGAGAGCCGGCGCGTGGTGGCCGCTTTGGAGCGTCGCTACGTCGAGGAGACCGGCGTCAAGTCCCTGAAGATTCGGCACAATGCCGTGCTCGGCTACTTCGTCGAGGTGACGGCGCAGAACGCCGACCGGCTGCGCGAGCCGCCGTTCGCCGAAATTTTCGTCCACCGCCAGACCATGGCCGGCGCGGTGCGCTTCTCCAGCGTCGAATTGGGCGAGCTGGAGAGCCGCATCGCCTCCGCCGGCGAGCGGGCGCTGGGCCTGGAGCAGGCGATCTTCGACCAGCTCGCCGCCGAGGTGGTGGCGGCGGCCCCGGCGATCCGCGCCGCCGCCGAGGCGCTCGCCGAGCTCGACGTCGCCACCGGCCTTGCCGAGCTCGCGGTCAGCGAGCGCCATGTGCGCCCGCGCATGGAGGAAAGCGCGGCGTTCCTGATCGAGGGCGGGCGGCATCCGGTGGTGGAGCAGGCGCTGGCCCGCGACGGCGGCCCGTTCGTGCCCAACGGCTGCGACCTCTCCCCGCCGCAAGGCGAGGCGGACGGGCGCATCGTCCTCGTCACCGGCCCCAACATGGCGGGCAAGTCCACCTTCCTGCGGCAGAACGCGCTGATCTGCGTGCTGGCGCAGGCCGGCGCCTTCGTGCCGGCGCGCGCGGCGCGCATCGGCGTTGTGGACCGCCTGTTCTCCCGCGTCGGCGCGGCGGACGACCTGGCGCGCGGGCGCTCCACCTTCATGGTGGAGATGGTGGAGACCGCCGCGATCCTGAACCAGGCCACCCATCGCTCGCTGGTGATCCTGGACGAGATCGGCCGCGGCACCGCCACCTTCGACGGCATGTCCATCGCCTGGGCGAGCCTGGAGCACCTGCACG
This sequence comes from Xanthobacter pseudotagetidis, assembly GCF_043194795.2. NCBI lineage: Bacteria > Pseudomonadati > Pseudomonadota > Alphaproteobacteria > Hyphomicrobiales > Xanthobacteraceae > Xanthobacter > Xanthobacter pseudotagetidis. Next base: position 476,755 of record NZ_CM195534.1, on the reverse strand, counting down.
AGGTGAACCGCTGCCGGGCGCTGTTCGCCACCCATTTCCACGAGCTGACCGCGCTCTCCCAGCGCTGCCGCCGCCTCGTCAACGCCACGGTGAAGGTCACCGAGTGGCAGGGCGACGTGATCTTCCTGCACGAGGTGGTGCCGGGCGCGGCGGACCGCTCCTACGGCATCCAGGTGGCCAAGCTCGCCGGCCTGCCGGACCAGGTGATCGCCCGCGCCCGGGCGGTGCTGGCGGAGCTGGAGGCGGCCGAGCGCGCCTCGCCGGCGCAGAAGCTGGTGGACGACCTGCCGCTGTTCGCGGCCCTGCGCCCGGTGCCGGCCTCCCCGGGGGCGCCTTCGGGGCCGGACCCGCTGCGGGCGGCGCTGGAGGGGATCGATCCCGACGCCATGAGCCCGCGCGACGCGCTGGAGGCGCTCTACCGGCTGAAGGGGCTGGCGCAGTAGCTTGGCGCGCGGGGCGGATTGGCCTGCGTTACCGGAGCCGTTCTGCCGGGCCTTTTTTGATGCGTTCGGGGCTTATGAGGACAGCCCCTTCCGGGACATGCCGCCATGGCCGGGCTTGTCCCGGCCATCCACGCATTGCGGCGTGGCGCAAACATTCCCAGCGCAGCCTCGGCGGCCCGGCGTGGACGCCCACCAGGACAAGCCCGGCCATGACGGCGCGCGCGGGGCCGTCCCGCTGGCGCTACTGCGCGGCCGGGGCCGGCTGCTGTTGCTGCTGGTCCTGGGCCGGCGGGCGCGGCAGCAGCTCGCCCCAGGCGGAGAAGGCGTCGTTGAACGCCTGGTCGCCCGGCTCGCCCTTCTGCAGGGTGATGAGCGCGCGCTTGCTGTTCGAGAACACCACCGGCACGTCGATCCACTGCGAGAACTGCAGCAGCGCCATGTTGCGCTGCTTCTCCGAGGCGCCCGGGGCGAGGCCCACCAGGAACAGGGTCGGGTTGACCTTCACCGACAGGCCCGCGAGCGGCGTGCCGCGCGCCTGGGGATTGGGCTTGGCCGCGATCAGCGGCACGCTCGCCACGTCGCCGAACGGGAAGTCCTTCGGCAGCGTGAAGTTCACCTCGATGGTGTGGGAGGCGGGCAGGGTCGGGTCGGTGTTGCGCCGGAGCACGAAGGTCATGCTGATCTGGCGCTCGGGAATGGTGACCTCGCCGCGCACGCCGATGTCGGGCGGCAGGCCCGGCCCGGCGCTCACCGTCTCGGTCTTCCAGGTCACCGTGCCGTCGAAGCTCTGCGGCTGGCCGCCGCCGGGCGTCTCCTCGAGCAGGACCGCCCGCTGGGCGGTGCCGGGGGTGCCGGCGGGGCGCGGCGCGGCCGGCGTGCGCCGTGCGCCGTCGGTGGTGGGCGCGACGCGGTCGGCGGATTTCTGGGCATCCGCCGCCGGGGCCGGGCCGCCGCCGTCGCCGCCCAGGAGGAGATGGCTGTTGACCACGGCGAGGGCGACGCCGCCCAGCACCACGCACGCCACCAGCGCCCACAGGATCAATTTCTGCCAGGAGCCGCCGCGCTCGCTCTTGCGCGGCTTGCGCTTGGCGCCGTTGGCGGCGCCGCGGCTGCGCACCTCGCCCCGGCGCAGGCCGGGACGGGGGTCGGTTCCGGCCTCGGCGGCCTCCGCCCCCTCCTGATCGCCATCGGCGCGCGGGCGCGGCGGGGCCTCGCGGCGCTGGGGGTCCGCGGCCGTCTCGTCGGGGGCATCGTTGGCCGGCAAGGCGCGCGGGGCGATGCGCCGGGGCTCGCCTTGGGCCGGCGGCCGCAAGGCGGGCGGGGCGGCGGCTGGCGGCGGCGCCTCCTCGGGCGCGGCTTCGGCCGCTTCCGGCGGCGCTTCGGGCGGCGGCGGGAACTCCGCCTCCACGCGGCGGATCGCGTCTTCCAGCGACATCCGCTCCCGGGTGATCTCGCCTTCCGGCAGCGGCGGGTCGACGCTGCGCAGCTGGCGCAGCAGCGTCGCGCGGGCACGATCGTAGACCGCGCGACGGCTCTCGGCGCTTTTCTGCGGCAGGCTCGAAATGGCGCGAGCCAGAAGCGGGAAATAATCGGCCATCGGGACTTTGCTTCGCGCTCCGTTGGGTGGCCCTGGGGTCAGGCCTGGAAGGGATTATGCACGAGTATGGTGTCGTCGCGCTCCGGGCTTGTGGACAAAACCGCCACGGGGCAGCCGATCAGCTCCTCCACGCGGCGCACATATTTCACGGCCTCCGCCGGCAGGTCCGCCCAGGAGCGCGCCCCGGCGGTGGAATCCTGCCAGCCTTCCATGGTCTCGTAGATCGGCTCGGCCCGCGCCTGCGCGCCGCTCTCCGCCGGCAGGTAGTCGATCTGCCTGCCGTCCACCTTGTAGCCGACACAAACCTTCAGCTCGGTAAATCCGTCGAGCACGTCGAGCTTGGTCAGCGCGATGCCGTGGATGCCGCAGGTGCGCACGGTCTGGCGCACCAGCACCGCGTCGAACCAGCCGCAGCGGCGCGCCCTGCCGGTGACGACGCCGAACTCGCGGCCCTTCTCGCCCAGCGTCTTGCCCACCTCGTCCGTGAGCTCGGTGGGGAAGGGGCCGCCGCCGACGCGGGTGGTGTAGGCCTTGGTGATGCCGAGCACGTAGTCGAGCGCGCCGGGGCCGATGCCGGAGCCGCTGGAGGCCGCGCCCGCCACCGTGTTGGAGGAGGTCACGAACGGATAGGTGCCGTGGTCGATGTCGAGCAGCGCCCCCTGGGCGCCCTCGAACAGGATCTTCCTGCCCTCGCGCCGGGCGTGGTCGAGCAGCTCCCACACCCGGTCCATGAACGGCAGCACCTTGGGGGCGATGGCGTTCAGCTCGCACACCAGGGTGGTGGCGTCGACCTCTGGGACGCCGAGGCCGCGGCGGATGAGATTGTGGTGCGCCAGCAGGCGCTCCACCTTGCCGGGCAGCGTCTGCGGCTCGGCGAGGTCGACCAGGCGGATGGCGCGCCGGCCCACCTTGTCCTCATAGGCCGGGCCGATGCCGCGCTTGGTGGTGCCGATGCGCGCGCTCTCCACCGTCGCGTTCTCGCGCAAGGCGTCGAGCTCGCGGTGCAGCGGCAGGATGAGGGGGGTGGTCTCGGCGATGCGCAGGCGCTCGGGGCCGATCACGACGCCCTGCCCCGCGAGGCGCGCCAATTCGTCCACCAGCGCCTGGGGGTCGAGCACCACGCCGTTGCCGATCACCGACAGCTTGCCGGGGCGCACCACGCCCGAGGGCAGCAGCGACAGCTTGTAGGTGACGCCGCCCACCACCAGCGTGTGGCCGGCATTGTGGCCGCCCTGGAAGCGGACCACCACGTCCGCCTGCTCGGAGAGCCAGTCGACGATCTTGCCCTTGCCTTCGTCGCCCCATTGCGAGCCGACCACGACCACGTTGGCCACGGGGTGGAGCCTCCTCGAAGCGGCGCGGATCATCGCCATGCGGCCCGCGCGACAAAACAAAGCCCCGGCGCTGGTCCGGGGCGTTTAGCTGGCGTCTTAAGGGATCGCCGCACGGGAGGCAAGGCTGGGCGCCGCCGCCGATGGTGCCCGGCTAACGGCGTTCCGGGCCGCAGCTGGGGCCGCGCCTGGCGCCGAGGTTGGTTTGGCCGCCGCTTCATGCTCTATCTGCGGCGATGAGACCTCCTTCCCGTCCGCCGTCCCGTCCCCCCGCCCGCTCCGGTTCGGGGGCGCCCGCCCGTCCGCCCGAGCGCCGGCCCCGCCCGCCGGCCGCTCCGGGCCTTGCCGCCCGCGTCCTGGCGGTGGACGGGCTCGAGAAGGTGCTGCGCCACGGCGCCGCGCTGGAGGAGGCGGCCGAGGGCTTCGACCCGGCGCTGGAGCCGCGCGACCGGGCGCTCGCCTTCCGCATCATGGCGACCGCGGTGCGGCGCCTCGGCACCCTGCGCCTGGTGCTCGGCAGGCTGCTGGAGCGCGGCCTGCCGAAATCGGCGCCGCGCCTGGAGGCGATCCTGCTCGCCGGGGCGACGCAGCTGCTGTTCATGGACGTGCCGGACCATGCGGCGGTCGGCCTCAGCGTCGATCTCGCCCGCGCCGACCGCTCCACCGCCGGCTTCTCCGCGCTCGCCAACGCGGTGCTGCGGCGCCTGGCGCGGGAGAAGCAGGCGCTGCTCGCCGGCATCGACCCGGTCGAGGCCGACACGCCCGACTGGCTGCGCGCGCGCTGGCGCGCGGCCTACGGCGCCGAGGCGGCGCGCGCCATCTGCGCCATCAACGCCGTGGAGCCGCCGCTCGACATCACCGTGAAGGCGGACCCGGAGCGCTGGGCGCAGGCGCTCAGCGGCGAGGTGCTGCCCACCGGCTCGGTGCGCATCGTCCAGGCCGGCCCGGTGCGCGCGCTGCCCGGCTTCGCGGACGGGGAATGGTGGGTGCAGGACGCCGCCGCCGCCCTTCCCTCCCGGCTTCTGGGCGAGGTGAAGGGCCTGAAGGTCGCGGACCTGTGCGCCGCCCCGGGCGGCAAGACCGCCCAGCTCGCCGCCGCCGGGGCGCAGGTGACGGCGGTGGACCGCTCCGGCGCGCGCATCGGCCGGCTGAAGGAGAACCTCGCCCGGCTCAGGCTCTCCGCCAAGGTGGTGGCGGGCGACGTGCTGGAGTTCCGCGACGGGCCGTTCGACGCGGTGCTGCTCGATGCCCCCTGCACCGCCACCGGCACGCTGCGGCGCCATCCCGACATCGCCATCACCAAGCGCCCGGGCGACGTGGCGGCGCTGGCCGAGCTGCAGGGCCGGCTCCTCGCCCATGCGGCCGACCTGGTCCGGCCCGGCGGCACGCTGGTCTATTCCACCTGCTCGCTGGAGCCCGAGGAGGGCGAGGCGCAGGTGGAGCGCTTCCTCGCCGCCCATCCCGACTTCGCCCGCGCGCCGCTCGCGCCGGGGGAGATCGCCGGCATCGATCCGTTCATAACTCCTCAAGGGGAATTGCGCACACTGCCGAGCGGATGGGTGCGCGGCGAGCCGGAGCGCTCGGGGCTCGACGGCTTCTTCGCGACGCGCCTGCGCCGGCTGCGGTAAGGCGCGCCGCGCCCGTCCGTCAACGCGGCGAGCGAATGTTTCGCTCGATCCGCCAGAGGGATGGGCGCAGATGGACGAGAATGGCGGGCGGTCTGGTGGCGTGCTTCGGCCCTTGCGCGGGCTTGGCGCCCTGAGCCTGCCGGCCCCCTTTCGCGGCCAGAAGGGAGCGGGGACCAAGGTGAGCCGGGGCAGCGTGGCGGAGCGGGCGCGACTTGCCGGCATCGTCGCCGGGGCGTGGGTGCGCGCGCTGGTGGCGCGCGCCGGCGGCGGCGACGTGGCGCTGTCCTATGTCCCGGTCCCGGTGCCCGAGCGGCTCCTCATCGCCCCGCAGGACCTGCGCACCGGCGACGCCACCCTCGCGAGCGAGTTCTATGCCGGCCGCTTCGCCTTCGCCGGCAAGGTGGTGAGCCTCGACGGGCGCACGCCGTTCGAGCTGGTGCCACCCTCCATCGAGTGGGCGGAGACCCTGCACGGCTTCGGCTGGCTGCGCCACCTGCGCGCCGCCGGCACCACCATCGCCCGCGCCAATGCCCGCGCCCTGGTGGGCGACTGGATGCGCGACCCCGGCGCCTCCCGCGCGCTCGCCTCCCGCTCGGACGTGACCGCCCGGCGAGTGATCTCCTGGCTGACCCAGGCGACCTTCCTGCTGCAGGACGCCGACCACGATTTCTACCGCCGCTTCATGCGCTCGCTGGCGCGGCAGGTGCGCCAGCTGCGCCGGGCGGCCGGCGAGGCGCCGGACGGCTATCCGCGCCTGCTGGCGCTGCTCGCCCTCGCCTTCGCCGGCCTGTGCATGTCCGACCAGGGGCGCCTGATGAAGGCGGCCGAGCGGCGCCTCGCCGAGGAGCTGGAGCGCCAGATCCTGCCGGACGGCGGACCGCTCTCGCGCAATCCCGGCATGCTGATCGACCTGCTGCTGGACCTTCTGCCGCTGCGCCAGGCGTTCGCGGCCCGCAACCTGCCGGCGCCGCCCGAGATGATGAACGCGGTCGACCGCATGATGCCCATGCTGCGCTTCTTCCGGCACGGGGACGGCGCGTTCGCCCACTTCAACGGCATGGGCCACACGGCGGCGGACCAGCTCGCCACCATCCTCGCCTTCGACGACGCGCGCGGCGCGCCGGTGGCGAACGCGCCCTATAGCGGCTACCAGCGCCTGGAGGGCAAGGGCTGCGTGCTGATCGCCGACACCGGCACGCCGCCGCCGGTCTCGGCCAGCTGGGAGGCGCATGCCGGCTGCCTGTCGTTCGAGTTCTCCTCCGGCCGCAGCCGCATGGTGGTCAATTGCGGCGTGCCGGCCACCGCCCGCGACACCTGGCGGCAGGTGGCGCGCTCCACCGCCGCCCACTCCACGGCGGTGATCGCCGACACCTCCTCGTGCCGCTTCCTCCAGAGCGCGCGGGCGAGCCGCATCATGGGCGTGCCCATCGTCGCCGGGCCGCGCACCGTGGACGTGCAGCGGGGCGCCCGCGGCGGCGCGGTGCTGCTGCGGGCGAGCCATGACGGCTATCTCGATCCATTCGGGGTGATCCACCAGCGCTCCTTCCGCCTGGCCCAGGAGGGCGGTCGGCTCGACGGCGAGGACGTGTTCCGCGCCGCCGCCGAAGGGAGCGCGGTGCCGGACGCGCCGTTCGCCGTGCGCTTCCATCTCCATCCCACGGTGCGGGTGGAGCGGCTGGACGATCCCCATACCGCGTTGCTGAGCCTGCCCAATGGCGAGGCCTGGGCGTTCGCGGCGCCGCATGTGCCGCTGGCGGTGGAGGAGAGCGTCTATCTCGCCGCCCCCGGCGGGCCGCGCCGCACCGCCCAGCTGGTGCTCGCCGGCTCGACCCAGCGCACGCCCCGCCTCATCTGGACCTTCGTGCGCACCCGCGAGGCGACCCCCGCGCCCGGCGCACCCCTGCGTCCCGCCCGCTGAGGGACGCTTCCGCCCCGGCTCCAATGGTGATAGGCGAGCGGCGAAACGTCGTTCGCCTATCCGCCCGCGCGGCCGGTCTTTGGCCCCGGTCGGGCGCGCCACCAGCCGGAGCCGCCTCATGTCCGCCCATATCCGTCCCGTCACCCGCGCCTTGATCTCGGTGTCGGACAAGACCGGACTGGTGCCGTTCGCGTCCGCCCTCGCCAAGAGCGGGGTGGAGCTGGTCTCCACCGGCGGCACCCGCAAGGCGCTCGCCGAGGCCGGCCTCGACGTGAAGGACGTGTCCGACCTCACCGGCTTTCCGGAGATGATGGACGGGCGGGTGAAGACCCTGCACCCGAAGATCCACGGCGGCATCCTCGCCATCCGCGCCGACGCCGGCCACCAGGCCTCGCTCGCCGAGCACGCCATCGCCCCCATCGACCTGGTGGTGGTGAACCTCTACCCGTTCGAGGCGACGGTGGCGCGGGGCGCCGATTTCGACGAGACCATCGAGAATATCGACATCGGCGGCCCTGCCCTTATCCGCGGCGCCGCCAAGAACCACCACGACGTGGCGGTGGTGGTGGACGCCGCCGACTACGAGGCGGTGCTTTCGGAGATCGCCGAGCACGGCGGCACCACGCTCGCGCTGCGCCGGCGCCTCGCCCAGGCCGCCTATGCGCGCACCGCGGCCTACGACGCCGCCATCTCCAACTGGTTCGCGCGCGAGCTGAAGCTCGATGCGCCACCCTACCGCGCCTTCGGCGGCAAGCTGCTGGAGGCCCTGCGCTATGGCGAGAACCCGCACCAGGGCGCGGCCTTCTACGCCTCGGACGAGAGCCGGCCGGGGGTCGCCACCGCGCGGCAGGTGCAGGGCAAGCAGCTGTCCTTCAACAACATCAACGACACCAACGCCGCCTTCGAGGCGGTGGCCGAGTTTCCGTCCGCGCGCACGGCGGCGGTGGTGATCGTCAAGCACGCCAATCCCTGCGGCGTCGCCGAGGGGGCCTCGCTCGCGGACGCCTACCGCAAGGCGCTCGCCTGCGACCCGGTGTCGGCGTTCGGCGGCATCATCGCGGTGAACCGCACGCTCGACGCCGAGGCGGCGAAGGCGATGGTGGAGATCTTCACCGAGGTGATCGTCGCCCCCGACGCCACCGAGGAGGCGATCGCGGTGGTGGGCGCCAAGAAGAACCTGCGCCTGCTCATCACCGGCGGCCTGCCGGACCCGCGCGCGGCCGGCCTCGACGTGCGCACGGTGGCGGGCGGTCTCCTGGTGCAGGGCCGCGACAATGCCAGCGCCGACGATGTGGAGCTGAAGGTGGTGACGAAGCGCGCCCCCACCAACCAGGAGCTCTCGGACCTGCGCTTCGCCTTCCGGGTGGCCAAGCACGTGAAGTCCAACACCATCGTCTATGCCAGGGACGGCGCCACGGTGGGCATCGGCGCCGGGCAGATGAGCCGGGTGGATTCGGCCCGCATCGCCGCCCGCAAGGCCGAGGACGCGGCCGAGGCGGCGGGCCTCGCGGCGCCGCTGACGAAGGGATCGGTGGTGGCCTCCGACGCCTTCTTTCCGTTCGCGGACGGGCTGCTGGCGGCGGTGGCGGCGGGGGCGACGGCGGTGATCCAGCCGGGCGGCTCCATGCGCGACCAGGAGGTGATCGACGCCGCCGACGCGGCCGGCCTCGCCATGGTGTTCACCGGCGTGCGCCACTTCCGGCACTGAGGGGCGATCCGGTCCGATCGAGCCGGTCCGGGCGGCGTATCGACGGACACCAGCCGCTCCTCGCGCGCCGTCATGCCCGGCCTCGTGCCGGGCATCCCGCCGCGCCGCCGGCGCTCCGTTGCAGATGGGCGCGCCCCGCCGCAAGACGTGGATGGCCGGGTCAAGCCGGTGGTCGCGGGAGCAGGCTGTCCTCGGGGATGGTTCGGGGGCGGGAGCGCGCCCGCGCGCGCTCAGCCCTCGGTGAGCTGGCGGATGATGCGCCGGCTGAGATAATGCGGTCCCTCGAACACGAAGGTCTCGATGCCGCGATAGGTGTCGAGCTGGGGCCTCAGCTCCTGGGCGGTGGCGGGGCGCAGGCCGCCGGAGCCGTCCGGGCGGAACGCCTCGGCGATCAGCGCCACCCGTTCCGGCCCGAGCCGCACCCTGAGCGCCTCCACGTACTGGCGGGCGGATTCGGCGGTGCGCATGTGGCCGCCGAGGCCGTCCTGGAGCATCACGCCCACGTCCTTCGGCAGGAAGCTGGCGAGCCAGTCGCCCAGCGCGGCGCCGCCGACGTTGGAATTGTCGTAGCAGCTCACCCACAGTGGGCGCGGAATGTCCGCGAGCAGCGGTCCGATCTGGCCGGCGGCCTGCCAGGTGGGGTCGATCTCCACCGGGAAGTAGAAGGCGGACGGCTTGAACGGCAGCCTGGCGCGCGCGACCTTGGCCGACAGGGCGGCGAGCTGGGCCACGTCGCGCCGGGCATTGGGCTCGTTGCCGTAGGAGGCGAGGCCCATGATGATCTTCTTCGCCCACGGCTCGCGTTGGATGCGGCGCCAGTTGGGCGCGTCCTCGATGGTGGGCAGGCCGAGCAGGTTGGGGATGAAGGACACCCCGTCCAGCACCGTCCACTGCAGCAGCAGCGAATGGGCGCCGATGCGCTGCCATTCCCCGTGCGGATCCAGCATGCTGGCGAGCAGCTGCCAGACGATGCCGTCGATCAGGTTGCGCTCGGGCGGGTCGATGCTGGCGGTGGTCTCGGCCGGGCTCACCGGCGGCGGCGGCGCGGGCGGATGCGGTGTCGCCGCGCGGTTCTCGCGCAGGAAGAGGTCGGCGCCGAGCGCCCCGAGCGCGGCGGCGCCTCCGGCGATGATGAGGGTGCGGCGATCCATGTCGTCATGCATATGTTGGGTCACGGCATGGCTGCAAGGCCCGCCGCAGGTGTGATCGGGTCTGCGCGGCGGCGGCGTGTCCGGTGCCGGCGCCGGGCGCGCCGCGAAGGGCGCGCCGCCTCAATGGCTTACCATCAGGATGCGCGCGCGGCCTCGCCGCGGCGCCAGCGATAAATTTATGCCGGCACCAGCGGGGCGACGCGCTGTTCCTGCTCCTTGAGGGTGGCTTCGAGGGCTTCCGCCTGCACCACGCCGCAGCGCACCAGGTATTCGCCGATTCGGCCGTCCTCCTCGGGGCGGTACTGGTCCATGGCGGCCTCGAAGGCCTCGCGGCGCATCAGGCCCCGCTCCAGCAGGATGTCGCCCAGCAGCGGCGCCGACTGCTGGCCCTCGATGGTGTCGCCGACGCCGCGCAGCAGGCGCAGGCCGTCATTGATCTCGCTCTCGCGGGCGATGCGCTGCTCGGGCACGTCGCCGGCGGCGGCGCGCAGCTCCTCCTTGGCGCGGGCGCCCAGCGGCGAGGTGGTGGCCACCACCAGGCGGCCGGTCTCGTCGCGGCCGATCGGCACGATGCGCCAGCGCACCATCACGTCGAGCGGCAGGAGATCCTGGAACGTGCGCACCATCTGCTCGGTGACATGGGTGCGCGGCAGGTTGGCCTGGAAGGCGATGGCCTCGGCCAGCGTCTCCTCGTCGAGCCAGCCATGGGCGACGAGGATGCGCCCGAGCGGCTGCTGGCGCTTGCCCTGGACTTCCAGCGCGTTTTCCAGATGCTCCGGCGTCACCGCCTGCCAGGTGAGCAGCAGCTCGCCCAGGCGCTGGTGGCGCTGGTCGAAGGCGGAGGCCTCCGGGAAGTCGTGCATGGTCTTGTCCCAGACGATGCGCGTGCCGAAGATCAGGTGCGAGATGAAGATGCGCCAGGCGCGCACGGTGGCGGCGAAGTTGACGAAGTTGCCCATCACCAGGCGCGGGATGGACATGAGGCCCTGCTCCCAGCCGTACACCGCGGTGACGAAGTAGAAGCGCTGGGCCATGCGCAGGGCGAAGCAGAGCGCGTTCGCCGCCAGCACTGCCAGCAGCCAGCCCTCGGTGGCGAAGATCGAGGGGAAGCGGGCGGGCAGGAGGTTGAACTGCTCGGCGAAGTAGATGAGCAGGAAGTGCGCGGCCAGCACGTAGGCCATCACCGCCACGATGGAGGTGACGATGCCCTTGCGGTCGCGGAACAGGAAGTATTTCGACTGCCAGGAGCCCTTCCAGCCGATCTGGCGCCAGCCCTGGAGCGCGATGCCGAGCACCCAGCGCGCCTTCTGGCGGTAGGAGGTGCGGAACGTGTCCGGGAAGAACTCGCGCACGCACAGGGGCATGACGAGCTGCATCTCCTTCTCCGGGCCATAGCCGAAGAGGGTGCGGCGGCGCACGCGGAACTCCACCGGGAAGCGGGCGATGATGCAGTGCATGTGCTCGCGCGCGAGCCGGTTGGAGACGTCGTAGTCCTCGGTGAGGCTCTCGGTGTTGAACACCTCGCCGGTGCCGTCGCCGCGCAGCGCCATCAGCGCGCGCCGCGAGAAGCAGGTGCCCACGCCCGCGGACGGCACCGATCCGGCGACGCTCTCGCGCACGATCAGGTCCTTGGCGTGCCACTCGGCGAACTCGTCCATGTAGATGCCGGCGACCACCTCCGACCAGTGGCGCTCCAGCGACACCACCGGGATCTGGATCAGGTCCTTGCGCGGCAGCAGGTAGTTGAAGAAGCGCAGCTCCAGCGGGTGCAGCACGTCCTCGCAGTCGTGCTGGACCACGCCGGCGAACTGGGTGCCGGTCATCATCTCGTGCTGGAACACCGCCTGGACCACCGCGTTCAGGCAGTCCGCCTTGTTGGTGGGGCCGGGATGGCGCGTCTCCACGCGCACCAGCTGCTTGTAGCGCCGGCGCATGCGCTCGACCTCGGCGATGGTCTCCGGGTCGTTGGGATAGGTGCCGACGAAGATCATGTAGCGGCGGTAGTCGAGCACGCTCACCGCGTTCTCGATCATGGCCGCGATCACGTCCGCCTCGTGCCAGGCGGGGATGATGATGGCGATCGGCTGCTCGTCCTTCTGGTAGAGCGCGCTGGCGGTGAGCGGCCGGATGTAGGGCTCGACCGTGACGCGGCGCCAGACGCGGCGGGTCCAGTACCAGAAGTCGACGAACAGGTCGTCGAGCGAGGAGATGAGGATCAATACGGCCACCACCGCCGCCACGTATTCGACGACGCGGATGTATTCCGCCAGAAGGTAGGGCCAGTACAGCTCCATGGCTGCGATCCTCGGGAGCCGCCGTCGGCGGCTCGGACGGAGTACAGGAGGGACGCCGGCGCGGAGGCCGGCGTCCGGTCTTCGTCAGCCCCTGCGGCGCACTTGGGTGGCGCGCACCAGCAGGAGGAAGAACAGCGCCGCGGCGCCGATGCCGAGCGGCAGGCCCCAGTCGGCGGAGCTCTGCCACAGCCGTTGCAGCGTGGCGGCGGCGCCCTCGGTGTCGGGCAGGCGGACGGTGCCCGGGGCGGCGCCGCTCGCGGACATCTCCATCAGCGTGCCGTCGATGCCCACCAGGGCCACGTCGCCGCGCGACAGGCGCACGGACTTCTGCGGCGTCACCGCCACCGAGCCCACGCTCTGCCAGAGGATACCACGATAGGCGTCGGCGCGCAGCGCCTGCACCAGGGCCACGTTCTTGAGGCCGGAGATGTCCAGCAGGCGGGACTGCTCGTCGGTGCCGACCACCAGGCGGTCGCCCTCCACCCGCGCCTTCAGGTTGGCGCCCTGGGTGGGCACGTCCATGGCGAGGAAGGTGCCGGCGACCCGGTAGGGCGCGCCCGCGGGGGCGACGTCGAAGCTGCTGGTGCCGGCCGGCAGGCCTGCGGCGGCGGCGGCGCGCACCACCCGCGGCAGGCTCTGGCTCTGGGTCGACAGGTAGGTGTCGGGCACCACCAGCTTGCCGCCGCCGGCCATGGCCGAGATCACGCCCAGGAAGTCCGCGCCGGGCGAGGTGCCGCCGAGCTCGAAATTGCTGGAGGGCAGCACCGACACCGGGAACGCCTGGGGCGTCTCGCGGCAGCGGTCGCTCACCGGCTGGCGCTGGAACGAGACGCGCAGCACGTTGCGGGCCGCCAGCGCATAGGCCGGGATGGCGGCGCTGATCTGCTCCGGCTCGCCGTTGGCCTTCAGGCGCTTGGCGGCGAGCAGCACGTCGTTGAGGAACACCGCCGCGACCGGGTCGGAGGTGGAGGCGCCGGGGGCGGCCGCCACTTCCAGGTTGACCCGGCTCGGCAGGCTGGTGCCGCCGGTGGCCGCGGCGAGGTCGAAGTTCACCACCCAGTCGCCGCGCGAGAGGACGTCGATGTTGCCGGCCGCCGCGCCGAGGCTCGACAGAGGCAGCCGGTCGCCGGTCAGCGGCGGGGAGGCGGCGGTGCGCACGTTCACGGTGCCGCCGGACAGGGCGTTGCGCCAGAAGCCGTCGAACAGGTCGGCCGCCTTGGCGCCGGCATTGATGCCGACGGCGATGACGGGCTGGCCGGCGAGCGACTGGAGGCTCACCTCGTCCGGGGAGATCACCGCCGCGGTGAGGCTGGCGGCGCGCTGGCGCCACTCCGCCAGGGCCGGGCTGGCGCCGCCGAGGCGCGCGGCCACCGCGTCGAGCGCGGTGCGCAGGCCGGTCAGCAGCGCGCTGTCCGCCACCGCCACGTCGGCGGCCAGCGGCGAGCCGCCGAGCAGCAGCAGCGCGCCGACCTCGGACAGGTCCTTGATCTTGTAGCGGCCACCGCCCACGAACGAGGAGAAGGGGGCGATGGAGCGCAGGGTGGCCGGCACTTCGAGGTCGGTGAGGTCCACCTCGTCGCCCACCACGGGCAGGGTCTTCACCTTCAGGCGCTTGCCCGAGCCTTCGAGCGCGAGGCCGAGGCGCCAGGCGGTGTCGTAGCTCTCCTTGGCGAGCGTGCCGCCCGCCACCAGCATCACGCCGACGCCCGGCAGCGCGCTCCAGGCGGTGGAGAGGTCGCGCACCGCGCCGGCGTCGAAGGAATAGGTGAAGTGGCTGCCGGGGCGGATCTTGGCGGCATTGCCGATGGCGCGCTCGTCGGCGCACAGGTCCTCGCCGATCACCGACGACCAGGCGAGGCCGAGCCGGACGAAGCCGCTGTCGCGCGGGTTGCCCTCGACCGCCAGATTGGCGGTGGTGGAGCCGCTCTCGCCCTCCAGGCGGCGCGAGAAGACGGGGTTGCCGTCGACGATCAGCACCAGCGTCGTGCGGCCGCCGTCGCCGCGCAGATAGTCGGCGTCCACCACCATGCGCGCGTCATAGAGCGGCACGCGGGCGGGCACCGGCAGGTAGATGTCGCGCCGGGCGTCGAGGCCCTGGAGCACGACCGGCCCCTCGATGCCGAGGTCGGAGAGGGTGATGCGGCGCGTCACCCGGGTGTCGCGCGCCCGCTCGTTGAGGGCGGCGGAAATGGCGTCGTTCTGGGGCGAGGGGACCGGCTGCGCGTACGCGCCGGGATAGGCCGCGGCGGGCGCGGGCAGCTGGCCGGGCGCCGGGAGCTGGCCCGGGGCGGCGGTCTGCGCCTGTGCGGGCTGGACCTGGCCGGGATATTGGGCCTGGAGCGGATATTGGGCCGATGCCGTCCCGGCGAGCCCGAGGGCTGCCGCGAAGGCGAGGGGCAGGATGCGCGCTGCGCGCCGGGTGTGATGAGGTGCCATCTCTTAGTCTCTCGCGACCATAATGGGGAGGCCGTCGACCGGCCGAAGGATGGGCGCCGCCTTGGACGGGGTGGCGTCGGCGGAAAACTCGTCCACGGGCCGGCCGCAGATGCGGTCGACGATGCGCCGGCATGCCTGGCCGTCGCCGTAGGGGTTGATGATCTCGGCGAAGCGCGCATAGGCGTCGTCGTCGTCGAGCAGGTGGCGGGCGGCGGCGAGGATCTTGTCGACCACGGTGCCGACCAGCAGCACCGTTCCGGCTTCCACCGCCTCGGGCCGTTCCGTCACCTCCCGCATGACCAGCACCGGCTTGCCGAGCGCCGGAGCCTCCTCCTGCACGCCGCCGGAATCGGTGAGCACGATGTGCGCGCGGTCGAGCAGGCGCTGGAAGGAGAGGTAGTCCAGCGGGCCGGGCAGATGGATGTTGGCCCGCCCGCCCAGGGCTTCGCGCACCGGGCCCTCGACATTGGGGTTGAGGTGGACCGGATAGACGATCTCGACGTCCTGGCGCTCGGACAGGATGCGCAGCGCGTCGCAGATGTTGCGGAAGCCCGCGCCGAAGCTCTCCCGGCGATGGCCGGTGACGAGGATCAGGCGCCGCGCGGGATCGAGGTTCGCGAACGGCGCGTCGAGCCGGGCGCGCAATGCGGCGTCTCCGGCGATGCGGGACTGGGTCGCCTGCAGGGCGTCGATCACGGTGTTGCCGGTGACGGTGATCTCGCCTTCCACGTGCTCGCTGAGGAGGTTCGCCTTGGAGCCCGCGGTGGGCGCGAACAGGAGCGCGCCGGTGACGTCGACCACGCGGCGGTTCATCTCTTCCGGGAACGGCCGGTCCATGCGGTAGGTGCGCAGTCCCGCCTCCACGTGCCCCACCTGGATGCGGCGGTGGAAGGCGGCGAGCGAGGCGGCCATCGCCGTGGTGGTATCCCCGTGCACCAGGACGAGGTCCGGGCATTCCGCGTCCAGGATCGGGTCGAGGCCGGAGAAGATGGCGCCTGTGAGCGCGTTGAGGCTCTGGTTGCGGACCATGAGCTTGAGGTCGAAATCAGGCTCGATGCCGAAGAAATCCAACACCTGATCAAGCATTTCCCGATGCTGGCCCGTCACGCAGACGAGCGAGACGATCCCCGGCTCACGCGCAAGCGCCTGAACCAGCGGAGCCATCTTGATGGCCTCCGGCCGTGTGCCGAAGATCGAGAGAATTTTCAATGATCCCACCACTCAGCATCTCAGCAAATTTCGATGAAGCCGGGACAAATGATTGTCAAGACAAAGAATCCGGCACGCGGCGCGCCGAGTTAGACTCATCACACGGTTCAGGAGCCTCGGCCGCTTTGGAAACAGGATACCAGGATACCGAAGCGGAGTCGCGGTCAGCAGTGTGGATGCCGAAGGTTGCTGGAAGCTTAAGCCGCGCTTACCTAAATGGAGTCTGCCCGCTCCGGGTGGGCGGAACGGGCCGCCTCCGCCTGCCGCGCCAATTTAAGAATTGGTTAACAGGCGTGGTTAACGCACATGGTTAACGCGCCCTTAT
The DNA here is from genome assembly GCF_043194795.2 of Xanthobacter pseudotagetidis. Lineage (NCBI taxonomy): Bacteria > Pseudomonadati > Pseudomonadota > Alphaproteobacteria > Hyphomicrobiales > Xanthobacteraceae > Xanthobacter > Xanthobacter pseudotagetidis. Next base: position 460,715 of record NZ_CM195534.1, on the reverse strand, counting down.
CGCGCTTGCGCCCGCCGGTCGGCGATGGCGGCGCGCAGCAGCGCCACCGCCTCGGGCCCGGCCCATTCGGCCGGGCCGGCGAGATAGGCGATCTCGCAGCCCTTGCCGTCGACGATGAGCGTCGTGGGCAGGCCGAAGCCGCGTCCGGCGCTGCGCAGGGCCTGGAACGACTTGGTCGCCGGGTCGGCGAAGTAGCGCAAGTGCTTCACGCCGATCTCGCCGAGGAAGGACTTGGGCTTTTCCGGATCGCGGGTGTCGAGGTTGATCGCCACCACCTCGAAGGACCCGTTGCCCAGCGTTCCCTGGAGCGTGTCGAGCGCCGGCATCTCCTTGCGGCACGGGACGCACCAGGTGGCCCACAGGTTCACGAGCACGGTGCGGCCCTCGAAATCCTGCAGGCTCATGGGCTTGCCGGACGCATCGGCGAAGCTCAGCGCCGGCAGCCGCCGCGGCTCGGTGGCAAGCCTGAGCGCGGCGATCTCGCCCTTCACCAGCGGCTCGAGCGCCTTGGCGCGCGCCACCGCCGGCGCGCAGGCGGGATCGGCCGCGCTCGCCACCTGAGCCGCCGGCGCCGCCGGGGCGGCGGCTGGCGCATTGCCGGGAAGCCGGTTCATCCCGTATAGGGCGAGCGCGCCGACCGCGGCGCCCGCCACGGTGGCCAGCGCCACGACGCCGATGGCGCGAAAGGAAGTCGCGCGGCCTCCGGATGCGGGAGCCGCGCCGGACGCGGGCTCCGCCGGCGTCCGGCCGGCGTCTTCCATCTGCGGGTTCGAGGGGTCGAGCGTCACCATACCGGAGGTCCAAAATGAGCAACAAGATGTGGGGCGGCCGTTTCTCTTCCGCCCCCGACGCCATCATGGAGGAGATCAACGCCTCCATCGGCTTCGACCAGCGTCTTTACGCGCAGGACATCGCCGGTTCCAAGGCCCATGCCGCCATGCTGGGCGCCCGGGGCATCGTGGCGGCGAAAGATGCCGAGACCATCGCCAAGGGTCTAGACACGATCCTGTCAGAGATCGAGCAGGGCAAATTCACCTTCCGCCGCGAGCTGGAAGACATCCACATGAACGTGGAGAGCCGCCTCGCCGAGCTCGTGGGCGCGCCGGCCGGCCGGCTCCACACCGCGCGCTCGCGCAACGACCAGGTGGCGACCGACTTCCGCCTCTATGTGCGCGACACCATCGACGCCTTCGACGCCCAGCTCGCCGACCTCCAGCGCGCGCTGGCGGAAAAGGCGCTCGCCCATGCCGGAACCGTGATGCCGGGCTTCACCCACCTGCAGACCGCGCAGCCGGTCACCTTCGGCCATCATCTCATGGCCTATGTGGAGATGGTGGCGCGCGACCGCGGCCGGCTGAAGGACGCGCGGGCGCGCCTCAACGAGTGCCCGCTGGGCTCGGCGGCGCTCGCCGGCACCTCCTTCCCCATCGACCGGGAGGCCACCGCCAGGGCGCTCGGCTTCGACCGGCCCACCGCCAACTCGCTCGACGCCGTCTCCGACCGCGACTTCGTGATGGAGACGCTGGCGGCGGCCTCGATCTGCGCGATCCACCTGTCGCGCTTCGCCGAGGAGGTGGTGATCTGGACCTCGCCCTCGTTCGCGCTGGTGAAGCTGTCGGACGCCTTCACCACCGGCTCGTCCATCATGCCGCAGAAGCGCAATCCGGACGCCGCCGAGCTTGTGCGCGCCAAGGCCGGGCGCATCGTCGGCGCCCTCACCGCCATCCTGGTGGTGATGAAGGGCCTGCCGCTCGCTTATGCCAAGGACATGCAGGAGGACAAGGAAGGCACGTTCGACGCCTTCTCCGCCTTGTCGCTGGTGATCGCCGCCACCGCCGGCATGGTGCGCGACCTGGAGCCGGACGCGCGGCGGATGGAGAAGGCGGCCGGCCAGGGCTATTCCACCGCCACCGACCTCGCCGACTGGCTGGTGCGCACCCTCAACATGCCGTTCCGCGAGGCGCACCATGTGACGGGGCGGATCGTCGCGCTCGCGTCCGAGCGCGGCATAGCGCTCCACAAGGTGCCGCTCGCCGACATGCAGCAGATCGAGCCCAGGATCACGCAGGACGTGTTCTCGGTGCTCTCGGTGGTGCGCTCGGTGCGCAGCCGCGTCAGCTATGGCGGCACCGCGCCGACGCGGGTGCGCGCCCAGGCCAGGCGCTGGCTGAAGCGTCTGGGTGACACGCCGGCATGAAGCGATGCCGGCGCCCGCTCGCGCCTCTGTTCCCGCTCGCCTTTGGCGCGCCAGGGACTATAGTGGCGGCAAATTCATCGGATGGCACGGATCGTGATGGCCCGCCTCAGATCGTTTGACCCTGCCGCCGCGGCGCGGCGCGCCCGGAGCCCCGCCGGTCGGGTGCCCGCGGGAGCGGCTCGCGTTGCGCTGGCGCTCGCCGGGGCGCTGGCGCTCGCCGGCTGCGGCGTCAAGGGGCCGCTGGAGCTGCCTCCGGGCGCCCATGCCACCCCCGCGCCCGCCGCGGCGGCTGCGGATGCCAGCGCCAGCAGGAACGGCTCCTCTTCGAGCACGCCCCTGATCGGCGGGTCCGGCAGCAGCACCGGCTGGACGTCGGGCACCACCAACAGGAATACCTCCGCAGAGCCCGAGCAGCTCAAGGGCGCCAGCCGGCCCAACCAGCCGTTCATCCTCGACGGCCTGCTCTGAGCGGCCGCTTGCTCCGGGAGCCGCACGGGAGCACGCAAGCGTGCTTCAGGAGGCGCGCGATGGGAGGGGCGCCATGCGGGACGCAGGACGGGCGTTCCGTCCGCAGTCCAGTGCCGGCTCAGACGGCCCAACCTGATCAAGCCACCCGTTTCCGATGCACCACTTCACCTATCGCAATGCCAGCCTCCACGCCGAGGACGTGAACCTCACGTCGCTCGCCGAAACGCTGGGCACGCCCTTCTACTGCTATTCCACCGCCACGCTGGAGCGGCACTACCGCGTGTTCATGGAGGCGTTCGCCCACCGCGACGTGACGCTCTGCTATGCGCTGAAGGCCAATTCCAACCAGTCGGTGATCGCGACGCTGGCCCGCCTCGGCGCCGGCGCGGACATCGTCTCCTCCGGCGAGCTCATGCGCGCGCTGGAGGCCGGCGTGCCGGCGGATCGCATCGTCTTCTCCGGCGTCGGCAAGACGCGCGAGGAGATGGCGCAGGCGCTCGCCGCCGGCATCCTGTGCTTCAACGTGGAGAGCGAGCCGGAGCTGGTCCTGCTCTCCGAGGTCGCCCGGAGCCTCGGCCGCGCCGCGCCGGTCTCCATCCGCGTCAATCCGGACGTGGACGCCAGGACCCACAAGAAGATCTCCACCGGAAAGTCGGCCACCAAGTTCGGCATCCCCATCTCCCGCGCCCGGGAGGTCTATGACGAGGCGGCGCGCCTGCCGGGCCTCGCCATCGCCGGCGTCGACATGCACATCGGCAGCCAGATCACCGACATGGCGCCGTTCGACAATGCGGTGGCGCTGCTGGCGGAGCTGGCGCGCGACCTCATGGCCGCCGGCCACCGGCTGCACCATCTGGACCTCGGCGGCGGCCTCGGCGTGCCCTATGCGGCCTCCGACCCCGTTCCGCCCGCCCCCGACGCCTATGCGAAGGTGGTGGAGCGCGCGCTCGGCGGGCTCGACCTGCCGCTGGTGTTCGAGATGGGGCGCATGATCGTCGCCAATGCCGGCATCCTGGTCACGCGCGTGATCCGGGTGAAGCAGGGCGAGGGCAAGACCTTCGTCATCGTCGACGCGGCCATGAACGACCTGATCCGCCCGACCCTCTACGAGGCGCACCACGACATCATCCCGGTCGCCGAGCCCGCGGCCGACGCGCCCATGATGCTGGCGGACGTGGTGGGGCCGGTGTGCGAGACCGGGGATTTCCTCGCCCTCGACCGGCCGCTGCCGGAGCTGAAGGCGGGCGACCTCCTGGCGGTGATGACCGCCGGCGCCTATGGCGCGGTGCAGTCCGGCTTCTACAACACCCGCCCGCTGGTGCCGGAGGTGCTGGTGCGCGGGGGAACGGCGGCGGTGGTGCGCCCGCGCGTCGACGCGCGGGCCCTGATCGGCCTCGACCGCATGGCGCCGTGGCTCGGGTAAATCTGGCTCGGGTAAATCTGGCTCGGGTGAAGCTGGCTCGTATGAATTTGGCCCGGGTGATCAGGCCCCGGAGCGCCGTGGCTCAGTTCGCGAAGCCGTGGCTCTGCTGCGGCTGCGCGAGCCCGTGGGCCGAGATGAAGTCCAGCAGCGCCTCTTCCGTCATGGGACGGCCGAGGAAGAAGCCCTGCACCTCGTCGCACTCGTCGTTGCGCAGGCATTCGAGCTGGCTCTCGGTCTCGACGCCCTCGGCCACCACCTGCATGCCCAGCGCCCGGCCGAGCCCGACGATGGCCTGGACGATGGCGAGCGCGCCGCGGCTCTGGTCCAGGTCGCCGACGAAGCGGCGGTCGATCTTCAGGGCGTCGAACGGGAAGGTTCGCAGGTAGCCGAGCGAGGAATAGCCGGTGCCGAAGTCGTCCATGGACAGGCGCACGCCCAGTCCCTTGAGCCGGATCAGGATGTCCAGCGCCTTGTCGGTGTTCTCGATCAGCACGCTCTCGGTGATCTCGAGCTCCAGGCGGTGGGCGGGCAGGTCGAAGGCCTTGAGCGCCGATTCCACCGTGCCGACGAGCTCGCCGCCGCGGAACTGGACCACCGACACGTTCACCGAGACGTTGAGCTGAGGCAGCCGCGAAATGGTGTCGCAAGCCTTGCGCAAGACCCATTCCCCGAGTGGGACCACCAGCCCGCTCTTCTCGGCCAGCGGCACGAACTCGTCCGGCGCGAGCCGGCCGAGCTGGGGGTGATCCCACCGGATCAGGGCCTCGACGCCGAGGATTTCCAGGGTCTTGGTGTTCCAGCGCGGCTGGAACAGCAGCACGAACTGGTCAGAGGTGATGGCGCGGCGGAGGTCGCCCTCCAGCGAGCGCAGGCCGCTCGCCTCGTCGTTCATGTCGGCGGAATAGAAGCGCCAGACCCCCGGGCCGTCCGACTTGGCGCGTTCCAGCGCCCGCTCGGCGCTGCGCACCAGCTCGTCCGCATCGAGCCCGTCCAGCGGGGCGAGCGAGATGCCGATGGCCACCTGCGGATAGGAGGTGCCCTCGGACAGGTTGACGGGCACGTTGATGGCTTCCTGGAGCCGGCGGCACAGGCCTTCGACGGTCTTCAGGCCGGCGACGCCGGTGGCGACAAGCACGAACTCGTCCGGACCGGTGCGCGCCACGAGGTCGTTGTCGCGGACGCAGCGGCGCAGCCGCCGCGCGATCTCCGACAGGATGGCGTCGCCGGCATTGAGGCCGTAGCTCTCGTTGACGGAACGGAAATTGTCGAGGTCGATCGCCAGCACCGCCACCGTGCGGTCGCCTTCGCGCGCGGTGCCAAGGGCGCCCGACAGGAACTCCATCATCAGGAGCCTGTTCGGCAGATTGGTCAGGGGATCATGCAGGGCCAGATATTCCGACCGCCACGGTCCTCCCGGCTGATCTGTGGCCTCGGTCGTCATTCTCCTCGCTCGATCCGTTCTATTGCCCGTGCGGCAGCCCGCCGTGCGTTTCGTTTGCCTGGGCGGTACGCCGCCGGTCTCCACGCTCTAGGTTCAGAGTTCTATGTCCAGAGTTCTACGTCCAGACGCCGGCGCGCCGCGCATGCCGGTGCCGCGTCATGACTCGATTCAACTCTCAACTCGACGCAATATCGTTATAATTATCTCATGGTGAGCTTTGCCCGTCCATGTGGCAAGCGCGGATATCGCCTGAGGTGGCCTGCGGGTCAAGGTTCAACCGGGTTTCCGGGCCGGCTCAAATTCCGGTGTGCTTTCTTAACGATATGTTTCCATGACGCTTTTCCCAGCTGGACTGGCCGCGGCCGGCTGGCCCGGCGGTAGCCGATGCGGTCCAAGTTTGAGCATCGCGGAGCGGGGCTGGACGACGTTCGAATGCTGTCGGCCGCGCTTAAAGCGCGATGTCGACCCGCATGATGGAGGGGTCCTCGCTGCCCGGCCGCATCTTGAAGCCGAGGTCCTCGGCCATGTGCAGCATCGGCAGGTTCTCCCGCATCACGTCCCCGAACACGCGCTTCAGGCCGCGCTTGCGCGCATGGTCGAGGATCTCGGTCATGAGGCGGTAGCCGAGACCGCGCCCCTTCATGTCCGAGCGCACCATGATGGCGTATTCGGCCTCCTCGTTGTCGGGATCGGCGATGATGCGCACCACGCCGCAGATCTCGCCTGAGGACTCGATCGCCACATAGGCCATCTCCCGGTCGTAGTCGATCTGCGACAGGCGCGCCGCCATCAGGTGCGGGAAGTCCTTCACCGAGCCGAGGAAGCGCATGCGCACGTCCTGCGGATCGGAGCGGCGCACCACGTCGACGAGGCCGGGCTCGTCCTCCGGGCGGATGGGCCGCAGCGCCAGCACCTGCCCGTCGGTGAGCACGATCTCCTTCTGCTGGTTCGATGGATAGGGCCGGATGGCGAAGCGGTCGGTGCCGCTCACCTGCGCCTCGTGCACGACGATGCGCGCGTCGAGGGCGATCACGCCGCGCTCGTCGGCCAGCAGCGGATTGATGTCGAGCTCGGCGATCTGCGGCAGGTCGGCCAGCAGCTCGCCGACCTTGATCAGCGTCCCAGCGATGGCGTCGATGTCGGCGGCGGGGTGGTCCCGGTAGCCGGCGAGAAGCTTGGAGACGCGCGTGCGCTCGATCATCTCGCGCGCCAGCACGCCGTTCAGCGGCGGCAGGGCCACCGCCCGGTCGGCGATCACCTCCACCGCCGTTCCGCCCTGCCCGAACAGCACCACCGGGCCGAAGGTCGGGTCGTGGGCGATGCCGGCGATCAGCTCCTGGGCGTTGGGGCGGCGGATCATCTGCTGCACCGTGAACCCCTCCACCCGGGCGCCCGGCTTCTTCTCCGCCACCGAGGCGAGGATGGCGCGGCAGGCGTCCTCGACCGCCGCGGCGCTGTGGAGGTCGAGCCGCACCCCGCCCACGTCCGACTTGTGGGTGACGTCGTGCGATATGACCTTCACCACCACCGGCCCGGCGATGTCGCCGGCGAGCCGCCCCGCCTCCTCGGGGGTGGCGGCGATGCGGGTGTCCACCACCGGGATGTCGTAGGCCGCCAGCACCGCCTTGGCCTCGAACTCGGTGAGCACGCTGCGGCCCGCGGCGAGCACCGCGTCCACCACCTCCCGCGCCCGGCCGCGGTCCGGCTCCTCGAAGGTGCGGGCCGGCGGGGTCTCCATCAGCAGGGTCTGGTTGTGCTGGTAGGAGACCAGGTGGGCGAAGGCGCGCACCGCCTCGTCCGGGGTCTCGTAGGTGGGTATCCTGCGGGCGGCGAACCGGCGCCGCGCCTGCGCCACCGTCTGCTCGCCGAGCCAGCAGGTGAGCACCGGCGCGCGGGGCCGCGTCTCCAAGAGGCCCATCACCGCGTCGGCGGCCTCGGAGCTGTCGGCGACCGCGGTGGGGCAGTTGAGCACCAGGATGGCGTCGGAACCCCTGTCGCTCAGCAGCGCCGCCAGCGCGTCCCGGTAGCGCGCGCTCGGCCCGTTTCCGGCGATGTCCACGGGATTGCCATGCGACCAGCCGGAGGGCAGCACCTTGTCGAGCGCCTCGACGGTGGCGGGGGCGAGGGTGCCGAGGCGGCCCGGCGTGCCGTCCAGCGCGTCCACCGCCAGCACGCCGGCGCCGCCGCTGTTGGTGAGCACCGCCAGCCGGTCGCCGGCGAGGCGGATGCCGGAGGACAGCGTCGTCACCGCCTCGAACAGCTCGCGCAGCTCGCCCACCCGGAGCATGCCGGCGCGGCGGAAGGCTGCATCGTAGACCGCGTCGGAACCGGCGAGCGCGCCGGTGTGGGAGAGCGCCGCTTTGGCGCCGGCCGCGGTGCGTCCCGCCTTGATGACGATCACCGGCTTCGCGCGCGCGGCGATCCGGCCGGCGGACATGAACTTGCGCGCGTCGGTGATGCTCTCGACATAGAGCAGGATGGCGCGGGTGGAATTGTCGAGGGCGAGGTAGTCCAGCAGGTCGCCGAAATCCACGTCGGTCTTGTCGCCCAGCGAGACGATGTGGGAGAAGCCGAACCCGCGGGCGCTGGCCCAGTCGAGCACCGCGCTGGCCATGGCGCCCGACTGGGAGACGAAGGCGACGTCGCCCTTGGCCGGCATGAGATGGGCGAAGCTGGCGTTCACCCGCGCGCCGGTGGAGATGAAGCCCAGGCAGTTGGGGCCGACGATGCGCAGGAGATGGGGCCGCGCCGCGTCCAGCATCCGCTGGCGCAGGTCCGGCCCCACGGCGCCCTCGCTTTCGTCGAAGCCGGCGGTGATGGCGACGGCGGCGCGGCAGCCTTTCTCGCCGAGGCCGGAGATGACGCCGGGAATGGCCTCGGGCGGGGTCGCGATCACCGCGAGGTCCACCGGAATGGGCAGGTCCGCCACCGAGGGATAGTTGAGCGAGGACCGGACCGCCCGCTCCTTCGGGTTCACCGTGAGGATCGGCCCCTGGAATCCCGCCTCGAACAGGTTCCGGGCGATCACGGCGCCGATGGAGCCGGGCCGGTTGCTGCCGCCCACCAGGGCGATCGCGCCCGGACGGAAGAGGGCGTCGAGATTGCGCGTGGTCATGTCTCGCCTCGCTGGTGCGGCGGTGCGGCCGCCGGCATTGGCGCTCGGACTATGCCCCAAACGTAAGACGGCCGCGCGTGAATGTCCGGCATGAATTTCCCCAGGGGAACGCCCTCGGGGCACCGAATGGCGAACGGGGTCCGGCCTGCACCGGGCTCCTGTCGGCTTCACAGCGGCGGCGAGCGTTTCCCCGGCGTGGTGTTCTTGGATGGATCGCGCCCGACCTTAATGAGGGAGAACGCGGTATCCGCTCAGCTTGCGGCGCAGGCTGAGCGGCGCGCGCTCTAGCAGGGGCGGGAGCGGCAGAAGCTGTCGCGCACCGCCTCGCTCAGCTGGTTTCCCAGCAGGGGCTTCTCGATGATCGCCACGCCCTGGTCGACGGCGCGGCGCCGCACACGGGCGGTGGGGTTGGAGGTGATCAGGAAGGTCGGCAGCTTCACGTCGCGCCGGTCGAGCTCGTTGACCAGGTCGAGCCCGTTCAGGCCCGGAAGATTGTAGTCGACGATCATGCAGCCGCGGCAGGAGATGTCGGCGTCCAGGAACTCGCGCGAACTGGCGTAGGTGCGCACGCAGAACCCTTCGATCTCCAGGGCGAATTTCAGGGAATTGCAGACCGCGAGGTCGTCGTCGACCACGTGGACAATCCAACCTTTCGTCTCGCCGGTCATTGCCTCTCATTCCTTCCCACGACCCGCTCGTGGGGTTGCACGTGGCCGGTGAGGGCGGACGCTAGCGGACGCGGGCGGGGCGCGCCTTGCGGCAGATCAAGGGGTTTCACGCGCCGCGCGGGACAATGCCGGCCAGAAGCGCCATGCGCACCAGCTCGGACAGGCTCTGGGCCTTCATCTTGGTCATGACGTTGGCGCGGTAGACCTCGACCGTGCGGGGGCTGATGCCGAGGTCGTAGGCGATCATCTTGTTGGCCTGGCCGGCCACCAGCAGCTCCAGCACCTGCCGCTCGCGCTGGGACAGGGCGGCGACGCGCTCGGCCACCTCCTCGCGCATGGCGTCGTGCTGGTGGGTCTGCTCGCGCCGGGCGAGGGCCGACTTCACCACGTCGATGATCGCCACGTCGTCGAACGGCTTCTCCAGGAAGTCGGCGGCGCCGAGCTTCATGGCCGTCACCGCCAGCGGCACGTCGCCATGGCCGGTGATCACCACCACCGGCACGGTGGAGCCCTTGTCCTTCAGGTGCTGCAGCAGGTCGATGCCGGTCATCTCCGGCATGCGCACGTCGGTGATGATGCAGCCCGCCGCGGCATCGGTCGCCGGCAGCCCGGCATCGACGAAGGATTGGGCCGAGGGGTGCTCCTTGACCTGGTAGCCGACGGTCGCGAGGAGGAAGGCGAGGGACTGGCGCACCGCATCGTCGTCATCGATCACATGGATGACCGCCGTCTCAGTCATCGACCGTCGCCTCCTCGTCCACCGCGCGCAGGGTGAAGCGGAACACCGCGCCGCCCTCCGGATTGGGGTCGGCCCAGATGCGTCCGCCATGAGCCTCGATGATGGTGCGCGAGATCGACAGCCCGACCCCCATGCCGTGCCGCTTGGTGGTCAGGAACGGCGTGAACAGCTGCGCGCCGACCTCGGGGCTTATGCCGTGGCCCGTGTCGGACACGCTGATGAGAACCATGTCGTCCTCCGCCGGTTCGGTCCGGACCGTGAGCTGGCGGCGCGGCGTGTCCATCATCGCCTCCACCGCGTTGCGCATCAAGTTGAGTAATACCTGCTGCACCTGGACCTTGTCCGCAAGCACGAGGTCGCATTTCGCGCCAAAGTGAAACCGTACCTGGATGCCGTGTTCCTTGGCGCCCACCAGCGCGAGCGCGCTTGCCTCCTCCACCAGCTTGGAGAGGCTCTCCAGCCGCCGCTCGCTCTCTCCGCGGGAGACGAAGTCCCTGAGCCGGCGGATGATCTGGCCGGCGCGAAGCGCCTGCTCGCCGGCCTTCTCCAGCGCGTCCTGCATCATCTCCAGGCGCGGCGGGTCGCCCTCCAGCAGCCGGCGCGAGCCCTTGATGTAGTTGGCGATGGCGGACAGCGGCTGGTTCAGCTCGTGCGCCAGCGTCGAGGCCATCTCGCCCATGGCGGTGAGGCGCGAGATGTGCACCAGCTCGGCCTGCAGCTCCTGCAGCCGCGCCTCGGTCTCCTGGCGCTCCGTGAGGTCGCGGATGAAGCCGGTGAAGAAGCGCTCGGAGGCCGACTTCATCTCCCCCACCGACAGCTCCATGGGGAAGGTCGTGCCGTCCTTGCGCTCGCCCACCACCACCCGGCCGATGCCGATGATGCGCCGCTCGCCGGTGGTCAGGTAGCGCTGGATGTAGCCGTCATGGGCGGTGCGGTAGGGCTCCGGCATGAGCGCGGAGACGTTGCGGCCCACCGCCTCGGCGGCGCCGAAGCCGAACAGGCGCTCGGCGGCGGAGGAGAAGGAGCGGATCACGCCCTGCGCGTCGATCACCACCATGGCGTCGGGCACGGTGTCGAGGATCGAGGAGAGGTGCGCCTCCCGCGCCATCAGGTCGCGGTTGCGGGCCACCGCGTCGGAGGTGGTGCGGCGCAGCCGCTCGCCCATCGCGCAGATGCCGATGCCGCAGGCGGCGAACAGGGCGGCGGCGACCGGGTCGAAGGCGGCGCTTGCGGGCGCGACGGCGGCCATGGTCGCCGCGCCCGCGATGCCGGCGATCAGCGCCGCGATGCCGGCCGCGATGCCGCGCGCGCTCACCACCACCACGGCGCCGAGCAGAAGCGGCAGGCCGTGGCCGCCGAGCGGGGGCAGCGCGAACAGCTGGCACACGAGCAGCGCCGCCCCGGCCACCGCCACCCCGGCGACCACCTGCCGCACCGGCGCCGACACCCATGACGCCGCGCCTGCCTTGGTCTTGCTCACGTTCTGCGCCTCGCTCACGGGTTCGCCGATCCGGGTTGAGGAGCCGCCGGGCCCCTCCGTAGTTCTACCTAAGGAGACGGACTTAAGTGTAAGAGCCGAATTTATCGTTTTCCTGCAAGCGCCTATCCAAAGCAGGCCTCCCGAGCGAGGCGCATTGCAGGAGGTAACGATGCCGACCCCCGCCGCCGCGATCGCCACCAGAGCTTATGCGCCGCTCCCGCCTTCGGGAAAGTGGAAGGATGACGCGGATACCCATCGGCCTGTCAGCATCCTCTCGACGCTCGGTGCCGTGGTCGGCTACGACCGCAATGCGGAAATCTACGGCGAGGACGCCAGCGCCGAGCACGTTTATGTGGTCCTGTCCGGCGCGGTGCGGATCTGCAAGCTGCTCGGCGACGGCCGGCGCCAGATCGAGGCCTTCTGCCTGCCGGGCGACGTGTTCGGCTGGGAGGCTTCCGGCCGGCACCGCTTCTCGGCCGAATCGGTGTGCGACACCAAGGTGGTGCGCATCAAGCGCTCGATGCTGTTCGCCCGCGCCTCCGATGATGCCGAACTCTCCCACGCCTTGTGGTCGCTGACGGTGGCCGAGCTGCACCGGGCGCAGAACCACCTGCTCGTGCTCGGTCGCAAGAACGCCCAGGAGCGCGTCGCCACCTTCCTGGTCGACATCGCCGCCCGTTCCGGCGCCAGCACGGACGAGGTCCTGCTGCCCATGTCGCGCCAGGACATCGCGGACTATCTCGGCCTGACCATCGAGACCGTCTCGCGCACCCTGACCCATCTGGAGGAGCGTGGCGCCATCGCGCTGCCCTCGTCGCGCCGGGTCGTGCTGCGGGACCGGAATGCGCTGCGCCAGCTGAATTCCTGATCCCTCCCGGTCATTCTTCCAGGGCGCGGCGGATTGTCTTCCCCCCGCGGCCGCCCTCCTGCCTCGGCACGCGTGATGGCGGTCCTCAGACGGCCGCCGCGTGCCGCATTTTTTGCCCGCCCTCGGCTTCCTCCGCCGCCTTCTGGGCGGCGAGGCGCGCGTCGAAGCGGGCGCAGGCGACGCGGGTGAAGGCGCGCGCCGCCTCCGGCACCCGCACCACCCCTCCGCTCACCTCGGCGAGGCCGTCCGCCACCAGGTCCGCCATGCCGGCGAACTCGGCGGCGAAGGTGCCGCGCGCGAAGCCGTGGCGGTCGCAGGCGGCGTCGAGGTCCACCTCCAGGTCGCACATGAGGCGCTCGATCACGTCGCGGCGCAGGCGGTCCTCGGCCGTGACGGCGATGCCGCGCGCCACCGGCAGCCGGCCTTCCGCCACCGCCTTGTGCCAGAGCGGGGTCGAGGCGATGTTCTGCGCGTAGCCCTGGGGAAGCGCGCCGATGGCCGAGGTGCCGAAGCCCAGCAGCAGCGGCGCGTCGTCGGTGGTGTAGCCCTGGAAGTTGCGCTTCAGCGTGCCGGCGCGGGCGCGCGCCGCCATGGCGTCCTCGGCCCTGGCGAAATGATCGAGCCCGACCGCCGCATAGCCGTGGTCGCCGAGCAGCGCCGCCACCGCCTCGGCCTGGGCGAGGCGCGCCTCAGGTCCCGGCAGCTGGGCCTCGGGGATCAGCGCCTGATGCTTCTTCATCCACGGCACGTGGGCGTAGCCGAACACGGCGATGCGGCTCGGGTCCAGCGTCAGCGCCGCTTCCACCGTGCGCCGCACCGACGCCTCGTCCTGGTGCGGCAGGCCGTACATGAGGTCGAGATTGATCGCGCCGATGCCCTCGGCCCGCAGCGCCTCGACCACCGCCCGCGTGGTCTCGAAAGACTGCGTGCGGCCGATGGCGGCCTGCACCTTCGGCTCGAAATCCTGCACCCCGAGGCTGGCGCGGTTGAAGCCCTCGCGCGCCAGCACGCGGGCCTTGCCCGCATCCATCACCCGCGGATCGATCTCGATGGCGATCTCGGCGTCGGGCGCAAAGTCGAACGCCGTCCTGAGCGCGCCCATGACGGCGGCGAAGTCCGCGTCCTCCAGCATGGTGGGCGTGCCGCCGCCGAAGTGGAGATGGGTGAGGCGCCGGTGCCCGGGCACGCGCGCGGCGACGAGGCCGATCTCCTCCACCAGCCGCCGCGCATAGGCCTCCACCGGCACGCGCGTGCGCGCCACCTGGGTGTGGCAGCCGCAATAGAGGCACAGCTCGGCGCAGAACGGCACATGGACATAGGCCGAGACGGCAGCCTCGGCGGGCGCGTCGGCGAGCCAGCGGGCATAGGTCTCGCCGTCCATGGCGCTGAAGTGGGGCGCGGTCGGATAGCTGGTGTAGCGCGGCACGGGCCGCGAATAGCGGGCGAGGAGATCCGGTCTCATGGCCGAATGCATCGCGCCGCCCGGCCACGCGCGCCTTGACGTGGCGCAACGCCGGCCCGCGGCATGCGGACCCGGCGTTGCGCGGCCGTGCCCCGGCGCGCCCGTCAGTAGGACAGGAAGGCGCCGGCGAAGATGCCCTCGGCGCGGTCGTCGCCGGCGAGCTTGAAGCGGTACTGGAGCGTGAGGTCGAGATACGACATGGGCGCCGTGTACTCGTCCTCGCGGAACCAGTAGCGCATGGTCGCTCCCGGTCCGGCGCCGAGCGCGAACGGCGTGTCCACGCTGTTGTCGTAGCTGCCGCCGATGGCGAGGAACGGCCACAGCACCAGCCGGTTGCTGATGGCGTCGAGCCGGAACGATTCGCCGTACCGGGCCTCGAAGCTGGAGACCGTCTGCCCCGACATGGCGAAATAGTTGTAGTCGGCATAGATCTGCCAGGTGCGCCAGTGCGGCACGTCCACGCGCAGGTCCGTGCCCTCGCTCTTGGAATAGGCGGCGCGCAGCAGCCAGTCCTGGCGGGAGGCCTGTCCCACCGGGAACAGGTAGGCGGTTTCGAAGATCAGGTTCTGGTCCTTGAGCGGCTTCCAGCGCGCGCCGACGCTGCCCTGGACCGTGTCCCAGCCGGCGCCGCCGTTCTCGGAGTAGGCCGTGCCGTAGCCGCGCACGAACAGCTCGAAGATGGCCCCGTCGCGATAGCCGATGCCCGGCGGGCGCCAGTAGATCTCGCCGCCGATGCCCACGGCCCGGTTGGCGCTGATCGGCAGCGGCGCCAGCGCCGAGGACGGCGCGATGCCGGCCGAGGAGCCATAGCTCGCCGAGAGGTAGGCGCCCCAGGTGCGGCTCAGCTCCGCCACCTCGCGGCGCAGGCCGAACAGATACTGCGGGTCCATCGGCAGCTTGCCCTCGCGGTGCTCGTCGATGGCGCGCTTGAAATAGCCGATGGCCTCGTTGTTGTGGTAGGTGCGCCGGGCGTTGTAGGCGGCGTCGATCAGCGTCGTGCCGCGCAGCTGCCACTTGGCGTCCGCTTCGGTGAAGTAGTCGTAGGCGATCTGGTCCTCGCCCACCTGGCCGGCGAGCACGGCGAGGTCGACCGCCTTCATGCCGCGCAGCTCGCCGCGGTTGTAGGCCTCGAGGAAGATCTGCTTCGCCTCGTCCTTGCGGCCGAGCTGCACCAGCACGCCGATGCGGGCGGACAGCATGGTGCGCCGCTGCTGCGCCGTGGTGGCGTAGACCGCGGCCTCGGAGAAGGCGGCGAGCGCGCTCTCCTTGTCTTCGAGCGCCAGATAGGCATAGCCGAGGCGCGCCTGGACATCGTAGCTGCGCTCGTTGGCCATGGGCTTCAAGGTGGCGAGCGCGATCTCCGGCTGCTTGGCGGCGAGCGCCGCGTCGGCGAGCGAGAGGCGCACTGCGCGATACTGCGACACCGGCAGGTTTCCGGAGGCGAGCGCGGCGCGGTAGTCGCGGATGGCGCCGGTATAGTCCTTGGCGCTCAGGCGCAGGCCGCCGCGCTGGACCAGGAGCGTGGCGTCGCGCGGGCTGCGGGCCAGCAGATAGCTGGCGATCTGCTCCGCCTCGGCATATTTGCCGCGCGCGGTGAGCACCTGCATGAGCAGCAGGCGGTAGCCGCGATTGTCGGGATCGGCCGCCACCGCGCGGCGCGCGGCCGCCTCGGCGCGGGCATAGTCGCGCTTGGCCAAGGCCTCGTAGGCCTCGGTGCCGTCGGCGTAGCCGGGCGAGCTCGCATCCCCGCCCCCGCCGCCCTGGTTGGCGAACACCGAGCAGATGACGCCGTAGGTGGTGGGCTGGCAGAACACCTGCGGCTCCTGCAGCGCCGGGCGCTTCGATGTCGGGTTCTTGAGCATGGCCTGGGCGACCTTGCGAAGCGCATCGATCTCGCGGTTCTTCGGGTCCTCGATCGGCTCGATGAGGCTCAGCGCCTCCTCGGCCTGGCCGTTGGCGAGCGCCGCGTTGGCGGCGATCAGGCGGTAGTTGACGTTCTCGAGGTCGGTGAGGATGTTCGAGCCGATCACGGCGTCGAAGTCCTTGCGCGCCTGGAGCGTCTTGCCGGTCTTCTGGAGCAGATAGCCGCGCACCATGCGGGGCAGCGGGTCGTTCTCGTCCATCTGCACCGCGGCGTTGGCGGCGGCGAGCGCCTCCTCGGTCTGGTCGGCGGCGAGCAGCGCCTGCAATTGCACCACGCGATAGACCATGGCGTCGGGCGCCCGGTCGACGGCGCGCTTGGCGGCGGCGACCGCGGACTTGGTCTTGCCGGCGGCCACGTCCTTGATCGCCTGCACCGCGTCCGGCTCGGCGAGGCGCTTGTCGGTCACCGCCTTGCGGGCGACGAGGGAGGGATCGGTGTCGCCCAGCGCGATCGCCTCGCGGATGGCGGTCGCGAGATCCTGGAGCTTGTTGGCGCGGTCGAGGGTGTCGATCAGCAGGCGCCGCCAGGCGAGGTTGCCGGGGCTCGCCTGGAGCGCCTCGCGGATGCGCGTCTCGGCGAGCGCGTTGTCGCCGTCGCGATAGGCGTTGAACGCCTCCAGCGCCTCGATGTAGCCGGGCGTGTCGGAGACGCCGGCGCCGGGCGGGGTGGTGGCCGGGACGAGGCTGCAGACCGGCCCGTAGGGCGTGTCGGTGCACTTCTGGTAGGGCACCGGCAGGATCTGGTTGGCGTTGTCCGGGACGATCTGCGGCTTGTCCTTCTGGGCGTTGGCCACCTGGCGCCGGGCGGCGACGCCGGGCTCCTTGGCGTCCAGCCCTTCCAGCACCCTGAGGGCGCGCTCGGGATGGCCGGCGGCGATGGCCGCGTCGGCGATGACGATGCGCACGTCGCGATTGGTGTCGCCGGTCAGCACCTCGTCCTTCAGCGCCTCGTCGAAATCCGCCTCCGCCGCCTCGATCTGGCCGAGCCGCTCGCGCAGGTATCCGCGCAGGGTGCGGGGCAGGAACGAGCGCGGATCGGCCTCGATGGCCTGCGTCGCCGCCTTCTCCGCCGCCTCGATCTGGCCGTCGGCGATCAGCGAATAGACCAGCAGCATGCGGTAGCTGAGATCGTCCGGCACCAAGGCGATGGCGCGGCTCGCGGCCTCGATGGCGGCCTTGGGGTTGTGGTCGGCGAGCGCCTTGTTCGCGGCCAGGGACGGACCCTGGGCGAGGATGCGGCTCTGGGCCCTGAGGCGGGCGATCACGGTCGGGTCCTTGATGCCGGCGGCAACCGCCTCCGACGCCGCGGCCACCGATTCGGCGAGGCGGTTCTGCGCCTCCAGCGAATCCATGAGCAGC
Organism: Xanthobacter pseudotagetidis; assembly: GCF_043194795.2. Taxonomy (NCBI): domain Bacteria; kingdom Pseudomonadati; phylum Pseudomonadota; class Alphaproteobacteria; order Hyphomicrobiales; family Xanthobacteraceae; genus Xanthobacter; species Xanthobacter pseudotagetidis. The sequence continues at coordinate 443,572 of NZ_CM195534.1, read as the reverse complement.
AGCCAGAGCCGCGGCACGTCCGGCCGCAGCTTCAGCGCCTCGCGGGCGAGCGCCGAGGCCTGGGCGTAGTTCTTGTCGCGGTGCGCCTTGTAGGCCATGTCGGCGGTGCGCCAGGCCTCGCCGGTGAGTTCCGGCGGCTCGGGTGCCGGCGGCTGGGCCGAAAGCGCGGGCGCTGCGGCGGGGCCTCCGGGCTGCGGCGGCGCGGCCTGCTGCTGGGGGGCGGGAGCCGGCGCGGCCACCGAGGTGGTGGGTTGCGGGGGAGTGGCGGAGGGCAGCGACGGCAGCGTCTGCGCCAGGCGCGGCGGCGCGGCGAGCCGTGGCGGCTCGGATGGCTGGGCCGGAGCCCCGCCCGAGAAGGCGAGAGACATCGCGCCGGCTGAAGCGGCCACCATCAGGCCCAAGGCGATCCGCCTCAGGAGCTTCTTCCGTTGCCGTGAACGGGCGGAGGGCACGTGTCGGATATCGAGCGCGGTGGTCATGGCGTCACCGTCGCCGCAAATGCTTAAATAGCAGTTAACCTTAACATGGGAACAACTTGGCGCATGTAAGTATTCACCATTTGTTTACTATTGTGGCGACGGGGCCGGGCGTCCGCTGGAAGGCCGAGGCGCCGCGCGCCGCCCCAGGTGTGCGCCAGAATAATATTTTATAATCAATATCTTAATTCAATAGCGAAGACGCCGCTCCGGGGGCGTCGGGACGCCCGGCGTGGCTTCGGCGCGGGCCGGTCGGGCGCAAAAGCTTGCTGCTCTTGACGTGGGCGTGTGGCGCCTGCGCCACCAAGTATTCAGGATTTGTTTACTCTCTGCGGCGGCGCGCGGGGCGGGGCGGCGGCATCGGCTGAAATGTGTGAAATGCCAGCTTGTTATCAGCAAAAAGGCCGCGGCTCCGGATCTGTCCGTTCCGGAGCCGCGGCCGAATACTTTAGCGTGCTACCGCCGCACGCCCTGCTGCATGCGATCGCGGAACGTCTGCGGGCTCATCAGCGAGGCGGTGTCCCACTGGTCGGGCGATTCCGGGCCGGAATGGAACGGCCCCTCGTTGAACTGCCAGATGACGATCTGCGGCGGGGCGCGCTGGAAGTCGGGCGCCGCCAGGAACTGGAGGAAGGTCGCCCACGGCCCTACGTTTCCCGGCTGCCACGTGAGGGACACCGGCCGGTCGATGACGCTGGAGAGCTTCTGCGGGAAGCCGAGATAAGGCTGCACGAAGCTGTTGCCCACCACGTGCACCGGTGCCGGGCCGGAGCCGAGCAGGCCGCCGCCGCTCTGGCCGGAGGCGCGCACGGTGAACAGGTCCGGGCCCACCTGGCGCTGCTGCTCGGGGGTGAGGAAGCGCTGGGCGAGATCGCCCAGATTGCGCTGGGTGACCCACTGGCCGAGCTTGTCGCCGGTGCCCGGCTGTCCCGCGAGCCGCGGGAACTTCTGCTTGATGAGCTGGCCCACGGTGTCGGCCGCGGCCTCGGCCGCCCAGGCGGTCCAGTGATAGTCCGCCCGGTAGAACGCGGTCTGCTTGCCGGTCTCCACCGACTTCAGCGCCGGGCGAAGGTCCACCGCCTCGATCCCGGCCTGCCGCAGCTTGCCGAGGATGTAGTCGTACTGGCCCTCGATCTCGGCGGAGATGCGCGTGCCGTCCGGGAGGTTGGTCGCATAGGAGCGCGCCTTCAGTGGCACCACGGGCACGATCAGGGCGATGTTCCGCCCGGCGAGCGCGGCCTTGGTGTCGGCGATCAGGCCCACCACCTTGTCGATGCCGGGCTTGTCGAGCGTCGTCAGGCTCTCCCAGCCGGGAAAGAGCCATCCGCCCTTGCCGATGATGACGCTGTTCTGCGCCCGGGCAGGCGCCGCGCCGAAGGCGGCGGCGACCATCAGGCCGGCGGCGGCGGCGCCGAAGGCGCGGCGCGTGATGGCGCGGGGGCGCGGAGGGGGCAGCGTCATTTCTCGTCTCCCAGGAAGCGGCGCTCGGCCTCGGTGAGGGGGTAGGTCAGCGTGCGGATGGGCAGCTCCCAGACCACGAGACGCGTACCGTCCAGCACTTGGGGATTGTTGAGCAGGATGTCGAGGATGGCGCCGGAAAAAGCGCCGCCTTCGCGGCTTTTCTGCCCGACCTCGCGCGACAGCGCCGCGGACAGGAAGTCGGGAAAGCCGGAGCGCAGCGAGAAGGAGGTGCCGATCAGAACCACGCTCGGCGCGGGAACGTCGTCCAGCAGGCCGCCGGAGCGGATGATGCGGCTCGACACCTCGCCCTGCATGTCCGGCGCGGGACCCGACCAGGTGTAGGAGCGGTCGAGGCCCGACAGGTGCATCAGGTCGCCGATCCGGGGCTGCGGCGCGCCCACCGTCACCTCCACCTTCTCCGTGCCCGGCCCGAGGCGCGCGGTGATGGCGGCGGCGAGCGTCTCGGCGGCGTAGCGCGCGCCGTCCGAATTCCAGTGGGTGTCGGTGCGCAGGTAGCCGTGGGCCGGGAAGCCGGTGATCACGTCCACCTGCTGGAGGCCCATGTGGGCGGTGCCCGCCCGCCAGGCGTCGAGGCGCCCCTGCGCCTGGCGCGACACCGGCAGGCCGCAACTGCCGTCGCGCGAGACGGAGATCTTGTCGGGCACCGGCATCACCAGCATCTCGACGCCGCGCGCCTTCACCGCGTCGCGGATCTTGGCGGCGATCTTCAGCCGCGCCGCGAGGTTGGCGTCGCCGCCCTTCTGGAACGCGATCTCCTCGGTGATGAACAGCCAGCCGGGGCAGCCCGCGCGCACCTGCGGGCCGGCGTCGTCGAGGGCGAGATAGGTGAGGCCGGCCATCAGCCCGTCCAAGGCGGGCGTGCCCGGCAGCGCGCCCACCACCTGCTTGTCCACCACGGCGGTCACCCCGCCGTCGATGAGGTTCTTGCCGTGGGCGGCGGCGAGGATCGGCTCCTTGCCCGGGCCGGCGAGATGCACCGCCACGAAGGCGAAGCCCGGAAAGATCAAGGCGAGGAAGCCCAGGGTGGCGATGGTGCGGAACAGGTCGGCCATGCGCTCCCCCCTAGAACTGGAAATAGAGGAAGGGGACGACCGTGCGCCCCTGCAGCACCCAGACCGCGAACAGGAACAGCGGCAAAGCGAGCGCGGCGCGCAGCGTATGGCCCGGCTCGGGGGCGGACGGGTCGATGCGCATCAGCTTCGGCAGGTAGATGAGGCCGATGCCCACCACGAAGGTCATGATCTCCACCGGCCGCAGCACCGCGCCCATGCCCGGGGAGAGGCCGACGCCGTGGTTGCCGAACAGCCCGCTGGTCATCAGCCCGGCCTCGGCCCAGCTCTGGGAGCGGAACAGGATCCAGCCGAGATTGATGAAGACGATCGCCAGGATGTGGCCGACCAGCGGCGGCACCTTGGGCCAGCCCGAGACGTCCCACAGCTTCTCGAACACCAGGGCGGCGCCGTGCCACAGGCCCCACACCATGTAGGTCCAGCTCGCTCCGTGCCACAGGCCGCCGAGGCCCATGGTGATGAGCAGGTTGGCGCACACCCGCGGCAGCTTTGCCCGGCTGCCGCCGAGGGGGATGAAGAGATAGTCGCGCAGCCAGGTGGACAGCGAGATGTGCCAGCGGCGCCAGAAGTCGCCGATGGAGGTGCAAAGGTAGGGATTGTCGAAGTTCTCCGGGAACTTCAGGCCCACCATCAGGCCGAGGCCGATGGCCATGGCGCTGTAGCCGGCGAAGTCGAAATAGAGCTGCAGCGAATAGCCGACGATGGAGACGATCACGTCGACGGTGGACGGGTCGGGCAGGTGGTAGCCGGCATCCACCACCGGGGCGAGGGTGTCGGCGATGAGCACCTTCATGGCGAAGCCCATCATGAAGCGCTCGACGCCGAACATGAACTCGGCGCGGTGGAAGGTGCGCTCCTTGAGCCGCTCCGCCACCCACTTGTAGCGCACCACCGGGCCGGCCACGAGGTGGCCGAACATGGACTGGTAGGTGGCGTAGTTGATGAACGAGGGCTCCGCCGGCACGGTGCGCCGGTAGACGTCCATGGAATAGGAGATGGCGCCGAACACGAAGAAGGAGAGGCCGATCGGCAGGAGCACGTCGGCCCACCAGGCGGTGGCGCTGGGTCCCAGCACGTCCGCGGAGTGCACCAGCATGTTGGCGTACTTGAACCAGACCAGCGAGGCGAGCGGCCAGGCGATGCCCACCAGCAGCGCCCGGTGGCGCTCCGGCTCCTGCGCCCGCGCGATCCACAGGCCGGTGAGCCAGGACCAGATGGCGATGGAGACGATGAGGGGCAGGAAGTCCACCCGCCACCAGGCGTAGAAGAGCCACGAGAAGGAAAGGATGCAGAGGTTCCGCACCCCTGCCGGACTCAGCGCATAGGCGATGAGGAAGGCAGGCAGGAATAGGAACAGGAAGCTGTCCGAGGCGAAGACCATGCGGGCGCCGTCAGTTCGCGGTGCCGCGATAGGGCTCGGTCTCGTCCCGCTGCCCGAGGAGTGTCACGCCCGAGGGACCCTGGACCAGGAACAGGCTGAAATTGTCGCCCGCCTTCAGCGGCGGCAGCTTGAGCGCCTGGGAGGCGGCGCCGCCGCAGCGGCCGGTGAGGCTGGCCTCGATGGGATTGATGACCCGCTGGCGGGTGCCGAAGGTGGCCACGTCCTCGAACACGGTCGGGCCGTCGACCACCGCCACGGCGCCGGCGCAGCCGGGCACGAAATTGTAGAAGCGTAGTTGCGCCTTCAGGTCGTTGCGGCCCTCGGTGGAGTCAGAGATGATCTGCGCCGGCGCGCCGCCGGGCGGGATCACCACGGTGGAGAAGCCGTCGGCGGCCGGCACCAGGGCGCCCGCCACCGGCTTGCCGTCGCGCGACAGCGTGAGCGGGACGCCGCCCTTCACGATCCGGAACAGGGTGGCCGCCTCGCCGTCCGCGGCCTTGGCCGCCGGGCCGTCGCCGAAGGTGAAGCTGCCAGGCGAGCCGGAGAGGTCCACCACCCGCACGAATGCCGAGCCCGGCGGCGGCTTGGGGGCGTAGAGGCGCGCCACCTCGCCGGCTGCGCGGGCGCCGGGCGCCGGCAGCAGGAGCGCGGTCGAGGCGAGCGCGGCGAAGATGAGAGCGAGGCGTCCGGTCGAGCGCATGGGTGAACCTTCGGGACGGCGCGCCGGGGAGCGGCCCGTCGCGCGCGGGCGGTCTGGCTCCCTCCCTCGGCGGCGCGGGCCCGGAGCGATCCGCTCCGCTGCCAGCCTGATCGGCGCACCATGGTGGGGAGAACGCTGAACACGGTCGAGGCGCCGCTCGCGCCTGCAATCCGTGCTCTAGGGCGCAAACGCGGCCATTGCAACAGCCGCGGCCATCACAGCGGCGCCAGAAGCCTGGATTGCGGCGCTGCGACGCCCCGCGCCGGGCTGGCGACGCGGCGTGCGAGCTGGCCTAAGATCATGCACGGGCCGTAAGGCCGTGCCAGCCACCGCGAGCATTAAGCATGATCTCAAGAATGCCGTTCCGCCGCCGTTTCCGGGCGACTCCCGGGGGGCGAATCCGCTGATGCCTCCGGTGTCCTTCGCGCCCTGGCTGGCGGCCAAGGCGTTCGCCGTCCGCAACCTGCGGGCGCTCGCCGGTGCGCTCGCTGCCGGACTCACCGCATCCGTTCTTCTGGTCGGCGCCTTCTCGGCCCGTGGCGGCGGAATGCCTGCCGATGCCCCAGCGCTTCCCGCGGACGTCGGGCGCCTCGCCGCGTTCGCGCCTCAGGGCCATGTGGGCTCGCAGGCCTGCGCCGGCTGCCATGCGGCCGAGGCGAAGGACTGGGCCGCCTCGCACCATGCCCTGGCCATGGCGGCGGCGGCGCCGCAGAGCGTGCTCGGCGACTTCTCGGGCGTGAGCGTCCGCGATTTCGGCGCCACGGCGCGCTTCTTCCGCGACGGCGCGCGCTTCCTGGTGGAGGCGCAGGGACGCGACGGCAAGCCCGAGACCTTCGAGGTCTCCGACGCGTTCGGCATCACGCCGCTGCAGCAATACCTCGTGACCTTCCCGGACGGGCGCCGGCAGGTGCTGCCCTGGGCCTGGGACAGCCGGCCGAAGGCGGACGGCGGCCAGCGCTGGATCCACGTCTATCCCTACGAGGTGAAGCCGGGCGATCCGGAGCACTGGACCGGTGCGCTGCAGACCTGGAACCACATGTGCGCCGAGTGCCACTCGACAGCGCTCAAGAAGGGATATGACCCCTCTTCGAATACCTATAAGACAACCTTCTCCGAGGTCAGCGTCGGTTGCGAGAGCTGCCACGGGCCGGGCGCTGGACATGTGGCCTGGGCCACCGCCACGCCACGCCCAGACCAGCCGCTGAAGGGATTTGAGGCCGCCTTCGCCCGCCGGCCGCCGGTGGACTTCACGCCCGATCCGGCCACCGGAAGCCCGAGCGTCGCGAGCCCCGCGCGGCCGGCGGGCGACGAGGTGGAGCTGTGCGCGCGCTGCCATGCGCGGCGCGGCCTCCTCTCCGAGGATTGGAAGCCCGGCCACCCGCTGGCCGACACCCACCTCGCCGCCTTCCTCTCCGAGGGCCTGTTCGAGGCCGATGGGCAGATGCGCGACGAGGTGTTCAACGACCACGCCTTCAAGCAGTCGAAGATGTTCGAGAAGGGCGTGGTCTGCACCGACTGCCACAATCCCCATTCCGGCCGCCTGAAGGCCGAGGGGGCGGCGGTCTGCGCCCAGTGCCATGCGCCGGAAAAGTTCGCGGCGAAGGCCCACACCGGCCATCCCGACGGCCCCGGCGCGCCCGACTGCATCTCGTGCCACATGCCGGCGCGCACCTACATGCGCGTGGACGTGCGCCACGACCACTCGTTCCGCGTTCCCCGGCCGGACCTTTCGGTGAAGCTCGGCACGCCGAACGCCTGCACCGACTGTCACAAGGACAAATCGGCCGAATGGGCCGCCGACGCGGTGGAGGCCTGGCACGGGCCGGTGCGCAAGGGCTTCCAGACCTATGCGGACGCCTTCGCCGGCGCCCGGCGCGGCGATCCCTCCGCCCGCGAGAAGCTGATGGCGCTCGCCGCCACCCCCGGCGTGCCGGGGGTGGCGCGGGCCACCGCCCTTGACGCGCTGGCGCGCTTTCCCTCCCGCGCCGGGCAGCAGGTGATCGAGAAGGGCCTCGCCGATCCCGAGCCGCTGGCGCGGGTCGCCGCCCTGCGCGCGCTCGTCGGGCAGCCGGCCGAGCGGCGCTGGGCGCTGGCGGCGCCGCGGCTCTCGGACCCGGTCCTCGCGGTGCGGCTCGCGGCGGCGCGCGCGCTGGCCGATATCCCGCCCGCGCGCGTGCCGGAAGCCGACCGCGCCCGGTTCTCCGCGGCGCTCTCCGCCTACGAGGCCTCGCTGTGGCTCAATTCCGACCGGCCGGAAGGGCGCGGCAACCTTGCCACCTATTTCCTGCTCAAGGGCGACACGGCGGCGGCGGAGCGGGAGCTGCGCGCCGGCCTCGCGCTCGATCCCGGCGCCGAGGCGCTGGCGGTCAACCTCTCCGACCTCTACCGCCGCACCGGGCGGGAGGCGGATGCCGAGCGGATCCTGCGCGAGACCCTGCCCAGGAGCGTGGCGCCGGCGATGCTGCACCACGCCCTCGGCCTCAGCCTGGTGCGCCAGAAGCGCACCGAAGAGGCGGTGAAGGCGTTCCAGACCGCGGCGGCGCTGGCGCCGGACGATCCCGGCTTCGCCTACGTGCTCGCGGTGGCGCTGCGCTCGACCGGGGACGCGGCGGGAAGCCGGGCGGTGCTGGCCGCGGCCCTCGCCCGCGCGCCCCATGACGGCAACCTTCTCGCCCTGGCCCTGAACGACGCGCTGAGCGCCGGCGACGTGGCGGCGGCGCGCCCGCTCGCCGCCCGCCTCGCCCGGCTGCTTCCGGACGACCCGCAGATCGCCGCCCTCGTCACGCGGCTGCGGGGGACGCCCCCGCCGCCATAGGCGGGAGCGTGCTCTCGCTTAATGATAGAGTGCGCGCTGTCCGATCAGCCTGCGCCGCAAGCTGATCGGCGCAGGCTCTAGGCGCCGGCGGCCTGCTTCCGGCGCGCCTCGTCGCCCGCTGGCTTGGCGTCGCGGAACGGCTTGAGGAAGTCGCTGCCGCGCAGCGAGGGATGGCAGCGCTCGTAGGGATGCGGAAAATAGACGTTGGCGCCGAGCGCCTCCGCCGCATGCCAGGCCCAGCGCGGGTTGTAGAGCATGCCGCGGCCAAGGGCGACGAGGTCCGCCTTGCCCTCGCGCAGGATGTCCTCGGCCTGGGCGGGCTCGGTGATCAGCCCCACCGCGATGGTGGGAATGTCCGCCTCGGCGCGGATGCGCTCGGCCAGCGGCACCTGGTAGCCGGGCTTCACGGCGATCTTCTGCTCCGGCGTGCTGCCGCCGCTCGACGCGCAGACATAGTCGCAGCCGCGCGCCTTCAGGCGCTGCGCGAACACCACCGATTCTTCCAGGGTCCAGCCGCCCTCCGCCCAGTCGGTGGCGGTGATGCGCACGCCGAGCGGCCGGTCCGCCGGCCACGCCGCGCGCACCGCGTCGAACACTTCGAGCGGGAAGCGCATGCGCCCTTCGAGCGAACCGCCATAGGCATCGGTGCGGGCGTTGGCGAGCGGCGTCAGGAAGGAGTGGAGCAGGTAGCCATGGGCGTTGTGGATCTCCAGGAGATCGAAGTCGAGCGCCTCCGCCCGGCGCGCCGCCGCCGCGAAGGCGTCGCGGATCTCTGCGAGCTCCTCCACGCTCAAGGCGTGGGGCACCGGCCGGCCCGGATAGGCGACCGGCGAAGCGCTCTTCAGCTGCCATCCGCCATTGGTCTCGTCGAGGGCGATCTGCTTCTCCCACGGCACCGAGACCGAGCCCTTGCGTCCCGCATGGGCGAGCTGCATGCCCATCGAGGCGCCGCCATGGCGCCGGCAGAAGGCCATGGCCGCGCGCAGCGGCGCGATATGGTCGTCGGACCAGATGCCGAGGCAGGCGCTGGAGACCCGGCCGGCCGGCTCCACCGCCGTCGCCTCGGTGATCACGAGGCCGGCGCCGGACACGGCGAGATGGCCGAGATGCATCAGGTGCCAGTCGGTGGCGAACCCTTCGGGTGTCGCCGAATACTGCCCCATGGGCGACACCACGATGCGGTTCGGCAGCTCCAGGCCGCGCATCCGGAAGGGCGAGAAGAGAACTGGCTCGGTCATGGACGTCCCTTGGGGCTGTTGTGGCCCGCGCGCGAAGGCCCCTCCCGCGCGCGGAGCTCGACGCCTCAGGCGTCGAGCGTGAGATCCGATGTGGGCACCGCGCGGCAGGTGAAGCACAGGCCCTCCTCCAGCCCGGCGACGTCGGACAGGTGGGCGATCCGGCCGGAGACGACGCCGACGGCGCAGCTCTCGCACTGGCCGACGCGGCAGCCGTTCGGCAGATCGAGCCCGCCCGCCTCGGCGCAGGCGAGGATGGTGCCCTTCTCCGGCGTCCAGTCCATGGACCGGCCGGAGCGGGCGAAGACGATGCGGTGGGTCCCGGTGGGCATGGCGCCGGTGGCCTCCCCGCTCCAGAAGCGCTCCTGGAAGATCTCGAAGCGCGGCACGCCGCGCGCCATCAGCCCGTCCGTCACCTGCCGCATCATGGCGTCCGGCCCGCACAGGTAGAAGCGGGCGCGGGCGCCGACCAGCGCGTCGTCGATGGCCGCGCCGGTGATCCGGCCCACGGCGTCCGGCCGGTCTCCAGGCATCGGGCGGGAGAGATGCCGGCGCACGGCGAGGTTCGGCAGCCGCGCCGCCAGCGCCGCCAGCTCCGCCCCGAACGCTTCGGAGGCGCCGTCCCGGCTGCCGTAATGGAGGATCACGCTCGGCTCGCCGGCGGCGCCCGAGAGCGTGCGCAGGTAGGAGATGAAGGGCGTGATGCCGACGCCGGCGGCCACCAGCACCACCGGGAACTCGTTCTGCAACGGCAGCACGAACAGGCCGCCGGGCGCCTGGCACTCGACCTCGTCGCCCGGGGCCAGGGCGGCCACCAGCGGCGAGAACGCGCCGCCTTCGAGCCGGCGCACCGTCACCTCGTAGGCGCCGGGCGCCGGATCGGCGGCCGAGGACAGCGAATAGGAGCGCGCCAGCCCGCCGCGATGAAGCGTGATGTGCTGGCCCGGCAGGAAGCCCGGCAGGGCGCCGCCGTCGCAGGGCGCGAGGCGCAGAGTGACGACGCCGTCGCATTCCTCGCGCCGCTCGGCGATCCGGAAGGCGCGCCGGCCGATCCAGGCGCCCGCGCTCTCGCGCGACACCTCGCAGGCGAAGGAGCGCAGGCCCGGCGCGCCGCTCACCGGGTCGCCATCGGCATTGGAGATCAGGTTGTTGTAGTTGAACCCGTCGGGATCGCCCGCCACGCTGCCGGGCAGGCCGAGGTCCGGGCAGGCTTGCCACCAGCCATAGTCCGCTACCACCGTTCCCGGCTGCACCGCGGCGTCGATCCGCGCCCGGAAGCGCGCGCTGCCCACGCGGCTCGTCAGGCGCACCCGGTCGCCGCCGGAAATGCCGCGCGCCGCCGCGGTCTCGGGGTTGAGGCTCGCTTCCGGCTCCGGCGCCCGCCGCCGCAGGGCGACGATGTCGCGGTGCTGGGAGTGGCAGAAATTGCCGCGGTTGCCGGTGGTGAGCACCAGAGGGAAGCGCGCGCTGGTGGGCTCGGCCGGGGGCGCGAAGGCGGGCACCGGGTCATAGCCGTGCCGCAGCAGCAGCTCGGAATAGATCTCGATCCGGCCGGTGTCGGTGGCGAACCCCGTCTGCTCGTACTTGCGCGGGCGCCAGGCGAGCGGCAGGCGGATGCCCTCCGGGCGGCGCCGCAGGTCGTCCACGGTGAGGCCGATGGGCTCCAGCATGTGGTTCCATCCCGCCTCGACGCTGCCGCCGAAGAAGGCGTCGCCGAGGCCGAGGCGGCCGGCGAGGTCGAACACGATGTCGAGGTCGGAGCGCGCGCGCCCCAGCGGCTCGACCATGCGCTGGCGCAGCTGCACCAGCTCCTCGGCCTCCTGGGTGATCTCGAAGCCGACGCGCAGGCTCTCGCGCTCCCAGGCGCTCGCCACCGGCAGGACGATATCGGCGAAGTCCGCGGTCGGGTTCAGGAACAGGTCGCAGTGGACCTGGAATTCCAGCGCCTCCAGCGCCGCCCGCGAGCGCGCGGGATCGGGGTGCGAGACCAGGATGTTGGAGCCGAACCCCACCAGCGCCCGCACGCGGTAGGGCTCGCCTTCCAGGATCGCCCGGTGGAGGTCGCGCGAGGTGATCCAGCCGTTGCGCGGCGGGCCAAGGGGATGGGAGCCGAGGCCGAGCGCCTTGGCGCGCTGCTCCGGGGCCAGCAGGGACGGCGGGTTGATGCCGCGCACCGGGTGCTTGGCGAACAGCACGTTGCCGCCGGGCGCGTCGAAGCTGCCGGTGAGCGCGTGCAAGGTGGCGACGGCGCGGTCGGTCTGGGTGGCATTGGTGTGCTGGCCGATGCCGGTCCAGCCGTAATAGCTCACCGACGTCGCGCCGGCGAAGGCGTCGGCGACCGCCTCCAGCAGATCGGGCGCGACGCCCGTCTCCGCCGCCACGCGGTCCGGCGTGAACGGGGCGAGCGCGGCGCGGTAGTGGGCGAAGGCGGTGCGGCAGGGCCGCGTGCCGCCGGGCGTCTCCACGGCGATGGCGGCGTCGAGGTCGGGCGCCCGCACCTGCTCGGCCGACGCGATGGCGCCGGAGCGCGCGTCGACGGCGACGTAGCCGTCCGCATCGTCCCAGCAGAGGTCGGCGCCGCGCAGGAAATGGCCGGTATCGTCGCGCACCAGGAACGGGGCGTTGGTCCAGCGGGCGACGAAATCCCGGTCGAACGCGCCGCGCGCCACCAGCAGCCGGGCGATGCCCAGCGCCAGCGCGCCGTCGGTGCCCGGCCGCACCGGGCACCAGATATCGGCGCCCGAGGCGCTGCCGGAGCGGTGGGGATCGACCACCACCAGCTTCGCCCCGCGCGCCTGCGCGTCGCCGATCGCCTGGGCCTGGGCGAGCCAGGAATTGGCGGGGTCATGGCCCCACAGGACGATCAGGTCGGCGTTGCGGTAGTCCGGCGTCGGCAGGCCGACGCCGAAGGTGAAGGCGTGGCCGTAGTCCTTGTGCCAGTTGCACATCTCCACGGCGAAGCAGTTGTTCGGGCTGCCGAACAGGCGCACGAAGCGCTGCAGCCAGTCGGTGCTGTCGGAGATCGGGCTGGAGCTCTGCGAGGTGATGGCGAAGGCGACGCTCTCCGGCCCGCTCTCGCCGCGCAGCGCGTCGAGGCGCCCGGCGATCTCGCCCATGGCCTCGTCCCAGCCGATCTCGCGCCAGCCGGGGTCGGCGGCGCCCTTCGGCGCCGTGCGGCGCAGCGGCACGGTGAGGCGGCGCGCGTGATGGGCGATCTCCGGGGCCGCCCGCCCCTTCGGGCAGATCGCCTGGCCGGTGGGGTGGGACCGGTCCGGCCGCACCTCTACGAGGCGGCCGTTCTCCACCACGTTGAGGGTCCCGCAGCGCGAGCGGCACAGGGAGCAGAAGCCGGCCTTCGCCGTCATGGCGCCGCCCCGCCGGCCGCGTTCCGGCGCTCACGCATCCACATAGGCGATGCCTTCCATGATCCGGCGCGCGGTGCGGCCGAAGGCGGCGCGGGTGACGCCGCCGGCGGCCACCTCCGCTTCCGCCTCCACCACCCCGGCGGGGTGGCCGATGCGGATCGGCGCGCCGGGCGCGACCGCGCGCGCCACCTCGGCGGCGATGCTGCCGGGAAGGCGGGCGGCGACGCCGGTGCAGGCGATGGAGGTGGCGGCATAGCTGGGATGGACGCGCTCCAGGAAGATCAGCCGCGCGGCCATGTCCATCTCCGGCGCGGCGATCTCGCGCCCGTCCGGCCCGGCGCGGTAGGCGGCGGGCGGGCCGGCGATCACCACCATCGGCGTCACCCGGCTCTCCTCGCGCGCCTTGCCGGGATCATCCACCAGGCCGAAGCGGAAGGCCGCCTGCCCGCGCACCTGCTCCAGCTGCTCCATGAGGCCGGGCCGGCGGTGGATCTCCTCCGCGCTCTCCGTGCCGGAGAGGCCGAAATCGGCCGCCCGCACGAACACGTGCGGATTGGCGATGTCGACCAGCGAGACCTCGACCGGCCCGAGGCCGGGCACCTTCACGGTATCGCGCGCCCGTCCGGTGGGCAGCAGCGCGCCCGAGGCGGCGCCGGCGGTGTCGGAGAAGTCCACCAGGATCCTGGCGCCCGATCCCGGCACGCCGGGAATGGCGTAGTCGCCGGCCTCCACCGCGCGCCCGCCCGCGACCGGAACCTCGACGGTGATGATCCGGCGCAGGTTGGTGTTGAAGATGCGCACCGGCGTGAACGGTCCCTGCGCCTTGACCAGGCCGCGCTGCACCGCGTGCAGGCCGACGGCCGAGACGATGTTGCCGCACGGGCTCGCATAGTCGATGGCGGCGCGCTCCAGCTCCACCTGCCCGAAGGTGTAGGTGACGTCGGCGCCCGAGGTGCCGCCGGGCGCGATCAGGGCCAGCTTGCTGGTGAGCGGATCGCCGCCGCCGAGCCCGTTCACCTGCCGCCGGTCGGGCGAGCCGAACACGGCGAGGATCACGCGCAGGCGCTCCTCTTCGTCGGCGGGCAGGTCGGCCGCGTCGAGGAACACGCCCTTGCTCGTGCCGCCGCGCATCAGCGCGCAGCGAAGCTCGCGAAACATCGTTCCATTCCTCCCGGCGCGCTTCCCGTCGTCATTGCGATGGGTTATCGTCCATTTTCATAGAACATAGTTCTGCAATATAGAACAGTCGAGAGGGAACGATGCGCAGGAGAGAATTCCTTCTGGGGGCGGCCGCCGCGTGCGCCCTGCCGGGGCCGGGCTTCGCCTCGTCCTATCCCGACCGGCCGGTCCGGGTCGTGGTCGCCTTCGCCGCGGGCGGGGGGACGGACCTCATCGGGCGCACCGTGGCGCAGCGCCTGCAGGCGGTGCTGGGACAGCCGTTCGTGGTGGAGAACCGGGGCGGGGCCGGCGGCAACATCGGCACCGACCTCGTCGCCAAGGCGCCGCCGGACGGCTACGCGCTGCTGCTCGGCTACAGCTCCAACTTCGTCATCAGCCCGTTCCTCTATGACGACCTCGCCTACAAGCCGTTGAAGGACTTCGCGCCGATCTCGCTGGTGGCGACCGCCACCAACATCCTCGCCGCGCACCCCTCCTTGCCGGTGAGCACCCTGAAGGAGCTCCAGGCCTACGCCAAGGCCAATCCGCGCAAGGCCTATTTCGGCACCGCCGGGGTGGGCACGCTCGGCCATCTCACCGGCGAGCTGTTCTCCTCCGTGGCCGGGGTCGAGATCGTCCACGCGCCCTACAAGGGCAACAGCGCCGCCCTGACGGACCTGCTCGCCGGGCGCGTGCAGCTGTTCGCCGGATCGCCGGCGGTGGTCATGGAATTCGTCCGCAACGGGCGCCTCAAGGCGCTCGCGGTCGCCAGCCCCCAGCGTGAGCCGGGCATGCCGGAGATCCCCACCTTCATCGAGCAGGGCTTTGCCGTGGAGGCGCTCGCCTGGTTCGGCCTGCTGGCGCCCGCCGGCACCCCGGCGGAGGTGATCGACAAGCTCAACAAGGGCGTGGTCGTCGCGCTCGACGACCGGGAGGTGAAGGAGAGCTTCGCCAAGCTCGGCTACGAGGTGCGCACCAGCACGCCCGCGGCCTTCGCCGACTTCATGCGCACCGACTACGAGCGGTGGCAGAAGGTCATCAAGGCCGCGGGCATCAAGGCCGAATAGGTCTCAGCTCCCCGTCGCCGCCTGCGGCGACGGGCCGTCCACGCCCCAGTCGGCCAGCACCTCGGCCCCGTCGCAGCCGAGCGGGCCCATGGCGCGGGCGACCAGGGCCGGCGTCGCCGAAAGGCGGATCGGCGATGCCAGAAGCGGCCAGGCCTGGCCCAGCGGCGAGGTGCCGGCGGCGATGACGCCGCGCGTGCGCGCCCGCTCGCTCTCGGCGACCTCGCTCACGCTCAGCACCGGCGCCGCCCTGAGGCCCATGGCCTCCAGCTTGGACGCCGCCTCGGCGCGCGGGAGGCTCCCCACGAGGCCGGGCGGCAGCTCCCGGTCGGCGCGGTCCACGGCGATGAAGCCGTCGGCGCAGGCGAGCACAGTGGTGGCCGGCGCCGTGGCGCCGTTCCAGTCGAGGCGCGTCATCCAGGCCGCCGCGTCCAGCATGGACAGGTCGATGAACTGGCCCTCCCCGGTGCGCTCGCGGTGGTCGAGGGCGGAGAGGATGAACAGCAGGCCGAGCTGGCCGCCCACGAGGTCGATCAGCGAGATGCCGGCCTTGTAGGGCACGTCCTCGTGCCGGATCGCGTCCATGATGCCGGCGGCGCTCTGGATGGTGGTGTCCATGGCGCCGCGCGCGCGGTCGGGCGCATCGGCGCCGAAGCCGCTGACGGCGCAATAGACGAGGCGCGGATTGATGCGGTTGAGCGCGTCCGGCGAGAAGCCGAAGCGGCCGAGCGCGCCCGGCTTCATGTTCTCCACCAGCACGTCGGCGCGGGCGACGAGCGCCGCGAACATGGCGGCGTCCGCCTTGTCGCGCAGGTCCACGGTCACGCCGCGCTTGTCGGAATTGCTCATGGTGAAGAAGTAGCCCTGCCCCTCGCGCATCGGCGGCAGGAGGCGCGCGGGCTCGCCGCCGGGCGGCTCGATCTTCACCACGTCGGCGCCGAACGCGCCGAGCTGGCGGGCGCACAGCGGGGCGGTGGTGTACTGGCCGATCTCCAGAACGCGCAGCCCCTCCAGCGCCCGCTCCGGCGCCCGGCCGGCCGGCGCGCGGCGCGGCGGCGCGGGCCTGCGGGCGAGAAGGTCGCGCACGAAGTCCCGGTCGGCGCCCGGGGCCGGCACCCGTTCCGGGGCCCGGCCGCGTGTGCGCGATCCGCGGTAGAGCGCGCCCGGCACCCGCGTGCCGGCGCCGTCCGCCGCCTCCTGTATCATGTGGCGATGGCGCAGGTTGCGCTCCTCGAACAGGTCGGCGATCCGCGCCACCGGGCCGGCGGGGATGGCGCCGGCGTCCAGCCGCTCCATGCATTCGGCCACCGAAAGGCCGGCGGTCCATTCCTCCATCAGCCGGTCGACCGCGGGATTGTGGGTCACCCGGCCGGACGGCGTGGTGAAGCGCGGATCGTCGGCGAGGTCCGGCCGGCCGATGATCTGGCAGATCCGCACCCACTGGTCGTTGGAGCCGGAGCAGACCATCACCCAGCCGTCGCGGGCGCGATAGGCGTTCCACGGCGACATGGAGGGATGGTGGTTGCCGATGCGGTTCGGCGTCCCGCCGGCGAAGTGCCGGGGCAGGAAGGTGGTGAGCATGCTGAAGGCGCAGTCGTACATGGCGACCGCGGCATGCTGCGCCGGCGCCCCCCGCGCCTGCGCCCGCAGCGCCAGCAGCACCGAGGACGCGGCATAGAAGCCGGAGGTGAACTCCAGGATCGGCGTGTTGCAGGGGATCGGCGGCCCGTCCGGGTCGCCGGTCACGTCCATCACCCCCGAGAGCGCCTGGACGAGGCCGTCCGGCAGGGCCGGCGCGTCCCGCCCGGCGCCGAGCGCGGTGACGTCGCAGACCAGGCTCGCTCGGGCCAGCGCGGCGGCGATCGGCTCGGGCCAGTCCCGGTCGAGGTCCCGCGAGACCAGCACCGCGTCCGCCCGGGCGATGAGGGCGGCGGCGTCCTTCTGCTCCTCCGCCGTTCCGGCGCTCAGGCTGCGCTTGCCCGCGCCGAGGCTGGCGCGGTGCGGCCACTTGGTGCCCGGCCCTTCAGGCGCTGCCGGCTCGATCATCACCACCGTCGCGCCGAGCTCGGCGAACAGCGCCCCGCAGACCGAGGCGGAGATGCGCTCGCCGAGCTCGACGATCAGCAGATCGGGAGAAAGGGGGGTCTTCATGTCCGGTTCGGCTCCCCTGGGGTGGCGGATGCTGGCGTCGGGCGGCATGGCGGCGCTCACGTTTCCTCCTCGAATGCCAGCTCGCGGGTCTTGCGCACGTTGGGCAGCACCACGATCACCAGCAGGCACACGGCGAGCGCCAGCAGCACCGCGCTGATGGGCCGGGTGACGAACACGCTCGGATCGCCCGACGACAGCAGCATGGCGCGCCGCAGGTTTTCTTCCAAGAGCGGCCCGAGCACGAACGCCAGCAGCAGCGGCGCCGGCTCGCACTGCCACTTGGTGAGCGCGTAGCCGAGCACGCCGAAGACGATCAGCAGCAGCACCTCGAACGAGGAGTTGTTGACGCTGTAGACGCCGATGCAGGACACCACCAGCAGCACCGGGTGGAACATGCGGTAGGGCACCTTGAGCAGCGCCACCCAGACGCTGATCAGCGGCAGGTTGATGATCACCAGCATGATGTTGCCGATCAGCATGGAGGCGATGACACCCCAGAACAGCTCCGGGTTCTTGGTCATCACCTGCGGGCCCGGCTGGATGCCGTGGATCATCATCGCCCCCGCCATCAGCGCGATCACGGCGTTGGAGGGGATGCCGAGCGTTAGCAGGGGGATGAAGGAGGTCTGCGCGCCGGCATTGTTGGCCGCCTCGGGCGCCGCCACGCCCTCGACCGCGCCCTTGCCGAAGCGGTCGGGATTCTTGGCGATGCGCTTCTCGAACGCATAGGCCGCGAAGGCGGAGAGCGTCGCCCCGCCGCCCGGCAGAAGGCCGAGGATGGCGCCGAGGATGGTGCCGCGCACCGCCGCCGGCGTCGCCTCCTTGAAGTCCTGGCGGCTCGGCATCAGGCTGCCGATCTTGGCCTGCACCAGCGAGCGGTATTCGGGGCTCTCGAGGTTGCGCAGCGTCTCGGCGATGGCGAACAGGCCCATGGCCAGCGGCACGAAGCCGATGCCGTCATTGAGCTCGGGGATGCCGAGCGTCATGCGCGGCTGTCCGGTGTTGATGTCGGTGCCCACCATGGACAGGAAGAAGCCCAGCACGATCATGCCGAGCGCCGAGAGGATCGAGCCGCGCGCCAGCACGATGGCGGCGATCATGCCGAGCACCATCAGCGAGCAGTACTCGGCAGGGCCGAACAGCAGCGCCACCTCCGCCAGCGGCGGCGCAAACAGCGCGATGAAGAAGGTGGCGAACAGGCCGGCGAACAGCGAGGCCAGCGCGGCGACGGCAAGAGCCGGTCCGGCGCGGCCCTGGCGCGCCATCTGGTAGCCGTCGAGGCAGGTGACGACGGACGAGTTCTCGCCCGGCAGGTTCACCAGGATGGCGGTGGTGGAGCCGCCATAGGAGGCGCCGTAGTAGATGCCCGCCAGCATGATGAGCGCCGAGACCGGCTCCAGATAGAATGTCACCGGCAGCAGCATGGCGACGGTCGCCACCGGGCCGAGGCCGGGCAGGACGCCGATGAGCGTGCCGATGAGGGCGCCGATGAGGCAGTAGAGCAGGTTCGCCGGCTGCGCGGCGGTGGCGAAGCCCGACAGGAACTGATTGAACAGGTCGAACATCAGAAGAACTCCGGCCACAGCGGCATGGGCAGGCCCAGCGCATCGACGAAGATGAGGCTGGCGGCGACGGCGAGGCCGATGGCGAGGATCAGGGTCTCGCGCCAGCGGGTCTCGGTGTCGGCGAGGCCGGCGATGATGACGACGCCGCAGATGGTGATCGGCAGGCCGAGGCGATCGAGCGCCACGGAAAAGAAGGCGATGGCGGCGCAGATCAGGATCAGCGGACGCGGATACCAGCGCGCGAGCTTCTCCTCGTCCGCGAACAGGCTGCGCACCGCGATGGCGATGCCGAGCGCGATCAGCACGTAGGCGCTGGCGGTGGGCAGCCAGCCGGGCCCCATGCGCACCACGGTTCCCATCCTCAGGTTCTGTGCCAGCCACAGCCCCCAGCCGGCGATGCCGATGAAGGTGGCTCCGGTCAGAACGTCGTTCCAGTTTTTTATGAGTGGCACGTGGCTGGCCGATCCGGGACGCCCCGTCTCGGCGACTGCACCCTTGAGCTTCGTGTCCATGCGTTCCTCCCTCTCGCGGCATCTTCGGCCGTCAGGATCGGTTTCCGATCTCGCTCTTGTAGGTCTCGATTCGCTGTTTCAGGCCGGGACGCGCGACGGAGGCGGCGAGGTCGGCCATGTCCTGCGCCCGTGTGTCGGCACGCAGGCAGCGGGAGATGGCCTTGCGCGTTTCGGGCGCGACGAGGCCGAGGCCGGCGAGGATCGCCGACTGGCGCTCCGGCCAGGCGGCCCGCGCGGCGATCTCGCTCGCGAAGCCGTTGGCGAGGGCGGTGTCGGCATCGATCTCGATGCCATCCAGAATCAGGCGCCGGGCCTGCGGGCCGACGATGGCGCCCAGCCTGCGGGTGCCGAGCACGACGCCGAAGCGCACGCCGGGAAACCGGAACGTGGTTCCGGGGGCGGCGATGCGCCGGGCGCAGGCGCCGAACAGGTCGGCCCCGGCCCCGAACACCCGCCCGTGCGCGAGCGCGAGCGTCTCGCCGGGGAAGTGGTGCACCGCCTGCAGCAGCTCTTCCGCCTGCAGGAACCTCAAGGCGAGGTCGCCGTCGCTCTGCCGGTCGAGCCCGCCGAGGTCGAAGCCGGAGCAGAAGCTCGCTCCGCTGCCAGCGAGGACCAGCAGCCGCGTGCCGTCGCGCGCGGCGCTGGCGACCGCGTCGCGCAGGGCCAGAACCACTCCGGCGCTGAGGGCGTTGCCGCGTGCCGGCCGGTTGAGCTCAAGGCGCGTAACCGGCCCTGCCTGCTCGATGATCAGTTCGCTGGCGCCTTGAGCGATGTTCATCGGACGATCCGTCTCCTCATTCCCTTGCGACATGGTTCCCCGGCGACATGGCAGAAGGCCCGCCGCCGATCGGTGGCGGGCGTCATGCGAAGAAATGGAACGTTGTTTCGTAAAATGTCAACGGTGATCCACAGCGTGGATCACGGCGCGATGTCCTCGGGAGGAACGAAGTAGGGCGTGGGCTCCAGCTCGGCCTCGCTGAACCGGCGCATGCTTTGCCGGTAGGCCTGATAATCGGTCACGAAAAGCGCGCGGGCGATGGCCTGGGCGGCGCGCGTGGTGGTCGCGCGCACCGCCGGCAGATCGCCGGCAAGCGCGCCGTGGCTGAGGCTGGCGCCGAAGCTCAGGAGATAGAGGTTTTCCACCTCCGGTGCATGGGCGCCGGCCTTCGCGGTCAGCTGGAAATCGGCGGTCAGATAGGGCAGGCGCGCGAGCGCCGGGAAGCGCGCCGCGTCCTGCGGCGCGACGCGCGCGCCCCAGGTCTCGATCTGCGGCAGCAGCGAGGTCAGATAGGGCACGTCGGCAAGGTCGACATTGAAGCCGGTGGCGAAGATCACGGCATCGAACCGGTGGCGGCCCTTGGCGGTGACGATGTCGATTTCGTCGCCGTCCGCAATCACGTCGGTCCAGGGCTCGGCGAACCGCAGATCGAAGCCGGCGTGCCGCGTGCAGCGCAGGACCGATTCGTGGGGCGGCGGCATCTGCACGCTGGCGACGTGGCTCATGAATTCCCAGCGCGCGGCGTCGTCCATTGCCGGAAAGCCGTGCTGGAAGCCGGGAAAGACCATCCAGCGGGATTTGTTCACCTGCGGCAGCGCCGGCCGGCGGCAGAACATCACGGCCGCCGCCGCCCCGGCTTCCAGCGCCGTGCCGGCATTGTCGAGCGCCGAGGCGTTGGCGCCGAGGATCGCCACGCGCCGGCCCTGGAGCGGCCCGAAGTCGATGGGATCGGCGGAATGATGGATGCGCGGATGCCGGTCTCCGCGCGCCATGCTGAACGAGGGGAAGGCGGGCACCTGCCGCCCGCCGGCGCCCTCGCGGCCGGTGGCGAGAACCACGTTCCTGCAGAAGACGCTCTCGCGCCCGCGCGGGCCCTCGATCTCGGCGCGCAGCAGCCCGCCCGCAGGTTCGAGCGCGAGGAGGCGGGTCCCGTTCTCGACCGGAAGGTCGAGCACCCGCCGCAGCCACAGGAGATAGGCGAGCCAGTCCAGGCGGTGGATCTTGTAGAGCTCGTCCCAGCTGCGCCCCTGCGCCTCGTGCCAGGCGCGGAAGGTGAGCGAGGGCACGCCGAGATCCGGGCCGCACTGCCGCTTGGGCGAGCGCAGGATGTCCATGCGGGCGTAGGTGCCCCACGGCCCCTCCTCGCCCTCGCGCGCGAGATCGATGACCCGCAGGTTGCGGATGCCCTCGCGATAAAGCGCGAAGGCCATGGTCTGGCCGTACATGCCGCCGCCGACCACGAGCGCGTCGAGCGCCGTCGATCCGTCGGGCGCCGGCTTCGGCACCGGCCAGGCGCGCGGGGGATAGTTCAGCCGGTCGAGATCGCGCGTCACCTCGCGCTCAAGGTCGGCGAGGCCGGCCGCGCCCTGCGGCGACCGTCCCGATCCCACGCGATCCAGCATCAGGCCCATGCCCCGTCTCCCTCCCTGCGCCGCCGGTTGCCGGCGATCGATGATCTGTTCTGATAATTAGATCATATGTTCATAATTCGGAACATAGGAAAATGCCGCCGCGCCGAGCCCGGGCGCGTGCGAGTCGGCCCGGCGCGCCTTGACAGGGCGCGCGGAACACGTGCCATATATCGAACCCTGTGCTCAAAATATGAGACAAGAGGCATCCAGGCCCGACATACGGACCGGAATACCAAGCCGGAGGGGAGGAGAGAATGAAGCTGATCGTGAACCTGATGCGCGGCGTGGCGCTGGCCGCCGTGCTCGGCCTGTCGGGCGCGCCCGCGCGTGCCGACGATGCCGCCGCCAACTACCCGGACAAGCCGATCCGCCTCATCGCGCCGTTCGCGCCCGGGGCGCTGACCGACACGCTGGCGCGGCTGATCGGCAACAAGATGTCCGTGGACTGGGGGCAGCCGGTGGTGGTGGAGAACCGGCCCGGAGCGGCGGGCGCCATCGGCACCGCCGTGGTCGCCAATGCGCCGCCCGACGGCTACACGCTGGTGGTGATCACCAGCGGCCACGTGATCAATCCCAACTTCACCCAGATGCCCTACGACCCGGTGAAGAGCTTCGAGCCGATCATCCTGCTCACGGAGATCCCGAACCTGGTCGCGGTCCATCCCTCCGTGCCGGTGAAGACTCTCGACGAGTACGTGAAGCTGGTGAAGGCCAACCCGAAGGACTACCCCTACGCCACGTCGGGCGCCGGCGGCAGCAGCCACATCACCATGGAGTGGTTCAAGAACGTCGCCAAGCTCGACAACGCGCACGTCTCCTACAAGGGCGGCTCGCTCGCCATCTCCGATCTCTCCGCCGGCCACATCAAGACTGCCATGAGCACGGTGCCGACCGGCTTCCCGTACGTGGATTCCGGGCGCGTGCGCGCCATCGCCGTGTCCAGCAAGAAGCGCTCGCCGGTGCTTCCGGACGTGCCGACGCTGGAGGAGTCCGGCTATCCCGTGGTCTCAGTGGAATGGTGGGGCGTGCTCGCGCCGGCGGGGACGCCGCTCGCCATCCGCGAGAAGCTCAACGCAGAAATCGCCCGCATCATGACGTCGCCCGACGTGGAGCAGAAGCTGTCGCAGATCGGCGTCGCCTTCACCGGCGGCTCCATCGCCCAGTTCGACGAGTTCGTGAAGGACGAGATGGTCAAGTGGGCGCGCGTGATCAAGGAGGCCAATGTCAAGAACGAATAGGGCCGCCGCGCCCTGGAGCGCGTCCGATCGGCTCGCAATGCAAGCTGATCGGTGCGTGCCCTTGCCGCCGCTGGCGGCATGAGCCGACCTCCCGCCCGGCCGCGCACGGATCGCGGCCGGGCGCTTCCGGATCGAGGACGCCCGCCCGCCATGAACTACGCCGCCATCATCCCCGAGGCCGCGGCCACCCACGTCCGCGATGGCCTCGCCGTGGTCGCGGCCGCGATCCGCTTCGAGGATCTGCCGCCCGAGGTGGTGGCCAAGGCCAAGATGCTGATCCTCGACACCATCGGCTGCGCGCTCGGCGGGCTTTCCGGCGCGCCGACCAAGGCGGCGCACGCCATGGTCGAGGCCCTCGGCGGCCGGCCGGAGGCGACGATCATCGGCTCGACCGCCCGCACCTCCTCGACGCTCGCCACCTTCGCCAACGGCACGGCGCTGCGCTATCTCGACGTGAACGATTATTATTTCGGCCGCGATCCCGCCCATGCCAGCGGCAACCTCGCCGCCATCCTGGCCGTGGGCGAGAAGACGGGCGCCTCGGGGCCCGACATCATCGCCGCATTAGTGGCGGCCTACGAGGTCCAGTTCCGGCTCTGCGACCATGCGGGCACACCGAGCCTGTGGGACCGCGGCTGGCACCACGCCACCAACATGTCCTATGCCAGCGCCGCCGCAGCAGCGCGTCTCCTCGGCCTCGACGCGGCGCGCACCGCCGAGGCGCTCGCCATCGCCGGGACCCACGGCAACATCCTCACAGAATCCATGCGCGGGCAGATGGCCACCATCAAGGCCACCATCGAGGCCGTGGCCGCCAAGGGCGGCGTCGAGGCGGCGCTGATGGCGGCGCACGGCCTCACGGGGCCGCAGGCGATCTTCGAGGGCGCCTATGGCTGGGACCGGGCGGTGGCAGGCGGCTCGGACCTCGCCGCGCTCGCCGCGCCCCTCGACGGCACGTTCCGCATCATGCAGGCGCGCATCAAGCCGTTCGAGGCCTTCTCGCCCGCCCAGGGCCTGATCCAGGCGGCGCTCGATCTGCGCGCGCGGCTGTCGCCGCGGCCCGAGGAGATCGTCGCCATCGAGGGTCGCTTCCCCCAGCAGATCCTCGACTGGCCGACCTCGGACGGGCAGAAGGCCGCCCCCACCACCAAGGAGCTCGCCGACCACAGTCCCTATTACCTCATGGCCGTGGCGCTCATGGATGGCGCCTGCGGACCGGCGCAGTTCACGCCGGCCCGCCTCGCCGATCCGGTGCTACGCGCCCTCATGGCGAAGGCGAGCCTGGTGGCGGACGCGGCGTTCACGCGCGACTATCACCGCGGCACCGGCGCCGCCGTAACCGTGACCCTCGCGGACGGCCGCAAGGCCGAGGCGGTGTGTCCGCTGCCGCCGGGCCATCCGGACAATCCGCTCGACGATGCCGCCATGGCGCGCAAGTTCAACGAGCATGCCGAGTCGGCGGTGGGCGCCGAGCGGGCCCGCGCCATCCGCGACGCGCTCGCCGGCCTCGACCGCGCCCCCGACATCCGCCATCTCATGGGGCTGCTCGCCGCCCCGGCGCCGGGCGCGGGCTGAGGCGAGGGCTCTCCATGCTGCCGACGCCGAACCGCCCCACCGTGACGACCCATTGGGGCATCTATCGCGCCGCCATGGCGGACGGGCGCGCGGTCGCCCTCGATCCCTTTGAGGGCGACCCCGACCCCTCGCCCATCGCCCAGTCCATGATCGGCGCGCTCGACCATCCCTGCCGCATCCTGCGGCCGGCGGTGCGGCGCTCGTTCCTGGAGCGCGGCGCAGCGGCCACGGGCGCCGGGCGCGGCGCCGAGCCGTTCGTGGAGGTGGAGTGGTCGCAGGCGCTCGATCTCGTCGCCCGCGAGCTCGACCGGGTCCGTCGCACCCACGGCAACCGCGCCATCTTCGGCGGCTCCTACGGCTGGGCGAGCGCCGGGCGCTTCCACCATGCCCAGAGCCAGATCCACCGCTTCCTCAACACCATCGGCGGCTATACCCGCTCGTTCTCCAACTACAGCCACGGCGCGGCGGACGTGATCGTGCCTCACGTGGTGGGCGAGCGGCTCGGCCTGCATGTCGAGCACACGCCGTGGCGGCTGATCGCCGGCCACGCGGAGCTGATCGTCATGTTCGGCGGCGTCGCGGCCAAGAACGCGCAGGTCTCCTCGGGCGGCATCGTGCGCCACAGCGTGCGCGAGGCGCTGCGCGCCTGCCGGGAAGGCGGCGCCGAGCTGGTCTCCATCAGCCCCATCCGCGACGACACGGCTGTCGATGCCGATGCCGAATGGCTGGCGCCGCGCCCGGGCACCGACGTCGCCTTGATGCTGGCGCTGGCGCACACGCTGACGGCGGAGAGCCTGTGCGACACCGGCTTCCTCGACCGCTACACGGTGGGCTTCGAGCGCTTCCTCGCCTATCTCGCCGGCCGCGCGGACGGCGTGCCGAAGACCCCGGAATGGGCCGAGCAGATCACACAGGTGCCGGCTGAGGACATCCGCGCTTTGGCGCGCCGGATGGCGGCGAAGCGCACCTTCCTGATGATGTCCTGGTCGCTCCAGCGCGCGGACCATGGCGAGCAACCCTACTGGATGGCGATCGTGCTCGCCGCCATGCTGGGGCAGATCGGCCTGCCGGGCGGAGGCTACGGCTTCGGCTTCGGCTCGGTGAACGGCATTGGCAACCCGATCCACGATTTCGCCTGGCCGTCTTTGCCGCAGGGCGAGAACCCGGTGCCGGACTTCATCCCGGTGGCGCGGGTCGCCGACATGCTGCTCGACCCGGGCGGCAGCTTCGACTTCAACGGGCGGCGGCTCGCCTATCCCGACATCCGCCTCGTCTACTGGGCCGGCGGCAACCCGTTCCACCACCACCAGGATCTCAACCGGCTGGTGGACGCCTGGCGGCGCCCCGAGACCGTGATCGCCCATGAATCCTGGTGGAACGGCCTCGCGCGCCATGCCGACATCGTGCTGCCGGCGGCGACCCAGCTGGAGCGCAACGACGTCGCCTGCTCCTCGCGCGACCGCATGATCTCAGCCTCGCACAAGGTGGCGGAGCCGGCGGGGGAGGCGCGCGCCGATTTCGACATCTTCACCGCCATCGCCGATCGGCTCGGGGCGAGGGAGGCCTTCACCGAGGGGCGCGACGAGGAAGCCTGGCTGCGCCAGCTCTATGGCGTGGCGCGCCAGCGCACGGCAGCGAAGGGCCTCGATCTGCCCGACTTCGACACCTTCTGGCGCCAGGGCATCGCGCTCCTGCCCGAGGCGGAGCACGCCGAGCCGACGCTGGCCGCGTTCCGCCGCGATCCGGTCGGCAACGCCCTGCGCACGCCGTCCGGGCGGATCGAGATCTTCTCCCAGACCATCGCCGGCTTCGGCTACGACGACTGCCCCGGCCATCCGGTGTGGATCGCGCCGAAGGAGTGGCTCGGCGCGCCCGAGGCGGAGCTTTATCCGCTCCATCTCATCTCCAGCCAGCCGGCGACCAAGCTCCACAGCCAGTACGATCTCGGCGCGGTGGCGCAGGCGGCGAAGGTGAAGGGGCGCGAGCCGATGCGCATCCATCCCGACGACGCGGCGGCGCGCGGCATCGCCGATGGCGACATCGTTCGGCTGTTCAACGGGCGCGGGGCGTGCCTGGCGGCGGCGGTGCTCGCGCGCGATCTCAGGCGTGGCGTGGTCCAGCTCGCCACCGGCGCTTGGTTCGATCCGCTCGAGCCCGGCGTCGCGGGGGCGCTGGAGAAGCACGGAAATCCCAACGTGCTGACCGCCGACCGGGGCACCTCGCGCCTCGGCCAGGGATGCTCGGCCCATTCCTGCCTGGTGGAGGTGGAGCCGTTCCGGCAGGCCGCGCCGGACCTGACCTGCTTCATCCCGCCCGCCTTCGCGGCCGGACGCGCCGCCGGCTGAGCGGACATCCGGCCGGCGGCGCCGGGCTCAGGGCCGCAGCAGGATCTTGCCCGAATGCCCCGCGCTTTCCATGAGGTGGTGCGCCTGCGCGGCCTCGGCGAGCGGGAACACCTTGAAGGTAGATGGCCGGATCGCGCCTTCGGCGATCTTGGGCCAGACCTTCTCCACCAGGTCGCGCGCCACCTGCGCCTTGTAGGCGTCCGGCCGCGTGCGCAGGGTCGAGCCGGAATAGCTGAGCCGCTTCAGCATGACCGGCATCAGGTCGATCTCCACCTTGCTGCCGAGGGCGAAGGCGATCTGAACGATGCGGGCGTCGTGCCGCGTGGCCTTGATGTTGCGCTCCACGTAAGGACCGCCCACCACGTCGAGGATGACGTCGGCGCCGCCGGCCGCGCGCAGCACCTCGACGAAGTCCTCGGTGCGATAGTCGATCACGGTGTCGGCGCCGAGCTGCCGGCAGAAATCGCAGCGCGCCTGCGGGCTCTCGGTGGCGAACACCCTGGCGCCGAACGCCTTGCCGAGCTGGATCGCGGTGGCGCCGATGCCGCCGGCGCCGCCATGGACGAGGAAGCTCTCGCCGGCCTTGAGCCCGGCGCCGAGGAAGATGTTGCTCCAGACGGTGAAGAAGGTCTCCGGCAGCCCGGCCGCATCCTCCAGCGTCACCCCGGCGGGAATGGGCATGCAGTGGCGTGCGTCGACCGCGCAGTATTGCGCGTATCCGCCGCCGTTGGTCAGCGCGCAGACGGCGTCGCCGACGCGCCATGCCTCGACGCCCTCGCCCACCGCCGCCACGTGGCCGGAGATTTCCAGACCGAGCAGGTCGGAGGCGCCCTTGGGCGCGGGATAGAGCCCGCGCCGCTGCATCAGATCCGGCCCGTTCACGCCGGCGGCGGCAACCTTCACCAGCACGAAGCCGGCGGGAACGGCGGGCAGCGGCCGCTCTCCCGGGACCAGCCCGTCGGGGCCTCCCGGCTGCGACAAATCGATCACCTTCATGCGGTCCGGAAGCTTCGTCATGGCCTTGCGTTTCCCCTGGTCTGTGCCCCGTTATGAGCAGCTTGGCCGAGCTGTCGTCAACCTGCTCCGAGATCGCGCCGTGCATGGATCAGAATGTGGAACGAGCACCCGCCGGAAGCCGTCCGACGGGTTGACATTCGACGGCGGATTTCCTTAAGTAATGAAACATTGTTCTAAAAAACAGCACAAAGAGCGTCGCGCTCCGGTGCCCCACCTCGTCCCCCCGGCCTTGCCCCGACGGAGCGGTTCAGGACCCCGGATGGCGAACCTCAACGGAGATGAAGAGTGCTGCCCCTCAGCGGTGTAAAGGTGATCGAGTTCTGCGAGGTCGCATCCGGCCCGTACTGCGGCATGCTGCTCGCCGACATGGGCGCCGAGGTGATCAAGGTGGAGCGCGAGGGGGTCGGCGATTCGCTGCGCCAGTGGCCGCCGCTGAGCAACGGCTACAGCGAGAACTTCGCCTCGCTCAACCGCGGCAAGAAATCGATCGCCCTGAACCTTAAGGATCCGGCCGACCGCGAGATCGCCCGCAAGCTCATCCTCTCCGCCGACGCCGTGGTCGAGAACTACCGGCCGGGCGTGATGGAGAAGAACGGCCTCGGCTATGCCGCCATGTCGAAGGACAAGCCGGCGCTGGTCTACTGCTCCATCTCCGCCTACGGCCAGAGCGGCCCGCGCTCCCACGAGGGCGGCTTCGACCTCACCATCCAGGCGGCGGGCGGGGTGATGAGCGTCACCGGCGAGGCGGAGGGGCCCCCGGTGAAGTGCGGGGTGCCGATCTCCGACTTCGGCGCCGGGCTCTATGCCGCCTTCTCCATCGCCGCCGCGCTGCGCAAGGCGCAGGTCAGCGGCGAGGGTGACCACATCGACATCTCCATGCTCGGCGCGACGCTTGCCATGGCGGCGCTGCAGACCAGCGAGTATTTCGGCACCGGCGTCGATCCGAAGAAGCTCGGCTCGGCCCATCCGCGCAACGCGCCCTACCAGGCCTTCAAGGCCAAGGACGGCTACTTCGCCATGGCCGCCGGCAACGACCGGCTCTGGCGCTCGGTGTGCGAGCTGGTGGGGCGGCCGGACCTCGTCGAGGACGCGCGCTTCGTCAACACCGCCAGCCGCACCAGGAACCAGACCGAGCTGCGCATCCTCCTGGAGGAGATATTCGCCGCCAAGAGCGCCGCCGAGTGGATCGAGGGCTTCACCGGCGTCGGCGTTCCGTGCGGCCCCATCAACAGCTATTCTCAGATTCTCGCCGACCCGCAGGTGGAGCACATGGGCTGGGTGCGCGAGACCACCCTGCCGTCCGGCGTCACCACCCGGACCTTCGCCTCGCCGGTGATGCTCTCCGGCAAGGGCATCGAGATCCGTTCAGCGCCGCCGGCGCTCGGGGAGCATCGCGAGGAGATCGTCCGCGCGCTCGACAGCGCGGTCGCGCTGAAGGCGATCGCGGGCTGAGGCGCAGCAGGGAAAGGCAAGGGCACATGTCGACCGATATCAGCCGCCTTAGGGATTTCATCGTCCGCTCCACCGAGATCGTCGGCGCGGCCAAGGACGAGGCCGCGGTGCTCGAGCAGATCCGGCCGCTGCTCCAGGACCTCGTGAGCCACGACGACTGGCTGCCGGAGGAATACACCCGTCCGCACCCACAATATTATCAGCAGTACCTGCTGCACTGCGATCCGCTGGAGCGCATCAGCGTGGTCAGCTTCGTGTGGGGGCCGGGTCAGTCGACGCCGGTCCACGACCACACCGTGTGGGGCCTGGTGGGCATGCTGCGCGGCGCCGAGACCAGCGAGAGCTTCGAGCGCGACGCCGCCTCGGGCCGGTTGACGAAGACCGACGAGGAGGTCCTGAAGCCGGGCCAGGTCTGCGCCGTCAGCCCCACCGTGGGCGACATCCACAAGGTGTCGAACGCGGTGCCGGACAAGCCGTCCATCTCGATCCACGTCTATGGCGCCAACATCGGCGCGGTGAAGCGGCACGTGTTCGTGCCGGACACCGGCGAGGTGAAGAGCTTCGTGTCCGGCTACGCCAATGCGGTGACGCCGAACCTGTGGGACCGCTCGCGCGAGACAAGGGCCTGATTGCGGGCGCCTGATCCCGACGCATGATCGTGGCGCCGACCCTGGGCACCTGCCGGACGCCCCCGGCGGGTGCCCTTTTTCATTGCGATGCCCGGGGCGCCGGCAAATGCCCGGCACAAGGCCGGGCATGACGTTCCGTCCACGTGGAGACGACGTCGTCCAATACCCACCCGTTGCGGTGGATGCGGCCCGGCTACTTCGCCGCGGCCTTCGTCGCCACCTTCGCCGGCGACTTGCGCGGCGCGCGCTTCTTCGGCTCCGGCAGCGGCTGGGGGACGGGCGCGCTCGGCAGGTAGCCGAGCTCGCGCGAGATGGTTTCGGCGCAGGCGATCACCGGCGGCGCGAAACGCTCGAGCGAGTCGGGTTTCAGACGCTCCGCGGGACCGGAGATGCCCACCGCCGCCACCACCTGGCCGCTCCAGTCGCGGATCGGCGCGGCGACGCCGCAGACACTCTCGCGCCACTCGCCGCGATTCTCGCTGAAGCCGCGCTTGCGGATGATCTCCAGCTCCTTGCGCAGCACGCGGGCATTGGTGATGGTGCGGGCCGTGTATTTCGGCAGGCCCTGCTCTAGGCGCTTCTCCAGCACCTCTTCCGGCAGGTAGGCGAGCAGCACCTTGCCGGTGGCGACGCTATGGGCCGGCGGGCGGTCGCCCACCCGCGAATAGGCGCGCACCGCCTGCTCGCTCTCGATCTTCTCGATATAGGTGACCTCGCCGCCCACCAGGATCGACAGATGGACCGATTCGGTGGTGGTCCGCATCAGCTCCTCGATGTGGGGGGCGGCGGCCTTCTTCACGTCGAGGCGCGAGAGCACCATCATGCCCAGGTGCCAGACCTTGAGGGTCAGCTCGTACTGGCCGGCATCCTCGTAGCGGCGCACGTAGCCGCGCCGCGCCATGGTGTTGAGCAGCCGGAAGACATTGCTCTTGGTCAGGCCCAATTCCTGCGCCAGGGCCGTGATCCCGGTGGGCTTGTCCATCCCGGCGAGGGTTTCGAGCAGCTCGAACGCCTTGACGACCGTCTTTTCCATCGTGGCCCCAACCTTTCGACGGGAAGCTCCTACCATACCGGGCGCGGGCGTTCCATAGAGCCTCCCGGTGGCAGCGCACCTTGCGGAACGTCGTTTCGCAAATCAACCCGCGTCGTCAGGAGTTCAGCAGGATGACGACGCCCACCACGACCAGGACGATGCCGAGCGCGTCGCGCGGGCTGGTCTTCTGGCGGAACATGTTGCGCGAGACGATCTGCGCGAACAGGATCTCGGCCAAGGCGAGCGTGCGCACCCGCGCCGCGCTCTCCAGCGCGAAGGCGAGATACCAGAAGGCGGAGGCCACCGCGCCGAGGAAGCCGGCGCCGAGCGAGGGGCGCCAGGCCTTGACGATCTCGCGCAGCGCCGCCCGGTCCCGCAGCGCCAGCCAGGCGGTGAGCATGGCGGTCTGCATCAGGAGGCCGATGGCGAGGGTGGTGATCGCCGCGAGGAGGTAGTTCTGCTCCTGAAGCGCCAGGATGCCGCCCCGGAAGCTGATGGCGGCCATGGCGAAGAAGGCGCCGGCCGCCATGCCGAGGAGAGCCGGCTTCAGCCGGTGTCGGTCCCTGCCCGGTCCCTGGCGCGCCGGCCAGCCCATGATCATCACCCCGGAGGTGGCGATCAGTATGGCCGCGATCAGCGGCAGCGTCAGCTTCTCCGAGAGCATGACGATGCCGAACAGTGCCACCTGGACCGGCTCGGTCTTGGTGTAGGCGATGGTGACCACGAACGAGCGCTCGCTCATGGCGGAGAGCATCAGCGCCGTGCCGAGGATCTGCATCAGCGAGCCGGAGAGCATCCAGCTGAGGGCGGTGAGGGACGGGCGCGGCGGCGCCTGCCCGGTCAGCACGAGCACCAGCGCCAGGAACAGGAGGCCGAACGGCAGGCCGAACAGGAAGCGCACATGGGCGGCGGCGGCGGCGCCAAGCTCGGCGATCAGCCCGCGCTGGGTCGCGTTGCGCAGCGTCTGCGCCAGCGCCGCCGCCAGGGTGAAGATCACCCAGAGCCAATCGGAGAGTATCAGCACGGCTCGGAGCCCTGTTGTGGCGGTCGGCCGGGGATGGCCGGAGGCGGCGGGGGACGTGGGGCCGCCCGGGAGGCCGCGTTCCGACCGGTCGCATCGTCGCGCCCGGTCGGCTGGGCATGGGCTCCACGGCCGGGGCGGGGGGCACCGGCCGTGGAGCTGCGCCCGGCGCCCGCCCGGCGATAGCGCCGGGCGGGCGCCGAAACGGGTGCCGGAAGATGCCGGGCGGCCGAGGCCGCCCGGTGCGAGGCTCAGCCCTCCCGGACCTTGCGCTTGCGGTAGGCGCGGAAGTTCGCCTTGCGCTTGTCGAGCCAGGCGGTTGGGCCTTCGATGAACTCGTCGGTGTCGATGTGCATGGACAGCAGCTCGGCGCCAGCGAACATCCCCGCCCACAGGCTCTGGTCGGATTCCTGGTTGAAGGCGAGCTTGGCGATGCGCAGCGACTGCGGGCTCTTGTCGAGCAGCTCCTGGCACCATTCCTCGGTGGTGGCGCGCAGCTCCGACATGGGCACCACGTGGTTGACGAGGCCCATCTCCAGCGCCTGCTGGGCGGTGTACTGGCGGCAGAAGAACAGGATCTCGCGCGCCTTCTTCTCGCCCACCACGCGGTGGAGCAAAGTGGTGGCGCCCCACACCGGCACGCTGCCCATCTTCGGCCCGGTCTGGCCGAACTTGGCGTGGTCGGCGGCGATGGTGATGTCGCACATCACGTGCAGCTCGTGGCCGAGGCCGATGGCATAGCCGTTCACCGCGGCGATGGTGGGCTTGGCCGCCGTGCGCAGCATCAGCGCCAGCTGCGCCATCACGCGCAGGTGGTTGCGCTTGTGGGAGGAGGTGCGCTCGGCGATGGCCTGCATGTTGCCGCCCGAGCAGAACGCCTTCTCGCCCGCGCCGGTGAGGACGATGACGCCGATCTCGTCGTCCTCCGCCGCGTCGCGCAGGGCCGCGATCATCTCCTCGGCGGTGAACTGGGTGATGGAATTGTAGGTCTGCGGGCGGTTGATGGTGACGGTGGCGATGCCGTCCCGCTTCTCGTAGAGGATGTCCTGGAACGGCGCCTTGGTGTGCTGGTTCATGTCCGTGCTCCCGTGCGTTTCCTTATGGGCGCTACTCGCCCTTGAATTGCGGCTTGCGCTTCTCGAGGAAGGCGGCCATGCCCTCCTTCTTGTCGGCGGTGGCGAACAGCCCGGTGGTGAGCTGGCGCTCGTAAGCGAGCGCCGACTGCAGGTCCATCTGCAGGCCGTTGTTCACCGCGAGCTTCGCATAGTAGACGCTCAGCGGCGCGCGCTGCGCATAGGCCTCGATGCGGGCCCTGGCGGCGGGCACCACGGCGTCCGGCTCCACCACCTCGCTCACGAGGCCGATCCTCAGCGCCGTCCCGGCGTCGATGAAGTCGCCGCTGAACAGCAGGTGCTTGGTCCATTCCGGACCGATGAGGCGGGCGAGGCGCTGCGTCGCCCCCGCCCCGGCCACCGTGCCGATGCGGCTCGACGTGACGCCGAACTGCGCATTGGTGGCGGCGATGCGGATGTCGCAGCACAGGGCA
Organism: Xanthobacter pseudotagetidis; assembly: GCF_043194795.2. Classification (NCBI taxonomy): domain Bacteria; kingdom Pseudomonadati; phylum Pseudomonadota; class Alphaproteobacteria; order Hyphomicrobiales; family Xanthobacteraceae; genus Xanthobacter; species Xanthobacter pseudotagetidis. The sequence goes on along the minus strand of NZ_CM195534.1, from coordinate 410,333 downwards.
AGCTCCAGGCCGCCCGTGAGACAGAAGCCGTGGATGGCCGCCACCACCGGCTTCGTCAGCCCCTCGATGCGGGCATTGGTGCCGGCGAACCGGTCGAGCCAGAACTTGGTCTGAAGGATGGTGTTGACCTCCAGCGCCTGCTTCAGGTCGCCGCCGGTGGAGAACACCTTGGAATTGCCCGTGAGCACGACGCCGCGGATGTCCGTCTCGCGGTCGAGCACGTCGAAGGCGGCATCGAGCGCGTCGAACATCTCGATGCTCAACGCGTTCTGCTTCTCCGGCCGGTTGAGGGTGACGAGCGCGGTCGGCGGCGCCCGGTCGATGGTGAGGATCTCGCTCATGCACGCCCCCTTAGCCCGGCATGGCGAAGCCGCCGTTCACGCTGACGATCTGTCCGGTGACGTGGCGGGCGAGGTCGGAGGCGAGGAAGACGACGGCGTTGGCCACGTCCTCGGATTCGCCGATGCGGCGCAGCGGATACATGCGGCGCACCTTCTCCTCGCGCTCCTTGGCCTTCTCCTCGCCGATCTTGGAGGTGAGCTGGCGCAGCATCTCCATGCGGATGGGGGAGTTGGTGGCGCCGGGGGAGACGGCGTTGACGTTGATGTTGTGCGGGCCTACTTCCTTCGCCAGCGACTTGGTGAACGAGATCACCCCGCCCTTGGCCGCGGAATAGTTGGCCTGGCGCTCCTGGCCCACGCGGGCGGCGTCGGTCACGATGTTGACGATCTTGCCGAAGCGCCGCTCGATCATCCCCGCGAGCACCGCCCGGGTGCAGTTCAGGGTGCCGTAGAGGACGACCTTGATCTCCTTGTCGCAATCCTCGGGCTTGGTCTCGACGAACAGTTCGTGGGCGACGATGAGGGCGGCGTTGTTGACCAGGGCGTCGATGCGGCCGAGCTCGCCTTCCACCTTCCTGACGGTCTCGCGGACCGCGGTAAGGTCGGTGATGTCGCAACGCGCCGGCACCGCCGTGCCGCCGGCCGCGCGGATCATGTCGATGGTCTCGGCGATGCCCTTCTCGGAGACGTCGTTCACGGCGATCTGCGCGCCCTCGCGCGCGAAGCCCAGCGCCATGGTCCGGCCGATGCCGCCGCCGCTGCCGGTGATCATGACCACGCGGCCTTCAAGCCCAGTATCCACCCTCGATCCTCCCATATTTCACAATTTATAACAGTGTTTCGTATATTAGACCATTAACACAGCCCCTCGGGCTGTCAACACGCCGCCGCCCGGTGCCGCCGCCGGACCGTGGCCGGCGGCGTCGGGCCTCATACGCGCGCGACCCCTTCGCCCAGCAGGTCGGCAAGGCCGCGCACGTCGCGCGCCGCGCCGAGCGCGAACACGGCGTCCAGGATCGCATCGGCCCGGGCGGGCGGGACGATGCCGTCCGTGAGCGCGCGGAACTTGCCGGTGATGCCGGCCCGGTCCACCGGCTTCTCCGGCGTGCCGAAGGAATCCAGCAGGGTCTTCTCGATCGTCCGCCCGTCCTTGAGCCGCGCGGTGAAGCCGCCCGGATACTTGGCGGGGAAATACCGCTCCAGCTCCGCGCTCGCCTCCGCCGACACCCGGTCGGCGAGCGCTAGCACGTCGGGGCGCGCCATGGCCTCGGCATTGAACGAGCGCGGGTCGCGCGGGTCCAGCATCACCGCGGCGGAGATGGTGTAGGGCAGCGAATACTGCGCCGACATCACCGAGCGCGGGCGATACTCCATATGTCCGTCGGACATGATGCGCGGACCGGACGCGGTCATCTCCACCACGTCGTCGGCGCCCCAGCCCGCCTCCTCCCGGCTCGACCTGATGGCGTCCACCAGCGCGTGGAACATGCGGCAGCAGGCGTAGAACTTGATGCTGATGCGGTCGACCGCGAAGTCCGAACCGAGGTCCTGCGTGAGCCGCCAGTTCTCGGGGTGCGGACTGAAGACGTGGACGAAGCCCGCGCGCCCGTCCAGCGCCCCGCGCGGCCCCTGGAAGCCGCGCACGGCGAGCATGGCGGCCAGCACCCCGTTGTGCGCCGGGATGCCGGCGTGCAGGCGCTTCACCATGGTGCCGAGCGGGTCCTGGGTGAACTGCATCACCCCCGAGGCCATGGAGACGCCCAGACCCCAGGCGGACTGCATCTGGTCCGAGGTGAGGCCGAGCAGCCGCCCGGCGGCCGTGGCGGCCCCGAACACGCCGGAAAGCGCGGTCGGGTGGAAGCCACGGCTCATCAGGTCGCCGGTGAGCGCCGCGCCGGCGCGGGTCTGCGCCTCGTAGCCGGCGACGATCGCCGCGATGAGGTCACGCCCCGAGGCGCCGGTCATCTCCGCCACCGCGAGCGCGGCCGGGATCACCACCGCGCCGGGGTGGGAGCATGACTGGTCGTGGGTGTCGTCGAGCTCGATGCCGTGGGCCATGGTGCCGTTGATGAGCGCTGCGGTTCGCGCCGGCAGCCTGCCGCGGCCATAGATCGTCGCGTCCGGCCGGCCGCCCTCCTCGGTGCCGAACTCGGCAATGATGCGCGACCACGGCAGGTCCAGCCCGTGGAGCGCGACGCCGAGGTGATCGACGACAAGGTCCATGGTGCGCTCGAAGGTGGCGGGCGGAAGCGCCGCCGCATCGAGGGTCGAGAGGACGTCGGCGAGCGCCGCCGTCCGGTCCGCGGCCTCGGCCGCGCCGTGCGTGGAATGAGCCTGTGCGCCTTGTGCCATGCGATCCTCCCGCGCGTTCATTCGCTCTTGATGCCGGCCGCCTTGGCGACCTTGCTCCAGCGTGCGGATTCGGTGGCGATGAAGGTCGCGAACTCGGCCGGCGTGCTGGCGACGATCTGCGCCCCCTGGGCCTGGAGCTTCTCCTTCACCTCCGGCATCTGCAGGATATCGACGATCTCCTTGTTGAGCCGGGCGATGATCTGCGGCGGGGTGCCGGCGGGAACCAGGATGCCGTTCAGCTCGCCGGCCTCGAAATTCGGGAAGCCGGCCTCTTCCATGGTGGGCACGTCCGGAAGCAGCGGCGAGCGCTGGTTCGAGGTGATGGCGAGCGGGCGCACCCTGCCGCCGCGGATCAGCTCCAGGATCGAGGTGATGTGCGCGAAGGCGAGGTCGATCCGCCCGGCGATCAGGTCGACGTTCATGGGCGCGGCGCCGCGATAGGGCACGTGGGTCATCTTCACGCCGGCCATCTGGTTGAACAGCTCGCCGGCGATGTGGCCGCCGCCGCCGGTGCTCGACGAGCCGAACTTGAGGCTCGCGGGCGTTCCCGCAAGCGCCTTCATCTCCTTCACCGTCTTCGCCTGCACCTCGGGATAGACCACCAGCACGCACGGGAACTTCGCCACCAGGATCACCGGATCGAGATCCTTGACGATGTCGAAGTCGATGTCCGGGAACAGCACCGGCAAGGTGAGGTAGTTGAACGAGGCGGCCACCAGCGTATAGCCGTCCGGCGCCGACTTGGCGCCCGCGCGCGTGCCGGTGAGGCCGCCGGCGCCGGAGCGGTTGTCGACGATCACCTGCTGGCCGAGCCGCGCCGAGAGCTTCTCGGCGATGATGCGCGCCAGCGTGTCGACGCCGCCGCCAGGCGGGAACGGCACCACGTACTTGATCGGCCGGCTGGGCCAGGTGTCGGCGGCGGCCGGCAGCGGGGCGAAGGCCGCCGCCGCGACCATCGCGGCCACGGCAAGGCCGATGCGTCGTCTCGAGATCATGTGTCCCTCCCTCGTTTTTGTTTCGTATTTTGGAACATTGTTTCTTTCAGAATGCTCGCCGGTCCCTTGGGTGTCAAAGAACCGGCACGCGCGTGTCTTGTTCCAGCCGCGGCGGGGCGGCCGTTCGGGACGCTCAGAACGGGATGCGCAGCGCCTCGATGCGGTCGTCGTCGAGCTCCAGGCCGAAGCCGGGCCGGTCGGAGACGCGCAGGAACCGCCCGTCCATCTGCACCGGCTCGGTCACCACGTCGGCGCCGATCAGCCCGCAGATGCCGACCGCGAACGGGCCTTCCAGCAGCGGCCCGGGCCAGGCGGTGGCCAGATGGGCGACCGCGGTGGCGACGATGCTGGTGCCCGGATGGTTGCCGGGATAGATGCGCATGCCGGCGGAGCGCGCGATGGTCCACAGCTGCCGGCAGCGCCAGATGCCGCCGTTCTTGGGGCTCTTGGTCTGCATCACTGTGGCGGCGCGGCGCTGGATCACGTCGAGAAGATCGTGGTCGGTGGCGATGCATTCGTCGGCCATGAGCGGGATCGAGGTCTTGCGGGCGAGCTCCGCCATGCCGGCCACGTCCCAGGGCGGCACCATCTGCTCGGCGGCGTCGATGTCGAGCGGCTCCAAGCGCTTCAGCACGCCGACGGCGGTGTCGAAGTCCATGCCGGCATTGGCGTCGACGCGGATCAGCGCGTCGTTCGGCAGGTGCGCGCGGATCGCTTCCACCGCCTTCACGTCCTTCACCGCATCGTTGCCGATCTTGACCGTGAAGCTGCGGAAGCCCTTGTCGTAGAAGCCCTGCGCGTCCTCCAGCATGCGCTTGAAGTCGGCCTTGATGCCGATCACCGCGCAGGCGCCGACGCCGTCGCGGCACTTGCCGCCCAGCAGCTGATAGACCGGCACGCCGAGCAGCTTGCCCTGCAGGTCCATCAGCGCGTCGGCGATGCCGGCCTGGGCGTAGTTGGAGTGCCAAATCTCGGTGTCCATGTCGGCGAGGATGGCGCCGATGTCGAATGGCGAGCGCCCCACCACCAGGGGCGTGAAGTGGTCGCGGATCAGGGTGGTGATCGACGCCACGGTGTCGTTCGAGCCCTGGCGCCGCCAGGCCGGCGTCTCGCCGATGCCGGTGACGCCGGCATCGGTGTGGAGGCGCACCAGGATCACGTCGACGCCGGGCCGGATGCCGCCGGTGGCGATCTTGAACTCGACCGCGAACGGAATGCGCGCGGCGATGATCTCGACCCTGGTGATGCGGACCTGCGCCCGCACCTCCGGCGGGGCGGCCGTGGCCGGCTTGAGCTCTGCCAACATGGGATCTGTCCTCCGGGTGCTTCAGGCGTTGTGAGGGTCCTTGCGCGTGTCCGGCGCCGTCAGCCGCCCGCGGCGCCGCGGAAGGCCTCGAAGCCGGTGATCTCGCGACCGTGGATCAGCGCCAGGATCTCGTTGGTGCCGTCCGGGATCGGCAGCATGCGGATGTCGCGATACATCTCCTCGAGCCCCGCCTCGCGCGAGAGGCCCATGGCGCCGAGCACGTTCATGGCCTGCCAGACCGCCTCGGTGCAGTTCATCTGCGCGAAGCGCTTGGCCATGGCGGAAGCGCCGCCCGCCTCCTCGCCCGCATCCATCATCCACAGCGCGCGGTAGCACAGCATGCGGCTCGCGGTGATGGCCGTGACCATGTCGGAGAAGTTCTTCTGCACCAGCTGGTGCGCGGCGATGGGCTTGCCGAACTGCTTGCGCACGCGGCCATAGTCGAGCGCGGCGAGGTAGGCGCGCTCGGCGAGGTGCACCGCCTGGAGCCCCACCATGCAGCGGTTCACGTACCAGGAGCGGTTGAGCACGCGGGTGCCGCTGTCGGCCTCGACGATGTTCTCGGCCGGCACCTCGCAATTGTCGAACACCGCCTCGCCGAGATAGCCCTGGTTGAGGCCGATGGCGTCGATCTCGCGCGCCTCGAACGGCGACTTGTCGCGCTCCACCACCACCTTGATGATCACCGGGCGCCCGTCCTTGCTGCGCCCCTCGTCGATGCAGGTGACGAGGATGAGGTCGCAGGCGCTGACATTGGTGATCCACATCTTGCGCCCGTTCAGCACCGCCTTGTCGCCTTTGCGGGTGAGCCTGGTCTTGATGCCGCGCGGGTCGGATCCGGTGTCCGGCTCGGTGGAGCCGGTGCAGGCGAGCTTGTGGCCGGCGACGAGGTCGGGCAGGAAGCGCGCCTTCTGCTCTTCCGTGCATTCGGCGTTGAGGCGGGTGATGCAGCTGTCCTGCGACAGCATGGACATGGAGACCGTGGGCGGGATCTGCTCGAACATGATGCCGTAGTCGAGCATGGAGATGCCGGGGCCGCCGGCCTCCTCGGGTAGGCGCGGACACAGGAGGCCGTATTCGGCGATGCGCTCGAACAGCTTGACCATCTCGGCCTTGGGCAGCGCGCGGTCGCGCGGGTTGGCGGCCAGCACCGGCCGGATCTCGCGCTCCACCAGCCGCGCGATCCCGTCGCGCATCCGCTCCTGATCGTCCGTCAATGCGAAATCCACGTCCTCGCTCCTTTCGTCATCCTGTTCTGAATGCCGTCACGGCGTTTCTATTGTTTCGGCCTCACCCCGCGAGGTGCCCGCCGTCCACCACCACCACCGTGCCGGTCGCGTAGGGGCTCTCCATCAGGAACATCACCGCGCGGGCGAGGTCCTCGGGCGCGCCAACGCGGCGCAAGGGCAGCTTCGCGGCGACCTCGGCCAGCACCTTCTCGCGCGCCGCGTCGCGGTGGCCGTCGGTGTTCACGAAGCCGGGGCTGACCGCGTTCACCCGTACCGGCGCGAGCGCCATGGCGAGCGAGCGGCACAGCGCGTCCACCGCCCCGTTGATGGCGCTCGCCACCACGAGGCTCGCAAAGCCGCGCCGGCTGGAGATGCCCGAGAACAGCGTGATGCTGCCGCCCGTCCGAATGAACGGCGCGCCGATGCGCGCCACGTTGAACTGCGACCAGAACTTGGTCTCGAACGCCTGGTGCGCCTCTTCCAGCGTGATCTCGGCGAGCGGCTTGCGGTTCACCACGGCGGCGGTGACGACCACATGGTCGAGCGGGCCGGTGCGCTCGAACAGCGCGCGCACCTGGCCCTCGTCGGCCGCATCGGCGGCGAGGGTCGAGACCGGGGCGGGGAAGCGGGCGCGGGCGGCGGCAAGGCGGGCCTCGGAACGCGACGACAGCACCACCTCGGCGCCCGCCTTCTGCGCCATCAGCGCCGTGGCGAGGCCCATGCCGGAGCTGCCGCCCACCACCAGGATCTTCTTGCCGGATAAGGACATCCCTTGCTCGCAGTCCTGCAACGGAGACGGAAAGCCCCGCCGGGCGGCGGGGCGGCTGCGGCTCACTCGGCGGTGATGCCGGAGTCCTTGAACACCTCGGCCCATTTGGCGCTCTCGGTGCGCAGATAGTCCGCGAACTCCGCCGGCGTTCCCGCCACCGGCGTGGCGCCGAGATTGACGAGGCGGTCCCTCACCTCGGGCAGATTGAGGATGCGCACGATCTCGCGATTGAGCTTGTCGATGATCGCCGGGGGCACGCCGGCCGGCGCGACGATGCCCTGCATCTCCTCGGTGACGAAGCCCGGCACGCCGGACTCCGAGATCGTGGGCAGGTCCGGGAACAGCGCGAAGCGGGTCGCCGAGGTCACGGCGATGGGGCGCACCTTATTGGCGCGGATCGCCTCGACGATGGAGGTGGTGGTGGCGAACGAGATCTGGACGTGGCCGCCGATCAGGTCCGCGGTGGCCGGGCCGCCGCCCTTGTAGGGGATGTGGGTCATGTCGACCCCGGTCATCTTCTTGAACAGCTCGCCCGCCACATGCCCGCCGGTGCCCACCCCGCCGCCGGAGGCGAAGCCGATCTTGCCGGGGCTGGCCTTCGCCGCGCGGATCAGGTCGTCCACCGAGTTCACCGGCATGGCCGGCGTGACCACCAGGATGGAGGGGATGCGCGCGACCAGCGTGATCGGGCTGAAGTCCTTCAGGATGTTGAAGGGGAAGCTCGGATACAGGAACGGATACATGGTGTAGTTCAGCGAGATGCCGCCGATCGTGTAGCCGTCGGGGGCGGCCCGGGCGATGAGGTCGGTGGCGAGCGTGCCGCCGGCGCCGGGCTTGTTCTCCACCACCACCGGCTGGCCCCACGCCTCCTGCATCTTCTGCCCGACCACGCGGGCGACGATGTCGGTCGCCCCGCCGGGCGAGAAGGGGACGATCCAGCGGATCGGCTTGCTGGGGAATTCGTCGGCAAGGCTCGGCGAGACGGCACCGGCGAGGCACGCCGCCGCGAGCGACAGCGCGTAGGCTGCCCGCAAGATCCTGAGCATCTTTTCCCTCCCGCGCCGCGGGCATTCTGTGAGCCCGTTGCTTGGCGTGCGCGATCGCGTATTGCGATATTTGAAACAGTGTTTTGAAAAATTGGCAGATCGGCGATGAGGTGTCAATTGCGCGCCGGCTCGCGCGCCGCGATCCCGAAGGGGCGTTGATGGTGGGGGATCGCCGCCGCACGGGTGGCAGGAGCAGCCTGCACGGCGCGGCGAGAGCAGCCAGAGCACGCGCCGATCAGCTCGCGTTGCAGGCTGACCGGTGCATCGCCCTACGTCGAGGCAGGGCGCCGGGCCTTCTCGAACCGCTTGACGACGCGCTCCCGCTTCAGGCGCGAGAGCCTCTGGAGCCAGAAGAGGCCGTCCAGCTGGTCGATCTCGTGCTGGTGGCAGACGGCGCGCAGGCCTTCGGCCTCCTCCACATGCGCGGTGCCGTCCAGGTCCTGATAGGCGACCCTGACGCGCGCATGGCGCTCCAGCTCCTCCGTCACGCCGGGCATGGAGATGCTGCCCTCGGCATGCCGGATCAGCTCCGGGTCAGCCCAGGCGATCTTCGGATTGACATAGGTGAGCGGCGCTTCGTCCGCCGCCAGCTGCAGCACCACCACCCGCAGGCCGACGCCGATGTGCGGCGCCGTGATGCCGATGCCCGGCGCCGCGCGCAGGGTGTCGAGAAGGTCGGCCGCGAGGCTGGCGAGCGCCGCATCGAAGACGGCGACGGGCTGCGCCGGACGGCGTAGCCGCGCGTCGGGGAACTGGACGATCTCCCGGACCGGCACGGCGTGGGTCTCCTCGGCTCGAATGGCAGGCGAGGGCGACGCGCGCCCGTCGCCGCCGAACCGATATCGCATCCTGCGCGGCGAGAACATGCGGCCGTCCGCGAGGCGCCCGAGGCGGTGTCAAATCCATCGGTGCCTGCGGTCACGCGCGACGATGCTGCGCGGAGCATGAAGGTCTTTTGATACCACCATGCTCACAGGTGCGGGTTGGGAAATTCCAGGAATTGGAATATCAAAAATGGGTTGACTCGAATAATATGGATAATTGATATTCCAGTTTAAGAAATGCCGCAGTGCAATCGTGTCCCGTGTCCATCCGGCGCGCGGCCACGGCGGCGCTTCATCACGATCGCGAGGACAGGTCATGGAACGGCGGGCGCGGATCATCATCCTCGGGGGCGGTCCGGCGGGGCTGACGGCGGCGATCTATGCCGCCCGGGCCGGGCTGCGCCCGCTGCTGCTCGCAGGCCTCCAGCCCGGCGGACAGCTGACCACCACCACCGAGGTTGAGAACTTCCCCGGCTTCGCGAGCCCGGTCCAGGGCCCCTGGCTGATGGCGCAGATGCAGGCCCAGGCCGAGCTCGTGGGCGCCGAGATCGCCTGCGACAGCGTGCACGCGGCCGATCTGTCCGTGCGCCCGTTCCGGCTCGAAGGCGACGCGGCCGCCTACCGCTGCGAGGCGCTGGTCATCGCCACCGGCGCCAAGGCCCGCTGGCTCGGCGTGCCGGGCGAGAGCGCGCTCTCCGGCTACGGCGTCTCGGCCTGCGCCACCTGCGACGGCTTCTTCTACCGCGGCAAGAGCGTCGCCGTGGTGGGCGGCGGCAACACGGCGGTGGAGGAGGCGCTCTATCTCTCCAGCCTCGCGGCCGAGGTGACGCTGATCCACCGGCGCGACACCCTGCGGTGCGAGCGCATTCTGGGCGACCGGCTCGCGGCGCGGCCCAACGTGCGCGTTCTGTGGAACCACGTGGTGGAGGCCGTGGTCGGCGATGCGCAGGGCGAAAGGCCGGCCCTGCGCGCCGCCCTGGTGCGGGACCTTGCCGCCGGCACGCCGCGCGAGCTGCCCGTCGACGGCCTGTTCGTCGCCATCGGCCATGCGCCCGAGACGGGCCTGTTCCGGAACCAGCTGCCCATGGACGATGCGGGCTACCTTCTCACCGTCCCGGGGCGCACCGCCACCGCCGTGCCGGGCGTGTTCGCCGCCGGCGACGTCCAGGACCCGGTGTTCCGGCAGGCCGTGACCGCCGCCGGCTCGGGCTGCATGGCGGCGCTCGAAGCGGAACGCTGGCTCGCCGCCGCGCTGCCGGCCGCGGCCTGAAGCCGGCAACGGCGGAGCCCGACCCATGGCCTCCCACCGCAGGCTCGGCGTGCTCGGCGGCATGGGGCCGCTCGCGTCGGCCCAGTTCATGTGCCGCCTGACCGAGCTCACCCCGGCCCGGCGCGACCAGGACCATATCCCCACCGTTCTGTGGTCGGACCCGCGCGTGCCGGACCGCACCGAGGCCCGGCTCCACGGCGGCGCCGACCCCATGCCCTGGTTCGCCCGCGGGCTTGAGGCGCTGGAGGCTGCGGGCTGCGGCGCGGTGGTCATCCCGTGCAACACCGCCCATGGCTGGCATGCGACCATGGCGGCGGCCTCGCGCCTGCCCATCCTCCATATCGTCGATGCGGCCGCCGCCGACCTCCGCCGCCGCGGGGTGGAGGGCGGGCCGGTCGGCATCCTGGGCACGGCGGGCACCATCGCCATGGGCCTCTACCAGGAGCGCCTGGCGGCGCGCGGCTATGCCTGCCTCTCGCCCGCGCCGCAAGACCTGGAGGGCGCCGTCATGCCCGCCATCGCGGCGGTGAAGGCGGGGGCGGTCCGCGATGCCCATGATCCGCTGGTCGCCGCCGCGAAAGCGCTGGTGCGGGCCGGGGCCCGCGCCGTCGTCCTCGCCTGCACGGAGATCCCCCTCGCCATCCGGCCCGAGGACGAGGCGCCCGTCGGCGTGCCGCTGGTGGACACGATCGACGCGCTGGCGCGCGCGGCGCTTGCCTGGGCCCGCCCGCAGGCGGCCCGGCGGCCGGCGGGCCTGCTGGAGCCCAGCTGAGCGTCCGGTCCCGAGCGCGCGGCAGCGGGGACGCCGCGGTCAGGACACCTCGGCATCGTGCCGCCGGCGCGCGGCACCCTTCTCCAAAGTGCGCATCAGGTCGACGGCGAGGGACTGGACGATCTGCACATGCCCGGCCAGCTCCGCCTCGGCCTGGGGAATGCGGCCGGTGACCGCGAGGTCAATGATGCGGCGATGCTGCATCACCGCCCGCCGCATGCGCTCCATGTCGTTCGGGATGCGCCGGCGCAGCGCCTCCACCCGGTCGGCGATGCTGCGATAGGCGCTGGTGAGCAGCTGGTTCTCGGCCGCCGCCACGAGCGCGTTGTGGAAGGCGGAATCCATCTGGGTGGCGCGCGCGAGCTCGCCCTCCTCCACCGCCAGCGCCCCGCCCGAGAGCGGGACGGCGACCGCCGCGACCAGGCGTTCCGGGTGCTTGGCGGCGGCGATGCGCAGCGCCCCGCATTCGAGCACGCCCCGCATCTCGGAGATCTCGCGGATGGAGGCGGGCGTCGGCGTCATCACGAAGGTGCCGCTCTGGGGGCGGATCACCACCAGGCCCTCGTTGGCGAGCCGCGCCAGCGCTTCGCGCACCGGGGTGCGGCTGATGTCCAGCGTCAGCGCCAGGGTCCGGTCCGACAGCCGCATGCCGAAGGCGAACTCGCCCTCGACGATCTTGCGCCGGATGATGGCTTCCGCGCGGAGGCTGAGGCTCTCCTGCGTCTCCCGCGCTGGCGTGGTCTCGTTCATCGGCACCGATCGGTTCCCAGAGGTGGCGTCGGAGGCGGACGGTCGGCCCCGGCCGGACGCCCGACAGTCCGCCAGCCTATCCCCGGCCCCGGCCGCGCGGCAACAAAGCCCGGCGGTGCGGTCCGGGCCGGCGGCTCCCCGCGCGCCGCCGGCCCGCCGGCGCCGGCTGCCGCTTCAGGGCGTCGGCGGCCGGCTCCAGGCACAGGGTCCCGCCTGCTTTCCAGGCCTGGAGGGGCGTCACTGCATGCTGCCCGCCGCTCCCGAGAGCTGCACCAGATCGTGCGAGATCTTCATCTGGCGCGACAGGAAGGCGTCGAAGCTCTTGCCGGCGATGTCGGACGGCACCGCGCCCTGCGCCGCCAGCTTCTCCCGCACGTCCGGCATCCGCAGCGCGGCCTGGACCTCGCTCGCCAGCCGGTCGACGATCGCCGGCGGGGTCGCGGCGGGCGCCAGCAGGCCGTACCAGAAATCGTACTGGTATCCGGGAAGCCCCGATTCGGCGATCGTCGGCACGTTCGGCAGCGCCGGCGAGCGCGCGGCCGTGGTGACGGCCAGCGCCTTCACCTTGTCCTTGGAGATCAGCGGCAGCGAGGCGCCGAGCGGGGCGAAGAAGTACTGGATGCGCCCGGTCATCAGGTCGGTGAGGGCGTCGGGCGTGCCCTTGTAGGGAATGTGCAGCGCCTTCACGCCGGCCTGGGAATTGAACATGGCGGTCGCCATGTGGCCGGCGCTGCCGACCCCGGGGGAGCCGTAGTTGAAGCCGTCCGGGTTCGTCTTCAGGAGCGCGATCAGCTCCTTGGTGCTGCCGGGCGGGAAGTCGGGCGCGGCGAGGAGGACGCTCGGCACCGCGGCGACCAGGCTGATGCCGGTGAAGTCCTTCGCCGTGTCGTAGCGCAGGTTCTTGTAGAGCCAGGGATTGATGACCTGCCCGTTGGCGGTCATCAGCAGCGTGTAGCCGTCGGGTGGAGCGCTCGCGACCTGGGCGGCGGCGATGGTGCCGTTGGCGCCCGCCTTGTTCTCCACCACCACCGGCTGGCCGAGGCTCTGGGCCAGCTTGTCGGCGACGATGCGGGCCAGGATGTCGACCTGGCTCCCTGCCGACAGGGTGACAAGGATCCGGATCGGCCGCGACGGGAAGGTCTCCTGGGCGGCGAGCGGGCTCGTCGCCAGGCTGAAGGCGGCCGCCAGTGCGAGCAGAACGCGCCTGGGCTCGATTCTCATGCTGATCCCCTCTGGTTGTTGGCTTGGGATTATGCTGCAAGTGCGAAAAAACTAATATTCCAGTTTGGGCAGGTCAAGCGGAATCGAGGCCCATTCGCGGCCATCGTGCCGGGACCGACATGCCGAGTCCCGGCGCTTGCGGTCCGTCCAGCGACGGGCGCTCGGGGGCCAATAAAATGAATGATTTCATGTGCAAGGAACCGGCTGCGCGGCTGCGCGCGCGGGACTCGGGGACGCCGGACAAGCCGGTCCGGGCGGTCCGGCCCCGAGTCCCGTCCAATGGCATAGAATTGGAATATTAGATTTGAAAATGACCCAGAAATCAGATAATTGGTACACCAGTTTCACGATGCAGGAGCTATCGATGACCCTCCCTGCCCCCGGCGCGGCGCTGCCCGACGATGGCTATGTCGCCTACCTGAAGGCGGAGTGCCCCACCTGCCAGCTCGTCGCCCCGCTGCTGGGGGAGCTGGGCGCCACCGTGGTGGTGCAGGATGAGCCGGGCGCCTTCGACGGCGCCATCGACGACACCGCGCTCGCGCTCTCCTTCGCTGCCGACGTGGAGGCGGTGCCGACCCTGGTGCGGCGCGCCGGCGGCGCCGAGGTGGGCCGCACCTTCGGCTGGAGCCGGGCGGACTGGCGCCGGCTCACCGGCCGCCACACCCTCGGCGCGGACCTGCCGGAGCTGCGCGCGGGCTGCGGCTCGAAGACCCGGGAGCCCAACGTCTACGAGCATCTCGTCGCCCGCTTCGGCGCCCCGGGCTTCTCCAGCCGCGCGATCGCGGTCGGCGACTGGGACGACCCCGTCGAAGCCTGCTTCGACCGCGGCTGGACCGACGGCCTGCCGGTGGTGCCGCCCACCGACGCCCGCATCCTGCGCATGCTGGACGGCACCGCCCGGCGCCCCGGCGAGGTCATCGGCCGCATGCCGCCGGACCTCGCGCCGCTGACAGTGGAGAAGGTCGCCATCAACGCGGTCATGGCCGGCTGCCGGCCGGAATACATGCCGGTGCTGCTGGCGGCCATCGAGGCCGCGCTCAAGCCGGTCTTCACCCTCCACGGGGTGATCTGCACCACCTGCTTCTCCTCGCCCGTCATCATCGTCAACGGGCCGATCGCCCGGCGCATCGGCATGAACTCCGGCATCAACGCGCTGGGCCAGGGCAACCGGGCGAACGCCACCATCGGCCGCGCGCTCAACCTCATCATCCGCAACGTGGGCGGCGGCCGGCCGGGCGAGCTCGACCGCAGCACCATCGGCGGCCCCGGCAAGTACACCTTCTGCTTCGCCGAGAACGAGGCCGACCCGCGCTGGCAGCCGCTCGCCGAGGCGCGCGGCATCGCCGCCGGCCGCTCCGCCGTCACCCTGTTCCAGGGCGACGGCATCCAGGGCTTCATCGACTGGAAGAGCCGCACGCCGCAGGACCTGTCGCGCTCGCTCGCCATGTCGCTCCTGGCGGTGGGCCATCCCAAGCTGTGCGAGTTCTTCAACGCCGTGCTCGTGCTCTCCCCCGAGCACCACGCCATCTTCGCCGACGCCGGCTGGGACCGGGCGCGGATCGAGGCGAGCCTCAGGGACAACCTGCGCCGGCCGGGCCGCGACCTGGTGGCGGGCGCCCATGGGGTCGGCGAGGGCATGCCCGCCGACCGCGGCGACGCCATGGTGGACAAGTTCTGGCCCGAGGGCCTGCTGGTGGTGCGGGCCGGCGGCGCCGCCGGGCTCTACTCGGCCATCTGCTGCGGCTGGACCGGCGGCCGGTTCCGCGAGGAGAGCCAGCCCGTGACCATCGAGATCGCCGAATGACGCCGCGCCCCGCACCGGAAGGAAGGAAGATCAGCCCATGAGGACCGACGACAGCATCCTGCGCGATCCCACCGCCGAGGCGGCGGCGGAGCGCCGCGCCCCGCTCGCCCCGCCCGCGGACCTCAAGGCCGGCACCCTGGCGCTGCTGGACATCGGCAAGATGCGGGGCGACGAGTTCGTGGACAAGCTCGACGCCCTCCTGACCGCCGAGGGCTTCACCATCCGCCGCTGGAAGAAGCCCACCAACACCCGCACCGCGCCGCTCGCCATCCTCCAGGAGATCGCCGGCGAAGCGGACGCGGTGATCATCGCCCTGTCGGACTGCGGCTCGTGCACCTCCTGCTCCACCCACGACCTCAACGACCTCGACCAGCGGGGCGTGCCGGGGGTGAACGTGCTCACCGAGGAGTTCCGCGACGCGTTCGCGCGCCAGTGCGGCACGCTCGGGTTCGACGGCCGCTCGGTGTTCGTGCCGCATCCGATCCTCAACCGCACCACGGCCGAGATTCACGCCATCGCGGCGGCGTTCCTGGACGAGATCCTGGAGCGCCTCGGCCACACGCGCCGCCGGGCGGCGTAAGTTCGCTCAGCCCGCCAGCAGCCGCGCGCCGCCCGCGAGCACCGCCGCGCGCACCGCGCCGGGCTGGCGGGCGAGCGCCGCGAGCGCCTTGGTGCCCTCGGCGTCGCCGATCTCGAACGGGAAGTCGGTGCCGAACACCACGCGCTCGGGTCCTGCCAGCTTCAGCAGGAAGTCCAGCGCGTCCTCGTGCGCGACCACGGTGTCGTAGAAGATGTTCCGCAGATAGCTGCTCGGCGGGCGGCTGATGTGGGCGCGGCAGGCGGGGTTGGCCTCGTAGCGCGGCGCCTCAAAGGCGAGGTCGAGCCGGCCGGCGAGCATGGGCAGGGTGCCGCCGCCATGGGCGAGCACCAGCTTCAGCTGCGGGTGGCGCTCGAACACGCCGGCGAAGATCAGCCGCGCCACGCACAAGGCGGTCTCGGAAGGCCAGCCGACGAGCTGCAGCATGGTGTAGCTCGAGAACGCCTCGCGCGCGACGCCGGTGGTGGGATGCATGAAGACGATGCAGCCGGCCCGCGCGCACTCCGCCCACAGGGGCGCGAAGGCGTCGTCGTCCAGCGCGCGCCCCGCCGCCGAGGTCGGCATCGCGACGCCCGCATGGCCCTCATCCAGCGCGCGCCGGATCTCGTCCACGCAGCGCTCCGGCTCGGCGATCGGCGGCACCGCGAGGCCGCCGACGCGTCCCTCGCCGTCCTTCACCGCCGCCAGGGTCTGGGCGTTGAGGCGCCGGGCGAAGGCGACGTCCGCCGCCCAGTCCGCATGGGACACGATGCGCGGCGGCGGCGACACCAGCTGAAGGCCGATGTCGCGCCGCTTCAGGCTCTCCAGCCGGCCCGCCATGTCGAACAGCAGCGGGTCGAGCGGGCCGTAGCCCGCGAACCGGAAGCCCTCGGGGCAGGTCTCGATGCCGAAGGCGCCCTCCCGCGCGAGCTCCCCGAGGAAGTCGCGCGAGAGGGAATGGGCGTGGACGTCGACGATCACGGGAACGGCTTGCGGGGATAGGCCACCGGCGCGGCCGCGATCGCCTTGGGGTAGACCGGCACGGCCTTGCCGCCCTGCACCTGCGCCACCACGGCGGACGCCTTCTCGTCGACGCCGGCGTCGTTGAACTTCACCGGCCCGAAGAAGGTGTCGGTGTCGAGCTGGAGCATGGCCTCGCGCACCTTCACCGGATCGACGCTGCCGGCCTTCTCGATGGCGAGCTGGAGCACCAGGGCGCCTGCGGTGCCGGCGGCGGTGATGTAGGTGGGCGTCTCGCCGTTGAACTGCTTCTTGAAGGTGTCCACATAGGTGGCGCTGTCGGCGATCACCGGGCCTTTGTAGGTCAGAACCGGGTCCCAGATCTGGACGCCGAACAGGTCCTCCGCCGCCGGGCCGAGGGCGTTGAGGAAGTCCGGGATGCCGACCGCGAAGGCGAAGCCGATCAGCTTCGGGTTCACCTTCAGCGTCTGCAGCGTCTTGATGAGCAGGATCGAGTCCTGCACGTAGCCGGTGAGGATGAGCACGTCGGGATTGCTCTCCTTCACCGCCGTGGCGACGGTGGAGAGGTCGGCCGAGCCCTTGGGATACTTGGTGGTGTAGACCACCTTCAGGCCCTCCGCCTCGGCCTTCTTCAGCGCCGCGCCGGCGAACACGTTGGGGAACAGGTCGTCGGGGCCGGCGATGGCGATGGTCTTGGGCGGGTCGTTCACCGTCTTCAGCAGCGACAGCATCGGGTCGAGCGTCGTCGAGGCGAGCGGCGCCGGGCAGAAGATGTACTTGTAGCCGCGCTGGTAGAGGCTGTCGGCGGTCGCCATGGGGGTCATGGTGATGACCTTGTACTTCTCGCTGATCGCCGCCGTCGCCGTGGCGATGCCCGAGGAGTACGGGCCGAGGATGAAGCTCACGCCGTCCTCGGTGATGAGCTTCTCGGTGAGGCGCGCCGAGGTCTGCGGCTTGCTCTCGTCGTCGTAGTAGATCACCTCCACCGGCATCTTCTTGTCGCCGACCTTGATGCCGCCGGCGTCGTTCACCAGCTTCTCCCAATAGGCGTAGCCGTTCTTCAGCAGATGGCCCTCGCGGGCGAAGTTGCCGGTGAGGCTGACGGCGGCGCCGATCTTGATCTTGTCCTGCGCGGCGGCGGGCCCGGCCGCGAGGAGGGTGGCGAGCCCGAGGGCCGCCCAGCCTTTCACCAGATGTCTCCTGTGCATGACACGCTCCTCGCTGTTGGTCCTGGAAGGTGGATTGCTTGCGTTGAAGATCATCCGGCTGCGGCGGTGCCCGGGACGAACTGGCCGTATCCGGGGCCGGTGCGCAGCTTGCCGTCCTTGGCGACGAGGGTGCCGCGGACGATGGTGTGGGTGGCCGCGCCCTTGGTCGACATGCCCTCCCAGCTCGAGTAGCCGGTCTTCGAGAGCATGTCCTCGTTGCGGAAGGTGCCCTCGCGCGCCATGTCGAGGATGGTGAGGTCGGCGTCCGCGCCGGGCTGGATCACGCCCTTCCTCGGGAAGATCCCGAACCGGCGCGCCGGCGCCTCGGCGGCGAGGCGCGCCACGTCGTTGAGCGTCAGCCGGCCCTCATTCACCGCGTTCATCAGCAGCGGGATGTATTCCTGCGCGCCGGTGACGCCGAGCGGCACCGAGAACAGGTCCTGCCAGCCGGGCTCCACGTCGTCCTTCGAATGGGGCGCGTGCTCCAGCACGATCATGTCGGCGGTGCCGTCCCTGATCGCGTCCCAGCCGGCCTCAGGGTCATAGGCCCAGTTGTAGGTGCGCGGGCCGACCTTCTCCATCTGCGCCCGGTTCATGAACAGGGTGCCGAGCTCCAGCTCGCACGACACGTCCTGGCCGAGGTCGAACTTGGCGTGACGGATCATCTCGTTGGCGCCCTTGGGCATGACGCCGAGATGCAGCACGTGCAGCTTCACGCCGCTGATGCGGGCGTAATAGAGCGAGGCGGCGAGCCCCGCCACCATGCCGTGGCCGTACATGTAGCCCTTCGAGAAGCTCTCGTGATAGGCCATGGCGTCGGTGCGGCCCTTGTCGATGTAGTCGCGGAAGGTGAGGCGCTTGCACCATTCCGGATCGTCGTGGTGCACCGAGGCGACGAGGCCCATGTCGCGGGTCGCCTCGTAGAGCTCGTAGAGGATGCCGTGGTCGAGCACCCCGAGCTCGGAGATGTAGGGATAGACTTCCTTGATATGGCGGGTGTTGAAGATCTTGATGCCGATGGCCCCGGCCTTGGCCAGCGGCTCCACCGTGCGCGGATAGAGGCCGCCGCCGTAGAGCGCGTAGTCCACGTGCGCCTTGGGGGCGACGAGCGCCTTCTTCATCTCGAAGTCGTCGAGGGTGGTGGGGTGGGGCGTGTTGTTGGTCATGTCGATGCACATGGTCACGCCGCCGACCGCCGCCGCCGCCGAGCCGGTGGCGAAGTCCTCCTTGTAGGTGTGGCCGGGCTCGCGGAAGTGGCAGTGCACGTGCCAGATGCCGGGCAGCACATCGAGCCCCTTGGCGTCGATGCGCTCGGCCGCGGCCTCGAACGGGCCGCCGATGGCCGCGATCTTGCCGTCCATCACCGCGATGTCGGCCTTGTACGAGGACGTCGGCGCATGGATCGTGCCGTTTTCGATCACCAGGTCATACGGTCGGGACACGTCGCTCTCCACGCACGTCAGTTGAGGCCGAGATAGGCGGCGCGGATGTCCTCGCGCCGCAGGAGGTCGTCCGCCGGGCCGTCGATGGTGATCCGCCCGGTGTCGAGCACGTAGCCGCGGGTGGCGATCTCCAGGGCGAGGCCCACGTCCTGCTCCACCAGGAGGACGGTGATGCCGCGCTCGCGGTTGACCTGCCGCACCGCCTCGGCGATGCGCTCGACGATCACCGGGGCGAGGCCGAGCGACATCTCGTCGATCAGCAGCAACGAGGGGCGCGCCATGAGCGCGCGGCCGATGGCGCACATCTGCTGCTCGCCGCCGGACAGCAGGCCGGCGAGCCGGTCCTCCAGCCGCACCAGCTCCGGGAACAGCTGGAGCACGAGCGCGAGGTCGGCGTCCTCGCCCTCGCGGTCGGCGCGCGCGGTGGCGCCGAGCCTGAGGTTCTGGCGCACGGTGAGGCCGGCGAACAGGCGCCGTCCCTCCGGCACCATGGCGATGCCGCGCCGGGCGCGCTCGTAGGACTTCAGCGGCGCGAGGTCCGCGCCCGCGAAGCGCATGGCGCCGCCGCGGATCGGCACGAGGCCGGTGAGCGCCCGCAGCAGCGTGGTCTTGCCGGCGCCGTTGGCGCCCACCAGAGCGACGATCTCGCCCCGGGCCATGTCGAAGCTCACGTCCCACAGCACGCGGCTGTCGCCGTAGGCGACCGCAAGGCCCTTCACCGAGAGCAGGCCGGCTTCGGGAGCGCTCATGGCGCGCCTCCCGCTGCGACCTGCGCCGACGCATGCGCCTTGGCGAAGCGCTGGCCGAGATAGGCCTCCACCACCTTGGGGTCCGACACCACCTCGCTCGGGGCGCCCTCGGCCAGCTTGGCGCCGAAGTTCAGCACCATGATGCGGTCGCACAGCGCCAGCACCGCCTTCATCACGTGCTCGATGATGACCACGGTCAGCCCGGCCTGCTTGAGGCTCTTCACCAGGTCGATCATGCGCTCGATCTCGGTGTGGTTGAGGCCCGCCATCACCTCGTCGAACAGGATGATGCGCGGGCCCATGGCGAGGGCGCGCGCCACCTCCAGGCGCTTCCTGTCGGCGAGGGTGAGCTGGGGCGGCATCAGCTCCGCCTTCGGCGCGAGGCCGGTGCGCTCCAGGGCGGCGTCGGCGGCGGCGAGCCAGTCGGCGCGGGTGCGCAGGCGGGCATGGCCGAACATGGCGCCGATGGCGACGTTCTCGCGCACGTTCATGGCCTTGAACGGCTGAACGATCTGGAACGTGCGGGCGATGCCGAGCCGCGACAGGCGGTGCGGCCTGAGGCCGGTCACGTCGGCGCCGTCGAAGCGGATGGCGCCGCCGTCGAGCCGGTAGACGGCGGAGATGGCGTTGAGCAGCGTGGTCTTGCCGGCGCCGTTGGGGCCGATCACGCCGAAGATCTCCCCCGCCTCCACGTGGAACGAGACGCCGGCGAGCGCCTTGACGCCGCCGAAGCGGATCTCCAGCTCGCTCGCCTCAAGCAGCGCCATGGCGCGACCTCCAGCGCTGGATCAGGGTGCGCCCGGCGACCAGCATGCCGTTGGGCGCGACGAGGCAGATGGCGACGATCAGCACGCCGAAGATGATCTGGTGCGCGGTCACGAAGCCGCCCCACACCAGGGTCGACAGGAACTCCAGCACGAAGGCGCCGAGCACCGGGCCGATCACCGTGCCCATGCCGCCGAGGATCAGCATCATGTAGGCCTTCACGCCGATGGCGGGGTCGAAGGCGCTCGCCGGCTCGATGAAGGTGATCCAGTAGGCCCACACGCCGCCGGCGAAGCCGGTGATGCCGGCGGAGATGGCCCAGGCCGCCACCTTGCTGGCGGTGGTGTCGATGCCCATCACGCCGGCCGCCCGCTCGCCGTCGCGGATCGCCCTCAGCGCATAGCCGAACGGCCGGGTGAGGATGAAGGCGACGATCAGGGTGGAGGCCACCATGCCCGCCAGCATCACCAGGTAGATGGCGCGGTAGAGCGGCCCCGGCGGCAGGTCCGAGAGCGGCAGCGGCAGGCCCTGCGCGCCGCCGGTGATGCCGCCCACCTGGATCACCAATTGGATCGCGGCGAGGTTCAGCGCCACCGTGGCGATAGCGAAATAGTGCCCCCGCAGCCGCAGGATCGGCCAGCCGATCACCCCCGCGACCGCCGCGGAGACCGCCACCGCCGCCACCAGCGCCAGCGGAAACGGCGCCCCCAGCGTCATGGCGACGCCGCAGCCATAGGCGCCGAAGCCGAAGAACACCGCGTTGCCGAAGGCGTGGTAGCCGGCAAGGCCGACGATCACGTTCAGGCCCTGGGTGACGATGGCGTACATGAACACCGTCGTCATCACCCGCAGCCAGTAATTGTTCAGCGCCAGCGGCGCCGCCGCCAGCAGGACGACGCCAAGGACGGCGAGCGCGCCGAGGACCAGCGCCCGGCGCGGGATGCGGGGCGCCGGGCTCATGCGTGTTCCCCGAAGAAGGCGCGGCCGAACAGGCCCTGCGGCCGCAGCACCAGCACCGTCAGGAACAGGGCGAAGCCGACGATCTCCTGGTAGTTGGCGCCGAGATAGTAGCCCGACCAGGCCTGGACCAGGCCGTAGATGAAGCCGGCGACGATGCACCCTTCCACCGAGCCGATGCCGCCCAGCACGGTGATGACGAACACCGCGCTCAGGAAGGTGAGGCCCATGCCCGGCATGATCGGGAACAGCATGGAGGCGAGCGAGCCGGTGGCGCCGGCGAGCGCCGCCCCGGCGCCGGCGGTGAGCGCATAGATGCGCTCGGGGTTGATGCCCATGAGGGCGGCGACCTCCCGGTCCAGGGCGGTGGCGAGGATCATCTGCCCCGCATGGGTGAAGCGCAGGAAGGCATAGAAGCCGACGCCGAGGGCGATCGAGAGGCCCGCCGCCACCAGCCGCACCACCGGGATGAGGATGCCGAACAGCTCGATCGAGCTCGCCGCGTAGGAGGCGTTCACCGAGCGCACGTCGGAGGTGAAGGCGATGGAGACCGCGTCCACCATGATGAGCTCGATGCCGAAGGTGACCACCAGGGACAGGAGCAGGCTGGTGCGGATGATCTGGTTCAGGATCAGCACCTGCAGCGCGTAGCCGAGCGCGAACATGGCCGCCATGGAGATCGGGATCGAGGCGATCGGGTCGAGACCCGCCCAGTGATAGAGGCCGTAGGTGGTGTAGGCGCCGAGCATGATGAAGCCGGTGTGGGCGAGGTTGATCACCCCCATCACGCCCCAGACCATCGAGAAGCCGATGGTCGCGATGCCGTACAGCCCACCCAGCAGCAGCCCGTTAGCGGTTGCTTGCCAGAGCACTTATCCCCTCCAAAGCGTTGGAAGAACATTATTTTTCGCTGGACAAACGCGATATTTATACATAGTTTATGCAAAATAAATTGGATCGTGCAATGGCTCATGTCTGAACGCAGCGCACAAAGAAGACGCAGTGCTGGCGCCGAAACCGGCAAAGGGGGCCGGCCGGCCCTGCCGAAGGGCGGAATCTCCAAGGGCGGATCAAGCGAGTTCGCCTATCAGGTGATCCGCGGCGAGATCGTCTCGCTGGCCCTGGCGCCGGGCAGCGACCTCGACGAGGCGGCCCTGGTCGCCCGCCTCGGTCTTTCGCGCACGCCGCTCCGGGAGGCGGTGGTGCGCCTCGCCGGCGAGGGCCTGGTGCAGATCCTGCCCAATCGCGGCGCCCGGGTCGCGCCCATGGGCTGGAACGACATCCGCGAGCACCTGGAGGCGTTCGACCTCTCCCAGCGCCTCGTCACCCGCTGGGCCGCGCTGCGCCGCACCGAGGCGCAGATCGACCTGATCGAGGCCGAGTGCGCGGGCTTCGAGACGGCGGCGGGCCGGCGCGACAGCGAGGCCATGCTCGAGATCAACTGGCGTTTCCACGCCGCCATCGCCGCCTGCTGCCGCAACACGGTGATCGAGCGCTTCTACCTGCAGCTGCTGACCACCAACCTGCGCATCTCGCGCCTCGCCATGACCTATGACTGCTTCCCCACCGAGGAGGCCTACGGCTCGCACGTGGGCAACATCCTGCGCGAGCACCGGGAGATGGTGGAGGCGATCCGCGCCCGCGACGGCGACCGGGCCGACGCGCTCGGCAGCTCGCATGCCGGGCTCGCCCGCAAGCGCGTGTCCGAGTGCCTCACCCAGAGCATGCTCTCGGAGATGGAGCTGCCGCTCGGCGGCGTGCCGGACAGCATCGGCTGAGCCACGGAAGGAGGGACGCCATGTGCGAGGTGTGTGCGATCTTCGGCGCCGGCGAGCACTGGAGCGATTTCGCCCGCCAGCGCGACACGCGGTTTCCGTTCGCCGACATCCTGCACTACCGGGCCGAGCGCAAGCGCCGCATCGCCATGCTCAACACGCTGGTGGGCCCGCTCGGCCTCCTGTGCGAGGACTGGGACGGGGAGGCGCTGGCGCTCACCGACGCGCGCGGGCGCACGCGCATCGCGCCGACGCTCGCGGATGTGTGGCCGGTGGCCGAGGGGCTCGCCGGCGCCCGCGTCGACCCGCTCGCCGACGCCTTCTTCGCGCCCCTTCCCGCGACGGAACCGGCCCATGGATGAGCGCCTGCCCCTGATCGTCGTCACCGGCTTCCTCGGCAGCGGCAAGACCACCCTTATCCGCCGCTTCGTGGAGACCCCGGAGGGGGCCGATTCCGGCATCGTCGTCAACGAGTTCGGCGAGGCGGGCGTCGATCACCGGCTGCTGGTGCACGCCAGCGAGGCGGTGGAGCTGATCGACGGCGGCTGCCTGTGCTGCGCCCGCCGCGCGGACGTCGCCAAGGCGCTGCACGACCTCGTGCGCATGGCCAGGACCAAGGGCGGATTCAGCCGCGCCATCCTGGAGACGTCGGGCCTCGCCGATCCGGCGCCGGTGATCGCGACGCTCGCGCGCGATCCCTGGCTGAAGGCCCATGTGCGCCTCGCCTCCGTGGTGGCGGTGGTGGACGCGGTCGCCGGCGTGGGCAACCTGGAGCACCGCGCCGAAGCGCGCCGGCAGGTGGCCATCGCCGACACGGTGGTGCTCACCAAGGCGGATTTGCGCGCCGCCCAGCCGCGCGCGGCGCTCGACGCCGCCATCCGCGCCATCTCGCCCGACGCCCGCATCCTCGATGCCCAGGACGAGGACTTCCGCCCGCGCGACGTGCTCGGCGGCGCCGGGAGCACGGCCGCGCCGCCCTCGCCGTTCCTGGCGGAGGCGCCCGAGCACGATGCCGGGGTCTCCTCGTTCACCGTGCCGCTGGATGGCCGGGTGGACTGGCCGGCCTTCACCGTGTGGCTGTCGGCGCTGCTGCACGCCCATGGCGACCGGATCCTGAGGGTGAAGGGCCTCTTGCGCACCACCTCGTCCGACCAGCCCCTCGCCATCCACGGGGTGCAGCACGTGATGCACCCGCCGACCCACATCTCCGGCGGCGATGCCGGACCCTCGTTCCTGGTGTTCATCGCCACGGGCATCCGCAAGCCGGAGATCGAGCGCAGCCTCGGCCGCGCGCTGCGGCTGCTGGCCGCGGAGCCGGCCTGAGGGGTCCCGCTCCCGCCTGCCCTGCGATCACGCCCCGTCCGGGTCGGAGGCGCGCTCCCGCGCGGGCGCGGAGAGGCCGCGCAGCGCCAGGGCGACGCCGCCCAGCGTCAGCGCCAGCGCCCCGCCCTCGCGCAGGCCGAACGGGTCGCCGAGAATGGCGGCGGCGGACAGCGTGCCGAGCAGCGGCACCAGCAGCATGGTGATGGTGGCGATGCCGCTCGGCAGCCGGCGCAGCGCCGCGAACCAGCTGAGATAGCACACGCCCATGGGCACCAGCGTCATGTAGACGAGGCTCGCGGCCGCCGCGCCGGTCAGCGCGCCGAGCTGGGGATGCTCGAACAGGAGGCCGAGCACGATCATGGGCGCGCAGCCCACCCCGACCACCCAGGCGGTCTGGGCCAGCGGCGGCAGCGGCAGCGGCTTGGGGTTGGCGACCGTGCCCCACGCGAACAGCACCGCCGCCGCCAATGCGAGGCCGACGCCGAGCATCTGGTCCCTGCCGGCGAGGCTCTTCTGGCCGCTCAGGAGCAGGGCGACGCCGGCGACCGCCAGCGCCAGCGCGACCAGCGCCCGCGCGCCCGGCCGCTCGCCGCGCAGCGGCCAGGCGAGCAGCATCGCCCAGACCGGCATCGAGTAGACCAGCAGCGCCGCCTCGGCGACGCTGATCAGGTTCAGGCTCACGGTGGCGAACCCCATCCAGGCGAACACGCTGGTGAACGCCGCCATCCCCAGCCGCGGCCAGAGGCGCCGCGGGACATGCAGGCTCTCGCCCCGGCTGACGGCAAGCAGGCCCAGGAGGCAAGCCGCCGTGACCCCGGCGACGCCGCGCGAGAACAGGGCCGGCCAGACCGCGAGCAGGAACTTGATGGTGGGCCAGTTCAGGGCCCAGCCGACCGCCGTGACGAGCAGGAACGCCACGCCCCACAACCGGGCACGATCCATTGCGGGGCCTCTCGGGATTGCGGCGCGGGGCGGGTCGGGATGCTGGAGGCCGCGCCGGCTGGCGCGGCGCGTCCTCCGGCGGAACCCAATGATCCGAACCGCGCCACAGATGCAAGGGGCGTTCGCGCCGTGGAGGGCCGGGGGCGCGGGCCGCCGGCTCAGTCCCCGGCGCGCGGCGTTCCCGCCGGCCCGTAGCCGATGCGCGCGAGCCCGGTGGCGCGCTTGGCGAGCCACCAGCCGGCATTGGTCGGCCAGCTCTCGAACGCGGGGTCGAGGCCGAGCGCCTGGGCGGCGTGGCGCGGCCAGTAGGGGTCGTACAGCGCCTGCCGGGCGAGGGCGATGAGATCGGCGTCGCCGGCGGCGAGGATCGCCTCCGCCTGCGGCGCGTCGAGGATCAGCCCCACGGCGGCGGTGGCGATGCCGGCCCCGTGGCGGATCGCCCGCGCATAGGGCACCTGGTAGCCCGGATGCCGGTTGGTGTTCTCGATGGCGGTGGATTCGCGCAGGCCCCCGGACGAGCAGTCGATCACGTCGACGCCTTGCGCCTTCAGCTCCCGGGCCAGGATCACCGAATCCGCGATCTGCCAGCCCTGCGGATGCCCGTCGACGCTGGAGATGCGGAACATCATGGGCTTATGGGCCGGCCAGCGCCCGCGCACCGCCTGCGCCACCTCCAAGGCGAAGCGCATGCGGCCGGCGAGGTCGCCGCCATAGGCGTCGGTGCGGGTGTTGATGACCGGCGAGAGGAAGCTGGCGATGAGATAGCCGTGCCCGCCATGGACCTCGACGAGGTCGAAGCCGGCCGCATCCGCCCGCGCGGCCGCCGCGGCGTAGGCCTCGAGCACCGCGGCGATCCCGTCCGGACCGAGCGCCCGCGGCACCGCATGCCCCGGCCCCAGGGGCTCGGCGGTCGGGCTCACCAGCGCCCACGGCGGCTCGCCGTTGCGGGCATCGGTGTCGGCGAGCGGGCCGCCGTCCCAGGGCCGGCGCGCCGAGCCCTTGCGCCCGGAATGACCGAGCTGGATCGCCGCCAGCGCGCCGGCGCCGCGCAGGAAGCCGGTGACGCGCCTGAGGCCGTCGATGTGGTCGTCGGACCAGATGCCGAGGTCGCCGGGGGCGATTCGGCCCTCGGGCGTGATGGCGGTCGCCTCGGTGGCGACGATGCCGAATCCGCCGAGGGCGAACTTGCCGAGATGGACCAGCAGCCCGTCGTCGGCGAAGCCGTCCTTGGCCACGTGCTGGTTCATCGCCGACAGCATGGTGCGGTTGCGCGCCGTCACGCCGCGCAGGACGAGCGGCGTGAACAGGGCCGGCAGGGTCTCCTTCATCGCGCCGCCTCCGGTCGGTTCAGGCCGGCTGGGCGAGGCGCGCCTCGCGCCACGCCAGCGCCTTGCCGAGGCCCTGCTCGCGCACCACCTTCATGAAGCCGCG
Organism: Xanthobacter pseudotagetidis; assembly: GCF_043194795.2. Taxonomy (NCBI): domain Bacteria; kingdom Pseudomonadati; phylum Pseudomonadota; class Alphaproteobacteria; order Hyphomicrobiales; family Xanthobacteraceae; genus Xanthobacter; species Xanthobacter pseudotagetidis. Next base: position 383,504 of record NZ_CM195534.1, on the reverse strand, counting down.
CTTGAGGTCGGTGCCCTCGGCCTCGATCAGGAGATCGATCTCCAGCGCCTGGCGCAGCGCCGCCTGCATCCCCATCAGCTCGTAGGTGCGGTTGATCGCCATCTTGGTGCGCTTCATCACCATGGGGTCCATGCGCGCGAGCTTGCTCGCGAGCGCCAGCGCCTCGTCCATGAGCCGCTCGGGCGCCACCACCTGGTTGATGAGCCCCCATTCCAGCGCCTGCCGCGCCGGGATCGCGTCCTCGCCGGTATAGATCACGCCGCGTGCCACCTTGGGCGTCACGTACCAGGGCAGGATCATGGCGACGATGCCGGCGCCGAACTTCAGCTCCGGCTCGCCGAAGGTCGCCCCCTCGACGGCGATGGCGAGGTCGCACGCCATCATCAGCTCGAAGCCGCCCGCCAGCGCCGGCCCGTTCACCGCCGCCACGGAGGGCTTGGCGAGGTTCCAGAACGACATGATGCCCTTGAAGTCCGCCTCCAGCAGCGGCGTCCATTCGGCGACGCCGGAGGGCTGGGCCTCGGCCTGGTCCTTGAGGTCAAAGCCGGCGGAGAAGGCGGCGCCCGCCCCGGTCACCACCACGCAGCGCACGCCGTCGTCGGCGCTGATCTCGGCGCAGACCTGCTCCAGCTCGCGCAGCATGTGCTGGTTCATGGCGTTCGCCCGGGTCGGACGGTTGAACGTCACGCGGCCGATGCCGGCCTCGGGCTTGTCGTAGATCAGCGTCTCCCAGCTCATGGGACTGTCCTTTCGTGTTGATCGGTTAGCGGCGGCCGCCGGCGATGCGCGCGGCGGCCGGCTGGCGCCGCAGGCGCCACATGGCGATGACGCCGAGCGCCGGGCCGATGGCGAGCACCGCGAAGGCGTGCTCCCAGCCGAGCGCGGCGATGACGGGCGGCATCGCCTGGATGGTCAGGAAGGTGAGCAGGAAGCCCATGGAGGTCTGGATGGTCAGCATGGTGCCCACCAGCTGCGGCTGGGCCAGCTCGGCGACGCAGGCGGAGAACTGCGCCGAATCCGCCACCACCGTGAGGCCCCAGACGAGCGCCACCAGGATCAGCGCGCCGGCCCCGAGCGGCGGCAGGAGGCCGATGGTCGCGGCGCAGGCGCCGCTCGCCGCCATGGCGCCCATGGTGATGAGCGTGCGCCCGAAGCGGTCGGCGAGCAGGCCCGCGGCGACGCTGCCCACCGCGCCCGCGGCGATCACCAGGAAGGTGACGATGCCCGGATTGCCCTGGAACCCCGCCTTCGGCAGCGCCCAGGCGAGGAAGGCGCCGATCCACGCCCACATGGCGTAGAGCTCCCACATGTGGCCGAGATAGCCGGCATTGGCGAGCAGCATCGGCCGCTGCCGCAGCGCCGCGAAGGCCTCGGCGAAGCGGAAGCGGCTCGCCTGCATGTGCTTGGGGCCGAGCGATATGGCGAGGATGCCGGCGGCCGCCACCAGCGCGCAGGCGGTGGAGACGGCGATGGTGACGCGCCAGTCGATCCCCGAGACCGCGTTGAAAAGATAGGGCAGGGAAGAGCCGAGCGTGAGCGCGCCCACCACGGTGCCGATCATCAGGCCCACCGCGCGCTCGGTCCACGCGGCGGCCATCTTCATGCCCACCGGATAGACGCCGGCGAGCGCCGCCCCGGTGACGAAGCGCAGCGCCACCGTGAGGGCGCTGTCGAAGCCGGTGGCGAGCAGGCAGAGATTGGCGGCGGCGCCGACCAGGGTCGCGGCGGCGAAGAGGCGGCGGGGGTCGAGGCGGTCGGCAAGGCCGGTGAGCGCGCTCGCCAGCGTGCCGGCGACGAAGCCGAGCTGCACCGCGCCGGTGAGCAGGCCCGCCTGCTGTCCCGACAGGCTGCCCGCGGCGACCAGCGCGCCGGCGGCCGCGGTGGCGGAGAACCAGAGCGTCATGCCGCAGACCTGGCAGATGACGATCATGACGATCGAGCCAGCCTTGCCGAGCATGGGGGAGGTCTCCGGTGGGATGCGGTCGGCCGGCGCGCCCGGATCCGGGAGAGCCGGGCGCGCCGCGGTGGGAAACGGCAGGCCCGTCCCGAGGCCGGGACGCGCCTGCGGGGTCGTCGTTCAGAGGCCCTTGCAGCCGGTGTCGGCGAGCTCGACCTTCATCTGGTCCCAGGTGATCGGGTCCAGCAGCTTCCAGCCCACCTTGGCGCCGAACATCTCCTCCGGCAGCGCCACCGCCTCCGCCATGTAGGCGCCCACCATGGCCTGGTGGTCGCCCTTGCGGATCTGGATCGGCCCGACGATGGTGTCGGCCTTCGTGGTCTCCAGCGCCTTGACGATGGTGTCCGGGGCATGGTCGCTCGATGCTTCGAGCGCGGCCAGCATGAACTGGAAGCCGGCATAGGCCTGGATCGCCTGATAGCCCGGCACCACCCCGTTGGCCGCGTGATACGCCTTCACGAACGCGCGGATCTTCGGGTTGGTCGCCTCCTGCATCCAGGAGGTGGTGAGGCCGCCCGCCACCATGCCGACGCCGTTCTTGCCGAGCGCCTGGAGCATGGAATCGGGGATGCCCACCGGGGCCATCATCACGTAGTTGATGCCGAAGGCACGCGCCTGGTTGACGAAGGCGGTGAGGTCGTCACCCACCGCCAGCGCCAGATAGATGGCGTCCGCCTTGCTCGCCTGGATCTGCGAGATGGCGCTCGACCAGTCGGCGGTGCCCACGGGACGGCCGGCGTCGCCGGCGATCTTGATGCCGGGGATCTTCGAGAACTCGGCCTTGTTGGAATGGCCGTAGGCGAAGTCGTGGTAGACGATGAACCAGTTCTTCGCGAGCAGGTCGGGCCGCTTCTGCATCATGATGCCGATCGCCTTGGCCGACATGGCGTCGTTCGGCACGGTGCGGAACAGGAAGCGGCTGCACTGGTCGCCCGTCACCGCGACCGCCTGGGCGTTGGTGGTGATGATCGGCACGTTGAGGCGCGCCGACTGTGCGTTGACCGCGAGCGTGACCGCGCTGCTGGCGCCGCCGATCAGGATCTTCGCCTTGTCCTCCAGCACCAGCTTCTGGGCCTTGCGGACGCCGTTCGCCGGGTTGGCGGCGGTGTCCTCGATGATGATCCTGACCGGCTGGCCCTTGACCTTCGCGCCCTTGGCGGCGAGCTCGAAGCCGCGCTTCATGTCGTTGCCGAGCGGGGCGAGCGGCCCGGTGGTGGGCAGGAACACGCCGACCACCAGCTCCTCGGCGGCGGCCGGCGGCGCGGCTCCGGCGACCCACGTTGCGGCGCCCAAGGCGCACGCGGCGGCGAAATGGCGAATTGTCCTCATTGGCGTTGTTCCTCCCAAGGCTTTGCCTTTTGGTCATGGCCCGGTCGAGGGCGCGCCCGGGCGGACCCGGGCGCGCCGCGATCGCGGCTTCTCCTCCGTGCCGGCCCCGTCCTGGCCGGGGGCGGCTGCGGATTTCGCGGGTTGGTGGGCGGCCTCGTCCCTGCGGCGCAAGGCGTCGAGGGCGGCGGCCTTGATGTCGCCGATGAGCTGGAACACGGCGATGCGCGCCGCCGCCGGGTCGTTGGCGCGGATGCCGTCGACGATGCCGCACCAGTTGTTGCTCCAGTCCTTCCGGTGGCCGGCGTCCTCGAACACCATCCGGGTGATGGACAGGGTCTGGCGGCCGAGGGAGAACAGGATGCGCCGGGCGATCTCGTTGCCCGAGGCCTCGGCGATGTACATGCTCGCCTGATAGACGAGGACGATGTACTCGGAGATGTCGCCGTTCCGCGACGCCTCGAACAGCTTCTCCGTCGCCTCGTCCAGCAGCTCCTGCACGGCGTCCGAATGGCGCAGCGCCAGCTCCTCCGCGCACACGCTCATGAGCGCGGCGCGCACCGGGAAGATATCCTTCAGGTGCTTCTCGGTGAGCTTGGTGACCGAGGCGCCGCGGCGCGAGGCCATGGTGACGAGGCCCTCGCGTTCCAGCAGGCGCAGCGCCTCGCGCACCGGGCCGCGGCTCACCTCGAACCGCTCGGACAGCATCACCTCGTGCAGGCGCTCGCCGGGCTGGAACGTGCCGTTGATGATCAGCTCGACCAGGCGCTCGGCGAGCTGCTCCGGCAGCGTCTTGATGGCGTCGGGGTTGGAGTCGAACAGGTTGAAGAACGTGCCCGCCACGTCCGACCTCGACCCGAACCGGCCACTCTGCACACGGGGCTTCCTGGTCACAGCACTCTCCTAAGGTCCGACGAGCCGCGCCTGCGCGCGCACCGCGCGCGAGGTCGTCGGATACACCGAAATACCCTGTCCCATCAGCTTCACGCGCTGGTCGCGCACGAGATCGTCCTGGTGGCGGTCGCCCGAGGTGCGCAGCGCCAGCGACATGGGCGGCCCGTCCCGGCGCGCGCGGGCGACGGAGGCGCAGATCGCTTCCACCGCGGCGATGCCCGCCGCGTCGCTGGGCATGAAGTCGAGCACCCAGCCGACCTCCACGAACACCACGATGCGGTCGATGTTCGGGTCGCTCTTCAGGGCGTTGATGATCTCCTCGAAGATGTAGCGCTCGCCGTCCTTGAGCCCCCAGACCGGGATGTCGATGGGATTGGCGACGCTGGTCCCGGGAATGCCGAAGCGGCTCAGGACCGCCCCGGTCCCGGCGCTGAGCTCGGGGATCACCAGCCCCGCGCGGGACGCCGCGTCGGCGGTGGTCACGCTCACGCCGCCGCCGGAGCCGAACAAGGCCAGCCGGTTGCCGGGGCTGCGGCCGTGGACGTGCAGCGCCATCAGCGTGTCCATCAGGTCGTCCATGGCGCTGACCTGGATCACGCCGGACTGGGCGAGCCCCGCCTCCCACAGCACCCGGTCGGTGGCGAGCGCGGCGGTGTGGCTGGAGGCGGCGACCTGGCCCTGCGCCGTGGCGGCGCCGCGCAGGATCACCACCGGCTTGGTCATGCCTTGGGCGATGCGGAAGAACAGGCCCGGATCGCGCATGGACTCGATGTAGAAGGCGGCGATGCGGGTTTCGGGATCGTCCTGCGCGTAGAGCAGGAAGTCGACCATGTCGAGGTCGGCGCAGTTGCCGCAGGACAGCGCCTTGCCCACCGGCAGGCCCCACACCTGGGCGCGCCGGACCACGTCGCCGGCATAGGTGCCGCTCTGGGAGAAGAAGGTGATGCCGCCCTCGTTCACCGGATTGTAGCGCGCCGCGCCCACCGCCATGCGGCTCCTGGCGGAGAAGGTGCCGATGCAGTTCGGCCCCACCATGCGCATGGGGCCTTCGGCCACCTGGTCCAGCATCGCCTGCTCCAGCGCGCCGGTGTCGCTGGAGAATTCGGAGAAGCCGGCGGTGAGCACCTGGGCCACGGTCACGCCCTTGGCGCGGCACTGGGCGAGGACGTCCGGCACCGCCTTGCTGGCGACCGCCACATAGGCCCGGTCCACCGTGCCGGGAATGTCGGCGACGGACGGATAGGCCTTGAGGCCGCAGATCTCCGGCGCCGTCGGGTGGACCGGGTAGATGTCGCCGGTGAAGCCGAACTCCACCAGGGAGTTGATCAGGTGGTAGCCGAGCTTGTCCTTGGAGGCCGAGGCGCCGACGAAGGCGATGGCCTTGGGCTCGAACAGCGCGCCGAGCCCTCCGAGCCGCGCCCGGCGCCGGGCGATGGCGGCGGCCACCTCGGCATCGGTGCGCGGCAGGTGCGCGTCGGCATCGTCCACGTCCCCGGCGACGGCGTCGACGGCGATCGCGCCCGCCCCGTTGACGATGATGGGGTTGATGTCGATCTCGCCGATGGGCTCGCGCAGGAGGAGGCCGCTCTCGCCGCCCACCGCCAGGATGCAGCGCGCGAGCTTCTCGCGGCCGGCGCCGCTGCCGTTGGTGAAATGGCCGGGAAAGGCGGCGTCCACCAGCGCCAGCGCCGCGCGCTCGTCCACCGGCGCGAAGGCGGCGATGGGCTTCGAGCGCTGCTCGACCCCGGAGCCGCCGGGACCGACCAAGATCACCGGCCCGTAGTCCTTGTCCAGGCGGGCGCCGATGAACACCTCCAGGCCCGGCGGCACCATCTCCTCCACCAGCACGCCCTCGATGTCGGCGCCGGGATGGGAGGCCCGGCAGGCGGCCATGATGGAGCCGAAGGCCTCCGCGGCGCCGTCCGCCTCCACCGACAGGCGCACCCCTCCGGCGTCCACCTTGTGGACGATGTCGGAGGAGACCACCTTCAGCGCGCACGGCCGGCCCACCGCCTTCACCGCCTCGGCCGCCGCCGCCGGCGAGGTCGCGAGGCGCGGCGCGGTGGTGGCGATGCCGTAGCGCGCCAGCAGGGTCTTGGATTCGATCTCCGTCTTCATCGACTGGTCTTTCGCTCGATCATTGGAAACTCGGGGCGCGCTTCTCGAGGAAGGCGCGCAGGCCTTCCTCGGCGTCCGGCCCGCTCTGGAGGCGCCGGCCCTCGGCCCATTCGAAGCTGCGCGCCGCGTCGGCGCCCTCGCGGGCATAGAGGTCGAGGCCCTTCTTGATGCCGGCCACCACCGCCGCCGAGTTGGCGGCGATGGCGCGCGCCAGCTCCATGGCCTTCCCCGGCGCGCCGCCGGGGGCGGTGAGGTGGTTGACGAAGCCGACCCGCGCCGCCTCCTCCGCGCCCACGCGCCGGCCGGTGGCGAGCATCTCGAAGGCGAAGCCGATGGGCATCAGCGACGGCAGGCGGCTCACCTGCCCGCCGATGGGCAGGAGGCCGAGCCGGGCGCCGGGCGCGGCGAAATCGGCGTTCTGCGCGCAGACGCGGATGTCGCAGGACAGCGCCAGGATGAGGCCGCCCGCATGGGCGACCCCGTTCACCGCGGCGATGGTGGGCGTCGCCATGCGCGCGGGCGCGGTGAAGGGCGCGTTCAGCGCCTCGTCGGCGGCGTGGTCGCGGTCGTCCAGGAGCTCGTTGAGGTCGTGGCCGCTGGAGAAGGCGCGATCGCCGGCGCCGGTGAGCACCACGCAGCGCACCGACGGGTCCGCCTCCGCCTGCGCCAGGAGCCGGCCGAGGCGCTCGGTCATGGCGTGGGTGAAGGCGTTGCGGCGCGGCTCGTTGTCGAAGGTGAGGATGAGGATGCCGCCCTCGCGGCGGACCAGGATGTCGGGCATGGCTCAGCTCACCGTCAGCAGGCGCTCGATGGCCGCTGGCTCCGCGAGCGCCTCGGCGCGGGTGAACGAGCGCACGATCTGCCCGTTCTCCATGATGTGGAAATGGTCGCCAACGGCGAGCGCCAGCGGCAGGCTCTGCTCCACCAGGATGATGCCGATGCCGCGCCCGCGCGCCACCTCGATGGACTGGCGGATCGCCTCCACATAGGTCGGCGCGAGGCCCTCGGTGGGCTCGTCCAGCATCATGTAGCGCGGGTTCACCAGCATGGCGCGGGCGACCACGAGCATCTGCTGCTCGCCGCCCGAGAGCGTGCCGGCCTTCTGCTCCATCCGCTCGCCGAGGCGGGGAAAGATCTCCACCGCCGCGGCGATGCCGAACGCCGCGTCGCGGGGCGCCATGGCCTTGGCGACCTCCAGGTTCTCGCGCACCGAGAGGTTGGCGAACACCTTGCGGTCCTCGGGCACCAGGGTGATGCCCATCTGCGAGCGCCGGAAGGTCGGCCCGCCGAGTTCCCGGCCGTCGAGGAGGATGCGGCCCTCGGTGCGGTCGACGAGGCCCATGGCGGCGCGCAGCGTGGTGGTCTTGCCCATGCCGTTGAGGCCCAGCAGGCAGGCGACGGAGCCCGCCTCCACCTGCATGTTGACGCCGTGCAGGATCTCGCTCTGGCCGTAGAAGGCGTGGAGGTTCTCGAAGGTGATGGCGCCGCTCATGCCGCGAAGCTCCCGTGCAGGTAGGCGCTGCGGACCGCCGCGTTGTCGCGGATCTCGCAGGGCGGGGCGTCGGCGATCACCGTGCCGTGCTGCATCACGGTGATGCGGTCGGACAGGCGCATCACCATGCCCACGTCGTGCTCGACCACCACCACCGTGAGGCCGAGCGTGTCGCGCAGCATGGTGATGAGGCTGGCGACGGTCTCGCGGTCGCCGCGCGACATGCCGGCGAGCGGCTCGTCCATGAGGATGAGGCGCGGCTTCAGCGCCAGGCCGATGGCGATGTCGAGCGCCCGCTGGAAGCCGTGGGCGAGGTCGCCCGCCTTCGCGCCCGCGCGGCTGTCGAGGCCGACGCGGGCGAGGATGTCGCGCGCCTCGGCGGCCACCATCTGCGCGTCGCCCCGGCTCTGCCAGACCGCGCGGCTGATGCCCTCCCGCGCGCGGATCGCCAAGGCGACGTTCTCGTCCACCGGCAGCTCCCTGAAGATGCTGGTGCGCTGGAAGGTGCGGGCAAGGCCCGCGCGCGCCAGGCGGTCCGGCGTCCAGCGGGTGATGTCCACATTGTCGAACGTCGCCGTGCCCTGATCCGGCGCGATGGCGCCGGTGATCAGGTTGAACAGCGTGGTCTTGCCGGCGCCGTTGGGGCCGATGATGGAATGGATGCTCGCCTCGGCCACCGCGAAGCGGGCGTCGTTGACCGCCTTCAGCCCGCCGAAGCTCTTGGAGAGGCCGTCGACCTTGAGGATCATGGCGCTCATCTCCCCTGGCCCTGGAGGCGCCGCCAGACATGGCCGAGCGCGCCGAAGATGCCGCCGGGAGCGACGATGACGATGAGGACGAACAGGCCGCCGAAATAGATCAGCCAGGCGCTGGTGAGGCTGCTGACATAGTGCTCGGCGAAGGTGAAGACGATGCCGCCCAGTACCGGCCCGACGAGCGTGCCGACGCCGCCGAGAACCACGTACATGAGGATCTTGCCGGATTCGAACCAGGACAGCAGGTCCGGCGAGGCCGCGCCGTTGAACAGCGCCAGCAGCGCCCCGGCGAGCGCGCCAAGCCCGGCGGAGATCACGAAGGCGAGCAGCTTCAGGCCGTTGACGTCGATGCCGATGAAGCGCGCGCGCTCGGCATTCTCGCGGATCGACAGCCAGGCCCGCCCGAGCGGCGAGCGCCGGATGTGGAGGCTGGCGGCCAGGGATGCGATCAGCACGCCGTAGAGCAGCCAGTACCAGGTCTGGGGCTGCACCACGGGCTGGCCGAGCACGGTCATGACCGGCACGCCCTGCAGGCCGTCCTCGCCGCCGGTGATGTCCGAGGCGACGAACACGAGGGCGAACATGATCTGGCTCAGCGCCAGGGTGAGGATGGCGAAGGTCTTGCCGATCTGGCGCACCAGCACCGCGCCGGCGATGGCGGCCGTGAGGCCGGCGGCGATCACGGTGGCGGGCACCACGATCAGCATCTCCGGCGTCACCAGCTTGGCGAGCAGCCCGGCCACATAGGCGCCGAAGCCGAACCAGGCGGCATGGCCGAAGGAGAGCAGGCCGGTGTTTCCGGTCAGCAGGTCGAGGCTCAGCGCCAGGATCGCGGCGATCACCGCCTGCGAGGCGAGCATCAGCAGGAACGGCGCGTTTGTGGTCCAGAAGGGCACCAGGGCGCCCGCCACCACCACCAGCGCGGCGCCGGCGACGAGGAGCCCGCGGCCGGAGGCGCGGCGCTCGACAGCGGGGGTCGCGACGAGGTCGCTCATTCCGTCCTCCCCTCTCCGAAGAAGCCGCGCGGCCATTTGATGAGCATGGCCATCACGAGCAGGAACAGCGCCATGAGGGCGAGCTGGCCGCCGAAATAGCCCTCGCCGAAGACGATGATGAGGCCCACCACATAGGCCGCCACCACCGCCCCGCGCAGGCTGCCGAGGCCGCCGAGGATCACGGTCATGAAGGCGAGGATCAGGATCTTGTCGCCGACGGTGGCGAAGGCGGTGAAGATGGGCGCGCCGGCCACTCCCGCGGCGGCGGCGAGCGCGGCGCTGATGCCGACCACAGAGTGCATGAGCCGGCCGCGGTCGATGCCGAGGCAGGCGCCCATCTCGGGGTCGTCGTTGGCGGCCCGCACCCTGAGGCCCCAGGTGGAATTGCGCAGGAAGAGAAGCAGCGCCGCGGTGAGCGCCACCGCCAGCAGCGAGACGAACACGCGGTAGACCGGCAGCGTCACCCCGCCCACGGCGACGATGCCTTCGAGCTGCGGCGGCACCGGCAGGATCTGCACGTTGCGTCCGCCCAGCTCGTAGAGCACGCCGGTGATGAGGAGCGCGAGGCCGAAGGTCAGCAGCAGGCTGTCCACCATGGGCCGGTGGCGGATGCGCGCCAGGATCGCCCAGTCGAGCACCACGCCGATGAGGCCGACGCCGAGCGGGGCGAGGATGAGCGTGAGCCAGAAGGGCAGCCCTGCGCCCGCGAGCCAGACGCCGGCCATGGCGCCCAGGCTGAACAGCGCCCCGTGGGCGAAATTCACGATCCGACCGACGCCGTAGATCAGGGTCAGGCCGAGGCTGCACATGAGCAGCACGGACCCCAGGACGACGCCGTTCATTGCGAGCGAAGCCGCCAGCATATGAACCCTCCCTAACTGTCTCGCCGCTTTGCGCGGTCTGGAATGGGATCGTATGGACGACTTTACGAATGTCAACAATCTAACAAATTTAAATGAGCGGCGCTGCCGGTTGCGGGCAGTCGGAGGGAGTGAAAATACATATAAATCAAATTATTATGGGTTGATGCAGGGGCGGAGCGCGAGCGCTGCCGGTCCTGGCCTTCGCGCGCGGCGTGAGCGAAGGGCGTCCCGCAAAACCCTCTCCGGCAAACGGGAGAGGGAGTCGGGTCCGGGCGATGTTCAAGCCGGCCCTTGGCCCGATCCGGCCGGGAGCGTTTCCGAGCGAAGCGGAGTCCGGTTCCCGTGAGGAAAACGCGATATGACGATCTCATCGAACAGCCGACGATCGCGTCCCCGCGATGGAAGGCCGGGCAGAAAGGCCGAGGACCAGGACGATGCAGACCATCGGGAGCGACCAGTTCCAGGACATCCGCGATGCCGTGCGGGCGCTGTGCGCCGACTTTCCGGCCGAGTACCACCGCAAGGTGGACGAGGCCCGCGCCTATCCGGAAGCGTTCGTCGACGCGCTCACCAAGGCCGGCTGGATGGCGGCGCTGATCCCGGAAGCCTATGGCGGCTCGGGGCTCGGCCTCACCGAGGCCTCGGTCATCATGGAGGAAATCAACCGGGCGGGCGGCAATTCCGGCGCCTGCCACGGCCAGATGTACAACATGAACACGCTGGTGCGGCACGGCTCGGAGGAGCAGCGCCGCAAGTACCTGCCGAAGATCGCCACCGGTGAGCTGCGCCTCCAGTCCATGGGCGTCACCGAGCCCACCACCGGCACCGACACCACCAAGATCAAGACCACGGCGGTGAGGACCGGGGACCGCTACGTCATCAACGGCCAGAAGGTGTGGATCTCCCGCGTGCAGCATTCCGACCTGATGATCCTGCTCGCCCGCACCACGCCGCTCGCCGACGTGAGGAAGAAGTCGGAGGGCCTGTCCATCTTCATCGTCGACCTCGCGGAGGCCATGAGGAGCGGGATGAGCGTGCGCCCCATCCTCAACATGGTGAACCACGAGACCAACGAGCTGTTCTTCGACAATCTGGAGATCCCGGCCGAGAACCTGATCGGCGCGGAGGGGCAGGGCTTCAAGTACATCCTCACGGGTCTCAATGCCGAGCGGACCCTGATCGCCGCCGAATGCATCGGCGACGGCTACTGGTTCATCGACAAGGTCTCCGCCTACGCCAAGGAGCGGACCGTGTTCGGGCGGCCCATCGGCCAGAACCAGGGCGTGCAGTTCCCCATCGCGGAAGCGTTCATCGAGGTGGAGGCGGCGAACCTCATGCGCTTCGAGGCGTGCCGGCTCTACGATGCCCACGCGCCCTGCGGCACCCAGGCCAACATGGCCAAGTACCTCGCCGCCAAGGCATCCTGGGAGGCGGCGAACGCCTGCCTGCAGTTCCACGGCGGCTACGGCTTTGCCTGCGAGTACGACGTGGAGCGCAAGTTCCGCGAGACGCGGCTCTACCAGGTGGCGCCCATCTCCACCAACCTGATCCTCTCTTATGTGGCCGAGCACGTCCTCGGCCTGCCCCGGTCGTTCTGAGCAGCCCGCCGCGACGGCCGGTTTCGATGATCCGTCCAGCCCGCGCCCGCAGGTGGCGCGGGGCGGTCATTTCCGCGCCGGGGCGAAGCTGTCTCCCGATTCCTTCACGGTTTCCATGGTGACGTAGGTTGACGTGTTTGCGACGTAGGGAAGAGAGGAAATATTTTCCGCCAGGACGATCCGATACCGCCGAATATCCCTGGTCCTGATCTTAAGAAGATAGTCGAATCGCCCGGCGATCATGTGGCATTCCTCGACCTCTTTTATCTTCTTGACGGCCGCATTGAACTCCTTCAGGGCCTCCTCGTGCGTGCGCGTCAGCTTCACCTCCGTGAACGCGATGTGGTCCATCTCCATCTTCGAGGGGTTCAGCACGGCCTTGAAGCCTTCGATGTAGCCGCTGCTGACCAGCCGCCGGAACCGCGCGAGGCAGGGCGTCTTCGACAGGCCGATCCGATCCGCGAGATCGGTGATCGAGATGCGGCCATCCTCGACGAGAATGTCGAGAATCCGTCTGTCGAAGGAGTCGATTTCACTATTTGAACTGTTATTGGTGGTCATATGGATCACATGGCATCGTCATTATAAGCCATTATGGGAACAGTCTGCGAACAATCAAGTCTGAACGGCAACGGCGCTCGTGCTAGCGTGAAGGGGTGAGGCAGGAGGGATCGGCAAGCGTGGACGTCGCCGGGGCGCGGCAAAGCGCCGGCTTCGGCCGCCCGCCCGGCGTCCTCCCCCTTCAAGGCCCGGCTTTTCCTTGAGTGCGCCCGATGCTGAACGCGATCACTTCACCGTCCGACGCCGATGCCCATGCGCCGTTTGCGCGCTTCGCCCCCCCGGTCCGGCCGCAGAGCGACATGCGCCGCGCCATCTCCGCGGCCTGCCGCCGTCCGGAAACCGCGTGCGTGCCCCCTCTTCTGACGGCAGCCACCTTTCCGCCGGAGACGAAGGAGGCGATCGCCCGGACCGCGCGAGGGCTCATCACCGCCATGCGCGGCAGGAACAGGCGAAACGGCGTCGAGGGGCTGGTGCAGGAATATTCGCTTTCCAGCCAGGAAGGCGTGGCCCTGATGTGCCTTGCCGAAGCGCTCCTGCGGATTCCCGACAGCGCCACGCGGGATGCGCTCATCCGCGACAAGATTTCATCGGGCGACTGGAAGTCCCACCTCGGAAGCGACCGCCCGCTGTTCGTCAACGCCGCCACATGGGGGCTGCTCGTCACCGGCAAGCTGACATCCACGGTCAACGACCGCGGCCTTGCCGCGGCGCTGAGCCGGGCGATCGCCAGATGCGGCGAGCCGGTCATCCGCCATGGCGTGGACATGGCCATGCGCATGATGGGCGAGCAGTTCGTCACCGGCGAGACCATCGACGAGGCGCTCAGGCGCGCCGGGCCGTTCGAGGCGCGCGGCTTCCGCTATTCCTATGACATGCTCGGCGAGGCCGCGATCACGGCCGACGACGCGCAGCGCTACCTTGCGGACTACACGAGCGCCATCCACGCCATCGGAGCGGCGGCGGACAAGCGCGGCGTCTACGAAGGCCCGGGAATTTCCATCAAGCTCTCCGCGCTGCACCCCCGCTACAGCCGCGCGCAGGCGGAGCGCGTGATGGCCGAGCTGCTGCCGCGCGTGCGCGACCTCGCCGTCCTGGCACGCCGATACGATATCGGCCTCAACATCGATGCGGAGGAAGCGGACCGCCTGGAGCTCTCGCTCGACATCCTCGAGGACCTCAGCTTCGACGAGAGCCTCAAGGGGTGGGACGGCCTGGGCTTCGTGGTCCAGGCCTATGGCAAGCGCTGCCCCTTCGCGCTCGACCATGTCATCGATCTCGCCCGGCGCGCCGAGCGCCGCATCATGGTGCGGCTGGTCAAGGGCGCCTATTGGGATGCCGAGATCAAGCGGGCGCAGGTGGACGGGCTGAGGGACTTCCCGGTCTACACGCGCAAGGTCCACACCGACGTCGCCTATATCGCCTGCGCGCGAAAGCTGCTGGACGCGCGCGACGCGGTGTTCCCGCAGTTCGCCACCCACAATGCCCAGACGCTGGCGACGATCTATCATCTGGCGGGGCCGGATTTCCGCGTCGGCCAGTATGAGTTCCAGTGCCTCCACGGCATGGGCGAGCCGCTCTATGACGAGGTGGTCGGCGCGCACAATCTCGACCGGCCATGCCGGATCTATGCGCCCGTCGGCACCCACGAGACGCTGCTGGCCTATCTCGTGCGGCGGCTCCTGGAGAATGGCGCGAACTCCTCGTTCGTCCACCGGATATCGGACCCGAACGTGCCGGTCGACGACCTGATCGTCGATCCCGCGGACCTGGTCCGGGGGATGCCGGTCATCGGGGCGCCGCACGACCAGATCGCGCGTCCCGGCGCGCTCTTCGGGCACGAGCGGCAAAATTCCGAAGGCATCGACCTGTCCGACGAGCCCTCGCTCGCACGGCTCTCCGGCGTGCTCGGCGCGGGCGCCCGCCTGGGCCTGCACGCGGTCCCGCTGCTTTCGGATGGCGCCGATGCGGGCGACGCCCGCGCGATCCTGAACCCGGCGGATCACACGGATGCCGTGGGCATGGTGACGGAGCTGCCCCTCGATGCCGCCGCGCACGTGGCGCGCCTCGCCGCCGAGGGCGCGCCGCAATGGGCGGCGGTGCCGCCCGACGCGCGCGCCGCATGCCTGGAGCGCGCCGCCGACATCATGCAGTCGCGCATGGAAGCCCTCATGGGCATCCTCATGCGCGAGGCGGGCAAGTCGGCGGCGAACGCCGTCGGGGAAGCGCGCGAGGCCATCGACTTCCTCCGCTACTACGCCGACCAGGCGCGCCGGACGCTGGGGCCGTCGCACGCCCCGCTCGGCCCCATCGTCTGCGTCAGTCCGTGGAACTTCCCGCTGGCCATCTTCACCGGCCAGGTCGCGGCCGCGCTCGTCGCCGGCAATCCGGTCATGGCGAAGCCCGCCAGCGCCACCCCGCTGATCGCGTTCGAGGGCGTTCGGATCCTGCACGAGGCCGGCGTGCCGCGCGGCGCGCTCCAGTTCGTGCCCAGCAGCGGGCGCTTCGCATCCGCGCTCATCGCGGCGCCGGAGACGGCGGGCGTGATGTTCACGGGCTCGACCGAGGTGGCGCGCCTCATCCAGGCGGTGCTGGCGGAGCGCCTGTCCTCCACCGGCAAGCCGATCCCGCTGGTCGCCGAGACCGGCGGTCAGAACGGCATGATCGTGGATTCGTCGGCGCTCGCCGAGCAGGTGGTCCCGGACGTCATTGCCTCGGCGTTCGACAGCGCCGGCCAGCGCTGTTCCGCGCTTCGCGTCCTCTGCCTGCAGGAGGAGGTGGCCGACCGGACGCTGCGCATGCTCAAGGGCGCGCTGAAGGAGCTTGCGGTCGGACGCACCGATCGGCTGAGCGTGGATGTCGGGCCCGTCATCTCGGAAGGCGCCAGGGGCGACATCAACGCGCACATCGCGCGCATGCGCGGCCTTGGGTGCGCGGTGGAGCAGCTCGACCTGCCCGCCGCCGCCGCGCGCGGAACCTTCGTTCCGCCGACGATCATCGAGCTGCGAAGCCTCTCGGACCTCAAGCGGGAGGTGTTCGGGCCGGTGCTTCATGTCATCCGCTATCGCCGGGACGAGCTGGACCGGCTGATCGACGACATCAACGCCTCGGGCTACGGCCTGACCTTCGGCCTCCATACGCGCCTCGACGAGACGATCGCCCACGTGACGAGCCGCATCAAGGCCGGCA
Organism: Xanthobacter pseudotagetidis; assembly: GCF_043194795.2. NCBI lineage: Bacteria > Pseudomonadati > Pseudomonadota > Alphaproteobacteria > Hyphomicrobiales > Xanthobacteraceae > Xanthobacter > Xanthobacter pseudotagetidis. Next base: position 367,759 of record NZ_CM195534.1, on the reverse strand, counting down.
ATCTCTACGTCAACCGCAACATCATCGGCGCCGTGGTCGGCGTGCAGCCGTTCGGCGGCCGGGGCCTGTCGGGAACCGGGCCGAAGGCTGGCGGCCCGCTTTATGTGGGGCGTCTCGTGCGCAAGGCGCCGGTGCCGCTTCTGCAGGGCACGGCGCACACCGATCCGGCCTTGCGCGATTTCGCGGCCTGGCTCGGCCGCAAGGGCCTGCGCACGGAGGCGAGCGCGGCGCGCGAGTTCGCGGCGCGCTCCGCGCTCGGGGTGGAGAAGGAGCTCGCCGGCCCGGAAGGCGAGCGCAACCTCTACGCTCTCCACCCGCGCGGCCTCATCCTCCTCGTTCCGCAGACCGAGCGGGGCCTCTACCGCCAGATCGCCGCGGCTCTCGCGACCGGCAATCGCGTGGCCATCGACGCCGGGCCCGGATTGCACGGCGCGCTTGCCGATCTTCCGCCCGCCGTCGCTGCCCGCATAAGGCTGAGTTCGGACTGGCAGGCCGGCGGGCCGTTCGCGGGGGCGCTCATCGAGGGCGAGGCCGAGCGCGTCCGTGCGGTGAACCGCAAGATCGCCACCCTCGCCGGTCCGCTGGTTCTGGCTCAATCCGCCTCGACGCAGGACCTGCTCGACGATCCCGACGCCTATTGCCTCAACTGGCTGATCGAGGAGGTCTCGACATCCATCAACACCGCCGCCGCGGGCGGAAACGCCAGCCTGATGAGCATCGGGCCATCATAGGCTCGGTTTTCCCCGGTTCTATCCGCGAGCGCCCGGCCCCCGCGGTGGCGACCGCCGCCGACGCAACGACGACATAGACCAGGAGCGCCATGTGGCATAGACTGACCGCCTTCCGTGAGGGTGGTCCGAAGGGATGACGGCAGACCGGCGGGACAAGCTCATCGTCGCTCTTCCCGATGCGCCGGGAGAGATCGTCCGCGTCGCCGACGCCGTCGGCGACGGGCCGCTGCTGGTCGAGTTCGGCGAGGCGGCCGAGCATCGCCAGGTCCGCATCCGGCGCCATGACGGCAGCGAGGGCTGGGCGGCCTTGTCCGAGGCCATCTTGCAGGTGGGCGGGGCGCCGCACCGGGTGACGGTGCTGCACGATGCCGCCGAGGATCTGGAATCCCGCGAGCAATTGCGCCGCCTTTCGCTGGTGGCGAATGCCACCGACCGGGCCTTGCTCCTGCTCGATGAGAACAGGCGCGCCATCTACGCCAATCCGGCCTTCACCGAGCTGTTCGGCTACACCCAGGCAGAGATCGTGGGGCGCGTGCCCACGGAGGTGCTGGAGGGGCCGCAGACCGACCAGGAGGCGCTGGCGCGACTCCGCCGGCGGGCGGCCAGCGGGGATTCCTTCCACGACGAGTTTCTCGCCCGCGACAAATGGGGACGGGACATCCTCACGCTGGTCTCGGTCAGCGCCGTCCGGGCGGAGGACGGAAGCGTCCGGAACATCGTTCTGGTGATGGAGGACATCACCAAGGACAAGCAGATCGAGACCCTGCGGCGGGAGATGCTCGAGGCGCTGACCAGCGCGGCCTCGCTGCGCGACGTGGGCGACTTCCTCTGCCGGCAGGTCGAGGCCCTGGCGCCGGAGGTGGTCTGCTCCTTCATCCTCGTGGATGCGGAGCGCAGGCTGCGGCCGCTCTCCGCACCGAGCCTGCCCGCGTCCTTCAGCGATGCGATCAACGGCGCCGAGATCGGTCCCTGCTGCGGCAGCTGCGGAACGGCGGCCTATCGCGGCGAGCCGGTCCAGGTGACCGATATCGCCAGCGACCCCCTTTGGGCGCCGTTTCTCGATCTCGGCCTGCCGCCCGGCCTCAAGGCCTGCTGGTCGTCGCCCATCAAGGCGCGATCGGGGCGCGTGGTCGGCACCTTCGCCTTCTACTATTCCGAAAATCGCGGTCCGAGCGCCTGGCACGAGCAGATCGTCGCCACCTGCCTGCACCTGTGCATGATCGCCATCGAGCAGCACGAGGCCAACCAGCAGATCGCGCAGCTCGCCCATTTCGATCCGCTGACCGGCCTGCCCAACCGGAGCCGGTTTCACGAGGATATCGAAGGCCAGCTGCGCGAGGCGTCGGAGGAGGGCGTCGCCTTCTTCTTCCTCGACGTGGACCGCTTCAACGACGTGAACGAGACCCTCGGCCACAGCGCGGGCGACCAGATGCTGATGGAGGTGGCGCGCCGGCTGCAGCGGCTGTTCCACGGCGCGGACGCGGTCTATCGCTTCAATGGCGACGAGTTCCTGATGGTTCTGCCGGGCTGCACCGCGGCGCGGGCGGCGGCCGAGGCGCGGAGGGCGCTGGCGGCCCTGAGCGAGCCCTTCAACCTTTCCGGCGTCACGCTCGCCAAGTCGGCGAGCATCGGCATCAGCCTCTGCCCTGAGAACGGCGGCGACGGCGAGACGCTGCTCCAGCATGCCGGCGCCGCCCTGTCTGAGGCGAAGAAGACGCAGCGGGGCACCATCCACTTCTTCAGCCCGGAGATGGACGCCGCGCTCCAGCAGCGTCTCCATCTGGGCAACGCCCTGCGCGAGGCCATCGCGGGGAATGCGCTGGAGCTGCACTATCAGCCCCAGCTCGCGCCGGAGAGCAGGGCGCTTCACGGGGTCGAGGCGCTGGCCCGATGGACGCATCCGACGCTGGGCCGGATCGCGCCGGACAAGTTCATTCCGGTCGCCGAGGAGACCGACCAGATCGAGGCCATCGGCACCTGGTCGCTCGGCGAGGCCTGCCGGCAGCTGGCGCTGTGGCGCGCCATGGGGATCGACATCCCCACCGTCTCGGTGAACCTGTCGGCGCTGCACTTCCGAAACAGCGCGCTGCCGGGCTTCATCGCCGGCGTGCTCGACCGGTACGGCCTGCCGCCGCGGTGCCTTACGGTGGAGATCACCGAGAGCATCATGGTGGATCGGGGCGGCCGGACGCTGGAGACTGTGCGCGCGGTGCGGGACCTCGGCGTCGGCCTGTCCATGGACGATTTCGGCACCGGATTTTCCAGCCTTTCCAACATCTCCCGCCTGCCGATCAGCGAGTTGAAGATCGACCGCAGCTTCATGCAGCACTTCGAGCAGGACGGGAACGCCCAGGCCCTTGTCCGGGCGGTGATCGGCATCGGCCAGAGTCTCGGCCTCGACGTGGTCTGCGAGGGGGTGGAGACCGAGCCGCAGCGCCGCTTCCTCGTGGAGCTGGGGTGCTCGGTCGTCCAGGGCTACCTGTTCTCGCGGCCGCTGACGCCGGACGGGCTGGTCGCCTGGTTGGCGGAGCAGGCGGGCGCCGCGGCAGGGACGCCGCGGCGCTGATCCGAATCTGAATTCCAGGAAGCGTGCGGTGTCGGATCGAGGATGCGCCAGGCGTCCTTGGGCCATGGACCGGCGATGGGCTGCGCACAGGCGCGGCCTGCCCCGGTCCGTGACCCGCGCCCGGACGGCGCGCCGTCGTTCCGCCGATCCATGAGGATGAGCGCCAATGCCAAGCACCCTTCGCCTGCACCGGGTCTTCCCGACCCGTCCCGAGAAGCTCTATCGTGCCTTCACCGAGGCGGACGCGCTCGCCAAGTGGCTGCCGCCCAACGGATTCGTCTGCACCGTGGAGCATCTCGACGTGCGCGTCGGCGGCACGTTCCGGATGTCGTTCCGCAACTTCACCACCGGCCAGAGCCACGTCTTCGGCGGAACTTATCTCGAACTCGTTCCCGGCGAGCGGCTGCGCTACACGGACCGCTTCGATGATCCCAACCTGCCCGGCGATATGCAGGTCACGGTGGTGCTGAGGAAGGTCTCGGTGGGCACCGAGGTGGAGATCGAGCAGGCCGGCGTGCCGGACCTGATCCCGCCTGAGGCCTGCCATCTCGGCTGGCAGGAATCGCTGCGCAACCTCGCGCGTCTGGTCGAGCCCGAGATCGATCAATAAGTCTTGCGCCGGGCTGGAGCGCGGGCGGCGGGGCCTCAGGCCCTGAGCGCCTGGCGCGCCACCTCCACCCACCAGGTGGCGCCGAGCGCCAGCACGCCGTCGTCGAAGTCGAAGGTGGGGCTGTGGAGCGACTTGCCGCCCTCGATGGGCCCGGTGCCGAGCCACAGGTAGCAGCCCGGCTTCTCCCTCAGCATGAAGGCGAAGTCCTCCGACACCATGGAGGGCGCGACCTCGGTGGCGACGGAGGCCGCGCCCGCCGCGCGGGCCGCCGCGGCGGCGAGGCCGAGCTCGGCGGCGGCGTTCACGGTGGCCGGATAGCGCCGGTCGTAGGCGAGCCTCACCTCGCAGCCGAACGATGCGGCGACGCCGCGGCAGATGTCGCCCATGCGCTGTTCGATCAGGTCCTGCGCGGCGAGGGTGAAATGGCGCGTGCAGCCGCGCATCACCACCTCGGACGGGAGCACGTTGTAGGCGTCGCCGCCGTGGATCTGGGTCACCGACACCACCGCATTCTCCAGCGGGTCGAGCGAGCGGGCGACGATGGACTGGAGCTGGGTCTGAAGCTGGGCGGCGGCGAGCAGCAGGTCCGTGCCCTGGTGCGGCATGGCGGCATGGGCGCCGCGGCCGGAAAGGGTGATGTCGAAGATGTCGTAGGCCGCCATCAGCGGGCCGGCGCGGCCGGCGAACGAGCCCTTCTCCTGGCCCGGCCAGTTGTGCAGCCCGAACACCCGCTCCACCGGGAAGCGGGCGAACAGGCCGTCATCGATCATCGCCTTGGCGCCGCCCGCGCCCTCCTCCGCCGGCTGGAAGATGAAGCGGATGGTGCCCGCGGCCGGCGGGTTCTCGGCGAAGTAGCGGGCGGCGGCGAGCAGCATGGTCATGTGCCCGTCGTGGCCGCAGGCGTGCATCCTGCCGGCGATGCGCGAGGCGTAGGGCAGGTTGGTCTGCTCGTGGATCGGCAGCGCGTCCATGTCGGCGCGCAGGCCCACGGAAGGGCCGGCGCCGCGGGTGAGGCTCGCCACCACGCCGGTGCCGCCGAGCCCGCGCTCGGGCGCGTAGCCGAAGCTCCTGAGCTTGTCGGCGACGAAATCGGCGGTCCAGCGCTCCTCATAGGCGAGCTCGGGATGCTGGTGCAGCGTGTGGCGCCAGTCGGCCATTTCCGTTGCGAGCGCCTCGAAGTAAGCGGCTGCGTTCGATCCCATCTGCCTGTCTCCGATGACCGCCGCGGCGGCTTGACGACCTACTTACTAATGGTACAGTAAAATTCAGAATCCGGACAAGGAGCCTTCCATGACGCTCGCCCAGGCCTCGACCGCCCCGACCGAGTTCGTGAAGACGTGGCGCGAGGGGCCGATCGCGCGCATCAGCCTCAACCGCCCCGAGAAGCACAATGCCAAGAATCTGGAGATGATCCAGCAGCTTCACGATGCCATGATGGCGGCGGACGAGGACCCCGAGGTCCGCGTCATCGTCCTGAGCGGCGAGGGCCCCTCCTTCTCCTCCGGCCACGACGTCTCCGACATCGACTTCGTGCCCGAGGTCGCGGCCATGTACGCGACCCCCGAGCGCCGGCTCGAGACCGAGCGCAAGATGTATTTCGACAAGTGCCTCGCCATCCGCAACACCCGCAAGGTGACCATCGCCCAGGTGCACGGCTACTGCCTCGCCGCCGGCATGATGGGGGCGGCCATGTGCGATCTCATCGTCGCCTCGGAGGACGCGAAGTTCGGCATGCCGGTGCTCAGCCGCTTCTGCGCCGTGGGCGAGATGCTGTTCGAGCCGTGGGACATGGGCGCCCGCCGCGCCAAGGAGTTCCTGTTCACCGGCGACGTGGTGGACGCGCGCCGCGCCGAGCAGCTGGGCTTCGTCAACCGGGTGGTGCCGCGCGACCAGCTGGATGCGCAGACCAAGGCGCTCGCGCTGAAGATCGCCGCCCAGCCGCCGGTGTCGCTGGAGCTGACCAAGGCCTCGATCAACCGCACGCTCGACATCATGGGCCAGCGCGAGGCGTTCGAGTATCACTTCATGGCCCACGTCTTCTCCCACTTCACCCAGGAGGCGGAGCTGGAGCGCGCGCGTCGCAAGGAGGCGGGCTCCACCAAGGGCGCGCGCCGCATGACGCCGAAGGCGGTCTGAGCGGCCATGGAGGGAGCGACGATGGAGGGAGCGGCAGGCGGCGCCGGCGCCCCGGTGCCGGGAGCCCCGGTCACGCTGGACATCAAGGTCCGCTTCAGCGACCTCGACGCCTCGGGACACCTGAACAACGCCAACATCGTCAAGTATGTCGAGGAAGCGCGCATCCTCTACTACAAGTCGGTCACCGGCATGGCGATCCCGCGCGACCTCGACCATTGGGTGCTGGCCGAGATCCTGGTGAGCTACCGGGCGGTGGGGCGCTTCGACGACGACATCCGCATCGCCATCAAGGTGCCGTGGATCAAGCGGTCGAGCGCCGGCTGGGCCTTCACGCTCACGCGCCTGTCCGATGGCGCGCTGATCGCCGAGGGCAGCGGCGTCCATGTGCATGTGGACCAGGCCACCGGCAAGGGCAGCGAGATCCCCGCCCGCTGGCGCCAGGCCATCCTCGACCACGAGGGCATCGAGACCGGCGCGCCGGCCGGCTAGAGCGCCGCATGAACCGCGCTGTCCTTGTCGCAGCCCGACGCGGTCAGCCCCATCGTCATCCCCCGGCTTGTCCGGGGGATCCACCCTGCGGCCTTGCCGGCGCTCAGGATCGAGGCGCAGGGCAAACGGTAGAGTGGATGCCTCGGACAGGCCGGGGCATGACGTCGGAGAGCGTTTTCCGCGCCCCGTTGCCCGACCAGCCGCCGTCGCCCTCCGGCTCGACCGGAGGGCCCATCTGTCGGCCGGGCTCGGGGCGGGGAGGTTGCTTGGATGCTCCGATCAAGTCGGAGCATGACGGCGGCTTGGTGGGTGCCGCGCCCTGTGCCTCCTTTGACCACCGTCATCCCCCGGCTTGTCCGGGGGATCCACCCCGCGGCCTTGACGGTGCTCGGGATCGAGGCGCAGGGCAAACGGTAGAGTGGATGCCCCGGACAGGCCGGGGCATGACGTCGGAGAGCGTTTTGCGCGCCCCGTTGCCCGACCAGCCGCCGTCGCCCTCCGGCTCGACCGGAGGGCCCATCTGTCGGCCGGGCTCGGGGCGGGGAGGTTGCTTGGATGCTCCGATCAAGTCGGAGCATGACGGCGGCTTGGTGGGTGCCGCGCCCTGTGCCTCCTTTGACCACCGTCATCCCCCGGCTTGTCCGGGGCATGACGTCGCGAACGATGACAACGGCCGACAAGGACTGTCCGACCTGCGCGTCTCAAGCGCGCTCCCGAAGACGCCTCTTTCCCCGCGAGACCGCCATGCCCGCTCCCGACGATCTGTCCTACGTGCTCGTGGACGTGTTCACCGACACCCCGTTCGGCGGCAACCCGCTCGCCGTGTTCACGCAGGCCGAGGGGCTCTCGGACGGCGAGATGCAGGCCATCGCCCGCGAGCTGAACCTCAGCGAGACCACCTTCGTCTCGCCGCCGCCCGCGGGGGAGGAAGGCCATGCGGTGCGCATCTTCACGCCGCTCTCGGAGCTGCCCTTCGCCGGCCATCCCACCATCGGCACGGCCCTGGTGCTGCACGCTCTGTCCGGCGGCGCGCGCATCGTGCTGCACGAGCGGATCGGCCCGGTGCCGGTGCGCATCCTCGCCGGCGCGGGCGCGCCCCGGGCGGTGCTCTCCAGCCCGAAGATCCCGGAGCGGGTGGCCGACGCGCCGCCCGCCGACCTCCTGGCGCGGCTGCTCGGCCTTGCCCCCGGCGACGTGCGCGACGGCCCGGTCGCCCCCGCCTGCTGCTCCGGCGGGGTGCCCTTCACCTTCGTCCCGGTTCGCGACCGGGCCGCGCTGGCCCGCATCCGCCTCGACGGCGCGCTGTGGCAGGCGGAGATCGCGGAGGGGCCGGCGCCCCACCTCTATGCGCTGACCATGGAGGACTGGGGCGCGGGCACGGACATTTCCGCGCGCATGTTCGCCCCTGCCATGGGCATCCCGGAGGACCCGGCCACCGGGGTCGCGGCGGTGGCGCTCGCCGCCTATCTCGCCGGGCTGCGCACCCTTGCCGAGGGGGAGAACCTGTTCGCCATCCGCCAGGGCGAGGACATGGGACGCCCGAGCCTGGTGGACCTGTCCGTCGACGTCGCGGACGGCCGCATCGCCGGCGTCCATGTCGGCGGCGGGGCGGTGCGGATCGGCGGCGGCGCCCTCTCCCGCGCCGCGCTGGCGCGCCGCGCCGGCTAGAGCACGCGCCCACCAGCCTGCACCGCAGGCCGATCGGGCAGCGCTCCGGCGCTGCCGCCAGTCGCCTGTTCCCCCGGCGGTGAGGGGCGGGCGCCGCGCCCCGTCGCCCCTTCGCAGCCGCCGTTTCCGCCTCCACCCCCGTCGCCCTCCGACTTGATCGGAGGGCCCATCCCGCAGCCGTCTTACCCGCTTCCCTCCGCGCAGGCCCTCGGCTCGACCCGAGGCCCTCCGCGCCTTGACAGGTGCGGCGACCTGGCTTATCCCTTACTTACTGATCAATAGAACGAGGTCCTCCCCATGGAGTCGCCCCTGTTCAAGTCCATCATGTCGTCCTTTCCCACCGGGGTCTCGGTGGTCACCGCGCTCGACGGCGAGGGCAATCCGCGCGGGCTCACCTGCAGCGCGGTGTGCTCGGTGTCGCTGGAGCCGGCCATGCTGCTGGTGTGCATCGGCAAGGGCTCGGGCACGCTGCCGGTGCTGCGCGAGCGCGGATCGTTCGTGGTGAACTTCCTGGCGGAGAACGGCGGCGACGTCGCCTATGCCTGCGCCTCGCGGTCGGCGGACAAGTTCGCCGGGCTCCCCTGGCAGCCCTCGGAGCGGGCGCACGGCGCGCCGATCCTCGCCGACCACGCGGTCGCCTATGCCGAATGCACGGTGCACGAGATGATCGATGCCGGCGACCATCTGGTGGTGATCGCCAAGGTGGAGGATGGCGCGGCGTTCGAGGCGCGCCATCCGCTGGTGCATGCGCGCGGCCGGCTGGCCCAGCTGCACAAGAGCGCCGCGCAGGCGGCCTGAGACGGCCACGGTCCGCGCGGCGGCACGGCGCGCGCGGCAGCGGCGTCGGTGCCGACCGGCACGGGCCTCAGCGGTCGCCGCCGTCGCCCATCTGGAAGCGCCGCAGCAGCGTGGCGTGGGAGCCGACGCCGAAATGCCGGTAGAGCGCCTTCTGGTACTGGGCGACGGTGTGCTCGGACAAGGAGAGGCTCGCCGCCATCTCCTTGCGCGTGCGCCCGTCGAGCAGGAGGTTCAGCACCAGCCGCAGCCGGGGCGAGAGGCGCGGCACCGAGGCGCCGCGGTCCTGCGGCCATCCCTGCTCGTGCAGCCACGGCAGCTCGGTGAGAAGGATGTGGGCGATGCGCGCTTCCCGTTCCGAGAAGTCCGGCGCGCCCTGGCGCCGGTACAAGGCGATGATGCTGACCGCCCGGCCGTCGATGGGCCGCAGCGAGAAGATGAACGGGCCGATGTCGGCCTCGCGCAGGTGTGCGTCCACGCCCGAGGCGACGAACGTCGCCTCGTCCACCACCTGCTGCCTGAGGCGCGTGACGTGGGCGTCCTTCGCCCGCATCTCGGCGAGCAGCTTCTCCGAGGTCCACGCCATGTCCGGGTGGCCGGCGGCCAGCAGCAGGCGCGTGTAGCGGGCGTCGTCGAAGCCGCCGTGCGCCATGCCGAGATAGACCGGCTGCGCGCCCGGCTCGGCGAAGCAGCCGAGGCTCCAGGTCCAGGCGTCGGCGTCGATGAGCCGGCAGATGCCCTCGACCAGCTGCCGCTTTACGCTTGAGAAATCCTGCCGCGAGACAATCACGTCGCCGAGCAGCCTGACGATCTCCCGCACGTCCTCCTCGCCGAGCAGCGGGACGGCATCGTCGGGCGGGGGGCCGAGATCGCGGGTCATCGGGCACTCGCTCTCGCAGGGCGCCGGGCCGGCCTGAGCCGCCGGGGCGGGCGCGGGAGAGGTCGCGCCGCGCCATTGTGTGGCGGCTGGCCGGGCGATTGGCAAGTCGGGCGCGAGCGCGCCGCCGGGCCGGACGGGAGAGGGACGGATCGAGCCGACATGAAGTATCTTCTGCCCAGCCTCCTGTGCTTCAACGCCGGTTTCGTGGACACGGCGGGCTTCGTGGCCCTGCACGGGCTGTTCGCGGCGCACGTCACCGGCAATCTCGTCACCTTCGCGGCGGCGCTGGCGGACGGCCGCATGCCGGGCCTCTCGAAGATCATCGCCGTGCCGGTGTTCTGCGTCGTGGTCGTCGTCGCGCGGCTGCTCAGCCAGGCGCTGGCGCGGCGCGGGATCGACGACTTCCGCGTCCTCATGGCCGCCAAGCTGGTCCTGCTCGCCCATGCCGGCCTGGTGGCGATCCAGCTCGGCCTGCCGCTCGCCGCCGACACGCCCAACGCGGTGATGATGGGCATGACGCTGGTGAGCGCCATGGCGCTGCAGAACGCGCTGCATCGCACCCACCTCACCGACGCCCCGCCCTCCACCGTGATGACCGGCACCATGACGCAGGTCCTGCTCGACCTCACGCAGGCGGTCCGGCCGCCGGCCGGGGTCGACCCGGCGCCGGTGCGCCAGCGGCTGCGCCGGTTCGCGATCTTCTTCACCAGCTTCTGCGGCGGCTGCGCGGTGGCCGCGCTGCTCTACCGGGCGGCGGGCGCGTGGTGCTTCCTGCTGCCGCCTCTGGTGGCGCTGGCGGAGATCCTCCTCCTGTCCGCCGCCCCGCCGGCCGAGCCCGCGCCTGCGGCCCATTGAGGCGCGGGCCGCGCCCGGTCAGCCGGCGAAGCCGGCGCCCGCCGGCAGGGCGCGGAAGCGGATCAGCCGGCTGTCCGCCACGGCCGCCTGCCGGTGCACCATGGCCTCGCGGTAGCGCGGATCGGCGAACATGCCCACGAACGCGGCTGGGCTCGGATACTCGGCGATGAAGGCGATGTCCCAGGACGCGCCCGCCGGACCCACCAGGTTGAGCTCGAAGCCGCCGCGCCAGGCGATGCGGCCGCCAAGCCGGGCCAGAACCGGCGCGCTCAGCCACCCATAGGTGCGGTAGGCCTCGAGGCCGGTGGCCGTGCGCCCGTCCTTGTACACGGCCTGGAGGCGCAGCCGGACGAGGTTCAGCATGTGCACCGGTCCCGGCCGGTCGTCGGCGCGGAAGGCCTCGAACACCGAGCGGTTGAAGCTGGTATGGCCGGCCATGGCTCAGCCGCCCGCCACGGCCGACCAGAGGCCCGGATACTCCGGCGCGCGCCGGGCGATCCAGGCGTCGAGCCCCTCGCGGAGGTCGGCGGTGGGCGCCATGCGGGCGAACTGCTCCGCCTCCACCAGCAGCCCCTCGGCGATGGGCAGGTTGATGCCGCGCGTCACCGCCGTGAGGATGGTGGCGACGGCGAGCGGGGAATGCACCAGGATGCGCGCCAGCAGGGCGCGCGCCGCCGGCAGCAGCGCGTCGTGCGGCACGACGGCGTTGACGAGGCCCAGCTCCAGCGCCCGCGCGGGCGGGAACGGCGCGCCGGTGAGCAGCAGCTCCATGGCCCGCTTGCGGCCGGCGAGGCGCGGCAGGCGCTGGGTGCCGCCGAAGGTGGGCGGCATGCCGAGGCGGATCTCGGGCTTGGCGAACATCGCCCGGTCGCTGGCGATGGCGAGCGGCGCCGCCTCCGTCACCTCGCACCCGCCGCCATAGGCCAGGCCGTTCACCGCCGCCACGACGGGCTTGCGGAAGGCCTCGATGCGCGCCGTGAGGCGCTGGCCCCGGGCGACGAAGTCCCTGAGCGCGGCCTCGGGGCTCTCGGCCACCGAGCGCGAGAACTCGGGGATGTCGCCGCCCGCCGAGAAGGCGCGGTCTCCCGCGCCGGTGAGGATGACGCCGGCGATGCCGTCGTCGGCGTCGATCGCGTCGAGGCGCTCCAGCAGCGCATCGATGGTTTCGTAGTTGAGCGCGTTGAGCTTTTCCGGACGGTTGAGCGTCAGCGTCGCGATCGTCCCATCCAGCTCCATGAGAACAGGTTGCGTCATGGTCCCGCTCCTCTTGATCGGTGTCGAAGCGAGGATGGGCGGGGACCGCCGTTGAGTATACTCACTCGTCAGTATACATTGGAGCGATGCCGAAGCCGTCGGGCACCCGCGAGCGCATCATCAAGGCCGCCTCGAAGCTGTTCTATGCCGAGGGGATCGGCCGCGTGAGCGTCGATGCCGTCGCCGAGGCGGCCGGGGTCACCAAGCGCACGCTCTATTATCATTTCGAGAGCAAGGACCAGCTCGTCGCCGCCTATCTCGATGCCCGCGACCAGCCCAACCTGAAGCAGATGGCGGACTGGTTCGCCGCCGCCGAGGGCGGGCCGGGCGAGAAGGTCGCCGCGGTCTTCGCCGCCCTCGGGCGCAGCGCGCGGCACCCGAAGTGGAAGGGCTGCGGCTTCCTGCGCACGACGGCGGAGCTCGCCGCCATGCCCGGCCATCCGGCGGTGAAGATCGGCGCCCGCCACAAGAGCGCGTTCGCGGACTGGCTGGCGGGCGAGCTCGCGCAGGCGGGCTTCGAGGCCCCCCAGGCCCTGACGCGGCATATCCTGCTGCTGCTGGACGGTGCCTTCTCCGCCTCCCTCCTGCACCGGGATGCGAGCTGGTTCGACGCCGCGGGCGATGCCGCGCGCGCCCTCGTCGCGGCGCATCCGCGGGCGCGGCGCGCCGCCGGCGCGGGGTGACGGCGGCCCGGCGCGCGGGCGGTCAGCCCGCCAGCTCGCGGGCGATGATGAGGCGCTGGACCTCGCTCGTACCTTCGACGATCCGCAGCACCTTGGCCTCGCCGAGCAGGCCGGAGACGTCGAACTCCTCGAACACGCCGTAGCCGCCGTGCACCTGGATGGCGATGTCGGCGATCTCGCTCGCCATCTCGCTGGCGAACAGCTTCACCATCGAGGTCTCGGTGCGGAACGGCCGCCCGGCGTCGGCGATGGCGGCGGCGTTGCGCACCATCAGCTCGGCCGCATGGATCTTGGTCAGCGCGTCCGCGAGCGGGAAGGCGACGCCCTGGTTGGCGAGGATCGGCGCGCCGCCCACCTTGCGCTCCGCCGCATAGGCGCGGGCGAGGTCCACGGCCTTGCGCGAGAGGCCGAGGCCGGTCGCCGCCACCAGGATGCGGCCGATGGACAGCGTGGTCAGGATCTGCTTCAGCCCGTCGCCCCGGTTGCCCACCATGTTGGCCTTGGGGATGCGGCATTCGTCGAGGTAGAGCTCGACCGAATCGGCGATGCGCCAGCCGATCTTGCGTCCCGCCTTGCCCACCCGGAAGCCGGGCGTGCCGACCGGCACCACGAAGGTCGACAGGCCCCTGGCGCCCTTTTCCGGGTCGGTCACGGCGATGATGGTGGAGAGGCCATGGAGCGGCGTGCCGCCGTTGGTCGAGAAGATCTTGGCGCCGGTGAGCACGAAATCGTCGCCGTCCTCCACCGCCCGGGTGCGGGTCGCCGCCACGTCCGAGCCGCCATGGGGCTCGGTGACGCCGAACGAGGCCACCATCTCGCCGCGGCACAGCGGGGCGAGCCATTTCTGCTTCTGCTCCGGCGAGCCGTAGCGGGCGATCACCGTCATCGGCGCGCTGTTGCACAGATAGATGGCGGCGAAGCCGGGCTCCACCCGGGCCAGGGTCTCGGCGACGATGGCGGCGCCGCGCGTGCCCATTCCGCCGCCGTCATAGGCCTCGTCATAGGCGGTGCCCATGAAGCCGAGGGCGAGGAACTCCCGCACCAGCTCGGCCGGGAATTCGTGGCGGTCCACGAACGGCTTGACGCGGGGGGCGAGCACCTGCTGGGCGAACGCCTCCAGGCTCGACTTCAGCAGGGTCTCGTCGTCGGACAGGTCGAGCAGCATGGCATCCTCACAGGGCTTTGGCGCGGAACGTGTCGAAGGTGGCGCGGGCGGCGGGGGCGGCGCAGTTGGCCGCGAACAGGAGGCTCGCCTCCACGTCCATGGCCTCGCCCTCGGCCATCACGTGGCGGGCGAAGAAGCGCTTGGTGGCGGCGACCGCGGGCGGCGGCAGATCGGCGAGCAGCGCCGCGTGGCGCAGGGCCGAGGCGAGCGCCTCGCCGTCGCCCGCCAGCCGGTCGGCAAGGCCCATGGCGACGGCCTCCTCGCCGGACAGGGCTTCCAGGCAGAAGCACAGGGTGCGGGCGCGCACGAAGCCGACGCGCGCCACCAGCGCCTTCAGCCCCCAGGGGGTGAGCCAGCCGATCGGCACCTCCGGCAGGCTCCAGCGCGAGCCCTTCGCCGCCACCACCAGGTCGCAGCAGGCGGCGAGGGTGAGGCCGCCGCCGATGGCGAAGCCCTCCACCGCCGCCACCACCGGCTTCGACAGGAAGCTCATGAGCCGGCCGAGGTCGCCGCAGGCCTGCTCGAAGCGGCGCATGGCGTCGAGCTCGAGGGCGCTGATGTACTTGAGGTCGCTGCCGGCGCAGAAGCCGGGGGCGGCGCCGTCGAGGACGACCGCCCGCACGCCTTCGTCCCGGTCGAGGCGCCGGAGCGCCGCGGCGAGCGCCTCCACCAGCGCGCCGTCCATGGCGTTGCGGCGCAGCGGCCGCAGGAGGGTGAGGCGGCGCACCGCCCCGTGGGCCTCTTCGGCGAGGACGCCGCTGGTGTCGGTCATGGACGCCCTCACTGGGTATGGGCCGGGAGCCACATGGCGATCTCGGGCAGAGCGATCACCGCGCCCAGCGCCACGATCTGGAGCAGGATGAACGGCCACACCCCGGCGAAGATGTCGCTCAGCGACACTTCCGGCGGCGCCACGCCCTTCAGGTAGAAGGCGGCCGGGCCGAATGGCGGCGAGAGGTAGGAGAGCTGCATGTTCATGCAGAACAGGATGCCGAACCAGACCGGGTCGTAGCCGAGGCTTTTGATGATCGGCACGAAGATCGGCATGGTGAGCAGCGCGATGCCGATCCAGTCGATGAAGCAGCCGAGCACGATCAGGATGCCCATCATCATCAGCAGCGTGCCGAGCGGGCCGAAGCCGAGGTCGAGGATCTCGCCGCGCAGGAAGTCGGTGCCGCCGGCCAGCGTGTAGATGCCCACCAGCGCCGAGGCGCCGAAGAAGATCCAGGTCACCATGGCCACCGTGCGCCCGGTCTGCACCACCGAATGGCGCAGGTTGGCGAGGGTGAACTGGCCGTTCACGGCGAGGATGACGAGGGCGCCGAGGGTGCCGAGCGCGCCCACCTCGGTGGGGGTGGCGATGCCGGTGTAGAAGCAGGTCATCACGAAGGCGATGAGCAGCGCCGGGGCGATCAGCTGGCGCATCTCGGCGAGGCGCTGGGAGAGCGGGACGGCGTATTCGCGCGCGTCCGGCGGCGGGGCGAGCTCGGGTCGGCGCCAGCAGAGGAACACCGTGTAGGCCGCATAGAGGCCGGCCAGCAGCAGGCCCGGCCCGATCGCCGCCATGAACAGCTTGCCGATGGAGACCTGGGCCACGAGGCCGTAGACGATCAGCACCACCGAGGGCGGGATCATGGTTCCGAGCGAGCCGCCGGCGCAGATCACGCCGCTGACGAGGCGCTTGTCGTAGCCGCGCCGGAGCATGGCCGGCAGGCAGACGAGGCCGAGTGTGACGATCTCGGCGCCGATCACGCCCACCATGGCCGCCATGATGGTGGAGGCGACGATGGTCGCCACCGCGAGCCCGCCGGGAATGCGCCCCACCAGCAGATGGAGCGACTTGAACATGCCCTCCACCAGGCCGCTGCGCTCCAGGATGCAGCCCATGAGCACGAACAGGGGCACCGAGATCAGGGCATAGTTGTTCATCAGCGTGAAGATGCGGCTGACGATCAGGAAGAAGCTCTCGGTACCGAAGAGGATGAAGCCGAAGACGCCCGCGGTGAACGCGGTCACGAAGGCGAGCGGAAGGCCGATCACCATCAGCGCGACCATGAGCGTCACGATCAGGAGCGTGCCGTATTCGATGGACATGGGATACCTGTGCCGGTCGGAGGGCGGGCGCGCTCAGTCGAGCGGACGGGAGGAGGCGTCGGCGGTCTCGGCCGGCGCCCCGACCTCGCCGCGCAGGCGGCGGGCGAGGTTCACCACCGCCTGCGCCAGCATGAGCGCGGCGCCGACGGGGATGGCGATCTTCATGACCATGGGCGTCGGCGCGTTCCAGGCCGTGCCGGTGGTTTCGAAGTCGTGGATCGACGGCAGGGCCTGGGCGACGCCGAACCAGACGAGCGCCACCAGCACGGCGATGATGATGAGGTCGGAGGCGATGTCCGACAGGTATTTCAGGCGGCCGGGCAGGAGGTTGTAGATCACGTCGATGCGCACGTGGTCGCCGCGCTGGAGCGCGCCGGCGCCGGAGAGCATGTAGTGGATGCCGGCGAGCGCGATCACGAGGTCCGCGCCCCAGACCGTCGGCGCGTTGAAGATGTAGCGCGCCGCCACGTCGTAGGCGGTGATCAGGAACACGATGAAGTAGATCCAGGCGATGGCGTCGCTGAAGGCGGCGCTCGCGCGGTCGAACCGGTTCATGGGGCTCTCCTCCGGGGGTGGGCGCGCGGGCGGGTCCCGCGCTCCCGCGCGCTCATTCTTGGAGCGGCCGGGCGAATCCGCCCCGGCCGCCGCGCGGGCCGGCCGGCCCGCGCTCCCTGGCCCGCGCTCCCTGGTGCGCCGGGCGCGGCGCCGGGCCGGCTGGGCCGGCCCGCGCGTCAGCCGATGAGGCCGCGGCTCTTGAGGTAGGCCACCTGGCCGTCCACGGCCTTCTTGCAGAGCTCGTTCTTCTGGGCGTACTGCTGCCAGACCTCCTCGGCGACGGTGCGGAACTTGCGCCGCCCGTCGGGGGTCCAGGAGATGAGCTCCACCTTCTTGTCGGCGAGGGCGACGGCGGTGGCGGCGTCCTGGCGCGCCACCGACTGGATCATGTCGCGGCAGAAGTCGCGCACGCCCACCGTCAGGATCGCCTTGAGGTCCGGGGTCAGCGCGTCCCAGCGGTCCTGGTTCACCGAGACGTCGCCCACCGGCATGGAGTGGAAGCCGGGGAACAGCGCCCACTTGGCCTTCTCGTGGAGGCCGATCTCGGCGTTCATGCCGAGCGTGCCCCAGTCGGCCGCCTCGATGACGCCGCGGTCGAGGCCGCTGAACACCTCGGTGCCGGGCAGGTTCACCGCCACCACGCCGAACTTGGCGAAGATGTCCGCCGACATGCCCTGCGGCAGGCGCATCTTCAGGCCCTTCAGGTCGTCGGGGCCGCGCACCGGGCGCGCCACGGGGATCGATTCCATGCCCCACCAGGCGACGCCGATGGGGTAGATCTTGAACGGCTTGTAGATCTCCTTCAGCAGATCGAGGCCGCCGTAGTTCTCGAAATAGTCCTGCGCCTGGTAGGGGGTGTCGTAGGCGCCGTTGAGGTCGCCGATGACGCCGAAAGCCGGGTTGCGGCCGGTCCAGTAGACGGTCGCGGGATGATGGCCGTCGAGCAGGCCGCGCGAGACCGCGTCCAGCGTCTCCTGCTGCCCCACCGCCGCGCCCGAGGCGAGGGCGGTGATCTGAAGCCGCCCGTCGGTCATGGCCTTGACGTTCTCGCAGAAGCGCTCGAACGCCTGCTGGTTCACCGTGCCCGCCTGCCACAGCGTCTGGATGCGCCAGCGGTGGGTCTTCTGGGCGATGGCCGGGGCGGCCAGCGTCGCCGAGGCGGCGAGCGCCGCGCCGCCCGCGATCATGTTGCGTCTCGTAACCATGTGCTCCTCCCTATGTGTTTCGGGCCGGATGGGGCCCGTTCTTGTTTTCGGCTTGGCTCGACCCCGGCTACCGGAACAGCGCCGGGTCCATCTTCGGCAGCGGGTCGGCGATCCGCACCGGCGGATAGGCCATCAGGTCGAGGATCTGGCTGCGGACGTCGATGCCGTCCGCCACCTCGGCGAGGACCAGCCCGTCGGCCTCGACCCGGAACACCGCCCGCTCGGTGATGATGAGCGCCTCCTGGCCCCTGTCGCGGACGCCGTCCTGGACCCGGTAGGTGATGCTGTCGGCGGCCTGGACGAACTTGCCCACCTTGCCCTCGCGGACGATGGAGAGCCGGCCGCCCTCGAAGGCGCAGTCGAGCCCGGCGGTGGTGAAGGTGCCGGTGAAGACGAGGCGCCGCGCGTTCGCCGCGATGTCGATGAAGCCGCCGGCGCCGGGGTTGGCGGCGCCGAACTTGCTGACGTTCACGCAGCCCGCGGCATCGAACTGGGCGAAGGCCAGCGCCGCGAACGGGCACAGGCCGCCGTCGATGAAGTCGAACTGGCTCGGCCCGTCCAGCAGCGCCTCCGGGTTCCAGTTGGCGGAGAACTGCCAGCCGCTCATCACAAAGCCGCCGAACGGGCCGTGCTCGGTGGTGAAGGGATAGTCGTAGAGGCGCTCGCCCGTGAGCAGGCCGTCCTCGGCCATCACCTGCGGCGTGTCGGAGGAGGCGCCGAAGCCGAAGATGGAGACCTCGCCCGGGCGCACCTCGCGAGCCGCGCGGCGGGCGATCACCTTGTCCGCCGAGATCGGCAGCGGGCCGAGGTCGAGCGGATGGTTCGCCATGCCGAGATAGCCCGCGTCGTAGTCGACGCCGGTGCTCATGACCATCTGCGGGTCCACCACCACCGCGTCCACCAGCACGCCGGGCACCCGCACCGCGGACACCGGGCGCGAATGGCGCGGCACGATCCGCCGCACCTGGGCGATCACCTTGCCGCCCGAGGCCTTCACCGCCAGGGCGATCTGGAGGTTGCTGGAGAGCAGCGGCTCGTCCTCCCACGAGAGGTTGCCGAACTCGTCGGCGGAGGCGGCGCGGATGATGCCCACGTCGAGCGGCCAGGAGGGATAGAACAGGTGCTCCTCGCCGCGGAAGCTGATGACCTCGATCAGGTCGTCCTTGCAGCGGTCAGTGAACTTGCCGCCGCCGTGGCGGGGGTCCGCATAGGTGCCGAGGCCGATCTTGGTGAGATAGCCGGGCGAGCGGCGCGCCACCTCGCGCAGCCAGTGCATGGTGGCGCCGATGGGCCAGGAATAGGCCTCCACCTTGTTCTCGCGGATCAGCCCCATCAGGGCCGGGCGCGCGCCGGTCCGCGGATTGACGGGGTTGATGTAGGAGCCGGACACGATGCGCTTCATGAGCCCTTCGCGGGCCACGTGGTCCATGCCGCGGATGTCCACCGCGTCGCCGGTGCCGACGGGAAAATAGAAGGTCAGCCCGCGCGGCGTGCCGGCGGCGGCGAAGCGCTCGCCCACCGCCTTGAGGACGGCGTCCGGCGTGATCCAGCCGATCACGCCGACGCAGGCCACCGTGTCGCCGTCGCGGATCAGGCCGGCCGCTTCCTCGGCGCCGACCACCTTGCTGCGCGCGTGGGAAAGGGGGGCGTTCATGCGGTCATCCCGAAGCGCTGGAAGGTGGCGTTGGCCGCGGCGCTGCGGCAGTCCTCGACGAACAGGCGGTTGGCCTCCATGTCCTCCGCCTCGCCCTGGGCCATCACCTGCCGGGCGAAGAAGCGCTTGGTGGAGGCCACCGCCTCGGCGGGAAGGCGGGCGAGCGCCTGCGCCTCCTCCACGGCCGCCTCCAGGGCGTTGTCGGCGAGGATGTCGGCGACCCCGAGCCGGTGCGCCTCGCCGCCGTCCACCGGGCGGGCGCCCCAGGTGAGGCGGCGCGCGGCGACCGGCCCGCAGCGGGCCGACAGGACGGTGAGGCCCCAAGGCGGAATCCAGCCGTTGGTGACCTCCGGCAGATGCCAGCGGGCGGCCGGCTCGGTGGCGACCACGTCGCAGGAGGCGGCGAGGATGAAGCCGCCGCCGAGGGCGAAGCCCGACACCGCCGCCACCACCGGCTTCGACAGGAAGGTGAGGGCGCGCGCGAAGGCGGCGGTGTCGGCCTCGTGCTCGGCCATGCCGTCCCGGTCGAGGGTGGCGAGCTCCTTGAGGTCCGATCCGGCGCAGAAGCCGGGCGCCGTCCCGCCGAGCACGATGGCCGCCACCGCCGGATCGCTGTCCAGGGCGGCGAAGCGCGCGCGCAGGGCGGCGACGGTGGCGTGGTCGAGGGCGTTGCGCCGGCGCGGACGGTCGATCTCGACGACGCAGACCGTCCCGCGGCGATCTTCCTTGATCATTGATGGCTCCTCTTCGAATGGGTCAGTCGAGCCGCGCGCCGTCGCGGTTCAGCACCTGCCGCAGGTCGCGGCCGTCGATGTCGCGGGGGCGCGCGCCCTCCTTCACGGCGATGGCCGCCGCATGGCCGATGGCGTGGCCGTAGGAGAAGCACTGGGCGGTGACGCGGGCCGAGGCGAGCGCCTCGTGCTCGGCGGACAGGCAGCGTCCGGCGACGAGGATGCCCTCGCCGCGCTCGGGCACGAAGCAGCCGTAGGGCACCTCGTAGACGTCCTCCATGAGCCATTCGAGCTTGGGCTTGGCGCCCGAATGCAGCTCGATCGGCCAGGGCGAGCGGGCGATGCCGTCGGCGAACTTGCGGCCCGCCAGCACGTCCGCGTTGGCGAGCCGGCTCTTGCCGACGATCTGCCGGGTCTGGCGCACGCCCACCTGCACGCCGGTGTCGTTGACGAAGGCCGCCTCGCAGCCGGCGATGTGGTTCCTGATGAACCGCTCGTACTGCCGGACCTGCTTCCTGCCCTCGATCTCCGCCTCGGTGAGGTCGGCGGCGACTAGCGGGTTCAGCTCGCGCCCGTCGCGCCCGATGACGCGGGTGACGTTGCACAGGATCTCGTTGGGCCGGGGGGTCGGGAACAGGAAGATCTTCGAACGGGGGAGCACGTATTCCCCCTGGGCGTGGAGCTTGGCGATCAGGTCGGAGACGTGGGGGCCGAGGATGGAATCCTCCCCTTCCGCCGCCTTCAGGCGGTCGACGTCCGCGCCCATCATGCGGAAGATCATGGTGGGGTTCTGCACCCGGCCCTCGTCGCCCACCGTGCAGGGCAGGCCCGCCATCACCGCGAGGTCGGCATCGCCGGAGGCGTCGACCACGAGTTTCGCCGTGGCGGTGAGCGGCCCCTGCTTGGTGTAGCCGCGCACGCCCCGCACCCGGTCGCCCTCGCACAGCGCCTCGGTGACGACCGTGTGGTAGACCACCTCGACGCCGGCATCCGCCAGCAGGTCGTCCGCGGTCTCGCGCCAGGCGAGCGGCTCGTGCACGCGGGTGAAGGTCTTGCCGTAGCGCACCGGCCCGGTGAGGCCTCCGCGCGCCTCCATGCGGGCGACGAACTCGTCGAGGAAGCCGAACACCGCCTGCACCGGCGGGCGCGCCGCGTCGTCGGAGGCCTCGTACATGCCGCACACGGTGCCGGAGAGGCCGGCCACCGCGGCGCCGCCGCAGAAGCCGTAGCGCTCCAGCAGCGTGACCTTCAGCCCCTGGCGCGCGGCCGTGACCGCGGCGGCCAGGCCTGCAGCTCCGCCGCCGACCACCAGCACGTCGCAGTCAAGCGCGATGGGGGACCGGTCATCCCGGCCCTGCCGTCCCTGTTCCACGCGTCTCGCTCCAGATATTTTTGTAATATATCGCAAAAATATCCAAAAATCGGACACCGTCAAGCGGGGCTTCCCTCCCGCCCGAAAATTCAATTCAAGTCACTACAAGAAATAGATATTCAGCGCTCTCGCTCGACGATGCGGCGGGTCAGCTGCTCCGCATAGTCGATCATGTCGTTCACCGCGCCGGCGGTGGCGGTCTCGTCGCCGCTCGCCACGGCGCGCAGCAGCGCGGCATGGACCGCCGTCACCTCGGGCAGGTCCTCGAGGTCGGGGTGATAGCGGAAATAGAAGCGGCGGGTGAGGATATGCAGTGGCTCCAGCGCCGCCGCGGCGAAGGGGTTGCCGGCGATCTCGGCGAGCAGGTGCTTGTAGATGAACTGCTTGCTCAGGAATTCCTTGATCTGCTGGGTGCGCCCGATCACCTCGAGCTCGTCGGCGATCTGCCGCAGCTCGCGCTTGTCGGAGGCCAGCACCCGCCGCGCCGCCCGCACGGCGACCAGACGCTCGAGCTCGCGGCGGGTCTCGATGACCAGCAACTGCGTCTGGAGGTCGATCGGCGAGATGACGATGCCGTGCCCGCGCACGATCTTCACCACATGGCCCACGGCGAGCCTCTGGAGCGCCTCGCGCACCGGGGTGCGGCCGATGGCGACGGCCTCGGCGATCGCCGCCTCCGACCAGGTGCTGCCAGGCGCGAAGGCCAGCGTCACGATGCGCTCTTCGATCGCCCGAAATGCCTCCGACGACAGGGATTCCGCTGACTTAACGTCAGGCTTGGCGTCCGGCTTGGCGTCGAGAAGCTTGGCTGGCTTGGTCACAGTCCGTCCCTGGCAGCGTACATCCCACTAACCCATTCAATTCACGTCCGCCTTGTCAAGGGAGAGGGCGCCACGCCGCCCGGTGGGTCCGGCGGCGGCCGGGCAGGCACCGGTCCGTTCACAGGTCGCCGCCGAGGACGGTGAAGATTCCTCAAAGTCATCACGGCGGGAATTTCCAGCATCGACCAGCACTTGCAGGAATGCGGCCAAATCGTGGCGCGGTTGGGCGTGCGCGCCGGGCCGTAACACGCAGAGGTTTTGCCCCGCTTTGTCGCCGCGGGGGTGGGTTACGGCTTTTCCGCGGTGCGGAAAGCGGCTAAGGAAAGGCGGGAACATTCGGGGGCTGCACCGCAATTCGAGGAGCCGTTGGGTTGGCGCGCACCACCTTCCTTTCGCCTGCCACGCGCACGCTTGCGGCCTTCAGGCTCATGCGCACGTTCACGGCCTTCGGCCTTCTGTGCGCGTTCTCGGCCTTCGGCCTCATGTGCACGGCGCTCGCCCTCGCGTCGCCGGCGCGCGCCCACCCCTATCTGCTGGTCGAGGCCGATTCCGGCCGGGTGATCGAGCAGCAGAACGCCGGCGCGCCCTGGTATCCCGCCTCCGTCACCAAGCTCATGACCGTCTATGTGGCGCTCTCCGCGGTGAAGGACGGGCGCGTGACCATGGACACGCCGTTCACCGTCTCGGCGCTCGCGGCCTCGCAGCAGCCGTCCAAGATGGGCTTCCAGCCCGGCACCAAGCTGACCCTCGACAACGCCCTCAAGATGCTGATGGTGAAGTCCGCCAACGACATCGCGGTGGTGATCGCGGAAGGCGTCGGCGGCTCCATGCCGGCCTTCGTCCAGGAGATGAACGCCACCGCCCAGCGCCTGGGCATGAACGGCACCCACTACGAGAATCCGAACGGCCTGCCTGACCCCGACCAGGTGACCACCGCGCGCGACCTCGCCATCCTCGCCCGCGCCATCATCTATCATTTCCCCGAGCACGAGATGCTGTTCCGCATCCCGGCGATCCGGTTCGGCAAGATCCTGCTGCGCAACTACAATCGCCTGATCGACCGCTATCCCGGCGCCGACGGCATGAAGACCGGCTTCATCTGCGCCTCGGGCTTCAACCTCGTCGCCACCGCCACGCGCGGCGGCAAGCGGCTGATCGCGGTGGTGCTGGGCGCCTCCTCGGCGGTGGGCCGCAACGAGGAGGCGGCGGTGCTGTTCGAGAAGGGCTTCCAGCACACCTGGTCGATCTTCGGCGGCGGCGCCAGCCTCGCCTCGCTGCAGAATGCCGGCGGCCCGCCCACCGACATGCGCGACGTGGTCTGCAACGCCAAGCGCAGGGGCACGGCGGCGGAGAACGAGGACGAGCTGGTCGGCGCCCAGAACGACGGCGGCTCGCCCTTCTCCTTCGCCAGCCCGGTGCAGTATTCGGGCGCGGTGCTGCTGCAGCAGCAGCTGCCGCCCTCCATGCCGCCGGTGCAGGTCTATGTGGGCGTCAAGGGCGCGCCGGCGGACCCGCAGAGCGCCATCGCCAGCAACAAGCCCCGCAAGAAGCCCGCCGTGCAGGAGGCCTCCCGCAGCACCGACGGCGCCGGCAAGCCGTCGGCGAAGCCGGCCGCCAAGCCGGATGCCAAAGCAGCTGCCGCCAAGAAGAAGCCGGTGGACACCGCGTCCGCTCCGGTGACGGCCGGCGCCGCGCCAACCGCCAAGCCGAAGCCCAAGCCCAAGGCGCCCGAGACCCAGGCGGCGCCGCTGCCGCCCTCCAAACCCCAGGGCTGACCCACGGGCATCGCCCGCGCACGCGGTCGGCAATCGTGCTAGATCGGGCCATGCCCGATCCTCGCGCCGCCGATTCTCGCGCTTCCGATCCGCGCGCCGCTTCCGAGGCTTCCGCGCGCCGTCCGCCGCCGCCCGTTCCGGTCACGGTGCTGACGGGCTTCCTCGGCGCCGGCAAGACCACCCTGCTCAACCGCCTGCTCGCCGATCCCGCGCTCGCCGACACCGCCGTGCTCATCAACGAGTTCGGCGAGATCGGCCTCGACCACCTGTTCGTGCGCGAGGTGAAGGAGGGGGTGGTCCTGCTCTCCTCCGGCTGCCTGTGCTGCACCGTGCGCGGCGACCTGGTGGCGGCGCTGGAGGAGCTGCTGCGCGGGCGCGACAACGGCCGCCTGCCGCCGTTCTCGCGCGTCATCGTCGAGACCACCGGCCTCGCCGATCCCGCCCCCATCCTGCAGACCCTCATGGGGCATCCCTATCTCGCCCTGCGCTACCGGCTGGACGGGGTCGTCTGCGTGGTGGACGCGGTGAACGGCGCCGCCACCCTCGACGCCCACGAGGAGGCGGTGAAGCAGGCGGCCATGGCCGACCGCATCGTGCTCACGAAGGCCGACCTGCTCGCCGGGCCGGCCGGGGAGGCGGCGCGCGGCGCGTTGCTCGCGCGCCTCAAGCGGCTCGCGCCGGCCGCTCCCGTCCTCGACGCGGCGGCGGGGGAGGCGGACGCCGCGCGCCTGCTGGAGGCGGGACTTTACGATCCCTCCGGAAAGATCCCGGACGTCGCCCGCTGGCTCGCCGCGGAGGCGGTGGCGGCCGGCGCCGCCGCCGGCGATCACCACCACCCGGACCCCAACCGCCACGACGGGCGCATCCGCGCCTTCACCCTCGCCACCGACGCGGCGATCCCGCTCTCGACGCTCGACCTGTTCCTGGAGCTGCTGCGCGCCACCCACGGCGCCAAGCTCCTGCGCATGAAGGCGATCGTGAAGGTGAAGGAGCATCCCGACATGCCGCTGGTGCTGCACGGGGTGCAGCACCTCATGCATCCGCCGGCGCGCCTTCCCGCGTGGCCGGACGACGACCACCGCACGCGCCTCGTGATGATCGTGCGCGACCTCGACCCGCAGGTGATCGAGCGCCTGTTCCACGCCTTCCTCGGCGTGCCGCAGGTGGACGCGCCGGATGCCGCCGCGCTCGCCGACAACCCCCTGGCCCCCCCCGGATTGCGCCCATGATTGACACCGCCGCCGGCGTGCTCGGCTTCTGGCTCGCCGCCGGGCCGGACAAGTGGTTCACCGCCGACCCCGCCTTTGACGCGGCGGTGCGGGAGGCCCTCCTGCCGCTGCACGAGGCGGCGGCCGCCGGCCGGCTCGACGGCTGGGCGCAGGCGCGGGAGGGCGCGCTCGCGCTCGTCCTGCTGCTGGACCAGGTGCCGCGCAACCTCTTTCGCGGCACGCCGCGCGCCTTCGCCACCGATCCCGCCGCGCTGGCGGTGGCCGAGGCGGCGCTGGCGCGCGGCGACGACGATCCGGCGCGCCTGGGGGACTATTCCGCGCTGGCGAATTTCTTCTATCTGCCGCTGATGCATGCGGAGGACCCGGCGCGGCAGGCGCGCTGCGTCGACCTCTACCGGCAGGCAGGCGACGAGAACGGGCTGAAATACGCGCTGATCCACCAGGAGATCATCGACCGCTTCGGCCGCTTTCCCCACCGCAACCCCATCCTCGGGCGGGACATGCGCCCCGAGGAGCAGGCCTACCTGGACCAGGACGGCTTCAGGGGGTGAGGCGGGCCAAGACGCCCTCCGCCGCCGCCCGGCCGGTGGAGAAGCAGGCCTGGAGCAGGTAGCCGCCGGTGGGCGCCTCCCAGTCGATCATCTCGCCGCAGACGAAGGTGTCGGGGCGGGCGCGCAGGGAATAGTCCGCCGCCACCTCGGGCCAGGCGATGCCGCCGGCGGTGGAGATGGCGCGCGCGAGCCCGGAGGTTCCGGTTACGGTGACCGGCAGCGCCTTCACCAGCGCCGCGAGCGCCTCGGCACTGCGCGGGGCGTCCGGTCCCATGGCCTCGCGCACCAGCCCGGCGGCCGGCGGCGCGAGGCCCGCCGCCTTGCGCATCAGGTTCGGGAAGGAGAGCTTGCGCGGCGCGGCGGCGAAGCGCGCGGCGAGCAGGTCCTCTTCCACGTCCGGGCGCAGGTCGACGATGAGACGGGCCGGCCCGGCCGCGGTGGCGCGGCGCAGGCGCTTCGACAAAGCGTAGACGGCGCCGCCTTCCAGGCCTTCCTCCGTTACCATCGCCTCGCCGCGCACCCGCACGCCGTCGATGGCGAGCGCGATGCGCTTCAGCGGCGCGCCGGCATAGCTCGCGCGGTAGGGCTCGGACCAGGGCACCTTGATGCCCATGTTGGCGGGCGCGAAATCGGTGACGCGGACGCCCTTCTCCCTGAGCAGCCCGGCCCAGGCGCCGTCCGAGCCCAGGCGCGGCCAGGAGGCGCCGCCGAGCGCCAGCACGGTGGCCGCCGGCGCCTCCGCGACCGCGCCCTCGGGCGTGTCGAACAGCAGGCGCCCGGCCTCGTCCCAGCCGCGCCAGGCATGGCGCGCATGGAAGGTGACGCCGGCGCCGGAAAGCCTGGCGAGCCAGGCGCGCAGCAGCGGCGAGGCCTTGAAGCTCTTGGGGAACACCCGCCCGCTGGTGCCGACGAAGGTCTCCTCGCCGAGTCCCTGGGCCCAGTCCATGAGGGCGGACGGCGGGAACGCCGCCAGCGCCGCCTGGAGCTGGTCGCCCGCCTCGCCGTAGCGGCTGACGAGCCGCTCGAACGGCTCGGAATGGGTGAGGTTCAGCCCGCCGCGCCCGGCCATCAGGAACTTGCGCGCGAGCGAGGGCATGCGGTCATGGACCGCCACGCGGAAGCCGGCGCCGGCAAGGCGCTCGGCGGCGGCGAGGCCCGCGGGGCCGGCGCCGACGATGGAGACGAGCGGCGCGTCGTTCTCACAGACCATGTCCGTCATTTAAGCGCGGCCGCGGCGATTGGAAAGGGTGGAGGTGTCTGCGGCCCGCGGTATGCTGGGGAGGATCGGCGCCTGCGCCCCGCGCGGCGGCCCGTGCCGCAGTTCGCGAAACCGGAAATCCGATGCCTCCGTCCCGCCGCCTGATCGTCTCCTCGCTGCTCGCGGGCCTCGCCGCGCCGGGCGCGCAAGCGGGAACGGGCGCCGGCGCGGCGGACGTCGTCGAGACCGCCTGGAGCCTCGGCGGCCTCGAGGGCACGCTGCTCACCCCTCGGGCGGCGCGGCGCGCGCTCGGGGTGCTGATGATCGCCGGCTCCGGCCCCACTGACCGCGACGGCAACGGCCCGGGCCTTGCCACCGACCTCTACCGCCGCATCGCCGAGGGCCTCGCCGCAGCGGGCCATGCGGTGCTGCGCTACGACAAGCGCGGGGTGGGCGGCAGCCGGGCGGCGGCGCGGCGGGAGGAGGATCTCTCCTTTCCGGTGATGGAGGCCGACGCGCGCCTCGTCCTGCGCTCCCTGGCGGCGCGGGCGGAGGTGCGCGGCGTGGTGCCGCTCGGCCACAGCGAGGGCGCCATGATCGCCACCCGGCTCGCTTGCAGCGAGGCCGTGGCCGGCCTCGTGCTCATGGCGGCGCCCGGCCGTCCGCTGGGGGTGGTGCTGATGGAGCAGCTCGCCGCGGCCGGGCTGCCGCCGGAGCTCATGGCGCAGAGCGAACGCATCCTGGCGGCGCTGGCGCGGGGGGAGGCGGCGGCGGACGTTCCGCCCGCGCTGGCATCGCTGTTCCGTCCCTCGGTGCAGCCCTATCTCGCCTCGGTCATCGGCGTGGACCCCGCCCGCGATCTCGCGGCGGTCGGCGTGCCGACGCTGATCCTGGCCGGCGGCCGCGACCTCCAGACCGGCGAAAGCGATATCGCCGCGCTCGAGGCGGCGCGGCCCGATGCGCGGGTGGTGCGCCTCGCGGCGGCCAACCACGTGCTCAAGCCGGCACCGGCGGACCGGGCCGGCAACATCGCCGTCTACGCCGATCGCGCGGCGCCGCTCGATCCTGGCGTGATGCCGGCGCTCGAAGGCTTCCTTGCGACCCTGTCCTAGACCATGGGCAGCGGCCGCCGGCCGTTGACGCCGCTGGGGCAGGGCGAGGCTTGCGCGCGCGGCGATTGACGCGCGCTCCCGGTCCCCCTATAAGCGCCCCCGAACTCAGGCGGCTCCGGCGGCCGGAGCCCAGCCCTCATTCCTCGAGCCGATCTCGCCTGTCGAGCCGATCGAGCGGGCATCGGCGCAAGGCGCCGTGGCAGCGATGCTGCTGGGGTCCGTGTCATCGCGGCGGCCACAGGAACCCCGGAGACCAGACCCGTGAAGCGCACCTATCAACCGAGCAAGCTCGTGCGCAAGCGCCGCCACGGCTTCCGTGCGCGCATGGCGACCCGCAACGGCCGCAAGGTCATCGCCGCCCGCCGCGCCCAGGGCCGCAAGCGCCTGTCCGCCTGAGAGGTGGAGACCGCGGAGCTGCCCGTCGTGGATCGCCTCCGCAAGCGCCGCGACTTCCTCGCCGCCGCCAAGGCCGCCCGCGCCGGCGTGCCCGCCTTTCTGTTGCAGGCGCGTGACCGGGGCGATGCGGGCGAGGTCCGCGTCGGCTTCACCGTGACCAAGAAGACCGGCGGCGCCGTGGTGCGCAACCGCATCCGCCGCCGCCTGCGCGAGGCGGTGCGCCGCGTCCTGCCCGGCCGTGGCCGGCCCGGCTACGATTACGTGCTGGTGGCGCGCGCCGAAGCCCTGCGCGCGCCCTTCGCCGATCTGCTCGGCGACCTCGAGCGCGCCGTGAGCCGGGTCAACGCCCCCGGCAAGCCCAAATCCCGCCCCAATCTGTCAGCGATCCCACGGCAACCGGGGATCGACGCCCCCGCCGACGGAGGCCATTCGCAATGAGCGACAACCGCAACATGTTCATCGCCATCGCGCTGTCGATGGCGATCCTCATCGGCTGGCAGTATTTCTTCGGCATGCCCCAGGCGGAGCGCCAGCGCCAGGAGCAGCAGCGCATCGCCGAGCAGCAGGCGGCCCAGCCGGCGCAGCCCGGCTCCGCCGCTCCGGCGCCGGGAAGCGCGCCGGGCGCTGTGCCCCAGGCCGGCGGCGCCGCCCCTGCGGCCGCCGCGCCGCTCTCCCGCGCCCAGGCGCTCGCCGCGAGCCCGCGCGCGCCCATCGCCACGCCGAGCCTGAAGGGCTCGATCGCGCTGCGCGGCGCCCGCGTCGACGACCTGGAGCTGACGCAGTATCACGAGACCGTCGACCCCAAGAGCCCGAACATCGTGCTCCTGTCGCCCTCGGGCGCGCCGAACCCCTTCTATGCGGAGTTCGGCTGGACCTCGGCCGCCGGCGCGAGCCTGAAGCTGCCCGGCGCGGACACCGTCTGGACCGCCCCCGCCGGCGCCACCCTGACCGAGAAGACGCCGCTGGTCCTCACCTACGACAACGGCCAGGGCCTGATCTTCCGCCGCACCTTCTCGGTGGACGACCACTACATGTTCGCGGTCAAGGACGAGGTGGAGAACAGGACCGGCGCGCCGGTCACGCTCTATTCCTACGCGCTGGTCTCGCGTCACGGCCGGCCGAAGATCGAGGGCTTCTACATCCTCCACGAGGGCCTGATCGGCGTGCTGGGCGAGAGCGGCCTGCACGAGATCACCTACGCCAACATGGAGAAGGAGAAGCAGGTCACCGCCGCCGCCACCGGCGGGTGGCTCGGCATCACCGACAAATACTGGGCGGCGACCGTGATTCCCGACCAGAGCGTGAAGGTGGACGGCAAGTTCTCCGCCGGCATGATCGGCAACGTGCCGACCTTCCAGGCCGACTTCCTCGCCGCGCCGCTCACGGCGGAGCCGGGCGGCACCATCGCCGCCAACGGCCAGCTGTTCGCCGGCGCCAAGGTGGTGCAGCTCGTCGACGGCTATGCCGAGAAGTACAAGATCGACCGCTTCGACCGGCTGATCGACTGGGGCTGGTTCTACTTCATCACCAAGCCGCTGTTCCTAGCCATCGACTGGATCTACGGGCTGGTGGGCAATTTCGGCGTGGCGATCCTGATCATCACCGTGGCGCTGAAGCTGGTCTTCTTCCCGCTCGCCAACAAATCCTACGCCTCCATGGCGAAGATGAAGGCGGTGCAGCCGGAGATGACCGCCATCCGCGACCGCTACGCTGACGACAAGGCGAAGCAGCAGCAGGCGCTGATGGAGCTGTACAAGAAGGAGAAGATCAATCCGGTGGCGGGCTGCCTGCCCATCCTGGTGCAGATCCCGGTCTTCTTCGCGCTCTACAAGGTGCTGTTCGTGACCATCGAGATGCGGCACGCGCCGTTCTTCGGCTGGATCCGCGACCTCTCGGCGCCCGACCCGACGACCATCTTCAACCTGTTCGGCCTGATCCCCTGGGACCCGGGCTCGGTGCCGGTGATCGGCTCCTACCTGCTGCTGGGCGCCTGGCCGATCATCATGGGCATCACCATGTGGGTGCAGATGAAGCTGAACCCGGCGCCGCCGGACCCGACCCAGCAGATGATCTTCAACTGGATGCCGCTCATCTTCACCTTCATGCTGGCGCACTTCGCCGCCGGCTTGGTCATCTACTGGGCGTGGAACAACACGCTCTCGGTGGCGCAGCAGGCGCTCATCATGAAGCGCCACGGCGTGAAGATCGAATTGTGGGACAACATCCGCGGCATGTTCTCGAAGAAGGCGCCGGCCAAGAGCTGACGCCAGGGACCTTCCCGCACGCGAACCGCGCACGGCGCCAGCCCCCGGCTGGCGCCGTCGCCGTTTCCGGGCCCGCCCTCAGGCCGCGCGCAGCTGGCCCCTCAGGTGGTCGATGAAGAAGCGGATCTTGGGCGGCACCAGCGTTCCACTCTTGTAGGCGGCATAGATCGGCATGGCGTCCGGCGGCTCGAACGCCTGGAGCAGCCGCACGAGGCGCCCGGCACCGATGTCCTCCAGCACGCGCAGATCGGTCATGCGGCCGATGCCGAGGCCGGAGATCACCGCCTCGTAATTGCCGTGGCCGCCGTTCACCACGTAGTTGCCCGACACCTTCAGCGTCGCCGGGTGCCCGTCGATGCGGAACACCCATTCGTTGGTGGTGAGCCCGAGGCGGCTCATCATCAGGCAGTTGTGCCCCAGCAGGTCGTCCGGATGGGCGGGGGCGCCGAAGCGGGCGAGGTAGGACGGCGCCGCGCACAGGATCTGGCGGCTTTCCGCCACCTTGGTGATGCGCAGCGCCGAGGGCTTCTGCTCGCCCCACCTCAGGCCAACGTCGTGCTCGGCCAGCGCCGGGTCGATGAGGTCGTCGGACAGGTCGAGCTGGATCTTGATGTGCGGGTGGTGGGCGACGAAGTCCGGCAGCAGCGGGATCAGCTTGTGCAGCCCGATCATGATCGGGCTGGTGATGCGCAGCGTGCCGCGCGGCGCCTCGCCGAACTCGCTCACCAAGAGCTCGGTCTCCGCCACCTCGGCGAGGATGTTGGTTCCGCGCCGGTAGAAGGTCTCGCCCGCTTCGGTGAGGCTGAGGCGACGGGTGGTGCGGTCGAGCAGGCGCACGCCGAGGCGCTTCTCCAGCCCGTCGACGCGCCGGCAGACGGCGGAACGCGTGACCCCGAGCGCCTTGGCGGCGGCGGCGAAGCTGCCCCGGTCGACCACGCTGGTGAAGATCGTCAGCTCGTTGAGTCCGCTCATGGCTTTCCAATTGGTGCGCTGAACTCAACAGTATGTATCGCCCCCGGGGAGTTTCTCGCAAGGGAAACAGCCCCTAGGGTCTCCTTCGCGCCGCAAAGAGCGCTGTCGAGAACAATTGCAAACTGGGCAGGAACGGACCAGGACGAGATGCGCGATTGACCGCGCCCGCCTTATGCCGCACCCGCTCACTGGTGATCTTTCGGAAGCGTGCGGTGCGGAATGGACGGGTCCAAGGCGAGCAAGACGGCTCTGGTGATCGGCGCCACCGGCGTGTCCGGCCGCGCGCTCGTCGAGCACCTCACGCGCCAGCCGGACTGGCGCGTGATCGCCGCCTCCCGCACGCGGCCCTATTTCGAGACCACGGCGGATTTCGCCGCCGTCGACCTCATGGACGCGGCGGGCGCGGCGCGGGCGATCGGCGCGCTCACCGACGTCACCCACGTCTTCTATACCGCCTATCTCGACCGGCCGACGGTGGCCGAGACGCGCGAACCCAACACCGCCATGTTCGCCAACGCGCTGGCGGGGCTCGCCGCGCTGCCGCGGCTTCAGCATGTGTGCCTGCTGCAGGGCACCAAGTATTACGGGCAGTATCTCGGCCCCTTCAAGACGCCGGCCAAGGAGCGCGACGGGCGCATCGGCGTGCCGCATTTCTACTATGACCAGGAGGACCTCCTGGTCGCCGCCAGCGCGAAGGGTGGCTTCTTCTGGTCGGCGGTGCGCCCGCACATCATCTGCGGCATCTCCATCGGCAACCCGCTGAACATGGTGAGCACCATCGCCGCCTACGCGGCGATCCGGCGCGAGCTCGGCCTGCCGCTCACCTTCCCAGGCAAGCCCGGCGCCTTCACCGCGCTCTACCAGGCGACCGACGCCGGGCTGCTCGCCCGCGCCATGACCTGGATGGCGACCACGCCCGCCTGCGCGGGCGAGGCGTTCAACATCACCAACGGCGATTTCTTCCGCTACCAGAACCTGTGGCCGCGCTTCGCCGCCGATTTCGGCATGGAGGCGGGCGGCGTCGAGACTCAGGACCTCGTCGCCGAGATGGAGCCGAAGGCGGCGCTCTGGGACGCCATGGTGGCGAAGTACGCCTTGAAGCCGATCCCGCTCGGCCAGCTCGCCGGC
The DNA here is from genome assembly GCF_043194795.2 of Xanthobacter pseudotagetidis. Lineage (NCBI taxonomy): Bacteria > Pseudomonadati > Pseudomonadota > Alphaproteobacteria > Hyphomicrobiales > Xanthobacteraceae > Xanthobacter > Xanthobacter pseudotagetidis. The sequence continues at coordinate 334,870 of NZ_CM195534.1, read as the reverse complement.
TGGCGCTTCGCCAACTACGCCTTCGCCAACGACTGGGACGTGATGAGCGACACCACCAAGTGCCGCCGCTACGGCTTCCTCGAATTCATCGACAGCGAGGAGATGTTCCTCGGCTACTTCGGCAGGCTCCGGGAAATGAAGGTCATTCCGTGAGGTGCCGCGCGCGCCCGCGAGGAGGAAAGGTCACGCCATGTCCGCGCCCATATCCGTTCCAGCACCCGCGACGCCGTCGCTGACGCCCGACGCCAGCCTCTCCGAGGAGCTGAAGGCCGAGCTCGCGCGCAACGCGTTCAACCCCTGCGTCGGCCAGGTGCTGCTGTCGCAGACCGACAAGGTGCGCGTCTGGCACATCACCATCGCGCCCGGCGAGCGGGTGGGCTTCCACCGCCACGTGCTCGACTATTTCTGGACCGCGCTCTCGGCCGGCACCGCTCAGTCGCACCTCAATGGCGGCCCGGCCCAGCGCGCCGAATACCGCGCCGGCGAGACGCGCCACCTCACCTTCAAGCGCGGCGAGTTCCTGCTGCACGACCTGGAGAACATCGGCGCGACGCCGCTCACGTTCGTCACGGTGGAGTTCCTCGCCAGCGCCAACGACCCGCTGCCTCTGCCCGCTTCCGTCACGCCCCGCACCCTCGACACCCAGGCCGCTTCCGCATGAACCACATGGCGCCCATCGAAACGCCCGTCTTCGCCCCCGGCATCTTCAAGGGGCGGGTCTTCCTCGTCACCGGCGCCGGGCGCGGCATCGGCAAGCTTCTGGCCGAGCGGCTCGCCGCGCTCGGCGGCCAGGTGGCGGTATGCGACATCGTCGCCGAGCGCGCCGAGGAGACCGCGAAGGCCATCGCCGCGGCCGGCGGCAGCGTCGCCGCCATGGCCGCCGACGTGTCGCGCGAGGCGGACGTGAAGCGCATGGTGGACGAGGTCGTCGCCCGCTTCGGCCGCATCGACGTGCTGGTGAACACCGCCGGCAGCTACGGCGCCGCCTACCGCGCCACCCACGAGACGCCGGTGGAGGAGTGGGACAACGTGTTCGCCTCGAACGTGCGCGGCTCGTTCCTGTGCGCCAAGGCGGTGCTGCCGCACATGATCGCCGGCGGCGGCGGACGCATCATCAACTTCGCCTCCAATGCCGGGCGCTCGGTGAGCCCGCTGCTGGGCTGCTCCTACACCGCGGCGAAGACCGCCGTGATCGGCATGACCCGCCACCTCTCGCGCGAGTACGCCAAGCACGGCGTGCTGGTGAACACCATCGCCCCCGGCCCGGTGGCGGGGGAGCGCGTCGCCGAGCTGCTCGACGGGCCGCAGGACAGCGCCGCCCTCAACGCGCAGATCCCCATCGGCCGCCTCGCCTCGTCCGCCGACATCGTCGACGTGGTGCTGTTCATGGCCTCCGACGCCTCGCGCTACATGACCGGCGCCATCCTCGACGTGTCCGGCGGCCTCATCCTCGCCTGACCCCGTTCCAACGACACCCGGACCACACCAAGAACAAGCAAGCTGGAGGAACCCGATGACCCTTTCGCGCAGAGCCTTCCTCGCCACGTCCGCCGCGGCCGTGACCACCTTCTCCATCGTCCGCCCGGCGTTCGCCGCCACCTACAAGCTGGCGAGCAACCTGCAGGCCTCGCACCCCATGCTGGTGCGCCTGCAGGAGGCGGCCGACAACATCAAGGCCGACACCAACGGCGCGGTCGACATCCGCGTGTTCCCGAACAGCCAGCTGGGCGGCGACCTGGAGGTGCTCTCGCAGCTGCGCGCGGGCGCGATCCAGTTCTACCCCCTCGCCGGCGCCCAGCTCTCGAACCTCGTGCCGGTGGCCTCGCTGAACGGCGTCGGCTTCGCCTTCGACGACATCGGCCAGGTGTGGAAGGCCATGGACGGCGACGTGGGCGCCCTGGTGCGCAACGCGCTGACCGATTCCGGCCTGTTCGTCTACGACAACATGTTCGACAACGGCTTCCGCCAGATCACCACCGGCTCGAAGCCGATCGAGAAGCCGACGGACCTCTCGGGCGTGCACATCCGCGTGCCGCCGAGCCCGCTCTCCACCTCGCTGTTCAAGGCCTTCGGCGCGGCGCCGCAGTCGATCAACTTCGGCGAGGTCTACACCGCGCTCCAGACCAAGCTCGTGGACGCGCAGGAGAACCCGCTGCCGCTGATCGACACCTCGAAGTTCTACGAGGTGCAGAAATACGTCTCCATGACCTCCCACATGTGGGACGGCTTCTGGGTGCTCGGCAACCGCGCCTTCGTGCAGAAGCTGCCCAAGGACGTGCAGGAAGTCATCGCCCGGCGCTTCCGCGAGGCCGCGCTCGCCGAGCGCGAGGACATCGTCAAGCTGAACGCCTCCATCGTCGAGAAGCTGAAGGCGGCCGGCATGACCTTCGTCACGCCCGACCGGCAGGCGTTCCGGACCGCGCTCGCCGCCACCCCCTTCTATTCCGACTGGAAGCAGAAGTTCGGCGACAAGGCCTGGTCGACCCTTGAGCAGTACACCGGCAAGCTCGGGTGAAGATGATGGACACGGCTGAGCTGACCCGCACCACCAGCGGCGCCGCGGGCGCCGCCCCCGGCATCCGTGCCGCCGTCGACCCGGCGCTCGATTTCCTCGAACGCAATATCGGACGGGTGGTCGACGCGGTGGCGGCGACGCTGCTGCTTGTCGATATCGTGCTGCTCGGCTCGGCGGTCACGGCGCGCTACCTCCTGCATATCCCCATCACCTGGATCGAGGAGCTGGCGACGCTCCTGTTCCTGTGGTTCGGCATGCTGGGGGTGGCGAGCGCGCTCCGGCGCGGCGTCCACATGCGCCTGTCCTTCTTCGTCAACATGGCGAGGCCGCGCACGCGGCTCGGCGTCGAGGTGTTCGCCTCCTTGATCCTGCTCGTCTTCCTCGCCAAGCTGATGGTGCCGGCGCTGGAGCTGATCGATCTCAACCACCCGCTGCGCTCGCCCAATCTCGGCATTCCCGGCTCGGTGGCCCCGCTCGCCACGGTGACGAGCGTCACGCTGATGATCTTCTTCCTGCTGGCGCGCCTTTGGCGCATGCTGCCGCCGCCGGTCTTCCTGCCCTGCGCGGTCGCGGCGGGCGCCGCGGCCTACGTGCTGGAACACGTGCCGCCGTTCATGATGGACCTCGGCAACCTCAACCTGCTGATCTTCTTCGGCGTGGGCGTGATCACGCTGATCATGATCGGCCTGCCCATCGCCTTCTCGTTCGGCACGGCGACGCTGCTCTACTTCCTGTTCACCACGGACCTGCCGCTGAGCGTCATCGTCGGGCGCATCAACGAGGGCATGTCGCACTTCATCCTGCTCACCATCCCGCTGTTCATCTTCCTGGGCCTGCAGATCCAGTACACGGGCATGGCGAAGAGCATGATCGACTTCGTCGCCGCCCTGATCGGCAATGCGCGCGGCGGCCTCTCCTATGTGATGCTGTGCGCCATGTACCTCGTCTCCGGCATCTCGGGGGCGAAGGCGGCGGACATGGCGGCCATCGGCCCGATCCTGTCGCCGGCCATGAAGGCCCGCGGCACCCGCGAGGGCGACATCGCCGCGCTGCTCGCGGTCTCGGCGGCGGCGGCGGAGACCATCCCGCCGAGCCTGGTGCTCATCATCATCGGCTCGGTGACGGGCATCTCCATCGCCGCTCTGTTCATCGGCGGCCTGGTGCCCGGCGTGGTGTGCATGCTGGCGCTCGCCATCGTGGCCTGGATGCGCTCGCGCAAGGAGGAGGTGGGCCGCAACACCCGCTCCTGGCGGCTGATCGCGAAGACCTTCATCACCGCGGTGCCGGCGCTGGCGCTGCCGCTCATCATCCGCGCCGCGGTGCTGGAGGGCATCGCCACCGCCACCGAGGTGGCGGTGATCGGCATCCTCTACGTGGCGGTGGTGGGCGCCATCACCATGCGCGGCATCGACATGAGGAAGATGGCCGACATGCTGGTGGAGACGATCGCCATCTCCGGGGCGGTGATGATCATCATCGCGCTCGCCGGCGCCATGTCCTGGGCCCTCACCCAGTCGGGCTTCGCGCAGACGCTGGTGGAGTTCATGACCAACCTGCCGGGCGGCAAGGCGGCCTTCCTCGCCGTGTCGATCCTCGCCTTCATCGTGTTCGGATCGATCCTCGAGGGCATCCCGGCGATCGTGCTGTTCGGCCCGCTGCTGGTGCCGGCGGCGCAGGCCATCGGCGTGCACCCGGTGCAGTACGCGATGGTGGTGCTGCTCTCCATGGGCCTCGGGCTGTTCGCGCCGCCGTTCGGCTACGGCTACTACACCGCCTGCGCGGTGGCGAAGGTCTCCCCCGACCACGCCATGTGGAACATGGTGCCCTACCTCGCCGCCCTTGCGGTGGCGATCGTGGTGATCGCCGCCTTCCCCTGGCTGAGCATCGGCTTCCTGTGAGCCTGCGGCGCTCCGCCCTCAGGCGAGGGCGGGGCGCCTGACGCGGGGGCCGTAGCGCCCGCTCATGCCGGCGACGAAGCCGAGCTCGTAGACGAGGTAGGCGAGCCCGGCCACCGGGATCAGCACCACCAGGCTGCGGCAGCCGGAGCGGTTGCGGTCGTGCCACCTCTTGGTGGCGAGGGCGGCCAGCGGCAGCAGCAGCGAGGCCGCGACGGCGGCTGCCGCGGTCGCCAGCGCCGGCACGAGATGGGCGGCGAGCGCCAGCCCCGCGCCGAGGGCGGCGAGGACGCCGAGGCCGGCCCAGAACTGGCGCCGCGAGATGCGCCCCCTGAAGCTGGCAAGAAGGAAGATCCAGTCGATCCGCTGTCCGGTGGTCATGGTGGTTGCCCTTCGGCCTGTCCAACCGGCGGGCACCTTGGCGGCGGGCGGTGTCGGCGCGATTTCCCGGACATTTCCCGCAGCAGGCGCGTCCTCGCCCGTCTGAAACCGAGGCGCGGGACGCGGGCGATTGTTTCAGCCGCGTCACAGCGTGGCGCCGCGCGCGAAAACGGCGTGAAACAGGCGCCTCCTAGCTTCCCGCGCATCCAGGGAGCCGGGGAGGCTGCAAATGAAGCTGTTCACGTTCGAATTCTCGCGCGCCATCGTCCATCTGGCGGCGGTGGCGATCGCCGCCGGGGCGCTCATGACCGTCGCGGGCGGCGCGCACGCGCAGGGCGGCGTCCCGCTGTTCAAGATCGTCACCGTGCGCGACGACATCGTCGTCGGCGTCACGCCGCAGGATGCGGCGGTGATCGGCGGCGCCGACGCCACGGCCCTTGGCCGGGCGCTGAAGTCGGGCGAGGTCACGCTCTGGCAGTACGCGGTGCGCAAGGCGCCGGACGGGGCGCTGGAGCAGGCGCCGCTCAAGCGCGTCAGCATCCTCGGCCACGACAGCCTGCGCGTCGAGCCCTACGCGACGCCGCTGCGCGTGGCGGCGCCCCAGCGAGCCGCCCCGTGAGCGCCGAAGGCCGCAGCCCCATGGCCGTCCGCACGATCCACGCGCGCCGCACGGCGGTCGCGCTTCTGGCCGGCGTTGCCTTCTGGTTCGCCGCTCCCGCGGCCCTGCGCGCCGAGCCGCCGGCCTGGATCGCCGAGGCCGGCCAGAAGCTGCCGCGCGGGCTCATTGCCGGCCGCGTGATGCGCCTCGACGAGGAGGGGCTGAAGGCCACCATCGCGGTGTTTCCCGCGGGGGCGGATTCCGTCGCCCATCCCGGCAGCGTGTTCACGCCGCTCAACGTCGCGGACGTGACCTTGAAGTCCGACAAGGGCGTGCTGTCGGTGGTGTCCGTGGCCGTGCGCGCCCGGCGCGCCGAGGAGGCGCCGAAGGACGACGACGGCGCGGACTTCGAAGCCGAGATCCTGAAGGCGCTCGCCGGCAAGAAGAAGGCCGAGCCCGGCGTCGAGCCCTGCCGTATCCGCGGCTGGTCGATGGACGAGAGCCGCGCCGGCCTCGCCGTGCGCGCCGCGCCCGCGGACGACGCGAAGATCGTCGGCCGCCTCGCGCCGCCGCTGCGCACGCCCGATTCCGGCCAGGGCTCGGAGGACGGCTGGCGCGCCGAGTTTGCCATCACCGGCTACAAGGACGGCTGGTTCCGCATCTCCGGCGCCACGCCGCCCGGCACGCCCTATGGCGACGATCCGCCGAAGGGGTACCCGAAGACCTATTCCGGCATGGGCTGGGTGCCCGCGACGGCGGTGGGCGGCGCCTACGCGAACACGCAGATGCCGGTCGCCCGCCTGCTCGCCTTTCCCCATGTGGACGCGCCGGGCGATGAGCCGGGCGGCCCGGACGGGCGGATGTCCATCGACGGCACGCTCACCCGCGTGCTGGCCTGCTCGGGGCCGTGGGTGCTGTCGGTGAGCAACGACTTCCGGCGCGGCTGGTGGCGCGGCATGTGCTCCAACCAGGCCACCAACTGCAGCTGAGCCTCCTCGGCGCGGCCGACACGGTTGACGTTGAGAAAACACGTTAAATCAAAGATCTAGAGCATTTCATCGATTCCGCGAACCGTGAGAATGCTCTAGAATGGCTCCACTGCGGGCATCTCAACCGAGGGGAGCGCCTCAGGCGGCAGGGCATGACCGTGGAAGAAGGGGGCTGGCGCATCGTCGTCGTGGACGACGAGGAGGCGCTTCGAGAAATCGTGTCCGAGTACCTGGCAGGCCAGGGCTTCCGGGTGCGCGGCGCCAGCGGCGGGCGTGAGCTCGACGCGCTGCTCGCCGAGGCGGAGGCGGACCTGATCCTGCTGGACCTGAACATGCCGCGCGAGGACGGGCTCTCCGTTGCCCGCCGGCTGCGGACCACGGGCAGGACGCCGATCATCATGCTCACCGCGGCGGACGACATCGTCGACCGGGTCGCCGGCCTGGAGGTGGGCGCCGACGACTACATCGTCAAGCCGTTCGACCTGCGCGAGCTGAAGGCCCGCATCCGCGCCGTGCTGCGCCGCGCGCCGGGACCGGCGCCGGCCGCCGCCGCAGCTCCCGCGCCCGCAATCCCGATACCCGCGGAGAGCGCAAACCTCGTGCCCTGCGGCGCCGTCTTCCTCGACATGGACGCCCATTGCCTGGTGCGCGCCGACGGCGCGCGCGAGACGCTCACCGCCATGGAGTTCGATCTCATCCGGGTGTTCATGCAGAACCCGAACCGGGTGCTGACCCGGGACCGGCTGCTCGACCTCGCCCACGACCGCGACAACGAGCCGTTCGACCGCAGCATCGACGTGCGGGTGACGCGCCTGCGCAAGAAGATCGAGAAGGACCCCGCCAAGCCCCAGGCCATCAAGACCGTGCGTGGCGTCGGCTATCTTTTCGTGCCGGGTCGGCGGGGCGAATGAGGATGCCTCCGGCCGGTGGCGGGCGCGGCCCGTCTCCGACCGGAGGCGTCACACGGAACGGGGGTGCGGGGTATCCGCCGTCCGGTGTCGGTGCGGGAGGGCGGCTGCGGTCCCTGCCCTCTGGCCGCGCTGTGCGCGACCGTTCCTGCCCTCGAGCCGCGCCGGGCGCGGCGGAGGTTTGGGAAATCCATGGTGGAGAATGCTTCCGGCCGGGGCGGGTGGAGCCGGCTCCGGCCGGAAGCTTCACACGGGCGGCGGTGCGGGGTCCCGCGGCCCGTGTGGTTCGGAATGCTCAGAGCGAGGCGGGCGCCGCCGCGGCGGCCCGCTCGCGGTGCTCCTGCGGCCGGTGGGCGGCGAGGATCATCACCGAGGCGACGGTCTCGTAGGCGCCGGTCCAGGCGGCGCGCAGCTCCGGCGTGAAGCGCGGGCCGAAATAGAGCGACAGCGTTTCGATGAGGGCGGTGCCCACGGTCGCGTAATGCTCGTCTCGCACGCCGTAGCCGGTATGGCGCACCGCCAGCGTCTCCAGCACCGGCACCACGGCCGGAAGGTTGCGCAGCGAGCCGACCACCAGCTTGAGCGCGGTGAGCAGCTTCTGGCCCTGCACCGCCATGTCGGTATCGCCGAACAGGCGCTTCAGCGAGGGGTCGTGGACGAACAGGCGTTCATAGAACAGCGCCGCCGCGGCGTCGCGCGCCGCATAGACGTCCGCGAAGCTCGTCTCCAGGAGTTCGATCTGATCGTCGCGCATGGGCCTTTCCCGGATCCTTCCGTTGCGGTGCGTAGGAAAGATCCTGGGCGGCGCGCGTTGCTGGCGCAGGTCGCAGGCCGTTCAGCCGTGTTTCAATTGTTTCGGCCGCCCGCAAGCGCTCCCGGGGCGGGACCGGCGGCGAGATCGCCCAGGAACGCCCGCACGTCCTGCGGCGTGAACGGCTTCTCGATCAGCGGGCAGCCGGAGCGGGCAAGGAAGCGCCCGGCCGCGGGCCCGAGCGTGTCGCCGGAGATGAAGCCGATGCGGCCCGACAGGTCCGGCCGGTGCGAGAGCAGCCAGTCATAGAGGCCGGGCCCGTCGCCGTCGGGCATGCGGATGTCGCACAGGATGGCGACGATGGGGGCGCCGCCGCCCGCGCCCGAGAGCAGGGCGCGCGCCTCGATGCCGCCGTGGGCGGAAACCGCGGTGTAGCCGGCATCCTCGGCGATCTCGCACAGCAGCCCGGCGATGTCCGGCTCGTCGTCCACCACCAGCACCGTGCCGCGCCCGGGCGCTGCCGTGGACACGGCGGGCGCCGCCTCGGCGCTGCCGGCGCCGGCCACCTGGAGCGGCAGCCGGATGGTGAAGGAGGCGCCGTCCTCCGGGCCGTCGGACAATTCCAGCGTGCCGCCATGGGCCTCGATCAGGCCGCGCGAGACCGCGAGCCCGATGCCGGTGCCCACCCCCTGCGGCTTGGTGGTGAAGAAGGGATCGAAGATGCGCGAGCGGATAGCGCCGGGGATTCCCGGCCCGTTGTCCGTGACGCGGATGTGCACCGAGCCGCGCGCCGGATCGCTTGCCGCGGCGATGGTGATGCGCCGCGCGCCGGACTGCTCCTGCAGCGCCTGCTGGGCATTCACCAGGAGGTTCATCAGCACCTGCTGGATTTGACCCGCATCGAGCATCAGCCGCGGCAGGCCCGGCGCGATCTCGATCGCGACCGTCACCCCGGAGGAGCGCATGTTGTAGGCCATGAGCTCGGTCGCCTCGCGCACCACGTCGGCGAGCTCGGTGGGGCGGCGCTCGGCCTCGCGCTGGCGCGCCATGTCGAGGAACGAGCGCACGATGCGCGCGCAGCGGTGGGCGGCGGCCTCGATCCGGTCGCAGCGCTGGAGCACCCGGTCGAGGCCCGGCACCGCGTCCGCCTCCTTCTGCACCTGCTCGCGCAGCAGCATGGTCTGGCCGGCGACCACGGACAGCGGATTGTTGAGCTCGTGCGCGACCCCGGCCAGGAGCGAGCCGAGCGCGGCGAGCTTCTCCTTCTGGTGCAGCGCGTCGCGCTGGCGCTTGATCTCCTCCTGCGCCGCCTTGGCGGCCGAGAGGTCGCGCATGTGGGCGGCGAACAGGCGCCGCTCGCCACGCGTGACATCGGTGATGGCCAGCTCGATGGGGATACGGGTGCCATCCGCCATGATGGCGGGCAGCTCCAGGCGCTTGCCCACCACGTGGCTGATGTTGGAAGTCAGGTAGCGCCGCATGCCCGAGGCATGGGCCTCCCGGAATTCCGGCGGGATGATGAGGTCGGCGATGGGCTGGCCGACGGCCCGCTCGCGCGCATAGCCGAAGGTGTGCTCGGCGGCCGGGTTGAAGTCCACCACAAGGCCGGCATCGTCCACCACCACGATGGCGTCGAGCGCGGTGCCGACGATGGTGGCGTGATAGGCCTCGGCCTCGATCTGCTGCTCGATGCGGCGCGCGATCTCCAGCTCCTGGAGCTTCAGCGCCGTGAGGTCGCGCGCCACCCCGAAGCACCCGGCGATGGGGCCGTCCGGCTCCGCGCGGTACGGGGTGACAACTTCCTCCAGATACATCCGGCCGAGCGTGCCGTAATCGACCCAGCCCTCGCGGCGGATCGGTTCGCCCGCGAACACCTTCTCCATCACCGGCGCATAGGAAGCGAACACCTCCGGCTCCAGGAACTGGCTCACGTGGGCGCCGATCACTTCCGCCTCGGGGCGGCCGATGAAGTCGACGAACTCCCGGTTGGCGAAGCGGCAGATGCCCCCCGCATCCACCAGCACGGCCCGGCCCGGTATGGCCTGGAACAGGGCGGTGAAGAGGTGGAGGTCCGCCGGCCGCACCAGGCTCTGCGCGTCAGCGGCGCCGGTCGCCGCCAGCTCCTGCCCGTGCCCGCTCGTGGTCATGACGCCCATCCGCCCCCTGTTGCGCCGCGCCGTTCCGCGCGGCGGCTCACGCCCGCGGCGCGTTTCCTTAGGCCATCATCGTTTCACGCCGGTTTCAACCGTGGAGCGCATATCTCCCGAGACGTTCGCCGCGCCGCGGGAGGCGGGGACGCGGCCGGGAATGGGCTATCCTGCGCGCCGGAGCCGGCCGGATTCTCCGTGCCGGGGCTGGGAGACGGCGGGCATCGCCGGAAGGGACGGACCAATGTCGGCAGGCGCGCGCATCCTCTCGTCGCTCAAGGCCTCCATCGGCGACGTGGTGTTCGGGATGGAGGACGGCACCGTTTCCATCTTCGGCCTCGTGTTCGGCGTCGCGATCAGCACCAGCGATCCGCGCACGGTGCTGATCGCCGGCGCCACCGGCGCGGCTGCGGCCGCGGTCTCCATGATGGCGGGCAGCTATCTCGACGCGGAATCGGTGCGCGACGCACGCGCGGCCCGGCGCGCCCGGGCGGTCGACCCGGTGGCCGCCAAGGCCGAGGCCGACGCGATCACCGCCGCGCTCGCGCGCGGCGGCATGGCGCCGCAGGATGTGGGCGCGGTGGCCTCCGCGCTCGCCCGCGCGCCGGCGGCCGCCGCCGGCCTGCGCTCCGAGCTGGCCGACGCCGAGGACGGGGCGAGCCCGGCCTCGCACGCCTTCTGGATGTTCGTGTCCGACCTGTTTGCCGGCTTCACGCCGGTGCTGCCGTTCGCCTTCCTGCCCATGGAGAGCGCCCGCATCGTCTCGCTGGTGCTCACCACGGTGCTGCTGGTGGCGCTCGGCGTGGGGCGTGGGCTGGTGGCGAAGCGCCCGGTGCTGCGCGCGACGCTGGAGACCCTCGCCATCGCCGCCTCCGCCGCGCTGGCGGGCATCGCCATGGGACATTTCCTGTCCTGACCGGGCTCCGGGCCGGCGGAGCGGATCAGGGGATGGTCGATGCCAGCCGCATGACGATGGCCATCAGCTCGCCTTGCCGGCGGATGCCGAGCTTCGCGAACACGCTGCGCAGCTGGGTCCGGGCCGTTTCGTAGCTGATGCGGTTGGCCTCGGCGACCTCCTTCAGGGCGCCGCCCTGTCCGAGGGCCTCGGCGAGCCGCGCCTCCGCGGGGGTAAGGCCCATCTCCTGCAGGTGGTGGGCGACCCGGCGCGGCGCGGCGTCCAGCGTGCGGATCAGCAGCAGGGCGCCGCCGGCGCCGAAGGTGATGAAGTCCAGCGGGTCGCGCTTGGGCCGGATCGGCACCGCCTCCGCGTAGAGCCAGCCCTTGCCGGAGGGCCGGCGCACGAGCACGCCCTTCGCGGCCGGCATGGCGCCGGGGAGGGCCGCGGCGATGGCGCCCTGAAGCCGCGCGTCGTCATCGCGCGCCGCGGCCTCGATGCGCCGCCCGATCACCTGCAGGCCGTCGCCGAGCAGGGCTCCGGCCACCGGGTTGACGTGCCGAACCTCGCCCGACGCCGACAGCATCACCACGCCCCAGGCGAGGCGCTCCACCGCCTCGGCGAGGTCGCCGGCCATCTGGCGCGCCTCCGCCAGCGCGGAGGTGACGGCGATGGCGCGCCCGAGATGGGGCGCGATGCGCGCCAGCGCGGCGACGTCCTCGTCCTGGAGCAGATCGCGCTTCAGGCTGCGCTGCACGCCGATGGACAAAAGCCGCCCCTGGCCCAGCGGCGCGATTGCCGCCATGGTCTGGCGGATGCCGTGCCGGCGCAGGAACTCCTGATAGAAGGGATCGCGGGCGATCTCCTCCTCGGTCATGACGACGCGGTCTGTGCCGACGATGCCGGGCCTGAGCCCGCGCTCCAGCACCCGCCGGCTCGCCTTGTCGTGGCGCCACCACTCGCGCTGGTAGTCGGCATTGGCCTCGGCGAGGGTGTCCGAGGCCAGCGCGCGCAGCGGTCCGTCGAGGCCGAGGGGAATCATGGTGGTGCCGAGGGCGCCCAGCGCCACCGAGAGGTCGCCCAACGCCTCCTGCCAGCGCTCCGGCGCGAGCGCCGCCGCATAGATGCTGTCCACCACCGCAAGCAGATCGTGCGCCGCCACCCCCCGCCCCCCGCGGCTTCCGGAGCGGCAAGTTAAACGTCATGGCACCCGAGAACGCAACCGCGCTGCTGGCGCGATCAGGCCCCCACCGCCTCCGCGCTCGGGGCCTCGATCTGGCTGACGCGGTCCATCACCGCCTTCTGCACCTTCTCGAAGGCGCGCACCTCGATCTGGCGCACGCGCTCGCGCGAGACGCCGAACTCGCTCGCGAGGTCCTCCAGCGTCATGGGGTCCTCGCTGAGGCGCCGCGCCTCGAAGATGCGCCGCTCGCGGTCGTTGAGCACCGACAGCGCGCCGGTCAGGGCGGCGCGGCGGTTGTCCAGCTCCTCGCTCTCGGCGAGCTGCTCCTCCTGGTCGAGGCGCTCGTCCACCAGCCAGTCCTGCCACTCGCCGCCTTCGCTGTCCTCGCGGATGGGGGCATTGAGGGAGGCGTCGCCCGACAGGCGGCGGTTCATGTCCACCACGTCCTGCTCGGTGACGCCGAGCTTGGTGGCGATGTGCTTCACCTGGTCCGGGCGAAGGTCGCCTTCCTCCAGCGCGGAGATCTGGCTCTTGGCCTTGCGCAGGTTGAAGAACAGCTTCTTCTGCGCCGCCGTGGTGCCCATCTTCACGAGGCTCCAGGAGCGCAGGATGTATTCCTGGATCGAGGCGCGGATCCACCACATGGCATAGGTGGCGAGGCGGAAGCCCTTCTCGGGCTCGAAACGCTTCACCGCCTGCATGAGGCCCACATTGCCCTCGGAGATCACCTCGGAGATCGGCAGCCCGTAGCCGCGGTAGCCCATGGCGATCTTCGCCACCAGGCGCAGATGGCTCGTCACCAGCTTGTGAGCGGCTTCGCGGTCGCCGTGCTCGCGCCAGCTCTTGGCGAGCATATATTCCTCTTGCGGCTCCAGCATGGGGAACCGGCGGATCTCCTCGAGATACCGCGTGAGCCCGCCCTCGGCGGAGGGAATGGGAACGTTCTTGACCTGGGCCATCAGAGGCCTCCTTGCGCTGCGGTCCCCGTCCGGGCGGCCGCGTTCGCGGCCGCATGACGCGCGCCGCGTCGTCTGATCATACAGATACGTTCGGGGCGCGAATAGGTTCACGCGCTCACGTCGATGCGAGTGCGTCCCTGAGCGCCTCGAGGTCCGGCGGCAGTGTGCTGTCGAAGACGAGCGTCGCGCCGGTCACCGGATGGGCGAAGCCGAGCCGCTCGGCGTGCAGCGCCTGCCGGCCGAGCCGGGCCAGCCTCTCTCTCGCGGCCTCCGGCAGCCGGGCCGCCTTGGTTCGGAAGCCCTGGCCATAGACCTCGTCCCCCAGCAGCGGATGGCCGATATGGGCCATGTGCACGCGGATCTGGTGGGTGCGGCCGGTCTCGAGCCGGCACCGCACGAGGCTCGCGACGGGGGCTCCATCGGTGCCGGGGTAAGTCTCCACCAGCTCCCAATGGGTCACGGCGTGGCGCCCGCTCTGGCGCACCGCCATCTTCTGCCGGTGCGCGGGATGCCGGTCGATGGGCGCGTCCACGGCCCCGCGCGTCTCCGGCACGCCCCAGACGAAGGCGAGATAGGCCCGCTCCAGCGGGCCGGTGCGGCCGTGGTCCGCGAACTGGGCGGCGAGGCCCTTGTGAGCGGCGTCCGACTTCGCCACCACCAGCAGGCCGGAGGTATCCTTGTCGATGCGGTGGACGATGCCGGGCCGCTTCACGCCGCCGATGCCGGAGAGGCTGTCGCCGCAATGGTGGAGCAGGGCGTTCACCAGCGTCCCGCCGGCATGGCCGGGGGCAGGGTGCACCACGAGCCCGGCCGGCTTGTCGATGACGATGAGGTGGGCGTCCTCGAAGGCGATGGCGAGCGGGAGGTCCTCCGGCACCGGCGCGGCCGGCTCTGGCGCCGGCACGGTCACCGTGAAAGCGTCGCCGGCATTGACCCTCAGCGCCGCGTCCCCTACCACTCGCCCGGCGAGCGCCACGTGCCCTTCGGTGATGAGGCGCTTGACGCGGGTGCGGCTCAGATCGGCGAGGTGCCGCGCCAGCACGCGGTCGAGCCGCTCGCCGGCGTCCTCGGGCGCGGCGACGACGGGGCGCCCGGCGCCCGCCGCGGGATCGAGCCCGTCGGCAAGCTCGTCCTCCAGATCGTCTTCTATCGCTTGCGCCGGCACCATCAGACCTCAGGCTTGCCCATGTTCCACCGCCCGCCGCCCATCGACACGCCCGACGAGGCGCTGACCCCCGAGCAGGAGCGGGTCATCGCCAAGTTCCGGCGCTTCTCCACCATCTCCATGCTGATCATGGTGCTGGGGGTCGCGAGCGTCATGGGCGTCATCGCCTACCGGATGATCCGCGCCAAGCCGCTGGCCGAGGGCGCCCAGACGGTGCTGCTGCCCAAGGGGGCGAAGGTCGTCTCGAGCGCGGTGGCCGGCGACGTGGTCGTCGTGACGCTGGATATAGGCGGTGCGGTGGAGATTCGCACCTTCGACGCACGCACGCTGGCGCCCGCCGGCACCCTGCGCTTCGCCGAGCAGCCCTGAGCGGGGCGGGACGGGAGCTTCGGCGACAGGCCCCGGGCGAGGCGGCCAGCCAGGCTCGCGCGAGGTGTCCCCTCGCTCCGCCGTCGCCCTCCGGCTTGACCGGAGGGCCCATGAGCGGCCGGGCGCCCTGACCGCGGCGGAATGGGTGCTCCGGTCAAGCCGGAGCACGACGGCGGGAAAAAGCCGTGCAACCCGGGGAGGCGTGCGCCCCGCCTCAGCCCTTCTGGCCGGCCTCGATCACATCGTCGAGGGTGCGCAGGCCGGTGCGGGGGGCGTTCACCAGAACCGCCATGTTGCCGGGGGCATGCTGGTTCTTCCACATCTTGGTGTGGGCCTCCGGAATACGCTCCCAGGGGAACACTTCGGACATGCACGGGTCCACGCGCCGGTCGATGATGAACTGGTTGGCGGCGGAGGCCTGCTTCAGGTGCGCGAAGTGCGAACCCTGGATGCGCTTCTGGCGCATCCACACATAGCGGGCGTCGAAGGTGATGTTGAAGCCGGTGGTGCCGGCGCAGAACACGATCATGCCGCCGCGCTTGCCCACCAGGGTCGAGACCGGGAAGGTCTGCTCGCCCGGATGCTCGAACACGATGTCCACGTCGCGCTTGCCGGTGATGTCCCAGATCGCCTTGCCGAACTTGCGGGCTTCCTTCAGCCACTCATTGTATTCCGGCGAGTTCACCTTGGGCAGCTGGCCCCAGCACTTGAAGTCCTTGCGGTTGATCACGCCCTTGGCCCCGAGGCCGAGCACGTAGTCGCGCTTGGTCTCGTCCGAGATCACGCCGATCACGTGCGCGCCCGAGGCGGCGGCGAGCTGCACGCCGAACACGCCGAGGCCGCCCGAGGCGCCCCACACCAGCACATAGTCGCCCGGCTTCACGGTGTGCGGCGGATGGCCGAACAGCATGCGGTAGGCGGTGGCCATGGTGAGGGTGTAGCAGGCGCTCTCCTCCCAGGTCAGGTGGGTGGGGCGCGGCATCAGCTGGCGCGCCTGCACCCGGCAGAACTGGGCGAACGAGCCGTCCGGCGTCTCATAGCCCCAGATGCGCTGGGAGGGGGAGAACATCGGGTCGCCGCCGTTGCACTCCTCGTCGTCCCCATCGTCCTGGTTGCAGTGGACGACCACCTCGTCGCCCATCTTCCAGCGCTTCACCTTGGCCCCCACGGCCCAGACGATGCCGGAGGCGTCGGAGCCGGCGACGTGGAACGGCGCCTTGTGCACGTCGAACGGCGAGATCGGCTGGCCGAGGCCGGCCCAGATGCCATTGTAGTTCACGCCCGCCGCCATCACGAGCACCAGCACGTCGTGCTCGCCCAATTGCCAGGTCGGCACCACCTCCAGCTGGAACGACTGCTCGGGCGGCCCGTGCCGGTCACGCCGGATGGCCCAGGCGTACATGTTGGCGGGCACATGGCCGAGCGGCGGGATCTCGCCCAGTTCGTAGAGATCCTTCACCGGCCCCTCGGTCGAGCCGGCGGTTGCAGTCTGGCCCATGGCGTCGCGTCCTCTTCGCTGGCGGACCGTTTCGGTCGCGTTGATGTCATATCGCAGTGCAGCGTAGCAGAGAATAATTCCAGGTCGATAGCCCACTTTCTGGCGATCTCGCACCGTTTCGCATTGCCGCATCGAACCGCAAGGCCGCGCCTGCGTTTCCATTTCCGCCCGGCGGCCGGACCGCTAAGGTGAAAGCGGCCGCGGGGCCCGCTTAGGGGGCTCCGGATCGGCGGTGGAGAGGGAGATGCACATGGGTATTCTGTGGATGATCATCGTCGGCGCCATCGCCGGCTTCCTCGCGGGGCAGCTGTTCCGCGGCTACGGTTTCGGGCTGGTGGGCAACATCGCCGTGGGCATCGTCGGCGCGCTGATCGGCGGCTTCCTGTTCGGCAACGTGTTCCTGGTGGGCGGCATCCTCGGCCAGATCGTCTCGGCCACCATCGGCGCGGTGATCCTGCTGTTCGTGATCTCGCTGGTGAAGCGGTAGGGCGCGCCGTCCGGGCGGGCCGCCACGGCCCGTCCCGGAACGCCGCGCGCGAAATTTCCATCGACGGCGCGCGCATTGCGACGCACAATTCGCGCCAGAATGGTTCTGAAAACGGGGAACAAGTATGGCGGGCCGCGATAAACCCTGGCTCTTCCGCACCTATGCCGGGCATTCCACGGCGGCGGAATCCAACAAGCTCTATCGCTCCAACCTCGCCAAGGGGCAGACCGGCCTGTCGGTGGCCTTCGACCTGCCCACCCAGACCGGCTACGACAGCGACCATCCTCTCGCCAGGGGCGAGGTGGGCAAGGTGGGGGTGCCGATCTCCCATCTCGGCGACATGCGCACCCTGTTCGAGGGCATCCCGCTCGCCGAGATGAACACCTCGATGACCATCAATGCCTGCGCGGCGTGGCTGCTCTCGCTCTACATCGCCACCGCCGACGAGCAGGGCGCCGACCGCGCCAAGCTCCAGGGCACGACGCAGAACGACATCATCAAGGAATATCTCTCGCGCGGCACCTACGTGTTCCCGCCGGCGCCGTCCATGCGGCTCACCAAGGACACCATCATCTTCACCACCGAGCATCTGCCGAAGTGGAACCCGATGAACGTGTGCTCCTACCACCTGCAGGAGGCCGGGGCGACGCCGGTGCAGGAGCTCGCCTTCGCGCTCGCCAACGCCATCGCCGTGCTCGACACGGTGAAGAAATCCGGCGAGGCGGAAGGCCCGGTGTTCGGCGAGGTGGTGGGGCGCATCTCCTTCTTCGTGAACGCGGGCATGCGGTTCATCACCGAGATGTGCAAGATGCGCGCGTTCGTGGACCTCTGGGACGAGATCTGCGTCAACCGCTACGGCATCACCGACGCCAAGCAGAAGCTGTTCCGCTACGGCGTGCAGGTGAACTCGCTCGGCCTCACCGAGCAGCAGCCGGAGAACAACGTCTACCGCATCCTTCTGGAGATGCTGGCCGTCACCCTTTCCAAGAAGGCGCGCGCCCGCGCGGTGCAGCTTCCCGCCTGGAACGAGGCCCTCGGCCTGCCGCGCTCATTCGACCAGCAATGGTCTTTGCGCATGCAGCAGGTGGTGGCCTACGAGACCGACCTCCTGGAATATGGCGACATCTTCGACGGCTCGGTGGAGGTCTCGCGCAAGGTCGAGGAGCTGAAGGAGGAGGCCCGCGCCGAGCTCGCCCGCATCGACGCCATGGGCGGCGCGGTGGCGGCGATCGAGAATTCCTACATGAAGCAGGCGCTGGTGGAGAGCAACACCCGGCGCCTGGAGGCCATCGAGCGCGGCGACCAGGTGGTGGTGGGCGTCAACCGCTGGACCGAGACCGAGCCCTCCCCGCTCACCACGGGCGAGGGCGCCATCCTCACCGTGCCGGAGCATGTGGAGCCGGAGCAGATCGCCCGCCTGAAGGCCTGGCGCGAGGCCCGCGACGCCAAGGCGGTGGCCGCCGCCCTCGCGGACCTGAAGAGCGCCGCGCAGGAAGGTCGGAACGTCATGGAGCCGTCCATCGCGTGCGCCAAGGTGGGCGTCACCACCGGCGAGTGGGGCACCTGCCTGCGCGAGGTGTTCGGCGAGTACCGCGCCCCGACCGGTGTCGGCCGCGCGGTGCGCGCCGACACGAGCGGCCTCGACGCGGTGCGCGAGAGCGTCGACGCGGTCTCGGCGAAGCTCGGCCGGCGCATCAAGTTCCTGGTGGGCAAGCCGGGGCTCGACGGCCATTCCAACGGCGCCGAGCAGATCGCCGTGCGCGCCCGCGACTGCGGCATGGAGGTGGTCTATGAGGGCATCCGCCTGACCCCGGCCGAGATCGTCAACGCCGCGCTGGAGGAGAGCGTGCATGTCATCGGCCTCTCCATCCTCTCCGGCTCGCACGTGCCGCTGGTGCGCGACGTGATGGAGCGCTTGCGGGCGGAAGGCCTGTCCGACGTGCCGGTGGTGGTGGGCGGCATCATCCCGCCCGAGGACGAGGCGCAGCTCAAGGGCTTCGGGGTAGCGGCGGTCTACACGCCGAAGAACTTCGAGCTCAACCGCATCATGGCGGATATCGTCTCGATCGTGGACCGCGAGGCGCAGAAGGCCGCCTGATCGGTGGCGCGCGCCGGACCGACGTGGCCCGGCCGCGGCCGTCCTCCGTTCGGTTCGCCCGCGCGGGCGGGCTCTGGATCAGGCAAGCGGGGTCATTTGGCCCGATCGCACTCTAGATTGCCCCGCAGGAAGCGCAGTTGGGGGGCTTCGGCGTGGGACATCTTTCGGGACGATGGGACCTGAGCCGCCGCCGCGCCTGAAACGCAGGCGCAACGCGGCGGAAAGCGGCCCGACACCGCCATCCCCTACATCTCTCCCGGCGAACGGGAGGGGAAAGATGAACACGCTGGTGCTGACGGCGTGCGCCGCCGCCGCGCTCGGCCTGCTGGTCTGGTCGGTGAACGCCGCGGAGGAGCCGCAGGCTGGCGCCGCCGCGGCCCCGTCTCAGGCGGAGGACCCCTATGCCGCCCTGCCGAAGGCGCTGGTCCCGGTGGTGCAGGAGATGGAGGCCCAGTGCCGCGCGGCCGAGGGCACGCCGGCTTGGGCCGCGAAAGACCTGTTCACGGTGGTCGACTTTTCCCGCGACGGACAGCCGGACTACCTGCTGGACAGTCACGGCATGCGGTGTAACGACGGCGGCGACATCCCCTGGATGGGCTCCGACGGCTTCCGCCACGTACTGTTCGTCTCCACCGGCTTCGGCCGTTGGACCCGCGCCTTCGACCGCCGCGCCCGCGATATCGACATCCTGGTCGAGGGCGGGGAGCCGCGGCTCTGGCTGTTCTCGCACGGGGCCTATTGCACCAAGCCGAACCCCAAGCGCTACCAGCGCTGCGAGCAGGTCTATGCCTGGGGCGGCAAGGGCAAGCTTCGGAAGGTCAGCGAGGACTGGTTCACCGGCGAATGAGACGCACATCGGCTCGCCACGCCGAGATTTCCTTGCATTTGCGCAATCGCATTTCGGGATGGTAACGGCCATATTTCCGAAAACGCCCGCCTCGACGCGGGTGATCGGAGATGACCATGCTTCAAGCCCCCCCTGACGCCGCGCCCGCCGCCGGCGCCCCCGCTCCGCTGCCGGACAGCCTCGCTCTGGGGCCGGTGACGCTCGTGAGCCGCGATCCCGAGAGCCTCGTGCCGTTCTACCGCGCGGCGGTCGGCCTCGATGTCCTGGCGCGCGCCGACGGACGCGTGGTGCTGGGCGCCGGCGGCCGGCCGCTGGTGGAGATCGTGCGCAATGCGGCGGCGCCTCTGCCGCCCGCCCGCGCGCCGGGCCTGTTCCACCTCGCCGTGCGCGTGCCCGACCGGGCTGCGCTCGCCGCGCGGCTTCTCGCGGCACGCCGGCTCGGCCTGCGCCTCGGCGCCTCGGACCATCTGGTCAGCGAGGCGCTCTATCTCGACGACCCCGACGGCAACGGCATCGAGATCTATCGCGACCGCCCGCGCGACGCCTGGCCCGCCACCGAGGACGGCGCCATCGCCATGGAGACGCTGCCGCTCAACCTCGCCGCTTTGGCCGCCGAGGCGGCCTCGGAGGGCGGTCCGGCACCGGCCGGAACCGACATGGGGCACGTGCACCTCAAGGTGTCCGACCTCGACGCCGCCCGGCGCTTCTGGGTGGACCTCGTGGGGATGCGGGTGATGGCGGCCTATCCCGGCGCGCTGTTCGTGAGTGCCGGCGGCTACCATCACCATCTCGGCCTCAATGCCTGGCATTCGGCCGGCGCCGCGCCGGCGCTGAAGGGCTCCACCGGGCTCGATCATTTCGTCGTCCGCCTGCCGGCGGAGGGCATCGCGGCGCTCGCCGGCCGGCTCTCGGCCGCCAACTGGCCGTTCGAGCGGCAGGACGGCGCGCTCACCGCCGCCGATCCCGCCGGCAACCGGGTGGTGTTCCAGCCGGAGCCGCTGGCCACCTGAGCGGCGGCCATCGGCACCAAAACGGGCAAATCACACTGGAGCACGCCGCCCAGCCCCCACCGCACGCTGGGGGGATAACGCGCTATCTATCATTGAGTTAGAGGGCGATTCACCGATCAGACTGTTTCGGTTTGATCGGATCGCGCTCTAGGGTACCGTCCAGAGAAAGGCGGTCCGCAGGGCCGCGTCTGAAGAACAACAAGGGGCGCCCACCGGCGCCCCGGAGGCGGCGCCCATGATGTCCATCCCCTTCTTCGGGGTCTTCCTCGCCTTCGTTGCGACGCTGGCGGGATCGCGGACGCTCGCGCTCGCATTGTGGTTCGTGTCCATGGCGGCGATGCTGGTGCTGTTCAAGCTGCACGCCACCGACCCCCTCAACATCGCGCTGTGAGGGGATCATGAGCCCGGACCTCGCCCGCATCCTCAACGCTTTTGGTCTCGCGGCCGCGTGCGTGGTGCTGATCGTCGCCTTCGCGGACCAGCTCCTGTTCGGCGACCTGCCATGCCCGCTGTGCATCCTCCAGCGCGCCGGCTTCCTGGGTGTCGCCGCCGGCCTCGCCCTCAACGTGAAGTTCGGCCCCCGGCCGTCCCATTACGCTGTGATGCTGATCTCCTCGCTCGCCGGCGCGGCGGTCTCGCTGCGGCAGACGCTGCTGCACATCGTGCCGGGGGAGGGCGCCTACGGCGACGCCTTCTTCGGGCTTCACTTCTATGCCTGGGCCTTCATCGTCTTCATGGTCTGCGTCGCCGGCACGGCGGCGATGCTGCTGTTCGACCGCCAGTTCGCCGAAGGCGTCAGGCCGCCGGCGCGGATCGGCGCCCTGGGCGGCGTCATGGTGGCGCTCGGCCTGTTGCTCGCCTTCGCCAACGGCGCCTCCACGGTGCTGGAATGCGGCGGCGGCCTGTGCCCGGACAATCCCACCAGCTACCAGCTGCTCCAGGACGGTGCCGTCGGCGCGCCGCTGCGCGAGCTTCTCGGCCAGTGATGCGCCCTCATCAAGGTTGCTGATCGAGCCCCAACGAGAATGCATTTCCGGACCGGAGCGAAACCGGCTAGATGAGCCCGCGTGGCTGGATCGGCGATCCGGCCTCGTTGCACCCCAAAGGCCGGATCGGTGGTCCGGCACCCGCCATCCTGCGGGAGCAGGCCGCGCGGCGATCACGCCGGGCCGCGGCCCTTGCGTTCCCCGATCGCACCAGCCTCCGCCCGCCCCCCAACGCCTTCGGAAGAGGTCATGTCCGCACCCCGTTCGACCGGTCCGCTCGGCGCCTTCTTCAACGCGCCCTATCTGCTGCTGGTGCTGGTGGCGCTGCTCTGGGCGGTGAACATGGTGCTGGGCCGCTACATCGTCGGGCATGTGCCGCCGCTCACCCTCGCCTTCGTGCGCTGGACCGGCGCGACGCTGATCCTCACGCCGTTCGCCTGGCAGCAGCTGATGCGCGACTGGCCGCTGGTGCGCACGCACCTGCCGAGCCTGCTGCTGCTCTCGGCCACCGGCATCTCCTGTTACAACTCCATGACCTATTACGGGTTGCAGTATACGGAGGCGGTGAACGGGCTCCTGGTCCAGTCCACCACGCCGCTGATCGTGGCGGTGTGGACCTTCGTGCTGTTCCGCGACCGGCTTTCGCTGGGCCAGACGGCGGGCATCGGCGTCTCGCTGGTGGGGGTGATGTTCATCATCAGCCGCGGCGACCTCGACACGCTGCTGCACCTCAAGCCCAACGAGGGCGACCTCTGGCTGATCCTCGCCATCGCCATCTACGGCTTCTATGCGGCCATGCTGCGCAAGCGCCCGCCGCTGGGGTCACTGTCGTTCCTGCTGGTGATCATGGCGATGGGGGCGGTTATCCTCATCCCCACGGTGCTGTGGGAGATGCACCTCGGCAAGTATCTGCAGTTCGACGGCCTGACCCTCTCGGCCATGGCCTATGTGGCGGTCGGGCCCTCGCTCATTGCCTACATGTTCTTCAACCGGGCGGTGGAGCTTGTGGGCGCGAACCGGGCGGCGCCGTTCATCCACCTCCTGCCGGTGTTCGGCACCGCGCTCGCCATCGTGTTCCTGGGCGAGCGGCTCGCCTGGTACCATCTCGTGGGCTACGTGCTGGTGATCGGCGGCATCGCCCTGGCGACCTTCACCAGCCGCAAAGGCATTCCCGGAAAGTCCGCCGCCGAAGAGCCCGCACCCCCGGGCTGACCGGCGGCGTCGCCGCCGGTCTCGCCTCCGGCTTCCGGAGGGCCTGCCTCAGAAGCCGAGCGCCTTGGCCTGCTTCACGTGCGGCAGGCTCAGCACCTTGCCCAGCACCTCCGCCGGCACCTTGCCGTCCACCGCCACCAGCGCGATGGCATCGCCGCCGGCATGATCGCGGCCGAGGGCGAAGGTGGCGATGTTCACGCCCGCATCGCCCAGCAGGCCGGCGAAGCGGCCGATGAAGCCGGGCTTGTCCTCGTTGGTGACGTAGATCATGGCCGGGGCGAACTCGGCGTCCACCTTGATGCCCTTGATGTTGACGATGCGCGGATGGCCGTCCGCGAACACGGTGCCGGAGACCGAGCGCTCGTACTTGTCCGTCACCACGGTCAGCGTGATCAGGCTGTCATAGTCGCCGGTGGCCGCGCGGGTGGTCTCCTCGATGACGATGCCGCGCTCCTTCGCGACCGACGGCGCGGAGACCACGTTGATGTCCGCCAGCGCCGGGCGCAGCAGGCCGGCGATGGCGGCCGAGGTGAGCGCCTTCACCTTGAGGTCCGCGACCGCGCCCTCATAGGTGATGCGCACGGTCTTGATGTCGGTGTCGGTGAGCTGGCCGGCGAACGAGCCCAGCTTCTCGGCGAGCTCGATGAAGGGCTTCAGCTTCGGCGCCTCCTCGGCGGTGATGGAGGGGAAGTTCACCGCGTTGGAGATGGCGCCCGAAAGCAGATAGTCGCTCATCTGCTCGGCCACCTGCAAAGCGACATTCTCCTGCGCCTCGGTGGTGGCGGCGCCGAGGTGCGGGGTGCACACCACGTTGGCGCGGCCGAACAGCGGGTTGGTCTCGGCCGGCTCGACCGTGAACACGTCGAAGGCGGCGCCGGCCACGTGCTTGCTGTCCAGCGCCGCCGCGAGCGCCGCCTCGTCCACCAGGCCGCCGCGGGCGCAGTTGATGATGCGCACGCCCTTCTTGGTCTTGGCGATGTTCTCGGCCGAGAGGATGTTCTTCGTCTTCTCGGTGAGCGGCGTGTGCAGCGTGATGAAGTCGGCGCGGGCGAGCAGGTCGTCCAGCTCCACCTTCTCGACGCCGAGGTCGAGCGCGCGCTCGGGGGAGAGGAAGGGATCAAACGCGATCACCTTCATCTTCAGGCCCACGCCGCGCTCGGCGACGATGGAGCCGATATTGCCGCAGCCGATGATGCCGAGGGTCTTGCCGGTGACCTCGACGCCCATGAAGCGGTTCTTCTCCCACTTGCCGGCCTGGGTGGAGGCGTCCGCCGCCGGGATCTCGCGGGCGAGCGCGAACATCATCGCGATCGCATGCTCGGCGGTGGTGATGGAATTGCCGAACGGCGTGTTCATGACGATCACGCCCTTGGCGGTCGCGGCCGGCAGGTCGACATTGTCGACGCCGATGCCGGCGCGGCCGATCACCTTGAGGCGGCGCGCCTGCTCCAGGATCTTCGGCGTCACCTTGGTGGCCGAGCGGATGGCGAGGCCGTCATAGTCGCCGATGATGGCGGCGAGCTTGTCCTTGTCCTTGCCGAGGTCGGGCTGGAAGTCGACCTCGACGCCGCGGTCCTTGAAGATCTGGATGGCGGCGGGCGAGAGCTTGTCGGAGATGAGGACGCGGGGTGCCATGATGGGGCTCCGGGAATTTCGGGTGGCCTGAGCCGGTGCGCGCGCCATCGCGGCTTCACCGGCGTGAACCCTCTCCCGCTTGCGGGGGAGGGCAGGGAGGGGGAACGGCGGTTAGGGCCGGCAGCGGCGGGCTCTTCCGGGGCGGGCGAAGGCCCCCACCCCATCCCTCCCCCGCAAGCGGGAGAGGGAGCCGGGCGGCTCAGGCGCTCACGCGGCTGGTCTCACGCCGCCGGTCTCACGCCGCCTTGGGCAGCGCCGCCTTCGCCTCGTTGAAGGCCCAGTCGAGCCAGTGGGTCAGCGCCTCCACGTCGAAGCGCTCCACGGTCGCGCCGCACCAGATGCGCAGGCCGGGAGGGGCGTCGCGATAGGAGCCGATGTCGTAGGCGATGCCGCCCTTCTCCAAGCCCGAGGCGATGGCCTTGGCGAACGCCGCCTGGGCGTCGGCCGGAAGCGCGGTCACGTCCGGGTCCACCACCTTCAGGCACACCGAGGTGTTGGAGCGCGTCACCGGGTCGGTGGCGAGGAAGTCCACCCACGGCGTGCGGTACACCCACTGGGCGATGGCCTCGAAGTTGCGGTTCGAGCGCTCCTGGAGCGCGGCGAGGCCGCCGATGTTTTTCGCCCACTTGAGCGCATCGAGATAGTCCTCGACGCACAGCATGGACGGGGTGTTGATGGTCTCGCCCTCGAAGATGCCGGCGATCAGCTTGCCGCCCTTGGTCATGCGGAAGATCTTCGGCAGCGGCCAGGACGGCTTGTAGGTCTCGAGCCGCTCCACCGCACGCGGGGAGAGGATGAGCATGCCGTGCGCCGCCTCGCCGCCCAGCACCTTCTGCCAGGAGAAGGTGACGACATCCAGCTTGGCGAAATCGAGCTTCTGCGCGAACGCGGCCGACGTGGCGTCGCAGATGGTGAGGCCGGCGCGGTCGGCCGGAATCCATTCGGCATCCGGCACCATGACGCCGGAGGTGGTGCCGTTCCAGGTGAAGACCACGTCGTGGGAGAAGTCGACCTGCTTCAGGTCCGGCAGCTCGCCGTAGGGAGCCGACAGCACGCGCGCGTCAGCGAGCTTGAGCTGCTTGGCGACGTCGGTCACCCAGCCCTCGCCGAAGCTTTCCCAGGCCAGCATGTCCACCGGGCGGGCGCCCAGCATGGACCACAGCACCATCTCGACGGCGCCGGTATCGGAGGCGGGGACGATGCCGATCTTGTAGTCGGCCGGAACCTCGAGCACCTCGCGGGTGAGCTCGATGGCTTCCTTGAGCTTGACCTTGCCCACCTTGGCGCGGTGCGAGCGGCCGAGCGGCGCGTCGGCGAGCTGGTCCAGCGACCAGCCGGGGCGCTTGGCGCAGGGGCCGGAGGAAAAGTTCGGATTCTCCGGGCGCGAGGCCGGAGCGGGATTCGTCGTCATGTGATCCATCCTTACAGATGGGCGCCTCCCGTTGGGGGGAGGTGTCCCGCGGATGGCGATACGCCTGGGGCGGTGAGGCGTCAAGGGCGTTGCTGCCGCCCGCTGCTTGTGCCGGCCTTGACCGGCGCCGCTTGTGACGTGCGCGCTCACTCGACACCGAGGTCTCCGTGCCAACTTCGGCTTCTGCGGTGCCGGAGGGGTGCAATTAACGGAAGCTCACCTTGAACTAAGGATCGTTTGCTAAATCAAGATCGCGCGTCATTTCTACAAATGTAATAGCAAACAAGAAAAATCGCGGTTCTATTTGCGTCGAATCCAGGCGGTGGTCCGAAAGATTTGCGTGTGAGTCCGCGTCATGATTCACGTTCCCGAACGGGAAGCGAGCGATGCGTCGCCACGAACTGACCGACGATGGGCCGTCATTGCCCCGCTGCTGCCGAACAAGCCGCGGGGCGTGGCTCGGGTGGACGACCGCCGACCCGAAACCGTCCTCGCAGCTCTCAAGCCCGCCGCCGCTCGTATCCGGATCAATGCGCTATGAGCGCTGCCTCTTGGAGAACCGGGTCAAAATCCCCCCAATGTTCTCAAAGGGAAATGGTGCCCAGGAGAGGACTCGAACCTCCACGGCTTTCACCACTGGTACCTGAAACCAGCGCGTCTACCAATTCCGCCACCTGGGCCCCGTCAGGCCGAGGCCCATCAGGAGCCGCGACACATAAGGGGGTGCCGCGGGGCTGTCAACGGTCCGTCGGCGGCGCGTCGCAACAATCCGCAGGCCGGCTGGCGCCAGGCGCGAACGCGCGCCCTGAAGCGGGTGCCGGCCGGGCGCATGCCGGCCGGCGTGCGGTGTCCGTGAACCGGGCCGGCGGTCCCTGGGGCGTCCTGCCCCCATGGGGTAGCCCCACGGGGCAGGACACGCCCGTGGCGCCGCCTGCGCCGGCGGGCCCTCGACATAGGCTGCGTCCTGCCAGGCTGCCGGCCGGGTTCCGCCCGGGGGCCGGCGCGCGGCGCGGCCCCCGGGACAGGCGGGCCTGCTCAGCGCTGGAATTTCGGCGCGCGCTTCTCGATGAAGGCGGTCATGCCTTCCTTCTGGTCGGCGAAGGCGAACTGCGACTGGAACACCCGCCGCTCGAAACGGATGCCCTCCGAAAGCGTGGTCTCGTAGGCGCGGTTCACGCTCTCCTTGGTCTGCATGGCCACCGGCAGCGACATGTCGGCGATCGTCTTCGCCACCTTGAGCGCCTCGGTCACGAGGTCGGCGGCGGGCACGATCCGGGAGACGAGGCCGACGCGCTCGGCCTCGGCGGCGTCCATCATGCGACCCGTCAGGCACATCTCCATGGCCTTCGACTTGCCGACGAAGCGGGTGAGGCGCTGGGTGCCGCCCGCGCCCGGCATCACGCCCAGCTTGATCTCGGGCTGGCCGAACTTCGCCGTGTCGGCGGCCAGGATGAAGTCGCACGACATGGCGAGCTCGCAGCCGCCGCCGAGCGCGAAGCCCGCCACCGCGGCGATGATTGGCTTGCGCGCGCGCGACAGACGCTCCCAGGAGGTGATGAAGTCGTCGAGATAGGTCTCGGGGTAGGAGTATTCCTGCATCTGCTTGATATCGGCGCCCGCCGCGAAGGCCTTCTCCGATCCGGTGAGCACCATGCAGCCGATGCCGCGGTCGGCCTCGAAGGTGTCGAGCGCGGTGTTGAGCTCGCCGATCAGCACGGAATTGAGCGCGTTCAGCGCCTGCGGGCGGTTGAGGCGAATGAGCCCAACGCGCTCGTGCCGCTCCACCAGGATCGTCTCGTAAGCCATCTTCTGCCTCCCATCCCCACCCCGTGACGGGGCGGGCTCCGTGCATTTAGAGCGGGATGGCCAAAAGGAAAAGGAAGTCTGCCGCGCGCCGGGCCGCCCCGGGCTCGGATGTCCGAGAGAAGCCGGCTCTGGCAACGCCTTGCCGGACCGCGGCGGGACGGCCCCGTTCTTGCTCCGAGCCGGGTCGGAGGCGGGTCCGCCGCTGCCGGCCTGTCGCGACGCCGCCAAAGTGTCGCGCTTCCGACAGCTTCAGGCGAGGCCGCCGGGCAGGAGGAAGGCGGGCCATGAAGCTCATCGTCGAACGGCTGGTGGTGGAATCGCTCGTCGAGAGCTTCCCGGCGCATGCTCCGCTGCTCGACCAGGCGCGCTTCTCCTCGCGCATCGAGGTGGGGCTCGACGCGCTGGCGGCGCCCGAGGTGGCGCGCCTGTCGGTCCTGCTGGCGCAGGGCGGGATCACGGGCGGGCAGGCCGAGCAGCTTTCTAGCCTCGCCGACGCGCTCTCCGCCGGGGGCCGCGCGTTCGGCCCGGACGAGCTGGAGGACCTCGCGCCGGAACTGGCGCTCTATCTCATCCGGGACGCGATCCGCGGATGGCTGTTCCACATGAGCCCGGCCGCCAAGCCCCAGCCCTATCTCGTCACCCGCATCGACTATACCCCGCCCGGCGACGAGGAGGCGGGGCGCATCATCATCGAGCTGAAGGCCAACAGCCGCGGCAAGGTGGCGGTGGAGCAGCTTCTGATCCGCGCCCGCGACCTCAGCGGCAAGACCGTGGCCGGGCTCCTCGCCGCCAAGGGCTGGCTGAAGGAGAGCGCGCCGCTGCTCGCCGCCTTCGATGCCCACGCGGAGCGCTATTTCGACTGGCGCGCGCGCTACGGCCATCAGTTCTCGGGGGCGGGCACCGGCATCTTCGCCGAGGACCCGAGCGCCAACCGCCGCGACACCGATTGGGCGCGCAAGTCGGTGGTGGTGCTCTCCTCCTCCGGCGGCACGGCGCGGCTCGTGAACGACGAGGAGCTGCTCGGCGAGCGGGCGCTGGGGCTCGATTCCTCCGGCTTCATCCTCGACAAGCTGGTGAAGCGCGCGGACAAGTACAATTTCTTCGACCGCGACACCGAGGAGGCGCTGAAGCAGGCGCAAGGGTCGATCCCCAAGGGCTGCTTCACCCAGCTGCCGGTCCATCCGCTGATCCTGATGTTCCATCTGGAACTCCACCATCACCTCTGGGTGCACGTGGACAATGTCGCGCCGTACGAATACCGGCCGCAGATCAAGACCAAGCTGGTGCTGCCGCCGGAGCAGACCGACCTCATCGACATCCTCACGGCGGAGATGGACACGCTGATGGACGACGTGGTGGCCGGCAAGTCCGGGGGCACCACGGTGCTGTGCGCCGGGCCGCCCGGCGTCGGCAAGACGCTCACCGCCGAGGTCTATTCGGAGATCATCGGCCGTCCGCTCTACCGGGTGCATTCCGGCCAGCTCGGCCTCGACGTGGGCCAGATGGAGCAGGCGCTGAAGGATGCGCTCACTCGCGCGCAGAGGTGGGGCGCGGTGATGCTGATCGACGAGGCCGACGTCTACATCAAGCGCCGGCAGGACAATCTCACCATGAACGCGGTGGTGGGCGTGTTCCTGCGCGTGCTCGAATACTTCAACGGCCTCCTGTTTCTCACCACCAACCGGGTGGACGATATCGACGAAGCCATCGTCTCGCGCTGCATCGCCCTCATCAAGTATCACCCGCCCGGCCCGGACGACCGGCGCAAGATCTGGCGGGTGATGGCCGAGCAGTTCGGCCTCGCGCTGGCGGATGACCTGGTGGACATGCTGGTGCACCAGTTCCCCGACGCGAGCGGGCGCGACATCAAGGGCCTCGCCAAGCTGGTGGCGAAGTTCTGCGCGCAGAAGGGCGTCGCGCCGAGCCTCGAGGTGTTCCGCCGCTGCGCCATCTTCCGGGCGCTGGACGTGCCGCCGCTCGCGGCCGAGCCCGTCGCCTGACGGCTCCGGCTCGGCGCCCCGGCAGTGTAGCCACCCGGCGGTTGACGCCGCGCAAGGACGGGTGCCGGCATCCCAGGTATGCAGGTGTTCCGGAAGGCCGGCAGGCGGTTGTAGGCGCTTGCCCGTGGCATCCGGCAGCATGGCCTCGCGCGAGGATTTCCGCCGCGATGAGGGGCTGGGCCTGCCTTGTGAGGATTGGAGAGGGTCATGAAGGTTTCCGCGCGCAATGCATTTGCCGGCAGGATCGTCGACATCAAGAAGGGCGCCACCACCGCCCACGTGGTGCTCGACGTCAACGGCATCAAGGTCACGGCCTCCATCACCAACGAGTCGGTGGACGATCTGGGCCTCAAGGTGGGCGGCGCCGCCACCGCCATCGTCAAGGCGTCGGATGTGATCATCGCCGTCGATTGAGTGCGGCCGCCGCCGCACGGGAGCGTGGCCTTGTGCGCCGGCGCCGGTGAATGAGGTGGTGGCGCGGAAGGGCATTCCTTTTCGCGCACCTTGCGCAGGGTGACGGCGCGCTTGCTTTTGGCGCCGCAAGGGATCACCACTCGCGGCCGGCCCCACCGGACGGACCCGCAGCCCATGGACCAGGCACGCATCGGCATCCTCACCATCTCCGACCGGGCGAGCGCCGGTGCCTATGAGGACAAGAGCGGCCCGGCCATCGAGGCGTGGCTGCGACGGGCCATAGCGAGCCCGTGGGAGGCCGACTACCGCATCATTCCGGATGGCCTGGAGAGCGTGCGCGACACGTTGCGCTTCCTGTGCGACGTGGAGAAGCTCGACCTGGTGCTGACCACCGGGGGGACCGGGCCGGCACCGAGGGACCTGACCCCGGAGGCGATGGCGGCGGTGGTGGAGAAGCCGCTGCCCGGCTTCGGCGAGCAGATGCGGCGCATCAGCCTCAACGCGGTGCCCACCGCGATCCTCTCGCGCCAGGAGGCGGGAGTGCGCGGCAAGACCTTGATCGTCAACCTTCCCGGCAAGCCGGCGTCGATCTCGGTCTGTCTCGATGCGGTGTTTCCGGCGGTGCCCTATTGCCTCGACCTGATCGGCGCGGCGCGCATCGAGACCCATGCGGAGGTGGTCGCCGCGTTCCGCCCGAAAGGCGCGTGAGGCGGGATTCCGGGACCAGGACCGCCTTGGTCAGGCGGCAAATCCCGGCGGGAACAGCGCCAGTTCCGCTAAATCCTGCCCCGCCAAATCCCGTCCGGCAAAAACAGACACCCGGAGCGCGGAGGCCCCGGGTGTCCAAGGTATCAAGGTAATATCCGGCGCCGGCCGGAGGCCGAGCGGCCGCTCAGGCGGCGGCGCGGCGGCGGGTGGTCTTCTTGGCCGGGGCGGGCGCCTTCTTGCGGCTCTGGCCGAGGCCCATGTTCTTGGCGAGCTCGGAGCGCGCCGCCGCATAGGCCGGGGCGACCATGGGATAGTCCTTCGGCAGGCCCCACTTCTCGCGATAGGCTTCCGGCGTCATGCCGTAGCTGGTGCGCAGGTGCCGCTTCAGCGACTTGAACTTCTTCCCGTCTTCCAGGCAGATGATGTATTCGGGCGTCACCGACTTCTTGATCGGAACCGCCGGCTTCTGCTCTTCCACCGGCTGGGCGGCCGGGGTGCCGAGCTGGCCGAGGGCGCGATGCACCGCCTCGATCAGGGCCGGAAGCTCGGCCGCCGAGACGCTGTTGTTGCTGACATACGCCGCGACGATGTCCGCGGTGAAGTCGATATGGCTGGGCGCCTGGGGCATGGTGGCCGTTTCGCTCACGGGTATCCCTTTCTGCATTCTCTGCTCCGCCGATGGCCGAGCAGTTGGATATCGATTCAACACAATTGTTTCACAGCGCTCCAATTAAGGCAAATTTTCTATTTTCCAATCTTTTTTTCAAAACTGATGCTCGACCATGAACTCTTGTCGCACCAGCAAAGGCGTCGGCTCGATGTCTCTTCCAATCCGCATTGACGAGTGGCGCGCAGCCGACATCACCCGGTAGCGGGCTGATTCGCGGAAAAATTTCCCCTGCGGAGCGCTGAACCGGGAATTGATCTTGCGCAACCCGCAACCGCTTGCATGTCAACATGGTGTGGCGCCAAGCGCGCGCGCCCGCAAGCCGGCTTGTGCCGCACGCGGCTCGGAAATCGGATTTTCTTCTTGCGGGCCGGAGCCGGAAACACCGGCAAGACCGTCGACATCCTCCCGTCACCAGAGCACGCGCCGGTCAGCCGGCGCCGCGCCGAGACAAGGCATTCCCCATCGTCAATCCGACGGGCGGTTCAGCCATCAAGTAGATCCGGCTTGATCCGATCGAACGCCAGCGATGGCCGCGCCGTCCGCGGCACCTCCGCGGCACCTCCGCGGCACCTCCGCGGCGCGGCCCGCAGGCCCCGGCGCCCCAAGCCCGTTGGCGGAACGGCGCGCACGCGCTACATGCGGCGCAAAGCCCCTCGATCGCCGCCTGCCGCGCGGCCGGAACCCGCCATGCCCCGTGCCGTCGCCGGCCCCGAGATCGAACGCCTCATCCAGCTGCTCGCCCGCCTGCCCGGGCTCGGCCCGCGCTCGGCCCGGCGGGTGGCGCTCCACCTGATCAAGAAGCGTGAGGGCCTGATGGCGCCGCTCGCCGCCGCGCTGACGGACGCGCTCGGCAAGATCGTCGAATGCCGGACCTGCGGGAACGTGGACGTGCGCGACCCGTGCAGCATCTGCACCGATCCGACCCGCGACCGGCAGGTGCTGGTGGTGGTGGCGGACGTGTCGGACCTGTGGGCGCTGGAGCGCGCCGGGGTGCTGAACGCGCGCTACCACGTGCTCGGCGGCGTGCTCTCGCCGCTCGATGGCGTGGGACCGGAAGACCTGAACCTCGCCAGGCTCGTGGACCGCGTCCACCAGGACGGCGTCGGCGAGGTGATCCTTGCGCTGGGCGCCACCGTGGACGGCCAGACCACCGCCCATTACGTCACCGACCTGCTGCGCGACCTGCCGGTGAAGATCACGCGCCTCGCCCAAGGCGTGCCGGTGGGCGGCGAGCTGGATTATCTGGACGAAGGCACCCTTTCCGCCGCGATTCGCGCCCGCACCCGCATGTAGCGGCCGGGCGGCGGCGGGCTCACGCAAACTTGAGCGCAGCCATCAGCCGCTCGCGCCGTCGAGCGGTGTGGTGCCGCGCGACGGGGGTGACGGGCCGATCCGGTTGTCATTGCGCCGGGATGCAGCCCTGCACAAAATTTGCGCTTAGAAAACGCCTTAACCCGCTTGAAGCCCGAGGGCGATCGCTTCGGTCGGGCGGGCTCGGGCGCCGGAGAACCCAGGCACGCGGACCGCCGGCGCGCTCAGAACTCGACGTCGAGCTCTTCCAGCTCCTCGGGCTCGGCCAGCGCCCCGGCAATCCATTCCTGCATATGGTCCAGGGCCATGACGCGGTCGCGATAGGCGGCGCACGTGGCGTCGAGCGGCACGTCATAGGTGGTGAAGCGCGAGCAGACCGGGGCGTACATGGCGTCCGCCAGCGTCGGATACGGCCCCATGAGGAAGGGGCCGCCATGGGCGGTGAGGCAGCCGCGCCAGATGGCGACGATGCGCTCGATGTCGGCCTGCGCGCCGGCCCAGACCTTGAAGCCGGGATAGCGCGCCTTGATGTTCATGGGCAGGGCGGAGCGCAGGTTGGCGAAGCCCGAGTGCATCTCGCCCGAGATCGAGAGGCAGTGCGCGCGCACCGCCCGGTCGGGCGGCAGCAGGCCGGCCTCGGGGAACACCTCGTTGAGATAGGCGGCGATGGCGAGGGTGTCCCACACGGTGACGCCCTCGTGCACCAGGCGCGGCACCAGGAAGGAGGGCGAGAGCAAAAGCAGCTCCGCCTTGGCGTCCGGGTCGTCCACCGGCACGCGCTCCTCCTCGAAGACGAGGCCCGCCATCTTGCACATCAGCCAGCCGCGCAGCGACCAGGAGGAGTAGTTCTTGCTGGAGATGGTGAGGGTAGCCATTGTTCCCGCGCGCCTTCCGTCCCGACCGGTGTTTCCTCGAAACCTGGTCTTCCGCCTGCCCGGCCCGAGTGAACCACCCCGGGCCGCAAGGGCTCAAGTCTCAAAATTTGAGCACGAAACCGGCGACCTGCTCATGCGGCAAGCAGACCGGGCCCTCTCGCGCGCCCCGATCCAAGCATCCGCCGGAAAACCGGGCGATGACGACTTGGACCGATTGGTTGCGTGTTGCATTGCATCACGCGCC
Organism: Xanthobacter pseudotagetidis; assembly: GCF_043194795.2. Lineage (NCBI taxonomy): Bacteria > Pseudomonadati > Pseudomonadota > Alphaproteobacteria > Hyphomicrobiales > Xanthobacteraceae > Xanthobacter > Xanthobacter pseudotagetidis. Next base: position 300,903 of record NZ_CM195534.1, on the reverse strand, counting down.
GTTTCAATATCATTAGAACAGCTACTACCTCTCGGGGCCGCTGAAAAGAACGAAAACGGCCCTGCGACAATAACTTAAGGATCCGACGTCCGCGGGGGGCGCCGGCCCTCCGGAAGGCGCGGAACAGAAGGGTTCTTCAAGAACATGCCTGAGCTTTCCCCCTCGTCCACCTGCGCCGGGCGGCTCGGCCGCGTGGCGCGTCAAAGCCGGCGGCCGTGATGTATCTGGCCTATCAGACCCGCGCCGATCTCATGGAGCCGCTCCGTTTCATGGCGGGGCTGGCGCGCCAGACCCTCACCGGCCCCCTCGTCAACGGCTACGGCCATGCCGGCCTGCGGCACTTCGCGGCCGCCTGCGAGATGATCGAGCGCGCCGGGCTCAGCCATGGCCGCCCCGATTTCGGCATCCGCTCGGTGGAGGTGGGCAACCGCGAGGTCCAGGTGGTGGAGGAGCGGTCCACGGTCCTGCCCTTCGGCACCCTGCTGCGCTTCAAGAAGGACGTGGAGATCGCGCAGCCGCGCGTGCTCGTGGTGGCGCCGCTCTCCGGCCACTTCGCGACGCTGCTGGTCAACACGGTGAAGACGCTGCTGCCCGACCACGACGTCTACATCACCGACTGGCACAATGCCCGCGACGTGCCGCTCTCCGAAGGGCCGTTCGCCTTCGACGACTATGTGGAGCACATCGTCAAGTTCCTGGAATACCTCGGGCCGGGCGCGCACCTGCTCGCCGTGTGCCAGCCCTGCGTCCAGGCCCTGGTCGCCACCGCCGTCATGTCGCAGGATCGCAACCCGGCGACGCCCGCTTCCATGACCCTCATGGCGGGGCCCATCGACTGCCGGATCAATCCCACGGTGGTGAACAACCTCGCCACCTCCAAGCCCATGCGCTGGTTCGAGCGCAATCTCATCTCCAAGGTGCCGGCGGGCTTTCCGGGCGTCGGTCGGCGGGTCTATCCCGGCTTCATGCAGCTCACCGCCTTCGTCTCCATGAACATGACGCGGCACCTCAAGGCCCACATGGAGCTCTACAACCACCTCGCCGAGGGTGACATGGAGAAGGCCGAGGCGGCCAAGACCTTCTACGACGAATATTTCGCGGTCCTCGATCTCGACGCCGACTTCTATTTGCAGACCGTCCAGTACGTGTTCCAGGAATACCGGCTTCCCAAGGGCGAGCTGACCTATCGCGGCAACCCCATCGACTTCCGCGCCATCCGCAAGACGGCGCTGCTGACGGTGGAGGGCGAGCGCGACGACATCTGCTCCATCGGCCAGACGGTGGCGGCGCAGGACATCTGCTCGGCGCTGCGGCCCCACAAGAAGCGCCACCACATGCAGGCGGGCGTCGGCCATTACGGGGTGTTCTCCGGCCGCAAGTGGGCGGGCCAGGTCTACCCGATCGTGCGCAACCACATCCTCGCCAGCGACTGAGAGGACCAGGCAGATCCGCGGTCGACCGGCGGTCTTCTGCGCGCCGCCGATTTCCGTCCGCTCGTCATCCCCCGCCTTGTGCGGGGGATCCGCTTCGCGGCCAGGCCGGCGCTCGCCTTTCCAGGGCAGAGCGAGCGACCCGGTGGATGTCCCGGACAAGCCGGGGCATGACGGCGGCCTGACCAAAGCGAGCCGGGTCCCCGCGGCCTTCAGGCGCGAGCCATGCCGCGTTCGCCCTTTCCCGCCGGTCGCGGCGGGAGTATGCGCAGGCCATGAGTTCCGCCGCCGTTCCGCCGCATCCCCCGCGCCTCGCCGACCATCCCGACTTCGCGCTGTTCTGGATCAGCCGCGTGGCCTCCTCGCTCGCCTTCCAGGTGCTGGCGGTGGCGGTGGGCTGGATGGTCTACGACCTGACGCGCAGCGCGCTGGCGCTCGGCCTGGTCGGCCTGTTCCAGTTCCTGCCGCTGCTGCTGCTCACCCTGGTGGTGGGGCAGGTGGCCGACACCTTCGACCGCCGCCGCATCGTCATGGCCTGCCAGGCGGTGGCGGCGGCGACCCTGGCCGCGCTGGCGGCGGGGCTCCTTTCCGGCGCGGCGGGGGTGCCGGCGCTGTTCGCGACGGTGAGCCTGATCGGCGCGACGCGCGCCTTCGAGCATCCGACCCTCAACGCCCTCTTGCCCGGCCTCGTGCCGGCGGACCTGCTGCCGCGGGCGCTGGCGGTCTCCGCCTCGGCGATCCAGACCGCCACCATCGCCGGGCCGGCGCTGGGCGGCCTTGCCTATGCCGTCGCGCCGACCCTGTCCATCGCGCTGGCGGCGGCGTGCTACGCGGTCGCCGCGCTCGCCATGGCGCTGGTGCGCCACCGCGCGGCGCGGGTGCAGCGCGGGCCGGTGTCGCTGGAGACGCTGCTCTCGGGGCTCGCCTTCATCCGGCGCAGCCCGGTGGTGCTGGGGTCGATCTCGCTCGACATGTTCGCGGTGCTGCTGGGCGGGGCGACCGCGCTCCTGCCGATCTTCGCCAGCGACGTGCTGCATGTGGGCGCGGAAGGCCTCGGCGTGCTCAGGGCGGCGCCGGCGGCGGGGGCGGTGGCCATGGCGTTCGTGCTTTCCCGGGTGCCGCTGACGCGGTCGGTGGGGCCGACCATGTTCGCCGCCGTCGCGGTGTTCGGGCTCGCCACCATCGTGTTCTCGCTCTCCACCAGCTACTGGCTGTCGCTCGGGGCGCTGGCGGTGCTCGGGGCGGCGGACAATGTCAGCGTCGTCATCCGCTCCTCGCTGGTGCAGCTCTCCACCCCCGACGAGATGCGCGGCCGGGTGAGCGCGGTGAACTCGCTCTTCATCGGCACCTCGAACCAGCTGGGCGAGTTCGAATCCGGGGTCACCGCGGCGCTGCTCGGGCCGGTGGGCGCCGGGCTGATGGGCGGGATCGGCACCATCCTCATCGCCGCCTGGTGGGTGCGCCTGTTTCCCGCTTTGTGGCGCATCGACGACATGCCGGCGCGGCCGAAGCCCGCACCCCAGGCGGCGAAAGCCATTGAAATCACCTGATTTGCCGGCTCTTCTCCCGATCCTTTGTTGACGCGCCCGGCGCAGTTTCCCATGGTGCGCCCGCCCGCCGCCCCCTTCGGGCCGGCGGACCTTCCTCCCGCGCTGACCCGAGGAGTTTTGCGCCATGAGCGACTGGCCGGTCCATGCCAAGATCGACGGCCCCATCGTGATGATCGGATTCGGTTCCATCGGCCGGGGCACCCTGCCCCTGATCGAGCGGCACTTCGATTTCGACCGCGAGCGGATGGTGGTGATCGACCCGGTGGCGGACCACCGCAAGCTGCTCGATGCCCGCGGCATCCGCTACATCCAGGCCGAGGTGACGGCGGAGAGCTACCGCGACCTGCTGACCCCGCTGCTCACCAACGGCCCCGGTCGCGGCTTCTGCGTGAACCTGTCGGTGGACGTGTCGTCGATCGCGGTGATGGAGCTGTGCCGCGAGCTGGGCGTGCTCTATGTGGACACCGTGATCGAGCCCTGGAAGGGCTTCTATTTCGACGAGGCCATGCCGACCGCCGCGCGCACCAACTACGCGCTGCGCGAGAGCCTGCTGGCCGCGCGCCGGCGCAATCCGGGCGGGCCGACGGCGGTCTCCACCTGCGGCGCCAATCCCGGCATGGTGTCCTGGTTCGTGAAGCAGGCGCTCATCAACATCGCCCATGACACCGGCCTCGACCGGCCCGAGCCCACCAGCCGCGAGGAATGGGCGCAGTTCGCCCGCGCCCTGGGGGTGAAGGGCATCCACATCGCCGAGCGCGACACCCAGCGCGCCCGTGAGCCCAAGGTGATGGGCGCGTTCTGGAACACCTGGTCGGTGGAGGGCTTCGTCTCCGAGGGGCTGCAGCCGGCCGAGCTCGGCTGGGGCACCCACGAGAAGGAGCTGCCGCCGGACGGGCGCACCCACGAGGGCGGCTGCGGCGCCGCCATCTATCTGCTCTCGCCGGGCGCGGCCACCCGCGTGCGCTCCTGGACGCCGACGCCGAAGGCGCAGTACGGCTTCCTCGTCACCCACAATGAGAGCATCTCCATCGCCGACTATCTGACGGTGCGCGACGGCAGCGAGGTGCTCTACCGGCCCACCTGTCACTACGCCTACCACCCCTGCAACGACGCGGTGCTGTCGCTGCACGAGATGTTCGGCAATGGCGGCCACTTCCAGGAGAGCTGGAAGATCCTCGACGAGCACGAGATCGTCGACGGCATCGACGAGCTGGGGGTGCTGATCTACGGCCATGCCCGGAACGCCTACTGGTTCGGCTCACAGCTCTCTATCGAGGAGACGCGCGAGCTCGCGCCCTACCAGAACGCCACCGGCCTGCAGGTGACCTCCGCCGTGCTCGCCGGCATGGTGTGGGCGCTGGAGAACCCGGAGGCCGGCATCGTCGAGGCGGACGAGATGGACTTCCGCCGCTGCCTCGAGGTGCAGCTGCCCTATCTCGGCCCGGTGATCGGCACCTACACCGACTGGACCCCGCTGACCGGCCGCCAGAAGCTGTTCCCGGAGGACCTCGACCTGGAGGACCCCTGGCAGTTCAAGAACGTCATCGTGCGCTGAGGGCCGGCTTGAAAGGCCGCGGACCAGGCTTTCGCCTGCTCCATTTCATTCATCGCCGTCATCATCGCCGTCATGGCGGGGCTTGTCCCGGCCATGACGCGGATCGAGCGGAAACAAACTTTCGCAAGTTGGCGCAAGCCGTTGGACGTGGATGCCCGGGCCTGGCCCGGGCATGACGGCGGTGCTTGCGGTGCTGTCCTTCTGAATGTCCTGGCGGGCTCTGCGGCGGGCGGGGGGCTCCGCGCGCCCTGTGTGTCCTGCCCCGGCGCCATCGTCTTCCTCGCCGCCCCGCGGCGCCGTCGCCCTCCGGCTGGACCGGAGGGCCCGTGAGCGAGGGATTTCTTCCGGCCGCCGGGATGGATGCTCCGGTCGCGCCGGCGCATGACCGTGGAAAGGAGGCGTGGCGCTCCCGCGCCCCACGTCGTCGCCGCATCCCCCGCCTCTGCTCCACCCCCCACCCCATCCCTCCCCCGCAAGGGGGGAGGCGGCTTCTGCTTGGAGGGGGCGGACGTGTCCCGGGCGATGGCGAGCCACGGCCGGCCGCGCCGGCCCGACCGGCAAAAAGAAAACGCCCGCCGAAGCGGGCGTTTCTCGTTTCTGGGAGCCCCCCGGTCCGGCCGGAGGCGGAAGTCGCCGGGGCCGGGCGCGACGCCTCAGGCCTGGGGCTGGGGCTCGATGGAGCCGCCGGCGCCGCCGGGACGGGGGCGGTTCTTGCCCGCGGCGGGGATCGCCGAGCCGCGCGGGTTCGGCGGATCGATCACGCTCTCGCGGTTCGGCGTCTTGCCGTTCAGGAGGTCGACGATCTCGTCGCCGGACAGGGTCTCGTACTCCAGCAGGCCCTTGGCCAGGGTCTCGAGGTCCTGGTAGCGCTCGGTGAGGATGCGCTTGGCCTCCTGGTAGCCCTCGTCCACCAGCCGCCGGACCTCCTTGTCGATGGTCTGGGCGGTGGCCTCCGAGATGTTCTGGTGGCGCTGCATGGACATGCCCAGGAACACCTCGTCCTGGTTCTCGCCATAGGCCACCTGGCCGAGCAGGTCGGAGAAGCCCCAGCGCGTCACCATCATCTTGGCGAGCCGGGTCGCCTGCTCGATGTCGGAGGCGGCGCCCGAGGTCACCTTGTCGTGGCCGAACACCAGCTCCTCGGCCACACGCCCGCCCATCATGATGGCGAGGCGCGAGGTCATCTGCTCGTAGGACATGGAGAGCTTGTCCCGCTCGGGCAGCTGCATGACCATGCCCAGCGCGCGGCCGCGCGGGATGATGGTGGCCTTGTGCACCGGGTCGGTGGCCGGCACGTTCAGCGCCACGATGGCGTGGCCGCCCTCGTGGTAGGCGGTGAGGAGCTTCTCCTCCTCCGTCATCACCAGCGAGCGGCGCTCGGCGCCCATCATCACCTTGTCCTTGGCGTCCTCGAACTCCTGCATGGTGACCATGCGCTTGTTGCGCCGGGCCGCCATGAGCGCCGCCTCGTTGCAGAGGTTGGCGAGGTCGGCGCCGGAGAAGCCGGGGGTGCCGCGGGCGATGGTCTTCAGGTTCACGTCGGGGGCGACGGGAATCTTGCGGGCATGCACCTTCAGGATCTGCTCGCGGCCCACCACGTCGGGGTTCGGCACCACCACCTGGCGGTCGAAGCGGCCGGGGCGCAGCAGCGCCGGGTCCAGCACGTCCGGACGGTTGGTGGCGGCGATGAGGATGATGCCCTCGTTGGCCTCGAAGCCGTCCATCTCCACCAGGAGCTGGTTCAGGGTCTGCTCGCGCTCGTCATTGCCGCCGCCGAGGCCGGCGCCGCGGTGGCGGCCCACCGCGTCGATCTCGTCGATGAAGATGATGCAGGGCGCGTTCTTCTTCGCCTGCTCGAACATGTCGCGCACGCGGCTCGCGCCGACGCCCACGAACATCTCGACGAAGTCGGAGCCCGAGATGGTGAAGAACGGCACGTTGGCCTCGCCGGCGATGGCGCGGGCCAGCAGCGTCTTGCCGGTGCCGGGCGGGCCGACCAGCAGCACGCCGCGCGGGATGCGGCCGCCGAGGCGCTGGAACTTCTGCGGGTCGCGCAGGAACTCCACGATCTCGGTCAGGTCGCTCTTGGCCTCGTCGATGCCGGCCACGTCCTCGAAGGTCACGCGGCCGTGCGCCTCGGTGAGGAGCTTGGCGCGCGACTTGCCGAAGCCCATGGCCTTGCCGCCGGCGCCCTGCATCTGGCGCGACAGGAAGATCCACACGCCGATCAGCGCCAGGAACGGCAGCCAGGACACGAGCAGGCTCACGAACCACGGCACGTTGTCGGACGGCGGCCGGGCGGTGATCTGCACGCCCTTGCCGTAGAGCCGCTGGATCAGCGAGGGGTCGTTCGGCGCATAGGTCTGGAAGCTGCCGGGGCGGTCGGAATAGGTGCCGGTGATGTTCGGCCCCTCGATCACGACCTCGCGCACCTTCCCCGCGTCCACGTCGGCGAGCAGCTGGGAGAAGGAAATCTCATTGGCGTTCGAGCGCTGGCCAGGGCTCTGGAACAGCGAGAACAGCGCAAGCAGCAGCAGGACGATGATCACCCACAGGGCGAAATTACGTAAATTGGCGTTCATTGAACCCTCTTGGGGACGCCCGAAGGCATGGCACCCATCATCCGCATTCCCTTCCGGAAATCGCTCCGGCCGGGCGCAGATGAAGCCCCATTCCCGCTACGTCCGCTCCCTAATCTAGGTTGCGCCCCCTCTCTTGCCAAGGCGAGGGGGCGCCAGACCGCCTGAAATCAACGCGAGGCCGGGCCCTTGCGGCGCTCCGGCGCGGGCGATACGCACAGTTCGCCGCGCCGGATCGCCACCAGGGCGCCGGCGAGGGTGCGGCGAAATGGTGACGGCTCGCCTTTCAACCTGGCGTAGATCTGCTCCAGCATCGCCTCGAGCTTGGCGAGCTCGGCGGGTCCCTCGCGGCCGTTCTGGTCGATGGCGCGCGCGAGCAGGCGCAGGCCGATCTCCTTTGGCAGCTCGCCGAAGCCCGCGAGGTCGAGACGCACCGGCGCGCCGGCCTGCCATGGCGCGAGCCCGATCCGCGCCCCGGCCTGGTCGGTGGCGCGCTCCAGCGCCTCGTCCGCCCGCGCCATGCGCCGCGCGAACAGGGCCAGCCGCGCCGCGCTCAAGCCTTCATCGGCCAAGAGCGGCGCCAGAACCCTCAGGCGCGCCCGCGCGTAGCGGGTGTCGCCGTTGCTCGGATCCTCGACGAAAGGCACCCCGGCCGCCCGAAGCGTGGCGATGAGCCGCGCCTTGGGGAGGCCGAGCAGCGGCCGCAGCAGGGCAACGCCGTCACGCCGGCTCGCCGGGCGCATGGCGGCGAGGCCGGAGAGGCCGGAGCCGCGGGAGAGGCGGAACAGCACCGTCTCCGCCTGGTCGTCGAGCGTGTGGCCGAGGGCGATGGCGCCGCTTCCGCGCGCCTTCGCCTCGGCGGTCAGCAGCCGGTAGCGCGCGGCGCGCGCGGCCTCCTGGACGCCGGTGGTGGGCTTGGCGCCGCGCCAATGCAGGGTGCGGTGGGACAGGCCGATGGCGTCGGCGAGCGCGCGGACGGCCTCCGCCTCGCGCGCCGAGCCCGGCCGCAGCCCGTGGTCGACGGTGACGAGCCCGAGCATGGGACCCTCGCCCCTCGCCCTGCGCCAGCGCGCGGCGAGGACGGCGAGGGCGGTGGAATCCGGGCCGCCGGAGACCGCGATCAGAACGCCGGGATGGCCGAGGAAAGGGGCGAACAGGCCTTCGAGCTCGTCGTCGCCGACCGGTTCGGCGCGCGCGCCGCGCGGCCCTCGTAAGGAAGGGTCGCCGTCAGCAGCCGACACGCTTCTGCTCCCGCTCCACCGCCTGGCGCACGGCGGCCTGCGCGCGGGGATACTTGCGGTCCACCTCGGACAGGGTGGCGCAGGCAGCCTCCTTCTCGCCCAGGATGGCGAGCGACTGGCCGACGCGCAGCAGCGCCTCCGGGGCACGCAGGGAGTTGGGATATTTCACCGTCAGGTCCAGGAACGCGTTCGCCGCGTCCTTGTAGTTCTTCTGCAGGAACAGGCTCTCGCCCAGCATGAAGGTGGCGTCGGGGACCACGCGGTCATTGCCGCCGGCCTGGATGATCTGGCGGAAGGTCTGCTCGGCGCCGGCAAAGTCCTGGCGCTGGATCTGCCCCTGGCCGGCGTCGTAGAGCTCGCGCGGGGTGGCGCCGGGGCCGGGCAGGGCCGCGACCTGGGTTCCGGCGGCGCCGACGGGCGGGCGCACCAGCCCGGCCGAGGCGCTCGCCGGCGAACCGAGGGGCTGGGGGGCGCCGGGGGCGCCCGGCTCGGCATTGGGATCGAAGGCGTCCGAGCGCCGGCCGTTGGCGGCCGGAGCGAGCGGCGGCCTGGCCGAAGACGCGCCGCCGGTCGCGGCGGGCGGACGGGGAACGCCGCCGCCTTCCTCCAGGCGGCGGATCTGGGCCTCCAGCTGCTGGTTGCGGTACTGGAGCTGCTCCACCTGCCCGGTGAGCTGGCGCAGGGCGTTCTCGAGCCGCTCCATGCGCGTCACGAGCTCGGTCGCGTCGGCGCCCTGGGGATGCTCCTGGACCTGGCCCGGCGGCTTGAACAGGTTGCCGAACAGCCCGCCGTCCTGCTGCGCCGAGGCGGCGGGAGGAAAGGCGCACAGGGCGACGGCGAATACTCCGGCCAAAGCGCCGGCCACGGGCAGACGATGCATCATGATCGAGAACGGGGCGCTCGGTTTCGAGGGAGGAACGGGGAACCGTCCTCGGCCCTCATGTTACCGTTGGGATCGCGTCCAAAGTGTGACCCGGCAACGGGTTTCCGCTGCTCGGCGGCGATCTCCCGCAGGTCGCCCCGCGGGAGAGGGGCGCCCGTCAGGAGGCGCCGCCGGCGTTCAGCACCGTGACGGCGCGGCGGTTCTGCGACCAGCAGGAGATGTCGTTGCACACCGCCACCGGGCGCTCCTTGCCGTAGGAGATGGTGCGCATGCGGGCGATGTCGATGCCGCGCGAGGCGAGATAGTCGCGCACCGCCTGGGCGCGGCGGGCGCCGAGGGCGATGTTGTACTCGCGCGTGCCGCGCTCGTCCGCGTGGCCCTCGATGACGAAGGTGTAGCGGTTCCACTGCTGGAGCCACTGCGCCTGCCGGTCGAGGGTGGCGCGCGCCTGCGGGGTGAGGTCGGTCTGGTCGCTCTCGAAGAACACGCGGTCGCCGACGGCGACGATGAACTCCTGGGGAGACCCGGGGGGACCGGACTGGCCGCCCGCGGCATTGGGATTCGGCGTGTTCGCGCACGCGGCGAGCGCCAGCGCGAAGCCGAAAAGAGCCGCGAACCGGAAGCCGCGAGCAAAGCCGATGAAACGCATTCCGGTGTCTCCCTTCTCAACGCGTACCGGAGGCTTCATCTAGCCGCCGTCCGGTTAAGCGAACCTTCCGAGCGGGGCGTCCGCGGCGGCAACCCGCCTTGGGACGCCGCAAACCGCGGCGCATGGTTTCCCAAACCTTGTCGCGCCGCCCCGCATCCGGCCGAAGCGCCGCAATGCCATGTGCCGCGCGTGCGTCTGCGGACGCGGCGGCGGCTCGGCGTTTGGAGCTTCCAGGGCGGGATCGGTCCCGTCCGCCGGACGTGCCTTCACTGATGGCCTCTCATGGCGTCATCATGGCGAGGGGGTGCAGGGCTTGGGGCGGCGCCGGTCGAGGCGCAGGGGAGCCGCCGCCTGTGGCGCGAACGCAACAGCGGTCCGAGTCAGGCGCGCCCGTCGCGTTCCAGGAAGATCAGCTCGCTGCCGTCATAGGCGCGCCGCTCCAGCTCGCGGAAGCCTTCGGGCGCGGCGAAGGCGCCGGTGCGCTCCTCCACCACCACGAGCGCGTCGTCCGTGAGCCAGCCGTCCCGCGCCGCCGCGAGCGCGGCCTCGGCGAGACCCTTGCCGTAGGGCGGGTCGCAGAAGACGAGGCCGAACGGCCCGTCGTGCGGCCCGGCCGGGCCGAGGCGGCCGGCGTCGCGGCGGAAGACCTTGGTGGTCCCGGTGAGGCCGAGCGCCTCCACATTGTCGCGGATCAGCCCGCGCCCCTCGGTGCTGTCGTCCACGAACAGGCAGAAGCGCGCCCCGCGCGAGAGCGCCTCGATGCCGAGCGCGCCGGTGCCGGCGAACAGGTCGAGCACCCGCGCCCCGTCGCACGGGTCGCCATAGGCATGGGCGAGCATGTTGAACAGGCTCTCGCGCAGCCGGTCCGAGGTGGGGCGGACGAGGTCGGAGCGCGGGCCCTTCAGCGCGCGTCCCTTGAGGCGGCCGCCGACGATGCGCACGCCGCCGCCTCAGCGCTTGCCGCGCGGCCCCGGCCGGCCGCCTTTCGGCCCGCCCGCCGGCCGCCCGCCCTTTGCAGGACCCTTGCCGCCGAATCCCTTCGGCCCGGCGCCCTTGCTCCCGGGACCCTTCGGACCCGCACCGCGCGGCCGCTCGCCGCCGAAGCCCTCGCTGCGGGGACGCTCGCTTCCGCCGCCTTCGCTGCGGAAGCCGGCGCCGCCGCCGCGCCGGGGCGGGCGGCCGTCCTCCCGGCCGTCGCCGCGTTCGCCGAAGCCGCGGCCCTGGCCGCGCGGACCGGTGCCGGCGGCACCCTCGCGCCGGGGCGGGCGCTCGCCATAGGACGGACGCTCGCCGCGCGGCGGGCGCTCGCCGGCTCCGTCGTCCCGCCGCGCGCGGGGCGGGCGATCCTGGAAGCTGCGCTGCGGGCGCTCGCCGCCCCGCTGCTCATCGCCCCGTGGACGGGGCGGACGGGAGGCGCGCTCGGCCCTCTCGCCGGTGAAATCGTCGCGGCGCGGGCGGCCCGGACCGCGGCCGATGCGGTGGTCGCCCTCGCCCGCGCGGGGGCCGCGCGGGGGGCGCTCGGTTCCGGCGTCCTCCCGCCGCGCGCGGGGCGGCCGGTCCTGATAGCTGCGCTGCGGACGCTCGCCGTCGAAATCGTCGCGGCGGGCGCGCTGCGGCCGGTCGGCGAAGCTGCGGGAGGGGCGCTCGGCCCGTTCGCCGCTCCGGGTGCCGCCCTTGCGGAAATCGGGGCGCGCCTCGCGGTCGTCGGATCGGAAGGAGCGCCCACGCGGCCCCTCGCGGCGCTGCTCGCCCGCACCCTCCTCGCGGGCGAAGCGGCTCGGGCCGGCGCGGCGCGGCTTGTCGCCGAAGCGGCCCGCGGGCCGCTCGAAATCCCTGCCCCCGTCCTTGCCGGCGGGGCGGCCGCGGCGCGGTCCCTCGCTCTTGCCCGCGCGGGCGGGGCGGGCCGGGGCCTCCGTCTTCACCACCCGCTCGACCTTGACGGCACGGCCCTTGCGGTCCGCCACCGTGCCGAGGCTCTCCAGCTCACGCTCCTCGCGCCGCCGGCGGTCGCGGCCGCGCGGGGCGGGCGCGTCCTCGAACGCCTGCTCCTGCCGGGCGCGGCCGGCGCGGCGCGCCGCGTCGATCTCCTGCTCGCGCTTGACCTGCCGCTTGCCGGCGGGACGCAGCGGGCGCACCGGCGCTTCCTCGATCTCGCGCTCCACCAGCGGGCCGGAGAAATCCGCCCCCGCCGCGGCGGCGATCTCGGCACCGATCTGGTCGCGCAGGATGCGGGTCTTCACCTCCTCGATGCCGCCCTCGGCGATCTCGCCCAGCTGGAACGGCCCGTAGGAGACGCGGATCAGCCGCCCGACCTTGAGGCCGAGCGCGCCGAGCACGTTGCGCACCTCGCGGTTCTTGCCCTCGCGCAGCGCCACCGTGAGCCAGACATTGGCGCCCTGCGCGCGGTCCAGCGTCGCCTCGATGGGGCCGTACTCGATCCCATCGACGGTGATGCCCTTGATCAGCGCGTCGAGCTGCGCCTGGTCGACGGTGCCGTTGGCGCGCACGCGGTAGCGGCGCAGCCAGCCGGTCTCCGGCAGCTCCAGCACGCGGGCGAGGCCGCCGTCATTGGTGAGCAGCAGCAGCCCTTCGGAATTGAGGTCCAGCCGGCCGATGCTGACGAGGCGCGGCAGGCCCTGGGGCAGGATCTCGAACAGCGTCGTGCGCCCTTCCGGGTCGCGGTTGGTGGTCACCACGCCGGCGGGCTTGTGGTAGAGGAACAGGCGCGTGCGCTCGCGCTCCGGCAGCGGCGCGCCGTCGACCGTGATGGCGTCGGCGGCGGTCACGGTGAAGGCCGGGCTCTCCAAGACCGTGCCGTTCACGGCGACGCGGCCTTCGGCGATCCAGTCCTCGATCTCGCGGCGCGAGCCGAGCCCGGCGCGGGCGATGACCTTGGCGACGCGCTCGGCGTCCTTGCTGGGGGCCGCGGGGAGCGCGCGCTTGTCGCGCGGCACGCGGTTCTTTTCCTTGCGGGGCGGTGTGGTGCGGGGCATTCAGGGGCGATAGCACAGCGCGGGCGCCGCCGCGAGCGGCGCTTTTGGGGGAGTTTCGGGGATCGGATGTCGGGGACCTTCATGCAGATGGCGCTCAACGAGGCGCGCGCCGCCGCCGAGCGCGGCGAGGTTCCGGTGGGGGCGGTGCTGGTGCGCGGCTCCCAGGTGATCGCCCGCGACGGCAACCGCACCCGCGAGCTCTCGGACCCCACCGCCCATGCCGAGCTGCTGGTGCTGCGCGCCGGCGGGGCGGCGCTGAAGTCCGAGCGGCTGCTCAACTGCGACCTCTACGTGACGCTGGAGCCGTGCGCCATGTGCGCGGCGGCGATCTCGTTCGCGCGCATCCGCCGGCTCTATTTCGCCGCCGCCGACCCCAAGGGCGGCGGCGTGGAGCACGGCCCGCGCTTCTTCTCGCAGGCGACCTGCCACCACGCGCCCGAGGTCTATGGCGGCATCGCCGAGCGGCAGGCGTCCGAGGTGCTGAAGGCGTTCTTCAGGGAGCGGCGGTGAGGGGGGCGCTGGGACTGAGCCGCGTCGCGCGACCCCCACCCCCGCCCCTCCCCACAGGGGGGAGGGGCGCGCGAAGCCCCATCGCCGCGCTATTTCCCGGCCTGTCCGTTTGCTCCGGCCAGCCCGTGCGGGCCACCCCTCCCCCTTGCGGGGAGGGGATCGGGGTGGGGGTGCCGGGACACCCGAAAGCCCGTGCCCCCGCCTCACCCACCCGCCAGAAACGCCCCCGCCGCCTCCAGCACCGCCTCCGGCGCCTCCTCGCAGACGAAATGGCCGCTCGGCACCGCCGTGCCGGCGATGCCGGGGGCGAGCGCCGCCCATGCCTCCAGCGGGCTCGCGCCGCGGCTCGGGATGCCGGCCTCGCCCCAGACCGCGAAGGTCGGGCACAGTAGCGTCCGCCCGGCGGCGAGGTCCGCCTCGTCGTGGGCGAGGTCGATGGTGGCCCCCGCCCGGTAGTCCTCGCACATGGCGCGCAGGTGATCCGGCGCGTTGAAGGCGGCCCGGTAATGGGCGAGCGCGCGCGGGTCGAAGGCGGAGAGGTCCTTCTTCGCGGTCCAGCTCGCCAGCGTCCAGTCGAGGAACCAGCCGGCCTTCGGGCCGATCAGCGTCTCCGGCAGGGGATGCGGCTGGGCGAGGAACGCCCAGTGGTAGACCTGGAGCGCCCGCGCCCGGTCCATGCGGTGCCACATGACATAGGTGGGCACGATGTCGAGCACCACGAGCCGGTCGAGGCGGCCGGGATGGTCGAGACCCATGCGGTAGCCCACCCGCGCCCCCCGGTCGTGGCCCACGAGCGCGAAATGGGCGAAGCCCAGCTCCTCCATCACCTTCACCAAGGCGGCGGCGGTGGCGCGCTTGGAATAGGGCGCGTGGTCGGCGCCGGGGGCGGGCGCCGCGCTCCAGCCGTAGCCGGGCAGGTCCGGGATCACCAGGGTGTGGGTCTTCGCCAGGGCCGGGGCCACCTTGTGCCACATGGCGGAACACTGCGGGAAGCCGTGAAGCAGCAGCAGCGGCGGGCCCTCGCCGCCCTGGCGCACGAAGATGCGGCCCGCCTCGGTGTCGATGTTGTGCGCGGAAAAGCCGGGGAAAAGGTCGGCAAGGTCGGTCACGGCGTCCTCCGGGGCATGGGCCGCGATTCATAACGCGGGCGGCGAGGGTTCATGACGAAAATCCATTTGTGAAGCCGCGCGCGCGGCGCTACGCCGCGAACGGGAAGCGTAACAGGGCGAAAGAGGACGGAAAGTGCCGCACATTCTCTCGATCCAGTCGCACGTGGCCTACGGCCATGTGGGCAACGCCTCGGCGGTGTTTCCGCTCCAGCGGCTGGGGGTCGAGGTCTGGGCCATCAACACCGTGGAGTTCTCCAACCACACCGGCTACGGCGCCTGGCGCGGCCAGGTGTTCGACGCCGGCCTGGTGTCGGACCTGGTCGCCGGGATCGCCGACCGCGGGGTGCTCGGCCGCTGCGACGGCGTGCTCTCCGGCTACATGGGCGCGGCCGACATCGGCGCCGCCATCGTCGATGCGGTGGAGCGGGTGAAAAGCGCCAACCCCAAGGCCCTCTACTGCTGCGATCCGGTGATCGGCGACGTGGGGCGCGGCATCTTCGTGCGCCCCGGCATCCCCGAATTCATGTGCGAGCGCGCGGTGCCGGCGGCCGACATCATCACCCCCAACCATTTCGAGCTGGAGCTGCTCTCCGGCCGCAAGGCGACCAGCCTTGCGGACGCGATCGCCGCCTGCGACGCGCTCCACCGCATCGGCCCGAAGGTCATCCTCGTCACCAGCCTGCACACGCAGGAGACGCCCGACGGCTTCATCGACCTCGTCGCCTCGGGCCCCGACGGTCGATTCCTGGTGCGCACGCCGCGTCTTGACGTGAGCCTGAACGGCGCCGGCGACGCCATCGCCGCCTTGTTCTTCTTCCACCACCTGAGCACCGGCTCGACCGCCGCCGCGCTCTCGCGCGCCGCCTCCTCCGTCTTCGGCCTCCTGGAGCGGACCGAAAAAGCACAGTCGCGGGAATTGCTTCTGGTGGAGGCGCAGGAGGAGTTCGTTGCCCCCTCGCGCCTCTTCACGGCCACGGCGATTTAAGGCAAATTTGTGGCGCCGCGCCGTCCGGCGCGGTCCTTCCATCCTGTGCGCGGGGGCGCGGGGAGACGAAGCTCGTTGCGCGGGGCCCGGCTCGAAGGGCCGGCCGCCGCCTGGGGACATGGGATGCCACGCCGGTACGTGACGCTCGACGTCTTCACCTCCCGTCCGTTCGGGGGCAATCCGCTCGCCGTGGTCCTCGACGCCCAGGGGCTCGACGACGCGGCCATGCAGCAGATCGCCCGCGAGTTCAACGTCTCCGAGACGGTGTTCGTGCTGCCGCCGAAGAACCCCGCCAACAAGGCGCGCATCCGCATCTTCACGGTCGCCCACGAGATGCCGTTCGCCGGCCACCCCACCGTCGGCGCGGCGGTGCTGCTCGCCCTGGAGGGCAAGATGGAGAAGGGCACCTTCTCCATCGAGGAGCAGATCGGCGCCATCAAGTGCGAGGTGGCGACCCAGGGGCCGGGCTCGCGCAAGGGCACGGCGGTGTTCACCGCGCCGCGCCGCGGCGAGCTGGAGGAGGTCAACCTCTCCCGCGCCGCCTGCGCCGACGCGCTGAGCCTCGACCCGAGCGACATCGGCTTCGACGCCCACCGTCCGGTGGTGGCCTCCGCCGGCGTGCCGTTCCTGTTCGTGCCGCTGTCGAACCTCACCGCGCTCGCCCGCGCCCGCCCCGACGAGGCCGCCTTCATCGCCGCGCTGGGCGCGTTCGGCGAGGCGCTCTATCTCTACACGCCCGACGAGGAGGGCGACGCCGACTTCCGCGCCCGCATGTTCTCCCCCGGCCTCGGCACCGAGGAGGACCCGGCGACCGGCGCCGCCGCCGCCGCCTTCCCCACCGTGCTGATGGACGCGGAGAACCGCGTCGACGGCCACCACAAGGTGCGCATCGACCAGGGCTTCGAGATGGGCCGGCCGAGCCGGCTCGACCTCGGCTTCACGGTGAAGGGCGGGCAGCTGGTGGAGGCCACCATCGGCGGCGGGGCGGTGGTGATCGCGGAAGGCGTGCTGCACCTGTGAGGCGCGGCCGGCGGGGACGAGCCGCGCCGGCGCCGGATTTTACAGTGGCGTCAAGTCGTTCCCGAGCGGTACGTCACGCAAAATTCACGCCCGCGCCCTTGGCGCGGGGCCTATGCGGACTATCTTCTCCCCATCCCCAAGGCCGCGCTCCGGCCTTCCCCCCATGCGAGAGCCTGCCCTCATGAGCGCCACGCATCCCTCCCTGTTCGACAGCTTCCGCCTCGGCGACGCCACCCTCTCCAACCGGGTCGTCATGGCCCCGCTCACCCGCAATCGCGCGGCGGCGGGCGGCGTGCCCGGTCCGTTCGCGCTCGAATACTATGCCCAGCGGGCCGGCGCCGGCCTCATCATCACCGAGGGCTCTCCCATCTCCCAGGAGGGACAGGGCTATCAGGACACGCCCGGCATCTACACCGACGCCCAGGTGGAAGGCTGGAAGAAGATCACCGACGCGGTGCACGCCAAGGGCGGGCACATCTACATCCAGATCTGGCACGTGGGCCGCGTCTCCCACGTCTCGCTCCAGCCCGGCGGCGCGCCGCCGCTCGCGCCCTCCGCCCTCCGCGCCGAGACCAAGACCTACGTGAACAACGGCTTCGTCGAGACCTCCGAGCCGCGCGCGCTCAAGACCGAGGAGATCCCGCTCATCGTCGACCAGTATCGCCGCGCCGCCGCCAACGCGGTGCGGGCCGGCTTCGACGGCGTGGAGCTGCACGGCGCCAACGGCTATCTCATCGACCAGTTCCTGAAGGACGGCACCAACCGGCGCACCGACCGGTATGGCGGCTCGATCGAGAACCGCGCCCGCTTCCTCATGGAGGTGGTGGACGCGGTCTCGGCCGAGATCGGCGCCAGGCGCACGGGTCTGCGCCTCTCCCCGGTCTCGCCCGCCAACGGCATCTCCGAGAGCAACCCCCAGCCGCTGTTCAACCACGTGATGGACGAGCTGGAGAAGCGCCACCCGGTCTATGTGCACGTGGTGGAGGGCGCCACCGGCGGGCCGCGCGACATCACCCCGGGCTTCTCGTTCGAAGAACTGCGCAAGCGCTATTCCGGCGCCTGGATGGTGAACAACGGCTACGACCGCGCCATGGCCGAGAGCGCGGTGGCCGAGGGCAAGGCGGACCTGGTCGCCTTCGGCAAGGCGTTCATCTCCAATCCCGACCTGGTGGAGCGCCTGAAGCGCGGCGCGCCCCTCAACGAGCCGGTCCGCGAGACCTTCTATGGCGGCGGCGCCGAGGGCTATGTGGACTATCCGACCCTCGAGGGCGTGGGGGCCTGATGGCCCCCGGCCGGGGCGCGGGGGCGGCGGGCGCGGAGCGGCGCATCGCCCCGGTCCGCGCGCTCGACCTCGTCCTGGAGCCCGGCGGCTGGCCTGAGGCCGAGCCGCACCGGGGCGAGATCGAGGCCCATTTCGCCGCCCGGCGCGCCGCCAACCCCGCCTTGTGGAACGGCGCGCTCCTGCTCCTGCGCCGCCACGCTCTGGTCGACGGCGTGTTCTCGGGCGCGTTCCGCCAGACCGACTTTGCCGCCTTCCTCTGGTGGCGCGAGGCGATGGAGTGGCGCGATCTCGGCCTGGTCAACGCCTTTGCCCTCGCCGCCATCGAGGGGGCCGACGGCGCCTTCGTCCTGGGCGTCATGGGGCCGACGACGGCGGTGCCGGGCCAGACCTACTTTCCCGGCGGCACGCCCGACCTGTCGGACGTCGCCGACGGGGGCCGGGTCGACCTCGACGGCCAGGCCATGCGCGAGCTGGCCGAGGAGACCGGCCTCCAGCCGCGCGACGTGGCCCGCGACGAGGGCTTCGTGGCGCTCTTTGACGGCCCGCGCATCGCCTTCATGCGCCGTCTCGTCTTCGCCGCGACCGGCGCGGAGCTGGCGGGGCGCATCCGCGGGTTTCTCGCCGCCGAGCGGGAGCCGGAACTGGAGGACGTGCTGGTGGTGCGGGACGAGCGAGACATTACGCCGCGCGTCGTGCCGTTCGCCGCGGCCTATATCCGCGCTCGCTGGGCGGCAGGCCGCCGCTGACGGCGAGGAAGCCGGAGGGAAGTCCATGGTCCGCAGCTGGTTCGAATGTCTCCGCGGCAGCATGCTCGCGCTCGCGCTGGCGATGCCGGGCGCGGCCGTGGCCGAGGGCTGGGGCGAGTATCGCCAGCCCGACCTGACCGGCGCCGTGTACGCCGCCGCCAATGGCGACCTCCTGTTCCTCGTCGGCTGCAAGGACGGCGGCAAGCCGGCGCTCCAGGCGGTGCTGCCCGAGGGCAGCAAGGCCCGCTCCGGCCGGCAGGGCAGCCTCTCCCTGACGGTCGACGGGCGCGGCTTCGGCTATTCCGGCGAGGTGATGGACCTGGAGGACGGCGCCGGGAAGGTGATCATCGCCACGATCAAGGCGAACGATCCGCTGCTGAAGGCGCTCGCCGACGGCACCGAGCTGAAGGTGGCCCAGGGGCGGGTTTCCTATGCGCTTCCCCTCGCCGGCGCCGGTCCGGCGCTCGCCAGCTTCCTGTCGGCCTGCGGACCCAAGCCGCGCGGCGCGGCGCAGGCATCGGCCCAGCCGGCCGAGACGGCGCCTCAGCCCGCCGCCGAGGCGACGCCGGCCGCGTCCGCCGCGGCGCAGGGCGAGCGGGCCGAGCGCGCCAGGCCGCAGCCGCTGCCCGGCAACGAGGCGCTGGCGGACGCCATCTTCGTCGACAAGCAGGAGGGCCGCCGCATCGCCGGCAAGCTGAAGGTCGCGGCCATCGACCTGAACGGCGACGGCGCCAACGAGGCCATCGTCACCGTCACCGATCCCGGCTGGTGCGGGGAGAACGGCTGCACCATCTTCGTGGTCGACTTCTCGGGCGGCCAGGCGCGCACCATCGGCGAGTTCATCGGCCAGAGCCTCACCCCCGGCAAGGGTCGCACGGGCGAGTGGCGCGACCTGGTTCTGCGCGGCCCCACCGGCCAGGAGGTGGAGAACTTCGTGGACGGCCGCTACCGCTGATCGCGCCCGGTAAAGCGGCGGCCTTGGCTTCGTCTTTTTGGGCGACACGGCCACCTCCACGGCGAAGCACGGCACCGCCTGGCCGGCCGCCGGAACGAACCGGACCGCCTTCACGCGCGCCCGGTTCGCATCGTCGCGCGATGATGTGAATTGCACCTTCTCCAAATTGAGAGGCCCCGAGCCCAAGACAATGCGAGCAAGATGGGAAGATGCTCGGTATTCAACCACCGATTTGAGTTGATCGTGCCCTTGATGTCGATATAGTCTTAAAAAAAATAATTGGAGGAGACGCCCCGGTCATGGCGACCCTGGAGGAGCGGCGCACGATTGTGGTCGTTCATTGCGGCGACCTGCGCGTGGGAATTCCGGTGGACACTGTCCGGAAGGTTGTTGCCGCGCCCGTTCCATCTCCGCTTCCGGAAGCGCCGGCGATCGTCGCCGGCTTGCTCAACCTGCATGGCACGCCGCTGGTCGTCGTCGATCTCGCGCGGCGGGGCGGCGGCGCGCGCGAGGCGATCACGCTCGCCAGCCGCATCGTCGTGGTCGAGACGCCGTCGCAATCTTTCGGATTGCTGTGCGAAGCCGTGGAAGGCGCCCGCGCCATCAGCGATCGGGACTGGCTCGCTCTTGACGAGATCGTTCCCGGAACCGGCTATCTCGCCGCCGGCACCGCGGGAGAGGAAGAGCTGATCGTGCTGCGCGATCCGGGCACATGGCTGTCCGCCAGCGATGTCGAGGACCTCAAGGCGGCCATCGACCGGCATCATTTCGGCCTTGTGTCATGAGCCCAACGAGCTGCGATCTCACGGCTTTCCGGGGCCTGATATCGCAGCGGCTGGGCTTGGCTCTGCCCGATCGCTTCGACAGGCATCTCAAGCCCGCGCTCGATCGCGTCCGTGATCTTCTCGAGGGCCCCGGCGGACGACCCGCCTGGCTTGAGCTCGAGGCGCAGCCGTGGTCCGCGCCGGCTTGGCAGGAGGTCATCAAGCGCGTCACCGTCCGGGAGACCTCGTTCTTCCGCCAGCGGACCTGGTGGGACTCGCTGATCGAGGCGGCGCTGCGCCCCCTCGTCGCCGCCCGGCGGCGCGACGGCAGCCGGCGGCTGCGGTGCCTCAGCGTCGGCTGCGCCTCCGGCGAGGAGCCCTATTCGCTCGCGATCATCCTGGAAGGCCTGATCGGCCTGGAGGCCGGCTGGACCGTGGAGATCGTCGGCCTCGACCTGTGCGCGGCGGCGCTGGAGGGAGCCCGGGCGGGCGTCTACGACATGCGCGCGATCCGCGAGGTGAGCCCGGAAGACCGCGCGCGCTGGTTTCGGCCCGCCGGCCGCGCGCATGTCGCCCTCGACGCGCGGCTGCGCGGCAAGGTGGACTTCCGCCTGTTCAATCTCGCGGACGCGGCGGCGGCCGGCCCCGAGGGTGCGGCCGCAGGCGCGCTCGCAGGGCCGGCGGATTTTGTCATCTGCCGGAACATGCTGATCCACATGGAGCCGTCGCTCCAGCCGGCGTTCGCCCGGGCGCTGTGCGCGCTGGTGAGGGAGGGCGGCATGCTGGCGGTCTCGCCGGTGGAGGCGACCGCATCCTGGTTCGCTCCCCTGCGGCTTTTGACCGTTGGCCACGCCATCCTGTTCGTCAATGAGGGGCGGAAGGCCGCGACCGCAGCCCGAACCGCCTTTCGGAGCGCCGCGGCGGAGAGCGCCACCGCGGCGCCGCGCGCGCATCCAAGCGAGGGAGCTGAGCCCGCCGCGGCGCCGCGCAGGAAGGCGGCGGCGCACGAGGATGCGGATCCGCTCCAGCGGGCACGCCTGCTCGCGGATCTCGGCCTCCTGCAGGAGGCCCGGCACCTGTGCGGCCAGATGCTGGCGACGCGTCCCGAGGCCCGCCTGCTCATGGCGCTGGTCTGCCAGGCGCTCGCCGACATCCCGGCCGCGGAGGCCGCGGCCCGGCACAGCCTCGCGGCGGCGCCGGGCGCGGCCGCGGCCCACTATGTCGATGCCATCGTCCAGCTGCGCAAGGGCGAGACCGAGCGGGCGCGGCGCGCCCTGGGCGAGGCGGTGCGGCTGCTCGACATGGACGCCGGCGGCAATCTGGTGGGCCGCCAGCTCGGCATCGAGGCCGGCCACATCCGGCAGGCCGCGCGGCGGCTCGGCGCCCTTCCGGCGGAAGGAGGCGGCCGTGCCCGACCGGTCTGAGCCGCGCCTTTCCGCGCAGAGCATCGATTGGGGGCGCATCCACGAGCGCCTCGACTCGATCTCCATGCGACTGGCGGACGGCGATTCGCCGGAGGCGCTGGCCGCGCGCATGGCGCAGCGGGCCCAGGCGCTGGCCGCTCCCGAGGAGCGCACCGGCCCCGCGCCCGGCGACGACCTGGTGGTGTTCGGGCTCGCCGGCCAGCGCTACGCCATCGATATCCCCGCGGCGGAGGCCGTGGTGCCCATCGACCAGCTGGTTCCGCTTCCCGGGCTCGGCGCGGCGCATCTCGGCCTGCTGATGCACCGCGGCCTGCTGTACGCCGTCGTCGACGTCAACGCTTTGCTGGATCGGCCGGTGGCCGAGCCGGCGACGCCGGCCTTCGCCGTCCTGCTCAACGATCCCGGCTGCGCCATCGGGCTCGCCGCCGACGCGCTGTTCGGCGTGGCGCGGGAGGCCACGCCAGAGCGCGGCGGCGCCGGCGCCGGCCTCCTCTGCGCGCTGCTGCCGGACGGCACCGGCGTGCTTGACGCCGAGGCGCTGTCGCTCAGCGCGCGTCTCGTCGTCGACCACCGCCTGCGCCCCTCTTCCCCGCCATAGAAGAAAAACGGCCATGCAGCACAAACCAGCGGTCACCATCGGCATCAGTCGCCTGGTCATCATCGGCGGCATCCTGGCTTCGCTGGTACCGGTGGCCCTGCTCGCCATCGGCTACACGCTGAAGACCCGCGCGCTGGTTCTCGACACCACCCTCGACCAGAACCAGCTCTTCGCCTCGGAAGCCGTGCTCTATGTGGACCGCGTGCTCACCGACCACCAGAAGCTCCTGGGGTTCGTGGGCGAGGACCTGGGCGCCGATGCGCTCCAGCCGGCGCAGACGCTGCCGACCCTCGCGCGGCTGCGCCGCAGCTTTCCCCTGTTCGACCGGATCCTCGTCGCCTCCACCGACGGGATGGTGCGCTTCTCCGATCCCGAGACCGCCGACACCGGCCAGAGGATCGCCGGCGTCAACATCGCCGACCGCGCCTACTTCCAGACGGTGATGCGCACCGGGAAGCCCTATATCGACCCCGAGGTCCTGATCGGCCGCACCTCAGGCGCGCCGGTGATGATCATCGCCGCGCCGATTCCGGTCCGCGACCAGGGGGTCGTCGGCGTGCTGGTGGGGACCATCGACCTCGATTCGCTCACCCAGCTCGTCGGCCGCATCCACGTGGGCAACACGGGCCGCGCGGTCATCGTCACCCGCGACGGCACCACCGTGGCCCATCCCAACGCCCAGCTGGTGCAGCAGCGCTTCAACTTCTCGGCGCAGCCCATCTGGCAGCATCTTCGCGGCGCCGCGGAGGGGCGCATCGAATTCTATCCGGACGAGAACAAGGTCGAGCGCTTCGCCGCGTTCGCCACCGTTCCCTCCACCGGCTGGAAGCTGTGGCTCAGCCAGGAGCATTCCGAGGTGAACGCGGAATTCTACGCGCTGCTCGCCTCCAGCAGCGTCTGGCCGCTGGCCTCGGTGCTGGTGGGCGTGCTGCTGACCTTGCTTCTGGCGCGCATGATCGCCCGCCCGATCCAGCGGCTGCACAGCACCGCCGAGGAGATCGCCGCCGGACATCTCGACCAGCGCGCGCCCGAGGGCGGCCCGCGCGAGCTCGCCAGCCTCGCCACGGCGCTCAACGGCATGGCGCAGACGCTGCAGACGCGCATCGAGGACGAGCGCACGGCCCGCGCCGCGCTGGAGCGCACGGTGACGGACTATGGACGCTTCGCCGAGCGGGTCGCTGCCGGCGACTTCTCGGCCGAGGTCGCCGTCGACAACGCCGGCGACCTGGAGCGTCTCGGCCACGGGCTCAACTCCATGTCGCGTTCGCTCGGGCTGCTGGTCGGCGAGATCAAGTCGGCGACGGCGCAGCTCGGCTCGGCGACCGCCGAGATTCTGGCCGCCACCAGCCAGCAGGCCGCCGCCACCGCGGAGGAGGCCGCCGCGGTGCGCCAGATGGCGGCCTCGGTCCACGAGCTGCGTCAGGCCGGGGAATCGGTGGCGCGGCGCACGCAGACCGTGCTCGACACGGCCCAGAAGACCGAAGCCATCGCCGATGCCGGGCTGCTATCCGTGGAGGAGGCCGTCCGCTCCACCGAGGACGGCCGCCAGCGCCTCGAGGCCCTCGCCGAGCGCATCATGGGCTTCAGCGAGCGCACCCACGAGATCGCCGAGATCAACGCAACGGTGGGCGAGATCGCCGAGAAGTCCAACCTGCTCGCGGTCAATGCCAGCATCGAGGCGGCCAAGGCCGGGGAGGCCGGGCGCGGCTTCGCGGTGGTGGCGAGCGAGGTCAAGGAGCTCGCCGAGCAATCCAAGGCGGCGACCGCGCAGGTCCGCCGCATCATCGCCGACATCCAGCGCTCGGCCCAGGCGGCGGTGATCGCGGCGGAGCAGTTCGCCAAGGCGTCGGATGCCACCGTGACCACCTCGCGCCAGTCGGGCGCGGCCATTTCCAGCCTCGCCGGCCGCATCACCGACGCCTCCCAGGCCGCCCGCCAGAACCTCGTGGCCGCCGAGCAGCAGCAGGCGGGAATCGAGCAGATCGCGCTGGCGGTGGACAATATCGAAGCCTCGTCCGCGCAGACCGTCTCCGCCACCGCCCAGGTGGAGCAGTCGGCGCGCAGCCTGCACGACCTCGCCGTGACGCTGGAAAGCATCGTCAATCGGGTCTCGGTTGGCCAGGGAGGCTCGCGTATCGCCACATGACGCGCAAATCCCAGGACGAACTGCGCACGCGGCTGCTCGCGATCTTCCAGGAAGAGGCGGCGGACCATCTGCGCGGCATCGCCCGGGAGATGGAGGAGCTGGCGCGCGCGCAGGACGCCGCCGCCGCGGGCGCATCCCTCCAGAGCCTGTTCCGCATCGTGCACACCTTCAAGGGCGCCGCGCGCTCGCTGTCGATCCGCGCGGTGGAGCAGCTCTGCCACGAGATCGAGGACCTGTGCAGCGAGCTGGTGCAGGGGCACGCCGCCTTCGACGCCGAGGCGCACGGCCACCTGCGCGAGCTGACCCAGCGCCTCGTGGACGTCACCCGCAACGCCCTGGCCCCGGGCACCGCGCCGCCGGCACCGGAGCAGGTCGGGCCGGCCGCCTCCGGGACCGCATCGGCGCCGCCCGCGCCCGTCATGCCGGCGGCTCCGGCGCCATCTGTCTCCGCTCCCGCGCGCGAGGCGCCCGCTCCCCCGCGGGCCGGGTCCGCCGCCCCGCCGCGCCCGCCGTCCGCGCCCAGCTTCGTGCGGGTCGAGACCGGGCAGATTCACCGGCTCGGACTGATGGCGGAAGAGCTGCTCGGGCCCCGCCTTGCCGGGCAGGCGCGCAGCGAGGAGGCGCGGGGGCTCGCGCACCGCGTCGCCGAGATCCGCCGGCAGCTTCGCGGCGCCGGCCGCGCCCGGGGGGAGGCCGATCCGGCGGCGGTTCCGGCGGACGAGCTCAAGGCCATCGAGCAGTCGGCGCGCCGGCTCGCCGCGGCGCTTGCGGAGGACAGCCGGGCGCTGCGCGTCACCGCCGACACGCTCATGCTGGAGCTGCGCCGCGCGCGGCTGATGCCGGCCGGCGACCTGCTCGCGGTCTTCCCGGACATGGTCGCCGAGCTGGCGCGGGCGATGGGAAAGTCCATCTCCTGGCGCACCTCGGGCGCGGACCTGCTGATCGACCGCGAGGTGGCAGAGCGGATCAAGGACCCGCTCATCCACGCGGTCCGCAACGCCATCGACCATGGCATCGAGCCTGCCGATGCGCGGGCGCGGGCGGGCAAGCCGGCGGTGGGCACGGTGGCGCTCGCCATCGCGCCCGCCGATGGCGGACGGGTCGCCATCGAGGTCTCCGACGACGGCGCCGGCATCGACGTCGAGGCGGTGCGCGCGGTGGCGGTGCGCAGCCGCATGCTCACCGCCGACGAGGCGCGCGATCTGCCGGAGATCGACGTGCTCGACCTGGTGTTCCAGTCGAGCCTCTCCACGCGGGGCGTGATCAGCGCCGTGTCCGGCCGCGGCCTCGGGCTCGCCATCGTGCGCGAGCGGGTCGAGCGGCTGGGCGGCAGCGTCCGCCTGCATTCGACGCCGGGCGCGGGAACGGTGCTGCGCCTGGAGGTGCCGGCCGCGCTGGCCAATTTCCGCGGCATCGCCGTGAAGGTCGGGGACGCCGACTTCATCCTGTCGCGAGATGCGGTGGAGCGCACCTTCCTGCTGCCCGCGGTCGTCCGCGTGGAGGCGTTCGAGCGGGGCGTCGTGCAGTTCGAAGGCGCCGCCGTGCCGTTCGCGCACCTGTCGCGGCTGCTCGGCGGTCCGCGGGACGCGTGGCGCGAGGCGGCGAGCCTCGGCAGCGCGCTCGTCATCCGCCACGGGCTGCGGCGCGGCATCGTCGCCGTGGACGAGATGGTCGGCGAGTGCGAGGTGATGGTGAAGGAGCTGCGCCAGCCTTTGCTGCGCGTGCGCCACGTGATGGCCGCGGGCATGCTCGGCAGCGGCCGCCTCGCCCTCATCCTGCGGACCGCCGACGTGCTCGACGCCATGGCGCTGGGGCCCTCGCGCCCCGCGGTCGAGCGGCCGTCGCGGCCCGCGCGCAAGCAGCGGCTGCTGATCGTGGACGATTCCCTGACCACCCGGGCCATGGAGTGCGGGCTGCTGGAGGCTGCGGGCTACGAGGTGGAGGCCGTCGCCGACGGCATGGAAGCCTGGTCCGCGCTCCAGCTCCGCCCCTTCGACGCGGTGGTCTCGGACGTGGACATGCCCCACATGAACGGGTTCGAGCTGACGGAGCGGATCCGCGCCGATCCACGGCTGAAGCAGCTGCCCGTCGTCCTGGTCACAGCGCTAGAGGAACGGAAGGATCACGATCTAGGGTTGAAGTTGGGGGCTAACGCTTACATGATGAAGTCGGCGTTCGACCAGTCGCTGCTCATCGATCTCGTGAGGCGCGTGCTGTGAGTGCCCAGGCTAAGATTCGTGTGCTCCTGGCCGAGGATTCCCCGTCCCAGCGCGAAGTGCTGGCATGGGCGCTGGGCCAGTCCGGCGAGTTCGAGGTGGTGGGCCGCGCCGTCAACGGCGCGGAGGCGGTGGAGATGGCCGCCACGCTCCGGCCGGACATCGTGCTCATGGACTGCCACATGCCGGTCCTGGACGGGATCGGGGCCACCCGCGAGATCATGCGCCGCTGCCCGGTGCCGATCCTGGTCGCGAGCGCGAGCTTCGAGCCGACGGACGTGCATCCGGGCCTCGAAGCCGTGCGCCAGGGCGCGCTGGCCATCGTGCCGAAGCTGCCCGGCGTGGACAGCGCGGACTTCGACGCCGTCGCCCGCGAGCTGTTCCTGTCGCTGCGCCTGATGTCCGAGGTCAAGGTGGTGCGGCGGGTGCCGCCGCGCGGGCGCCGCGAGCCGGGCATCCGAGCCGAGGTCGCCGGGCGCGTCCGGATGGTGGCGCTCGGCGCCTCCACGGGCGGGCCGCCGGTGATCCTCGAGATCCTGCGCGGCCTCGGTCCAAATCTTTCAGCGCCGGTGCTGGTGGTCCAGCACATGGCGAACGGCTTCACCGGCGGCTTCGCAAGCTGGCTCGCCCGCGGCAGCGGCCTGCCGGTGGAGATCGCCGGCGACGCCGTCCTGGCCTTGCCGGGCCACGTCTATGTGGGGCCGGAGGGCCGCCATCTCGGCATCGACCGCCATGGCCGCCTGGCCTTGAGCGACGGCCCGCCGGAGAACGGGTTCCGCCCCTCCGTCTCGCACCTGTTCCACGCCGCCGCGCTGGCCTTCGGTCCCTGCGCGCTCGCCGTGCTGCTGACCGGAATGGGAGAAGACGGGGCGGAGGGATTGGCTCATGTAGCAAGATGTGGTGGTATCACTGTCGCCCAGGATAAGGAGACGTCAGTCGTGTTCGGCATGCCCGCGGCGGCCCTAAGGCTCGGCGCGGCTCAGCGGCTGCTCGCCCCTGCCGATATCGCGCAGTTCATCCAGACACAACTGGCCAGAAAGAGCCTGCCCACATGATGTACCATGCTTCAAGCATACTCATCGCTGAGGACAGCCCGACCCAGCAGGCGCAGCTCGTCCAGTTCCTGGAAAAGCTTGGATATGCGGTCAAGGCGGCCCGCAGCGGCACCGAAGCCTACGAGATGGCGGTCGCGCAGCGGCCCGACATCATCCTCAGCGACATCATCATGCCGGGCATGAGCGGCTACGACCTGTGCCGGCGACTGAAGGGCACCGCCGGCCTCGATCAGGTTCCCGTGATTCTCGTGACCTCCCTGTCGCAGCCCCAGGATGTGCTGGCGGGGCTGGAGGCGGGAGCCGACAGCTTCATCATCAAGCCCTACGACGAGCAGATTCTCAGCTCGCGCATCACCTACCTGCTGCGCAACCGCACCCTGCGCTCCAGCGAGAGCGTGAGCGACGTGCTGGAGATCGAGTTCGGCGGCGAGCGCCACCATGTCACCGCGCGCAAGCAGCAGATCCTCGATCTGCTCATCTCCACCTACGCCCAGGCGGTGCACCTGTTCACCGCCCTCGACCAGGGCCGACAGGAGCTCTCGCAGTCCTACGAGGTGCTGCACGCCCTCTATGACATGACCGAGGGGCTCAATCGCTGCCGCGCTCCGGCGGATGTGGCCGCTGTCGCGGTCTCGCGCAGCCTCGGCGTGCCCGGCGTGCGCGACGCGTGGCTCTATCTGCGCGAGGGGGACGCGCTGGTGCTCGCCGCCGATCGCCATTTCGGGCACGGCGCCCTGGCCGATCCCTTTCCGCCCGAGCCGCCGGCGGATGCGGACGAGGAGGTGCCCGTGGACGAGGGCGCGCGCAGCGGCGGCCTTCCCCAGATCCGTCAGTTTCAGGCCAGGGGAACGGGCGCGCTGAGGCACCATGCGAGCATGCGCCTGACCGCGGGCGCGCGGACCATCGGGTGCCTTCAGCTCGCGGGCTCCGAATCCGCCATATCGGGCGAGGTCGCCTTGCGGACGCTGGAGGGCATCGCGGGCCAGATCGCCATCGCGCTGGAGCGCGCGCTGCTCCACACGCAGCTCGAGGAGGAGGTGCGCAAGCGCACCGAGCGCCTGCTGGAGGAGGTGGCCGAGCGGCGCCAGGCGACCGAGACCATCACCGCCATCTTCAATGCCTCGCCGGTCTCCCTCATCTCGCTCGACGCGCGGCTCAACGTGGCGACCTTGAACCACTCGGCGCGCGACGCCTTCCGGATCTCCGGCGAGGGCGCGCTCGGCCGCGGCTGGCGCTCCCTGTTCGCCACCGTCCCGCCTGGTCTTGAAGAGGCGATAGGCGCGCTGCCGCGTGGCCGGGAGGTGATCAGCATCGAGGTGGAGGCCGCCATCTCCGACGGCACGCAGCGGACCTTCCACATCGCCGGCGAGCCGCTGATCGACGCGGATGGCGCGTTCCGCGGCGCGGTGCTCGCCGCCGACGACATCACCGAGCGGCGGCAGGTGATGGAGCAGCTGCACCAGGCCCAGAAGATGGAGGCGGTGGGCACGCTCACCGGCGGCGTGGCGCACGATTTCAACAACCTGCTCACCACGATCATCGGCAACCTGGACCTCGCGGCCATCAAGCTCGATGGCCACGAGGCGCGCCCGCTCCTCGATGTGGCGTTGCGATCGAGCCTGCGCGGGGCCGAGCTGACGCGCAAGATGCTCACCTTCGCCCGCAAGCAGCCGCTGGAGCCCCGGTACCTGGACGTGGCCGAGATGATGGCCGAGCTGCAGATCCTGCTGGGCGCCACATTCGGCCAGAGCGTGTCGCTTGCGATCACCGTGCCGCCGGGGCTGCCGAAGGTCTATGCCGATCCGACCCACCTGGAATCGGCGCTGATGAACCTTGCGATCAACGCCCGCGACGCCATGCCCGACGGCGGCCGCCTGTCCATCGCGGCCGAGGCCACCCCCGGCGGGGCAGCGAACCCTGGCGGTCCACGCAACATCGTCTTCGTGGTTTCCGACACCGGCACCGGCATCGCCTCCGATCGGCTGGAGCGCATCTTCGAGCCGTTCTTCACCACCAAGGAGGCCGGCAAGGGGACCGGCCTCGGCCTCGCCATGGTCTACGGCTTCGCGCGCCAGTCCGGCGGATCGGTGGAGGTCGAAAGCGTGGTGGGCATGGGGACCACGTTCCGCGTGACCCTGCCCGCCGTGGAGGACGGCCCCGGCGAGGCCCCGGTGCCGGATGCGCCGGCGGTGTCCGGGCCGGAGCCCACCGCCAAGGCCGTGCTGCTGGTGGAGGGCAACGATGAGATCCGGCAGACCATCAGGGCGGCCCTCGAGCGGTCGGGGCATCTCGTGAGCGGCGTCAGCGATGCGGGAGAGGCGCTGGAGCATTTTGACACCGGCGGGCATTTCGACCTTCTCCTCACGGAAGTCAGCCTGCCCGGCGACATCGACGGCCTGAGGCTCGCGGGCCTGGTCGCGCAGCGCCGGCCCGACTGCCAGGTCCTGCTCATGTCCGGGGCGATAGACCTTCAACTGGAGGACGAGGCCCGCCGCTCCTTCCGGATCCTCAGCAAGCCCTTCCGCATAGACGACCTGACGCGGGCGGTGTCGGCCTTGTTTTAGGAGAGGAACATGCCTGAGCAGAATATATTCGTATTGGATGACGAGCAGGACATCGGCGAATACATCTGCGCTGTCGCGAAGATGAATGACTTTGAAAGTCATTATTTTTCCGATCCAAACGAATTCTTTGCCGCCCTCGCCGCCTCCCCCACCGCGTGCGTGGCGATCGATCTGCAGATGCCCATACTGGATGGCATCGAGGTGATGCGGCGCCTCGCCGCCATGCAGTTTCACCGCCCGATCCTGATCATGAGCGGCATGGACCTGAAGGTCCTGGAATCGGCACGCCACTTCGCCAAGGCGCACAAGCTCGCGGTGAGCGACATCATCAGCAAGCCGGTGCGCGTGGAGGAGCTGAACCGCATCTTCGGGCGCCTCAAGTCCAGCAACCACCTCCCGCCGAGCAGGGCCGACCTCATCGAGGCCATGGACCGCGGCGAGTTCGTGCTCTACCTCCAGCCCAAGGCGCGCATCCGTCACGACACGGCAGGCTGCCGGTACGCGCCCCTGGGCTTCGAGGGCCTGGCGCGCTGGAACAGCCCCACGCGCGGCCTCAGCACGCCCGACGCCTTCATTCCCCAGATCATCGCGTCGGGCCTCAGCCCGCAATTCTCCGACCACATCTTCGACCTCGCCTTGGCGACGCTGAAGCGCTGGGGTCCGTCGTCGATCACCGCGTCGCTCGCCATCAACATGTCCGCCCCGGACGTGGAGGACATCACGCTCGCCGACCGGCTGTGGAGCCGCTGCCTCGGCAGCGGCGTCGATCATCAGCGCATCACCATCGAGATCACGGAATCGGCGGCGATGGAGCATCCGGAACGGGCGCTCGACGTGCTCACGCGGCTGCGGCTGCGGGGCTTTTCCCTGTCCCTCGACGACTTCGGCACGGGCTATTCCTCGCTCGTCCAGCTCCAGCGCCTGCCGTTCGCCGAGCTCAAGATCGACCGCTCCCTCACCGCCGACTGCATGTCCTCCGAGCAGACGCGCATCATCGTCAAGGCGATCATCGACCTCGGGCACAATCTCGGCCTCGCCGTCGTGGCCGAGGGGGTCGAGGACCAGGAGACGCTGGAGCTGCTGAGCAACTGGTCCTGCGACCTGGTCCAGGGCTATCTCCTCGCCCGGCCGCTGCCGCCCGATCTCGCCGAGAAATGGTGGCATGAGAAGTGCTGCTGCGCGCAACCCTGAGCGTGGCGTGGAAGGCCGCCTGGCCCGTCGTCCCGCGAAGCCCCGCCGGCCTCCGGCAGATCCCAGGGAGGTCCACCACCGACCCCCGCGATCCCACGCACCAGCCGGGGCAGATGCTGGAGCCGGAATTCTCGCGTGAGAGAATTCCTCTTAAACGTCATGCGCGATTGAACTGGTGGAGCCGAGGTCCACCTAACTATCGTCTACAGAAGAACACAAGCATCGAAGTCGCCCCAAAAAATACCTTTTAAATCAGCGTTCTCCGCCTCTTCCTGTCTACGGTGGAATACCGTAGACTACGGCGAGCTAAGCTTGCTGCTGGGGCAGATGCTAGGGCAGCGCTGGGGCAGAGATGGGACGCGAGACGAAGAGGCTGACTGCGCGCACGGTTGCGACGCTCACCACGCCGGGCCGGCATGCCGACGGCGGCAACCTCTATCTGTCCATCTCCGCGAATGGCGGGCGCCGGTGGATTTTCCTCTACCGGTGGGGCGGGAAGCAGCTCGAGATGGGGCTGGGCTCGGCCCGCGACGTGACGCTCGCGCGGGCCCGTGAACTGGCGGACGCGGCCCGCGCACAGCTCGCCGAAGGCATTAACCCCCTGGACGTGCGGCGCGCAGAGCGCGTCGTCATTCCGACTTTCGGGGAGTTTGCCGACGGCCTGGTGCAGAAAATCCAATCCGGCTTTCGCAACGAAAAGCACCGCTGGCAGTGGCAGCACACCCTGGAAGTCTATGCGGCGGCGCTCCGGCCTATTCAAATCGACAGCGTGACCACCGAGGACGTGCTCGGCGTGCTGCAGACGCTTTGGCAAACGAAGCAAGAGACGGCCTCCCGCCTTCGCGGCCGGATAGAGCGCGTCCTTGACGCTGCCAAGGCAAAGGGGCTCCGTTCGGGTGAGAACCCGGCGCGCTGGCGTGGCCATCTCGACGCCCTGCTGCCGAAGCGCCAGAAGCTACAGCGCGGGCACCACGCCGCTATGCCCTATTCGGACGTGCCGGCCCTCGTTGCCGAACTGCGCCAACGAGAAGCGACCGCGGCGCTTGCACTGGAATTCGCAATCCTGACCGCTGCCCGCACAGGCGAGGTGATTGGCGCCACCTGGGCGGAGATCGACCGGAAGGCGAAGGTGTGGACCGTGCCCGCGAATCGGATGAAGGCCGGCAAGGAGCATCGCGTACCGCTGACCGACCGCGCCCTTGAAATCCTGGACGTCATCGAACCGGCTCGCGCCGAGGGCGACTTCCTGTTTCCGGCTTCACGCAAGGGCAAGCCGCTCTCCAATATGGCGATGGCGATGCTTCTCAAGGTGCGCATGAAGCGGCCGGACATCACCGTGCACGGCTTCCGATCATCCTTCCGCGATTGGGCGGGCGAATGCACGTCTTTCCCCCGCGAGATTGCCGAGGCGGCTCTGGCGCACACCGTGGGCGATGCAACCGAGCGCGCTTATCGCCGCGCCGACGCGCTGGAGAAGCGCAGGAAGCTGATGGAGGCGTGGGCCAAGTTCATCGCCGGCGGCGCCGGCGCTCAGGTGGTGCCGATCCGCGCCGCTAAGAGATAGAAACCGCGCCCGCCTGGGCGCTTCGTGATGCGTGGGGCTAGGCCGGCCAGCCGAACGCCGAGATGCACCCTCGGCTGCCCCACGCGCCTCTCGGTGCGCGCCAGGTGTAGGCGATGGATAGGACTGTAGCAAAAACGAATGTACGCTTCTATCCAGACGGATATATTGGTCTAGAGCAGGCAACACTTAAGATTGCCAAGTACATTGAGCCAGATGAATGGAGGCTGGAAACTTTCCTTGATGGAGAGGATACATTCTGGTCAGGTCTAGCCATTACTAGTTCAGCCGTCGCTATCGATACTCAACTTTGGCTTCGTTACAAAGAATGCGCACCCGAAGACGTGGTTCGTGTTTACGCCCGAGTGCAGAGTTTTCTTTATGCGCAGCAGCAACTTCAGAAGTGGCTCTTTTCGGGCGAGCTTGTTGGTGAGTACCTCAGCGAGGCGGGCCAGTGGGGGTGGATCCATAGCGAGGGCTGGAGCACAGCAGCTGGCCTAGACATACTTGAAAGAGGTGTCGCGACGCTGGATGACGACTGGGTCAGACTGGTTCTTCTGCGGGAGGACAAACTAGAGAAATTGCTACGGGAAGTGTGCGTGCCAGAAAATAACGGCCGCGACACCCGAGGAGATGCAAGCCCCACCTCAGGTGAGGAAGGGCGTCTCATAAAAAAACTCGCTGAATTACTGAAAAAAAATAAGGACATGTCCAAGGTGAAAGCAGCCGAGCTTCTCGGGATCTCCCATCGAAGCAGACCGTACGAACTTCGGATCTGGCCCGGCGGCCGTGAAGCTGCTGGCCTTGCACGACGGGCGAAGGTGGGTCGGAAAAAATCGTTGCAATGAAATCAACGCGATACTATCGCGCAATCAACGCAGCATAATCAACGCGCCAATTAAATTGACGCGCCTATTTCGGCACATTCGAAGGCGGCAACATCCACTCACAACCGCAGAAATCCACTGCGGCCCATGTGAGTGGAGAGCAGAAATGCAGCTTGCAGACACCGCCGTTGCCGCCCCGGCCGGCGCCTATCACGCGCCCGAAGCCCTGGCCTACGACGTTGCCACCGCCGCCCGCATCATGGGCGTGTCCAAGGCCACCGTCTTCAATGAGCTGAAGAAGGGCGCCATCGCGGCCAAGAAGTTCGGCCGTAAGACCCTCATCACGCGCGCTGCCATCGATGCGTGGGTCGCCAATCTCCCCGCCCGCAATGCCGCCTGAAACGCGAACACCCGACGCTGGATCAGAGCGCCGGGTGCGGAATGTCGCGTCGAAATCCCTCCCGCGAGGAAGAATTTCATGCCCTCTTCTATGCCACGCGTCCGCTGTGCGGGCAAGACGGCCCCGCCCACTTCAAGCGTCAAGCCGGCGGCCATCAGCCTTCCGAACACCCTTCACCTCGCGGCCCATCGGCTCGCGTCCAACTTGGGCGTGCCGTTCGGCGTCGCCCTGGCGCATGCCGAGGCCGCGGGCCTGGGGCGGGAGGTGAGCCATGGTTGACGTGACCCGCCTCACCTTCCAAATCGACGCCGAAGGCCCTCAGCTCACCGTGAAAGGCCGCATGGCCTGGGCGCTGCACGAACTCGTTCACGCCGGCGAGCGGGGGTGCACTCCGATCGAGCGTCCCGCGCCGCGGTGGTCCGACTACATCTTCAAGCTCCGCAAGGCCGGCCTCGCCATCGACACGGTCGATGAGGCTCACGGTGGCGCCTACAGTGGCTCCCATGGCCGCTACGTGCCGCGCTCGCCGGTGCTGGTGATCGAGGAGGTGCGCCGATGACGCCCGTCCTTCACGAGGCCATCGTCAACGGCCAGCGCCTGCGCCTCTTCCGCCCGCCGGTCGAAGGGCCTGATTTCCCCTGGCACGGGGTGGACGACCTGCACGAATGCCTCGGCCTTCCGACCGATCTTCGGCGGACGATCATGCGCGGGTTGCGCAGCCAGGTGGTGCTCTACACCGTCGCGACGGCCGACGGCATCGTCACCATCGCCCCGCACTTCATGGCCGCGGGCTTCATCGAAGGGGCGATCGAGCGCGGGTACGCGCCGCCCTGGGCCGACAAGGAATACCGACTGTCCTTGCTCGCGGCGATGAAGAAGCAGACGCGCCACCTCGGCGAGGCCGACTCGCTCGAGTTCGCCATCGCGGCCGCGCGCCGGCCTGCGGACAGCCAAGGAGGCGCGGCATGAACCCGCGCGTCCTGGAGCGGCGCGTGGAGCGCCTGACCCTCAAGAACGAGGCGACGACCGACGCGGACGAGCGGTTCTTCGCCCGCTTTCCTCACCGCTGGCATCGCATTCGGCTCGCCTCGGAACACGAGGTGGAGATTGCCCGCCTCATGGGCGAGATGCCGCCGGTGCCGCCGAGCTGGCGCCTGTTCGCTGCCATCCGCGCCTTTGATGGGGCGCGCATGCGTGCCTTCGTCATCCTTCCCGCCGCCGCCGCGGCCCGGGCCGACAGCCTCACGGAGGAACAGGCGAGGCAGACGTTCGAATGGGTGCTGCGGAACAGCCGGAGCATGCAGGAGCTGCATCGGC
Source organism: Xanthobacter pseudotagetidis (assembly GCF_043194795.2). NCBI lineage: Bacteria > Pseudomonadati > Pseudomonadota > Alphaproteobacteria > Hyphomicrobiales > Xanthobacteraceae > Xanthobacter > Xanthobacter pseudotagetidis. The sequence goes on along the minus strand of NZ_CM195534.1, from coordinate 265,353 downwards.
AAACCGCGGCAGCCTTCGGGGATGGAGGCGCCGGATGACGCCGCTAGAGCACGCTCTGGACTATGCCGCGCGCGGCCTCGCGGTCTTCCCCTGCAATCCCTCGCCGGAGCGCGGCATTTCCAAACGTCCGCTCATCGAGCACGGCTTCAAGGGCGCGAGCCGGGAAGAGGACCAGATTCGCGCATGGTGGTCGCAATGGCCTGATGCCCTGATCGGCCTGCCCATGGGGCGGAGCAACGGCCTTTGGGCCATCGATCCGGACGTGGCGAAGGAGCCCGGCGACGCGGACGGGCTGACGGCCTGGGAGAACATCGCCCGGCTGCATTCGCCCGTCCGCACCCACACCCACCTCACGCCGAGCGGCGGCAAGCACCTCGTGTTCCGGTGGCATGACGACCGGCCGGTGACGAACTCGGAACGAGGGCTCAGGGCCCGCGGCATCCATGGCATCAATGTGCGCGGCGAAGGCGGCTATATCATCGCCGCGGGCTCGCGCCTTATGGACGGCCGAGCCTACGAGATGGAAGAGCCCTTTGACTTCTTCCACTTCGCCGAGGCCGACCCCTGGCTCTACGAACTGCTGGAGGAACCGGCACCCGAGGCCCGGCAGGCGCCGAACGTCGTGGATTTCCGCGCTTCACGCTTGCCGCCGCAGGACCGGTACGTGCAGAGCGCCATTGCCGGCGAATGCTGGGCGCTGGCGCAAAGCGGTCGCGGCGAGCGCAACAACCGGCTCAACGCCGCCGCCTTCAGCCTGGGGCAACTCGTGGGCGCCGGGCTGGTGGACGAAGACACGGTGCGGGGCTCGCTCCTTCAGGCGGCGGCTTCCTGCGGCCTCGTGGCGGACGACGGCGAACGGCCGGTGCTCGCCACCATTGAGAGCGGGCTGGCCGCCGGCCGGCTGAAGCCGCGCGAAGTCCCGGATCGGCAGGAGCAGCGCCACGAGATGCGCGGGACTGGCACCGATGGCCCGGCACCCGGGCCGCAGGCCGCAACGGGACGCCGACGCATCATCGCCACGCCCTGGCAGTGGGTTGACCCGAAGAGCATCCCGCCCAGGCGGTGGATCTACGACAAGCACTATGTGCGCCGGTTCGTGACCGGCACTGTGGCGCCCGGTGGCGTCGGCAAGTCCTCGCTGATCATCGCCGAGGGCCTCGCCATCTGCACCGGGCGCCCGCTGCTGGACGTCCCCGTGCAGGAGCGCACGAACGTCTGGTACTGGAACGGCGAGGATCCGCGCGAAGAATTGGACCGGCGCCTTGCCGCCGCGTGCCTGCACTATCAGATCGTCCCCGATGAAATCGACGGCCGGCTGTTCATCGACACCGGCCGCGAGGTGCCCATCGTCATCGCCGAGAGGGTGCGAGACGCCGTTACGGTGGCGCGCCCTGTGATCGAGGACGTGGAGGCCACCATCCGCGAGAACGCCATCGGCCTGTTCATCGTCGATCCGTTCGTGTCGTCCCACAGCGTCGGCGAGAACGACAACGGCGCGATCGACCGGGTGGCAAAGGAATGGGCCGGCGTCGCCGAGCGGTGCAACTGCGCAGTCGAGCTGGTGCACCATGTCCGCAAAGCGCTCGGCGACCATACCTACACCGTTGAGGATGCCCGCGGCGGCTCATCGCTCATCGGGGCAGTGCGCTCGGCCCGGGTTCTCAATGTCATGTCGCAGGACGAGGCGGACCGGGCCGGCATCGAGCCCGAGCACCGCCGGGTGCACTTCCGAGTGGACAACGGCAAGGCAAACATGGCGCCGCCCATGGAGCGTGCCGTCTGGCGCAGGCTCGCGTCCGTCGGCCTGGGCAACGGCGAGGATTATGGCCTCATCTCCACCGAGGACCATGTGGGCGTCGTCACGGCCTGGGAGATACCGGACGCGCTTCAGGACGTTCGGGCCGAGCATATCGAGAAGGTGGTCGCAGCCGTGAAGGCGAACCCGAACTTCCGCGTGGACGTGAGGGCCGGAAGCTGGATCGGACACCTCGTTGCCCAGGTGCTGGGCGTCGACCTCTCCGACAAGGCCGCCAAGGAGAAGGTGAAGCGCGCGCTGGCCATGTGGTTCGCCAGCAAGGCCCTGGATCGGGAATTGCGCCTGGATGAAACGCGCCGAATGCGCGAATTCGTCATCGTCGGATCAGGGTGGCAACCATGACTGCTCCAGTCGCGAAATTGAACTGGAGCAGACTGGAGCAGCTGGAGCAAAAGAGCGCTTCGAAAGTTGCTCCACTCCAGTTCCTTTATGGAGTGGAGCAACTGGAGTGGAGCGCTCTCCCCGCGAAGACAGGAGTGGAGCAAACCGCGGTCGATATTCCGACCTCGCCCGCCTCCCTTCGCCAAGCGAGCTGGTGGCGCGCTGCTGCATCCACGAAGGGGTCATCCTGCAATGCAGGACGACGGCCCCCCAGAGCCGGCAGCTTTTCGATGATGTCCAATTTGGGCCAGTAGCTTTTGGCCCCCGCAAAGGATCAAGTTCCTGATGACGACGAACCCCGGTACCCGACAGCCCTCGCTCATCGCCCGCCTGCTGCGTGCTGCGGCGGACTGGGCCGGTGCCCGCCATGGGACACCCAGCACCGGCCGGGCCGAGCGTCGGCGCCGAGCGCGCCAGCGCCTGAAGGACCGGGCCGCGCTGACGGAGACCTTCCGGGCAACGACGCTGGACCTCGGAGCCCAAGTGGATGCCCTGCACCAGACGGTGGACCGCCTCAATGCCGAGCGGGAGCAGACGCAGCGGCAGGCGGAAGCCCTGAGCTGGCTTGTGGACGACCTCGTGCAGCGGAACAGCGACCTGCTGAAGCTTTGCGCGGAAAGCCAGCACGAGGCGGCGCATTGGAAGCGCTTCGTCGAGGACGACAGGGCTCACGAATTGGAAATGGAGCGGAGACCTCACATAAATTGATAGAATTTCCCACCGTTCGACTTCCATAGTCTTCGGTAGACTGAACGGCCGCACAATACATCAGAATATTTCATCTGTTGCATCGTCGTAACCGCACATATTTCGTGGCATTCTGGATCGGCAGGAGATTTACCGATGGCGAGCTACATCGAGATCATGAACATCCGCGGGCCGCAGGGCTTCAACGCAGCGATCACCGAGGCTGCGAACCGCGAGAGCATCACCCAGGCCGAATTCGCGCGCCGCGCCATCCTCGAGCGCATCGCCCGCGCCGGCGTGACGCCGCCGGCCATCAAGCCGCCGAAGACGCAGGAGCGCTGAGCCATGGGAACCTTTGATTCCTTGTTCGGGAACCAGAACGCGAAGCGCGCGACCGAGGCGCAGGTGAAGGGCCTGACGATGGGCTACACCGGCGCGGCGAAGGCCCTGAACAAGGGCCTGGCCGGCGCGACGACGCAATACGACAAGGCCCTGACCGAGAGCGACCCGCTGAAGGCGACCTATGGCCAAGGCGTCGACATGTATGCGAACGCCATGGGCCTGAACGGGGCCGCCGGCAGTCAGGCGGCACAGGACGCCTTCACGGCCGGGCCCGGCTATCAGTGGAACATGGACCAGACGCTGCAGGCTCTCGGCCGCGCGGGCGCGGCGGCGGGGCGGCTGGACAGCGGCAACACGTCTCTGGATTTCATGAAGGCCGCTCAGGGTCTTTCGGCGCAGGAATACAACAACTGGCTTGCTGGCCTCCAGGGTTACAACGGCCTCGCGAGCAATGTGGCGGCGAGCCGGGCGGGGACGCTCCAGGGGCTCGGCGACCTGAATTTCGCGAAGGGGAACAGCGCTGCGTCCCTCGCGTGGGAGTTCGGCAAGGGCGTCGGCAACGCCAATGCCGAGAAGGAGAAGGCCAACAATAGCGGCCTCGGCTCGCTCATCGGCACCGACATCGACCTCGGCACCAAGCTCTTTGCGGGGATGTGATGGTCACGTTCAGCCCAGCCACAAACTTCACGCTTCGCGATCTCCAGCGCGGCGGCGACGCCATCACGGATGCGATCCGCAAGGCGCCGGACAACTTCCAGAAGGGGTGGCAGGACAAGCAGGAGCGCCAGCTTTCGGCGGCGCGCCAGTCCTCACTCGCCGACCTGGGCGCCGGAGCGACCTATGGCGACGTGTCGCGCCGGCTGGCGGCAGCCGGCGACCTTGAAGGTGCGCGCTCCTTCGCAACCCTGGCGATGGCGGAGAGCGACCGCGATTATCGCAAGAAGCGCGATGAGATCGGCGACGGCTTCAAGCGCCAGGAGATCGACATTGCGCGCTCAAAGGCCGGCACCGGCGAGCAGCCGAAATACGGAATGAGCCCGGTGTATGGGGTGGACAAGGACAACAATCCTGTCGCTCTCCAGCTCGGTTCCGATGGCATCATGCGCGCCGCTCAGTTGCCGCCTGGCGTCACCCTCTCGGGCAAGCCGATCGTCAGCGACACCGGCACCCATTTCGTGTTCACGGATCCCGTCACCCGGCAGCCCGTGCGGATGATCCCGAAGAACGTGGCCGAGAAGGCCCAGCAGCAGGAAATCGGGAAGGCAGCCGGGCAGGCTCAGGCGCAGATTCCTATCGCTGAGGGCCTTTCCGGGCAGATCGGCCAGCACATCGACGACCTGGCGAACGATCCGAAGCTGCCGGACATGCTGGGGCCCGTCGCCTCGCGTCTCCCGAACGTCTCCGCCGATGCCCAGCGCGTGCAATCTCGCATCGATCAGCTCAGCGGTGGAGCGTTCCTCCAGGCCCGCCAGCAGCTCAAGGGAGGCGGAGCAATCACCGACTACGAGAGCAAGCGAGCTGAAGCCGCCTATGCCCGGCTGAACACTGCCCAGAGTTTGGCGGATTTCAACGCAGCCCTTCAGGACTTCCGCGGAGCCATTACCGATGGTCTCGCCAAGCTCAAGTCACAGGCGGCCCTGGTCCCTGGAGGTGGGCAGAGTGCTCCGGGCGGGACGCAGCAGTATGGGCCGGGCGGCATGCAGCCTCAGTTGCAATCCACACCCAAGGGAGCAGCTTCCGACCCCCTTGGACAGGCCCGCGACGCAATCCGCAACGGCGCGCCCCGCGAGGCAGTGATCCAGCGCCTTCGGCAGATGGGCATTAACCCGGAAGGGCTTTGAAAATGCAGGGTCTCTTCGACGACCTGATTCCGTCGCGGCCGGCACAGGCCAGCGTCGGGCCCTTTGATGACCTGATCCCCAGCAAACGGCCCATGGCACAGCCCGCTCCCTCCGGCCTATGGAACAATCTCACGGCCGGTGCGAACGACGCCATCTATTCGACGCTCGGCGCGCCTGTGGATGCTGCCACCTGGATCACGAACAAGGCGGTGCAGGGCATCAACGCTGCCACCGTTGCCGAGCTGCCCCAGGCGCGGGCCGACCTCCCCGGCTCCAGCCGGTGGCTGGCACGCACCGGCGAGGCGGTGGGGGTGAACGATCCGGCGAAGGTGCAGGCCACCAACACCGAAGAGAAGCTGGCGCGCGCGGCCGGCACGGGCGCGGGCGGCATGATCGCCCCGGAAGCGGCACTGGGCACGCTCGGCCGCGCCGGTGTGATCGGCGAGGGCGCGTGGAACACGCTCGGCCAGGTGTTCGGCCGCTCGGCCTCGGCCGGTGATGCCGCGGTGAATGCGGGCGTGGGCGCCGCGGCGGGGATTGGCGGCCAGATGGCGGGACAGGTCGTCCCGGAGCCCTGGAAACCCCTCGCCGAGGCTGCCGGCGGCATGGCGGGCGGGGCGCTCGGCGTCGGAGCGGTAGCAGCCGGGCGCGGTGCTGCCGGCCTGCCGCAGGCGTGGCGCGACTTCCGGCTTGCCGATCCGGCGGCGCAGGAGCGCGCGGCTGGCAGCCGCATTCAGGAATGGGCGAGCGACCCCTATGCCGTCCGCGACGCTCTGGAGCGGCCGAGCGAACTCGTGCCCGGATCGAAGCCCACCACCTTCCAGGCGACGGGCGACATGGGCCTTGGCGCGCTGGAGCGGGCCACGGACAGCCGCTTCCCCGCCGAGTTCATGCAGCGGCGCGCCGAGCAGAACACGGCCCGCGTGGGCGCTCTCCAAGACATCCAGCCCCAGGGCGCGCCCGAGATGGTGGTGCAGGCGCTGCGGCAGAACCTCGAAGCGCTGGACGCGGCCACCGGCCAGGCGGTCGAAGGCGCGACCGGGCGCGCGCGGGATGCCGCGGCGCGGCTGGGCGGTGAAGGCGCACCCGAGAGCTACGGCGCCGGCATCCGGCAGCAGGTCATGGATGCACGGGAGGTCGTGAAGGAGCGCGAGCGGGCCCTGTGGCGGGCGGTGGATCCCGGCGACAGCCTGAACCTTCATGGCACGGGCACGCGGCAGGCGGCGCGGGCCATCGTGCGCGAGCTGCCGAAGTCGGCGAAGCCTCTGGAGGGCGAAGAGCGCGCGGCCATAGTGACCGCCCTCAAATATCCAGACGTCGTGCCCTTCCGGGAGTTGACGGCGCTGCGCACGCGGGTTTCGGCGGCGCTTCGCGAAGAGCTATCGACCAACGGGCAGACGCCCGTCTATGCTCGCCTGTCGCAGCTTCGCGGCGCCATCGAGCGTGACATCGAGAACGCGGTAGCCGCCAAAGCTGCGATGGAAGAGCGGGCGGTGCAGGCCGGCGCGATGCGTGAGGAAGACACGGTCGCATGGCTGCTCCAGAACATGCAGCGGCAGGTCGATGCCTGGCAGTCCGGACGAACTGAGCTTGAAGCCGGGGGAAGCGTTGCGGCGAGCGCTGGAAAAACTGGCGCCTCACGACCGTCCTTTGTGCGTCCGGGATCTGGAGGATCAGGCTCGGCGCAACGGGGATCTGGTTTCGCTCCGCGAGATCAAGGCGTACAAAGCCCTGGCCTCTTCCCCGACGACCTCGCCCCCAACTTCGACGACGGAGCCGCCGGCCGACTGAAGGTCGCATCGGAGGCGACGAAGCAGCGCGCCCGCACCTTCGATGAGGGCCGTGTGGGCGCCGTCATCCGGCGCTCGGGCGCCCAGGGGCCGTTTCAGGTCGAAAATTCCGTCGTGCCGCAGCGATTCTTCGTGCCCGGCCCGCGCGGCTTCGAGGCGATGCAGGCGCTGCGCAACGCCGCGCCGAACGCCACTGGCCAGGTGCGCGAATATGCGATCAGCACCCTGCGCCGCGAGGCGATGCGCGCCGACGGCACGCTCGACCCCGCAAAAGCGCTGGCGTGGCGCAAGAAGCACGCCGACGCGCTCCGGGCAATGCCGGAGGTGGATCGCGCCCTTGCCGACCCTGTGCAGGCGTCGGAGCTGCTGGCGCGCGCCGCGGCCGATCGCAAGGCTGCGCTGGACGACTTCCAGAAGGGCGCCGTCGCCCGCTTGCTCAATCTGGACGACCCGGCCGACGTGACCCGCACCATCGGCGGCATCTTCAGCCGACAGGACCAGGTGCAGCAGATGGTGCGACTGGCCCGTGAGACGGCCGGCAACCCGCAAGCGCGCGAAGGGCTGCGCAAGGCGGTCGCGGACTACATCAACCTGCGCTTCGTCGGCAACATGGAGGGCGCCACGTCCAATGTGGACATGATGCGCTCCGACGCCTTCCAGCAGTTCCTGCGGCAGTCCGCGCCGGCGCTGAAGCCCATCCTGTCATCTGCCGAGATCATGACGCTGCACGCCATCGCCGCGGACCTAAAGCGGTCGAACCGCTCGATTGCCGCGGTGAAGCTGCCCGGACGGTCCAACACCGTTCAGGACGCCCTGGGCGTCGGCAAGAGGGGAGACGCCCCGAGCTGGCTCGCGCGGATCCTGTCGCCCGGCGCGCTGGCAAGCGCCGGCGCCGCGGCCGGCAGCGCCGGCGGATGGGTCGGCTCTGCCGCCGGCGCCGGCCTTGGCGCTCATTTCGGCCGCGTCATCGATGCCATGCGGCAGGCGGGCCTGCGGGGTGTGGATGACATCGTGAAAGATGCGATGTTGAACCCGGATCGGGCAAGGGCGTTGCTGATGAAGGTCGGAGGTGAGCCGACACAGAGTCAGGCCATCAGCTTGGCCCGGGTCTACATGCGGGCGGCGGTGGCCTCCGGCTTGGGTGGAGCGCAAAAGCAGGATGCGCCGGCTCCAACTGCGAGCAAGCCATTGCCTCCCGCTGCCGACGCGCCGGGCCGCCGGTCTTTCGGCGAACTGGCCCAGTAGAGCGAGGCCGCGATGGCAGATCAGCAGCAGCCCAAGGGCCGCAACGAGCGTGGTCAGTTTGTGACCGGCCACGCATCCCTCGGCGGCCGGCCCAGGGGCTCCCGTAGCAAGCTGGGCGAGCAGTTCCTCGAGCAGCTCTATGCGGACTTTGCGGAGCATGGGCCGGACGCCATCGCCCGCGTCCGGGAGGAGAAGCCGGACCAGTACCTTCGCGTGATTGCCTCGCTCCTGCCCAAGGAGGTGAAGGTGGCTACCGAGGCCGATCTGTCAGACGAAGAGCTCGACCGCCGTATTCGCCAGCTCGCCGCGGCGCTGGATCTGACATTCGGCGAGGGAGGTGAGATGCATTGAGGGGGGGCAAACGGCGGCGTTCGCACTCCGCGCCGCCTGGATGGACGTGGCGAAGCTGAACGGCCTCGTGGTGGACAAGAGCGAGAACGTGAACATCGTCCACACGATCAGCGATGAGCCGATGTCCGAAGCGGAGTGGGTGGCGGCGTATGGGGTGGGCGAAGGTTGACGTTTCGGTTAGGAGCAGCTGCGTGCGAATCCGCCTACAGGCGACACGAGGGGCCGCCCAAAGCCTTCCTCACTCTACGATCTGACCAAGAAGCATGGATGCCGCGGCCGCAAGGGCCGAGATGCCACTCCAAAGGGCCGCGGCCTTATTCAAGCGGCCGCCCTCTTGCAGCGCAAGATTGGCTCCAACAATCCATCCGTCAGAGGCCAAAATCCGGTCTATCGGTTCGGCGGTCAGATCTGGAGACCGGTCGCGCGACCATTGCGGCACTATCTCAATTGCAGATGCTTTAAACCAATAGAATGATGCAATAAATGCACAAATGGTACTTATTATGCCAAAAATATATGAAATATATTGATGCATTTTGACCCTTATTTTTTGCACGAGATACCTTTAAATATTTATTCAAAAATGCGCGTCATCAGCCAAAACTTAAGCGTCGGGCGCATTTCTCCTATACTCGCCAAATATGAAGCCATTGCATAGCGGCGATGGCCCTCGACCAAGAGATGGGCGGCCGGGTAGAACCCAGGCGCTATATCGTCAACCATCTGAAGATCCCGGTTATCGACGATGATCGGCGGGGAAGGGAAATCTCCATTCGCGATGAGATACTCGCTCAGATACGTCGGCCAACTTCGATGATGCTCTCTAATGAGGAACCGCCCATGAGAGATGGCCGGTTCGTGTTCGTCAGCGAAATTGTTGAAGTTCCACCGGATCGAGCGAAGGTCGGCGCTATCCCAATCTATCAGTTCAAAGCGATGTTCCGCTGATTTGAGAAAAGCAAACGGGGAATGGCGCCAATGACGATGAAGCCATTCGCGAGCGACCTCCTCAGGGACATTTGGAAAGGCTGTCGCCACCCTCGCCCACCATTCAGGGAATGGCGTCGCGACCCCGCCTCCCTCGTCGAAATCTGGTGCTAGATGGTCCGGGTAGTCGTCCATCGACCAAACTCCCCACTTAGCGGCGCTTCGCGAGATAACCCCGGGTCAGGTCGTCCCTCTCAGTTCGGAGAAAGATCTGGCCGAGCGGCGGCAGCGTCAATGGATGGCTTGGCCATAGAGCGCCGACGGACAACCCCCGCAATCCACAGGCGGACGCATTGACCTTACGGCGCAGCTTCACAACAATCGCATTGATTGCACAACCGATTCGACACACAATTGGAGATGGTGATGTACAGGCCTCTGCTGCGGTGGAAGAGGGGCGAGCAGACTGCCCTCACCAATCTAGTCGCCGGACACAAGGACGCAACTAAGCCTCTTCTCAACATCATGCCCCATGCTTTCAATCCACCCCCAGGCGGGGACACCGACGGGGCATTCGATCAACGCATTGGTCAAGATGCCGATAGGCTGAATTCCGCATGGACTGGGTACGAAGCTGCGGTCGATCTTGGCGACATCGATCCGGATGCCAGATGCTCTGGAGGTATTCATCCCGTCCGCCGCTTTTTTGAGCAAATTTATTCAGTGACACCCTCCGCAGTCGCACGCCCCGTCCTGAGATTGACCAGCGACGACGATTACCTGGCTGCCGTCGCATCTGTCTGCGCCGATTATGGTGTGGGCCCCGTCTTTCGGCTGACGCCCGACGACCTTGCTGAAATCGACGTCACCGACACGCTCGCCGCTATGCTTAGCGCGTGTCGTATAGTTCCAGCTGTCTGCGGTTTCGTAGTAGACTTGGGCTATATCTCCAGTACAGGGCGATCCATCATTACTGCCCGAGGAGCGCTGGCAGCGGTGCCATTCGCTTCCGATTGGTCCTCTCTGACCCTCGTCTCGGGATCGTTCCCGGAAAATCTTGCGGGTTTTGCAGTTGGCACTCACATAGTCGAGCGGCATGAGTGGAGCGTTTGGCTCGCGAACCGCTCGGTGTCTGGTCGCGTTGTCACCTATGGCGACTACGCAACGATACACCCCTTGCCCGTTGAGGAGGGGCTAGATCCGCGAACAATGAACCCAACCGCGAGTGTCAGGTATACATTCGAGGATACTTGGATACTACTGAGGGGGCAAGGAACGCGAACGCGAGGAAGTCAAGGATTTACGCAGTTCTACGGTCACGCCGATACTATCGTGAATATGCCTCAATATCGAGGCGCCACATTTTCTTTTGGAGATGCAAAGATTATGCGAATACATCAACGGGCGGAAAATCAGGGCAATTTGGAAACGTGGATCACGATAGGAGCAAATCACCACATTGCTGAAATCGTCGGTCAACTCTCCATCCTGCCCTCGCCTTGAGCGCAGACCGGACCTCAGCTCGCACGGTGTCGAGGTCCAACGTCATAGCGAGCCGATCGTATAGAGCTTCGCGGGGCTTGCTCCGCACTCCGCGCGCGGCGCCATATCGCTCCAAGATAGACACTGCTTCGTCACGCCATAGCAGCGATGCGACGGTTGCGGCATCCAGCGCCGGGTTGGCTTCAGGCTGCCTCTCATAGGTGACCTGAACGCCCCCTGGGGCGCTGCTCGCGATGGCGAGGCCCCACCATTCCGGGACGATGTCTTGAGCCGCTTCTCGGTGATTTTCAGCCACAACGATACTAATTAAGTCGAAGACTTTGTTGTACAGGTCACGCTGCGTCGGAAGCCTTTCGAGCGTGTCGCGCTCACTCTTCAGCTCGAACCCTTCCATCTTGCCGTTGATGACGGCGATGTCGATGCGGGTCGCGCCATTGAGGATGCCAAGCTCATCAAGCATCAGCGTGTCCGGATCGCCCGCATGGGCAAACTCCAGCCAACGCCAAACACTCTTCCGTACATCCCGATCACGCATCTCGTTCCTCGCCGGCGGGACCAGCGGCCGCCATCATAGACATAAAGATATTAGCATATGGCTTAACTAAAGTGCGCCACAACCTCACGTCGCCCGCCTTGTTGACGGCGGAGTTCGAAGCTGTCCGGTCTCATCGCTTGTTGGCCGTGGCTTTTCGGTTTTGCTACGGCCGGCACCCTGCGCCGATGCGAGGCGCGCCTCCAGCTCCTGCCAGCGGTCGACGATCCTGGCGCGAAGCGTGATGCTGTAGCCGGACACGAGAATCAAGGTCTCCCGCTTGGGGAGGTGGTAGCAGGGGAGTGCGCGGCCCGTGCTGTCACGATAGCTGCCCTCAAAATTGAGGCCAGCGGGATTGTTCAGCTCTTCCAGCATGTTGCGGATGTCACGCATCACGTTGTGGTGGAGCTTGCCCGTCAGCTCGGCGATTTCCCGGCTCGACATGGTCAGCGGCGCATCAGCCTTTCTTGTCCTGCAAAACGGACTTCAGTGCGGCTTGCAGATCGTGTCTCTTTGACACTTTGAATTTCAGGGACTGTGGCCCCGTCCGATGGGGCCGTGCACTTGGCGAAGGCGTTGGCCATTCGGTCACCTGCTTGCGCTGAGCATCCCACCAGCGCGCCACCACGTCCAGATCGAAGACCCAGCGGCCGTGGGCGCCGAAGGGCTGGAAGGCGCCGGGCACCTTGCCGGCGGCGGCGAGGCGGAACTCCAGCGCCTCGTCGTGAAGCCGTAGCGCTCCACCAGAGCCGAGGCGGGAGCGAACTGTGGTTTGCTCGACATGCGCGATCCTCCTAAGCCAGCAGATCGTTCCATTCCGGATGGCGCCGGAAACGCGCCGCCACGTACGAGCACAGGGGGGTGATCTTCCATCCCTCGGCACGTGCCGCCGCCACGGCGGCATCCACGAGCCGAGCCGCGATGCCCTGGCCTTCGAAGGCGGGCGGCACGCCGGTGTGCGTGATGATTATGCGACCGTCGGCGCCTCGGCGGTACGCCATCTCCGCAACGGCCCCACCCTCGAGCTCGATGAAGTAGCGACCGCCGCCGGGCCCTTCCTCGTGCCGCACGTCATGCATCACCGCCGCTTCTCCTTGTCCGCCATTTCGTGCGCATGATCTTCGCGAGCCACCATCCGCGCAATGGCCTCCGCCAGCGCGTTCGCCTTCAGGTGCGGTGGGGGGGCATCGGAGGGGCGGGCTGGTTCGCCGGTCACAGCACCGGCATGGGCCTGGGCTCAACAGGGGGGCGCCGGGGCGGCAGATCCTCGGCCGGCACGACTTCCGCCACGCCCGCCACGAGATCGACGCGCACGGCCATGCCTACCTGCTTTGCGGCGGCAAAGATGCGCGCCAATTCGGCCTGCGTGAAGCGAGCGGGGCGGCGGCCCATTGGCGGTCTCCGGCTGGCGAGAGGAATCCGCTCTATAGCCGATCTGCTTCCAGATGGCGCCTACTTCCGCAGCCGGACGCCGGGGCCGCCATCCCTCAGTTCGCCGTCCGCTAGGAAAGTCAGGCCGGCTCCTTCGAAGGCAGCGCGAATAGCGTCGAGCGTACTTGCCTTCGAGTCGGCGCCTCCTTCGATCCGCGAGATGGTGTTGGCCGTCACACCGGCTTTGTCGGCGAGTTCGCGCACTCCCCAACCCAGCGCTGCACGCCCCATCCTGATCTGAACGGCCTTCATTGGTACAATGTCCAAATAAGAGTTGACACCGCACCAATGCGGCCCCATTATTTGTACATGGTACAAATGAAACGTGACGGAGGCAACACTATGTGCCCCTTCAACCTCTCCCACATCATGCGCCGCGCCTGGTCGCTCTTCCGCCAGAGCATGGCGTCGTTCAGCCGCCCGGCCTTCGCTTCCTGCCTCCGGCAGGCGTGGAACGAAGCCCGCAACGCCCCGGTCACGCCGTGGGATGTGCTCCAGCGCTTCGTGAGCGTTCCGCGCGGTGCGCACCGCGCGGTGGTGATCCGTCAGGCTGAACTGGCCTTGGCCTCGGCCCGAGCGCGCATGGCCCGCTACAGCCGCGCCGGGGCGCCGGCCAACTGGAGCGCCGCCAAGCACCGCAGCTCCGACCTGATGCGCGTCGCCAACCTGGAAGCCATCGTTGTCGCCGAGAAGGCCGCGGCCGGCCTCGCCGCCACCTACACTGCAAAGCGCGATGGCGCCGGCTTCGTCCTGAAGCGCAACGGCGTCGAGTTCGGGCGGCTCACCGGCCCGACCAGCGCCCTCTCCTTCACCACCACCGACGACACCCTCGCCGAGCGCGTGCGCTCCACCTTCATACCGTGGGGCGGCGTGCCGGCGATCCTCGCCAAAGTCCGCGCCGCGGACGAGGCCCTTCGCCTGTCCCAGATCGCCTGATCCCCAGCGGCGACCTCCGGGCCGCCGCGACCTCTCACCACCTGGAGAAGACCGATGCCGAAGCCCACCGCGGCGGCAAACGCCGCCCCCTTGCCTGCCACCACCCGCCGCGCCGTCCTGAAGGCAGCCGGCGCCCTGGGCACCGTCGCCGCGCTCGCGGTGCCTGTCGCGATCCTGCCGAAGGCCCAAGCCGGCGAGCACCACGACGCCGCGCTTCTGGCTATGGGGCGCCGGCTCGACGCGCTCTGGACGCGGGAAAACGAGTTGGTCGCCGAGGAAAAGCGGCTGGCGGTCATTGCCGAGCGCATCCGGCCGGCGCCTGCGCCGGAGCTGTTCGCCTATGAGCGCGGCGGGGCCCACCTCATGTACGAGGACAAGGGCCGGCTGTGGGTGGACTTCCGGCTGCGGGATCACCTGCGGACGCTCGATCGGGCCTGCAATACGCCCAACATGGTGACGCGCCCGCGCGCGGCCGCACTGCTCGCCGCACTGGATGCCTGGCACGCCGGAGGCGAAGAGGCGCGGCGCACCACCGGTGCGGAGGCTGTGAACGCCGAATTCGAGCGCGTCACGGACGAGATCAGCGAACTCTGCTCCGACATCATCGGCACGCCCGCGAAGACCGCCGCGGGCGTCATGGTGAAGATGCGCGCCCTCGAATGGTGCTACCCGGAGGAGGTGCACACCGACACCCTCCGGGAGCTGGCCGAGGAAGAGAGCTCGAACACGAGCGAGCGCCTCATTGCGAGCTCCCTTCTCGACGCCCTCGCCATCCTGAACGCGGGAGGCGCCAATGTCTGAGCGCAACCGCCTGACCCGACGCCACGTTCTCGCGGGCGTGGCGACCCTCTCCGCCGGCATCACCGCATCGGCGGTGGCGCTCGCCAGCGTCCCCGACCCGGTGTTCGCTGCTATCGAGACGTTCCGCCAGAAGCGGGGCGCCTTCAACGAGGCGCTGCGCCATCGTGACTGGGCGGAGGAGAAGTTCCCCGACGACTACCCCCAGATGGAGGCGGCTGAAGCGGCGCGCGACGTGGCGAGCGCCGCGGATGCCGACGCGTGGTGGAGCCTCATCAATACGGCGCCGACGACGCGCGAGGGTGCGCTCGCCTTCCTGGCCATGCTGACGGACTGGGACGGCTACGGCGGCGGCCCCCATCCCGAGTTCGACGAACTGGAGGCCATTTGCGCGAGCCTCGGCGCCTTCATCTCCGGTGGCGAACTCGCGCGCACGCGCATGCACGCACAATGACGGGGGCGCCCATGGCTAAGCGTTCCCTCGCTCCCAAGCCGCAGCTTCCGGCCGTCCCGTTCGAGCATCAGCCCGAGCTGCGCGCCCTGATGATGTTCCCGACGATCCCGCCAGGCCACATGACCTTCCTGGTAGAAGACGATGCCTTCCATCCGCACCTGCGCCGCGGCGAGTTCGCCGTGGTGGACCTCTCCGACCGCCAGCCGGCGCAGGGCGAGCTGTTCCTGATCTCCTACGCTAGCCGGTACACCGAGTGCGGCCTGATCTTCGCCATCTGCCAGATGCGCAGTCGAACGTACTATTTTCGCCCAGGCCACGGGTGGCGCTCGCCTTCGTTACCCTATGAGGAGGGCTACGAACTGGCGCCCTGCTGGTCGGCCTGCCATTGGATTCCGCCTGAGGATCCCGCTGACTATGCCGCGGCGCTTCGCTCGGGCCGTGTCGGCACCAGCGAAGGCCCCTACACCACCGAGCACGCGGCCGAGAAGCTGGTGGGGCGCATTGTGGGGGTGTGGGTTCCGAACGCCCGAGGCTGAGCGAGATGCCTCAGCTTTCCGGCATTATGCCCCCCGCCTGGGCATATGCTCCATGCAACTGCTTTGCTAGCATCCCAGAGAGGAGCTCTTCCATTCTGGAAAGGTCGAGCTTGCCTTCGCGCCAGGCTGCATCGGCAGCGTCGAGCGCGTCGAAGTATGGGATTCTATTGTCCACAATTTGCTGTGGAATCGTGGGAAGCCCCGGAAGGTCGGACCCAAGCTTGACACACAGAACAACATAGGAGGCTGTGCGGGATGTGCGGCCGTTCCCGTCCGCAAAGGGATGAATCCAGTTAAGCCGCCACATCACGTAAGCAGCAAGATGTATAGCGGTCGCCTCTGCCCAGTGATCATTCACATAGTCGCACATCCCCTCGACCATTTCGGGGACTATATGAGCTCCGGGCGGGGTGTGTTTACTCCCTTCGATAGCGACGCCGGCTGGCCTGAAATTTCCAGCGTAACTGCTGATACCCACCAGGGCTTCGCGTTGAAGCCCAAGGAGATGAGATATGCGAAGTTTGAACGAGCTTCGCTCCAGCGCTTCGCGGATAATCGCGCGGCCTGCATCAAACTGACGAAGGCCGTTGAGGGCCTCCGCCTCTGCTTTCTGTTGCGGATCGGCGATAAGCTCGGCCTCGCTGGCCTTGCTATGACGTTGCGCGGGAGCGTCAGCGTTTGTCACGCGCTTGGCTCGCGAGCTTGTCTGCTTGCTCGTCAACCATTTTACGCGTGATGCGGTCATTCTCGAACGCGGTGTTGCCGTAAGCGAAACTGCGGCGCTGCTGCTCACGATGTTCCGCAGTGGGTTCGACGCGCTTGGCCGCTTCAATTAGCTTCTTGAGTTCGTTCGTCATATCGGCCTCCCGCTGGGTGCCGGTTCTCTGGGGCAGTTGCGCCTGCCTCCTAGATTCGGAACCACGGTCAAAGAGAATGGTATATGGCGCCTTTCCGGAAGATTGCCAATTTGGCATTTCGGCAACATCGGCTCTCGAGGGCAACGCCCATCACAGGGCGGCCCACGAGTGCCGAGCTCAAGGCCCGCTATCGCGGCGGTGCCACAACGCATCACACCGATCTACGCACGTAAGCTCAGGCTAGCGGCTACCAAGCCTCTTCCCTGACCAGTCGGGTGCGGTGGGCCGGGCCTCGCCGGCCGGTTCCAGCTTCATGCAACGCAGCCGCAATCTCCACGGACCGATGCCTCTTCCAGAAGGCGCGCTTGAGCCATGGGCGAAGGTGCTTTCGCCATTCGCCGGACGCGCTCAACTGCCCTTTTTTAACGTGGCTCATGATCCTGTTCCCTCGTCCGGACGCCTTACCGGAAGCCGGGCTCACGGAAAAGAGGGGCACCAACGCATGAAGTTCATTCCCACGCGCACGGACGCGCAACCGATGGGCGGACCACCCGCACCGGGTGGCTCGGCTAAATAATACCACTTGAGGGCTCTTTAGCCAGCGTCATGAATCATGAGATAGCGCCCACCCCGCCGACATTCAGAGCGGGCTCCGGAGCGAAACCGATCATGACCGGCAGACCGAAGACGAAGTTCGCCCGCATGCTGGTGCGGTTCTGCCAAGTCAGGGGCACCACCTTGCTGCCGCCCCGCGAGATGGCCGCTTTCCGATCCTATCTGCTTCTCCTGCTCGCGGAGCGTCGAGCTCCTCCAGAGCGGCGCGGTGCGCCGGACTGGCTTGAAATTGCATCAGAATGCGGGATTCCCGAAGAGGCAATGCTTCAAGCTGGGCCGGGGCTCGCTCCTGTGGTCGATGCGCTCGCCCGCGAAATAGCGTCCCGAAACCGGGGCGGGCAGCCTGCTCGAGGAAGGTCCGCCAAATCCGACACGCCCCGGCCCAACGAGCACTCCAGATCGCCTCAGGATCCGGAAACAGAAGACCCCACGCCTGGGAAGCGGGGCCGGCGTACCGGTCAACGAGCCAAGCCGGTCGTCGAGTTTCCGTCCGCAACGTCGGAACACTGGATCGAACCGGAAACCTTCGCCGATGCCCTCCGCCTGCACATGGAACGGCATGCCGATTCTTCCTGCCACTTGGAAAAGGTGTTCGCTGCAAGCGGGCATTCCGTCCTGATGACGACCATCCGCCAATGGCTCCGCGGGCTGAAAGTGCCACGAACAGCTTCCAGCCTTGCCGCGCTGGATCTTCTCGACCGCCGATACTGCCTCCCAACCGGCTACTTCCGGTCGAAATTGCCTATGACGGACCGCTCACCTTCTGCGAAGAAGCTGCCCGGTATCGGGCCAGCAGAACGGCGGCGCCTCGCCTGGCACCTGCCGCATGATTTCGACCGCCGCCCGCTACGAGAGAGAGAGGAGATCCTAGACTGGGTGCAACGGGTCGTTATTAGCGGCGCGACCGAGTATCGGCAGTTCCAGGCAGCCGCCATGAAGCAGCCCTACGCCATCCGCTTCCCCGAATTCCAGTCGAAGAGAAGACGGCGGGCCAAGCCTGTGGCAGACGATCAGTTGCTTACCCAGGAGCATGATCCGGACCTTGTCGGCATGGTCACGGATGCCCCTGCTCACCTCTCGGCCGAGATGGCCGACCTTATCCGGTTCAAGACCGCCACGCTGACCACGTTTGGGTTCCAACGCAACGGGGTTTGGGGCGAGGAGACAGCGTCGCAAAAGGTGGAGCATTTCGGGCTCATGTTCGGCGCGCTGGCGGCAGCGCCGAGCGGCGCCGTGCGAGGCTTCGGCGTACCACTGGCGAACCTGACGTTCGGCCTTCTCGTCTTTCCCATCGTCTGGGACTGGTACGTGCAATGGCGCGAGCGTCGCCGCGGCTTCTTCACCAAGTGGGAAACAGACATGCTTGCCGTCGCCCTTGCGATGACGCGGAAGGATACCGGCTGGCTTCGCCAAACCCCGAGCCTTGGGGATCGGTTGAAACCGATTCCCAACCTCATCACTGAAGGAGATATCGCCAACGTCCGGGCCGACTGGCCGGGCGCCTGCGACATCTTCCACAAGCATGCGCGAGTTCGCGTGCGGGAGATCGAGCGCGTCGCGCGCGTGCACCGCGATCCCTTTGAACCCATCCTCGTGATCCTGGAGGCAGAGAGCCCGCTGCGGGAGTACCTGAAAATCCCTCAGGAGATACTCCGGCTGATGCCCGACCCGCGCCGCTATCCCACTGCCGCGGCCGAGGCGGTCCGATCCTTTCTGATGCTTCGATTCGGCCTGCATCTTGGGCTGCGGCAGAAGAACCTACGGCAGCTTCTGGTCTGTCCACGAGGCCAGGTGCCGTCTACCGAACGCCAGCTAGAGGATACCAAGCGCGGCGAACTGCGGTGGAGCGAACGAGATCAGGGTTGGGAGGTCTTCATTCCGGCGTGCGCCTTCAAGAACGCGACCTCTTCCTATTTCGGATCGAAGCCCTTTCGCTTGGTGCTGCCGGACCTCGGCGAACTCTACCACTATATCGACGTGTATCTCGACAAACACCGGCGCGTGCTGCTTCGCGGGGCCACAGATCCAAAGACCTTCTTTGTGAAAACGGTGAAGGCGAAGACGCTCGATCCAGCGTATTGCCAGAACACATTTTATGAGGCCTGGCGCCTGACAATCCAACGCTATGGCGTATTCAACCCCTACACCAACCGAGGCGCGATCAAGGGCCTTCTGCCGCATGGCCCGCACAACGTGCGCGACGTGCTGGCCACCCACATTCTGAAGGTCACAGGCTCCTACGAACAGGCGAGCTACGCGATCCAGGACACCCCCGAGATGGTGGCCAACCATTACGGGCGCTTCCTCCCCCAGGACAAGGCAGCGCTCGCAGCGCAGATTCTAAACAGGGTGTGGGAGGCGGCCTGAGCCGCCGTCCCGCGAAATCCCGCGTGATCCCGGCAATTCCCCGTTATGTCCACCACGGACCACCGCGATCTAACTCACGCGCTAGGGCAGATGCTGGGGCACGAACTCTCGCATCCGAGATTTCGTATTAAATTTCAATATGATGTTGGATCGTCTTGGTGGAGCCGAGGGGAATCGAACCCCTGACCTCTGCAGTGCGATTGCAGCGCTCTCCCATCTGAGCTACGGCCCCGAACCATGGGAGGCGCCATTTACCGGGCGCCTCCCCCCCCTGTCAAGCGCGCTCGCGGGCCGTTTCCGGACCCTCGCCCGCCCCGCCCCGCTCGCCGCGCAGCACCACGTAGATGGCGGGGATCACCAGCACGGTCAGCGCGGTGGAGGAGGCGAGCCCGAACAGCAGCGAGATGGCGAGGCCCTGGAAGATCGGGTCGGTGAGGATCACCGCCGCGCCGATCATGGCCGCAAGCGCGGTGAGCAGGATCGGCTTGAAGCGGATCGCCCCCGCCTCCAGCAGCACCTGCGTGAGCGGCCGCTCGGCCCCGCCGGGCGCCGCTCGGGCGTGGCGGATGAAGTCCACCAGCAGGATCGAGTTGCGCACGATGATGCCGGCAAGCGCGATGAAGCCGATCATGGAGGTGGCCGAGAACGGCGCGCCGAACATCCAGTGTCCCGCCATGATGCCGATGAAGGTAAGTGGGATCGGCGTGAGGATCACCAGCGGCAGCTTGAACGAGCCGAACTGCGCCACCACCAGGATGTAGATGCCCAGGATGGCGACGCCGAACGCCGCGCCCATGTCGCGGAAGGTGATCCAGGTCACCTCCCATTCGCCGTCCCACAGCAAGGTCGGCCGGCTCTCGTCCGCGGGCTGGCCGTGGAGCGCGACCTGGGGCTTCGGCACCTCGCCCCAGTCCATGGCGTCGAGCGCCGCGTTGACCGCGATCATGCCGTAGACCGGAGCCTCGTAGGCGCCGGCAAGGTCCGCGCTCACCATCTCGGCGGCGCGGCCGTTGTGCCGGAAGATGGGGAAGGAGGAGGGCTCGCGCGTCACGCTCACCACGTCGCCCAGCTCCACCACGCCGCGCCCGCCCGGCAGCGCGTTGGCGGGCACCGGCGTCGTCAGGGTGCGCGCGTCGGCCGCCTTGTCGGCCTTCGACAGGGCAAGGCGGATGGGAATGGGCGCCCGGCCTTCCCCGCGGTGGGAATAGCCCACCGTCTGGCCGCCGAAGAAGGTGCGGATGGCGTCGTAAACGTCGGCCTGCTCCACCTTGTAGAATTCGAGATTGTCCTGGTCGATGGCGAGGCGCACGCGCTCGGCGGTGGTGCCGAAGCTGTCGTCCACGTCGACGATGTAGGGCACGCTCTCGAACGCCTGCCGCACCTTGCGCGCCACCGCGCGACGGGTCTGCGGATCGGGGCCGTAGATCTCGGCGAGCAGGGTCGCGAGCACCGGCGGGCCGGGCGGCGGCTCCACCACCTTCAGCGCGCTGCCGTCGGGCAGCGGCACCGCCTGCAGCTTCTCGCGCAGGTCCAGCGCGATGTCGTGGCTGGGGCGCCCGCGCGCCCCCTTGGGCACGAGATTGACCACGATATCGCCCTGGCGCGGCGTCGTCCGCAGGTAGGAATGGCGCACCAGGCCGTTGAAGTCGAACGGCGAGGCGGTGCCGGCATAGGTCTGGAACGAGACCACCTCGGGCACGGCCGAGAGCACGTCCACCATCTGCTGGAGCACCCGGTTGGTCTCCTCCACCGAGGTGCCCTGCGGCATGTCGAGCACCACGTTCAGCTCGGTCTTGTTGTCGAACGGCAGCAGCTTCACCGTCACGTGGTGGGTGTAGATCAGGCTGAGCGAGGCCAGCGTCACCGCGCCCACCGCCAGCAGGAAGGCGAGCGCGCGCCCCCGCGAGGCGAGGATGGGGCTGGCCACCTTCACATAGAGCCGCCCGAGCCGGCCGCCGCCGGCCGCCTCGTGCTGGTGCGCCACCGCCTTCGCGGAGCCGGCCACCTTCATCATCAGCCAGGGCGTGAGCATCACCGCGACGAAGAAGGAGAACACCATGGCGGCGGAGGCGTTGGCCGGGATCGGGCTCATATAGGGGCCCATCATGCCCGAGACGAACAGCATGGGCAGCAGCGCCGCCACCACGGTGAGGGTGGCGACGATGGTGGGGTTGCCCACCTCCGCCACCGCCTCGATGGCGGCGCGGGCGCGCGGGCGGCCGTCCTTCATCGCCCAGTGGCGGGCGATGTTCTCGATCACGACGATGGCGTCGTCCACCAGGATGCCGATGGAGAAGATGAGCGCGAACAGGCTGACGCGGTTGAGCGTGTAGCCCATGAGGCGGGAGGCGAAGAGGGTGAGCAGGATGGTGGTGGGGATCACCACCGCCACCACCACCGCCTCGCGCCAGCCGATGGCGAAGCCCACCAGGACGACGATGGAGACGGTGGCGAGGCCGAGATGCAGCAGCAGCTCGTTGGCCTTCTCGTTGGCGCTCTCGCCGTAATTGCGGGTGACGGTGAGCGCCACGTCCGCCGGCAGCCACGCGCCGCGCACCGCGTCGAGGCGCCGGAGCACCTCGTCGGCGATGACGACGGCATTGGTGCCGGCGCGCTTGGCGATGGCGAGGGAGACCGCGGGCCGGCGCTCGAGGCCGTCCTTCACCCGCGTCACGTCGAACACCCGCGTCTCGTTGGGCTCGGTGGCGAGCGTGATGGTGGACACGTCGCGCACATAGACCGGGCGGCCGTCGCGGGCGGTGAGCAGTAGGTTGCCGATCTCGCCCGCCGACTGGAGCGTCTGGCCGGCGACGAGGGTGCGCTGCTGGCCCTTCTCGCGCACGTAGCCCGCCTGGAACGAGCGGTTGGCGCCCTCGATCTTGCCGGCGAGCTGGGCCAGCGTGATGCCGTAGAGCGAGAGCTTCTCGGGGTCCGGCTCGACCCGGATCTCCTCCGGCTGGGCGCCGACGATGTAGGTTAGGCCGATGTCGGGGAGCTTGGCGACCTCCACCTGTAGCTCGCGCGCGAGCCGGGTCAGGTCGTTGGCGGTCCAGCGGGCGGCGACCTCGGGGGCGAGATCCGCGCGCGGCGCCAGCGTCACCACCAGGATCGCCACGTCGTCGATGGAGCGGCCGACGATCAGCGGCTCGGGGATGCCGACGGGAATGCGGTCGAGATTGGCGCGCAGCTTCTCGTGCACGCGCAGGATCGCCGCGTCCGGGCTGGTGCCGGTGAGGAAGCGCGCGGTGACGAGGACGCCGTCGTCGGCGGTGGTGGAATAGACGTGCTCGACCCCGTCGATGCTCTTGACGATGGTCTCCAGCGGCTCGGTGACGAGCTTCACCGCGTCCTCGGCCTTGAGGCCGTTGGCCTCCACATGGATGTCCACCATGGGCACGGAGATCTGCGGCTCCTCCTCGCGCGGCAGGGTCACGAGGGCGATGAGGCCGAAGGCGAAGGCGGCGATCAGCAGCAGCGGCGTCAGCGGCGAGGCGATGAAGGCGCGCGTCAGCGTGCCGGCGATGCCGAGGCGCACGGGCGGGATGCCGCCCGGGGCGGAAGCGTCGTTGGGGGTCCCGCTCATGGCGCCAGCACCCGGTCGCCGTCCTTGAGGCCGGTGAGCACGACGACGCGCGGGGCGCCGTCCACCTCCACCCGCTCGCCCAGCACCACGGGCACAGCGATCGGGCCGCCGGCGGCCGCGACCCGCACCAGGTCGATGCCGTGGCGCGTCGTGACCGTATCCAGCGGCACCGCCAGCACCGAGCGGCGGCCGATCTCGATCCACACCAGGGTGCGCTCGTTGACGAAATAGTCGCCGAGCCCGGTCACGTCCACGTCCGCCATCACCCGGCCGGCGGTGATCTCGGGGTAGACCTTGACGATGCGGCCCGCGCGGGCGCCGGAAATGCCGCCGGCCTTGTCGGGCGACAGGCCGCGCGCGCCGATGCGCACCGTGCCGCCCTCCTTGATGTCGGTGGCGTGGCGCTCGGGCAAGGACAGGCGCAGGTAATACTGGCCGGAGGCGACGCGGGCGATCTCGTCGCCCGCCAGCACCACGCTGCCGGGGGTGACGGGCACGGTCAGGACCCGCCCGTCGGCGGGGGCGAGCACCGCGCCCTCGCGCGCCCGCTCCACCACCACGGCGCGGTCGGCCTCGGCGGCGGCCACCTGGTTGGCGGCGACGTCGTACTGGGTCTTGGCGGTGTCGACGCGGCTCTGGCTGGCGACGCCGCGGGCAAGCAGCTGCTGGGCGCGGTCGAGCTCGGTGGCGGCGTTGGAGAGCTGGGACTTCAGCTCCTGGATCCTGGCATTGGCGGCGTTGAGCGTGAGCGCGAGCTTGTCGTCCACCACCAGGGCGATCTCGTCGCCCTCCTTGACCTGCGAGCCCTCGGAGACCTTCACCTCGCGCACCGTGCCGCCGATGCGGGCGCGGGCGGGCACCACGGTGCGGCTTTCCACCTCGGCGAACACCGCCTTCAACTCGGGCACCTCGAGCGGGCGCACAAGGAACTCGGCGGCGTGCGACGGGGCGGCCGCGGCGCCGAGCAGGCCGGCGACGGCGAGGCGGCGGAGCGCCGGCGCGAGCCGGCGCGGGAGAAGATCCATGGTCATGCGTCCCCTTGGCTTGCGGCGCCGTCCGGTCAGTTGAAGGCGCGGCCGGACTTCACGCCCAGCTTCTTCAGGATGATGGCGGCCGGGCAGAAGCCGGTGAGCGAGGCCTGCATGAGGTTGGCGCCCACGAAGGCGGTGAGCCAGAACCACAAGGGCGAGACGTAGATGCCGAGGGCCAGCGACAGCAGCACCATGAACCCGGCAAACAGCATGACCGCGCGATCAACCGACATTATGCTCTCCTGCGAACCTGTTGCATCCGCGCGCCATCCGCGGGCCGCGGTGGCGGAAGGAACTGGGTTGCAGATAACATTCAAAGAACGTAAATTCAATACTATGAATGTATCGGAAATGATCCCCGCCTCCGAGCAGGCGGCCGAGCTGATGCGGGCGCTCTCCCATCCGCAGCGCCTGCTGGTGCTGTGCGCGCTCGGGGCGGAAGAGAAATCCGTGGCCCAGCTGCGCGAGGAGCTGGGGATCGAGCAGGTGCCCATGTCGCAGCAATTGATGCGGCTGCGCGCGGACGGCCTCGTCGCGGCGCGGCGCGAGGGTACCAGCGTGTTCTACCGCATCGCCCGCCCCGAGGTGCTGGACGTGGTGGAGGCGCTGCACGGCGCCTTCTGCGGCAAGGGGAAAAGCTGAAAGGGCCGGACGGCGTCCCGTCCGGCCCCCGGCATCAGGTTCGGCCTGGCCGCGCGCTGCGCCCTCAATCGACCTTGGGCGGCACGTAGCGCCCCTTGAGCCCTTCCGGCACCGGCGGATGCTGGCGCAGCGTCTCCTGGAAGGCGGAGATCGCCTTCAGGCACACCGACATCACCCAGGTGTTGCGCAGGCTCTCCTCCGGATACTCCTCCTTGGGATCGGCCACGAGGTTGAACACCTTGGGCATGGTGAGCTTCTGCGGCGAGGCGAACCAGTCCCGCGTCTCCTCGTAGAAGGCGAGCTTCCAGTTGCGCCATTTCACCGCCTCCAGCCGCTCGGCGACGAAGGCGAACACCACCTCGCGCGGCGACTTCCCGCTCTTGCCGAGCAGGAGGTTGCTCAAGTCCATGCCGTCGATGGGTCGGTCGTCGGGCACCTTGGCGCCGCAGAACGCTGCGAGGGTGGTGAAGGTGTCGATCTGGTGCACCATCTCGTTGGTCACCGCGCCTTCCGGGATGCGTCCGGGCCAGCGGATGATGCAGGGCACCCGGAGCGAGCCCTCCATATGGGTGAAATAGTAGCCGCGCCACGGCCCCGAGGAGCCCTGCCAGGGCCAGGTGGGATCTGGGCCATTGTCGGAGGTGAAGACGACGATGGTGTCGTCCCGCACCCCGAGCCGGTCGACGGTGTCGAGGATCTGGCCGAGGCGATGGTCGGTCTCGGCGAGGCTGTCGGCGAAGTCGCCGTTGCCGGTCGCGCCCTTGAAGTCCGGATGGGGCAGGGTGGGCAGATGCACCTGGGTCAGCGGCACATAGGCGTAGAACGGCTTCTTCGCCGCGACGGCCCGCTCCATGAAGTCGATGGTGCGCCGGGTGATCTCGGCGTCCATGAAGGCGCGCTCCTCCAGGTCGTAGGGCTTGAGGCGCCTGCTCTTCTCTCCCTTGACCCCCTCCATGATGTATTGCGGCTCGATGCCGGCTTCGAGAAAGTGCGGATTGTCCGGCCAGAACACCTCGTCCGTGGTGCGCGGGATGCCGTACCACTCGTCGAAGCCGTGATCGTTGGGCAGGCGCCCGTCGACGCTGCCCAGATGCCATTTGCCGAAGTGGCCCGTGGCGTAGCCGATGTCCGACAGCAGCCGGGCGATCGTCACCTCGTAGGGGTTCAGCCCCTGCACCTCGATGTCGCCCACCGCCGGGTTGCCGATGGGAACGGTCAGCGTGCCCGAGCGGATGGCGTAGCGCCCGGTCATGATGGCGGACCGGCTCGGCGTGCACTGCGCCTCCACGTTGAAGTTCGTGAACCGCATGCCCTCGGCGGCGAGCGCGTCGGCGCGCGGGGTGGGGGCGCCGCGCAGCGCCCCGCCGCCGTAGCAGCCGAGCTCCCCGTAGCCGAGATTGTCGGTGAGGATGAAGACGACGTTGGGCTTCATGGGACTTTTCCTTGGGGACGAAGAGACATTCAGGCGTCGGATACGCAGCGGAAGCCGATGTGGCAGGAAGAGCTGTCGATCATCTGCGGCTGGCGCGCCGCCGGCCGGTAGCGCTGGCAGAAGTCCGGCGCGCACAGGAACGAGCCGCCCTTCAGCACCTTGCGCGGGATCGGCAGGCCGGGCTGGGCGGGATCGAGGCTCGCCGCGCGCGCCGCGCAGCAGGATGGCTGTCCGCCGGCCGCTCCTTCGGCGGCCTTGTGGCGGACGCGGTACCAGTCGCCCGTCCACTCCCAGACGTTGCCGATCATGTCGAGGAGGCCGAAGCCGTTGGCGGGATGGAGGCCCACCGCCGCCGTGCCGGGCGGCGTCTCGCCCGCATGGAGCGGAAACGGGCCGCCGGGCCAGATGTGCGCCATGCGCCGCCCGCCCGGCGCCAGTTCCGCGCCCCAGGCATAGTCCGCCGCCTTCAGTCCGCCGCGGGCGGCGAACTCCCATTCGGCTTCGCTGGGAAGGCGCTTGCCGGCCCAGGCGGCATAGGCGGCCGCGTCCTCGTGGGCGACGTGAACCACCGGGTGATCGGCGCGGCCGTCGAGGTCGCTGCCGGGCCCGCGCGGATGGCGCCAGCAGGCCCCCGGAACGTAGCGCCACCAGTCGGCGGGCCCGCGATTGGGACCTTCTGTCCGCGGCGCGAAGACGAGGCTGCCGGGAACGAGCCGGTCCGCGGCCACGCCGGGATAGCGCGCCGGATCGGGCATGCGCTCGGCCACCGTGACATATTCCGTGGCGGCGACGAAGGCGGCGAAGCGGGCATTGGTCACCGGCGTGCGGTCCATGAGGAAGCGCCCGACCCTTGCGGGATGCGCCGGCCGCTCCTCGGGATAGAAGCGGTCGGAGCCCATGACGAAGGTGCCGCCCGGCACCAGCGCCATGCCGTCCGGCGCGCCTTTCGGGGCGAGGAAGATGTCGAGCGCGCGTCGGAAGCCCATGGCGGTCCTCGAAGGCAAAGCGGTCCCTGCGGCGCGCGCGGCGCCGTCTGCGAAGCCTGATTGCGGCGGGTGCCCCCGCGCCGGGGGCGCGAGCTAGGCCATGGCCATTCCGGCGAGGAGCAGGACGCTCACGCTGGTGGCCCCATAGGCGAAGAGATAATGGCGCCGCCGCCTCCGGTCGGGGTCCGGCCCGTCAATCAGCGGCACGCGCGCGGCGAGCAGCGACCAGCCGCCGCCCAGGACGGCGAAGAAGATCGCCGCCCCCTTGAGGATCAATGCCGTGTCCATGGCTCTCTCCCTTGCGGCCCCGGATGCGGAGGGCGGCGCGCCGCGCCGCGCGGATCAGCCGGCGGCATGGCGCCTCTCGAACGCTTCCTTGATGTCGCCCCCGGCGCCGGTCTCCTCGAACGCGGCGGCGGCCTCGGCGTAGAGCAGGTTCAGCGCCTGCTCCTTCAGCTCGGCGTAGCGCTCGGAGGCGAGCTGCTCGAACCGGCGTGGGCGCGGCAGGTCGACCTCGATCACCGCCGCCACCTGGGCCGGCGCGCGCGAGAGCACCACCAGGCGGTCGGCGAGGAAGATCGCCTCGTCGATCTCGGAGGTGACGAAGATGGTGGTGGTGCGCGTCTCCTCGAACAGCTTCGTCAGGTACTCCTGCATCAGCTGGCGCGTCATGGCGTCGAGGCCGCGGAACGGCTCGTCCATGAGCAGCACCAAGGGATCGTTGATGAGGGCGCGCGCCAGCTCGCCGCGCCGCTGCATGCCGCCGGACAGCTCGCGCGGATAGCGGTTCTTGAACTCGCCGAGGCCGAACTTCTCCAGGAGCGCCCCGGCCTCGGCGCGGATCTCCGGCATGGTCTTGATGCCGCGCACCATCGGCCCGTAGGCGACGTTCTCCAGCGTCGTCATCCAGGGAAACAGCGCCGTCTCCTGGAACACCATGAGGCGGTCCCAGCCCGGGCCCTTCACGTCCACCCCGTCGAGCCGCACGGTGCCGGCATCGGCGCCGATATAGCCGGCGATGAGGTTCATGAGCGTGGTCTTGCCGCAGCCAGAGGGGCCGATCAGCACCGTGAACAGCCCGCGCTCGGCGAGGAACGAGCAGTCCTCCACGAGGCGCACCGGCTTGCCGTTGCGGTCGAACATGCCGACGCTGGCATGGCTCACCGCGATCTCGCCGGACCCGGCGCCGGGGGAGCGGGTCGAAATGGTCCGCGCGTCCATCAGCGCCTCCCCTGCCAGGGCGTGAGCAGCCGCCCCACGCGGCCGATGAGGGCGCTCGACACGAAGCCGGCGATGCCGATGGCGAGCATGCAGACGATGACCTGGGCGCCGGCATTGATCTCGAACGACTGCCACAGCAGGTAGCCGAGGCCGGTGTCGGAGGCGATCATCTCCGCCGCCACCACCATCTCCCAGCTGATGCCCATGCCCACCACCATGCCGGTGACGATGGAGGGCATGGTGGCCGGCAGGACGATGTAGCGGAACAGGTGCCAGCGATTGGAGCCGAGCGAGAGCGCGGCGCGCCGGTAGCTCTCGTCGATGGTGGAGGCGCCGCCGATGGTGTTCAGCAGCACGATCCAGAACGCGCCGAGGAAGACGATGAAGACGGTGCTCATCTCCCGCGTCGGCCAGAAGATGATGGCGACCGGGATCCACGCCACCGGCGGGATCGGCCGCAGGATCTCGGTGACCGGGAAGATGGTGTGGAATGCCATCCGGTTGGTGGCCATCATCAGGCCGATGGGCACGCCGATGATCTGCGCCAGCGCGAAGCCGGCGAGGATGCGCAGCACGCTCTTGTAGCAGGCGGTCCAGAAGGTGGCCGACGACAGCAGGTCCCAGGAGGCGCTGAGCACACGGGTCGGCGGCTCCACGGCGGAAAGGCCGGGAATGCCGAGCGGCCGCGCGAACTGCCAGGCGAGAAAGAAGGCGATGAGGGTGATGGCCCCCACCACCAGGTCGAAATGGCGGTGGACGTATTTCTTGATCCCGGCGGACAACGGAGCTCCCCTTTCGGCGGGCGTCGCGGATGGTGCGGATGCGGCGGTGGCGAGCGACTTCATCGGGCCATCTCCCTCTCGCCCGCCTCGAAGGCGCGCATGGCCTCGGTGTGGACGACGGCGGACAGCGCGGCCTTGAGCTCCAGGAAGCGCGGCGAGGTGAGCACCTCGTGGCTGCGCGGCTTCGGGATGTCGACGGTGACCACCTCCTTGATGCGGCCGGGCCGCGAGGTGAAGACCACCACCTTGTCACCGAGGAACAGCGCCTCCTCCAGGTCGTGGGTGATGAAGAACACCGTCTTCGGGAACTGCACGAGCAATTCCAGCAGGTATTCCTGCATCACGCTCTTGGTGAGCGCGTCCAGCGCCCGGAACGGCTCGTCGAGCAGCAGCACCGCCGGATCGTTGATGAGGGCGCGCACGATCTCCACGCGCCGCTTCTGACCGCCGGAGAGGTCGTTCGGATACTTGTCCTCGCAGCCCTTGAGGCCGACGCGGGCGAGCAGCTTCAGCCCGTGCTCGCGGGCCTCGCGCTCGCTCATGCGGCCCTGCATGACCGGGCCGCAGGTGATGTTCCACATCACGCTGCGCCACGGAAACAGCGCGCCGTGCTGGAACACGACGATCCGGTCCTCGCCCGGCGCCGCGCTCTCGCCGGGGGTGGCGATGGTGCGCCCGTCGAGCTGGATGGTGCCGGCGGTCAGCGTCTCGAAGCCCGCGACCGCGTTCAGCAAGGTGGTCTTGCCGCATCCGGACGGACCGACGATGGCGCAGAACTCGCCGGGGGCGATGTCGAGGTCGACGCCGTCGAGCGCCAGCACCGCCTTGCCCTCGGGATCGTAGATCTTGCGCACCGCG
The DNA here is from genome assembly GCF_043194795.2 of Xanthobacter pseudotagetidis. Lineage (NCBI taxonomy): Bacteria > Pseudomonadati > Pseudomonadota > Alphaproteobacteria > Hyphomicrobiales > Xanthobacteraceae > Xanthobacter > Xanthobacter pseudotagetidis. The sequence continues at coordinate 235,409 of NZ_CM195534.1, read as the reverse complement.
CGGAAGGAGAGCGCGCCCCGGCTCATGCCACGCCTCCCAGGGTCTTGCCGCGCCAGCGCATGAGGTAGGCGCCGAGCCGGCGGATGATGGCGCTGGAAATGTAGCCGCAGATGCCGAGCGTCAGGATCATGATGACCATGGTCTCGAACTGCACGTAGTAATAGGCCTCCCAGACCTTGTATCCGAGGCCGGCCGTGCCGGAGACGATCTCGGACGCCACCAGCGAGAACCAGCAGGCGGCCATGGCGATCTGCAAGCCGACGAAGATGAAGGGCAGCGCGCCGGGGATCACCACATGGCGCAGGATCGCCCAGCGCGAGAAGCCCAGCGACTGCGCGGCGCGGAAATAGACCTCGTCGATGGAGCGCACGCCGAGCATGGTGTTGAGGATGGTGATGAAGAAGGCGGCGAGGAAGGTGAGGGCGATCACCGCGCTCTCGCGCGAGGGCATCACCAGGATCACCAGCGGAATCCAGGCCAGCACCGGGATCGGCCGCGCCAGCTCCAGCAGCGGCTGGCACACGGCGCGGAACCAGCGGTTCCAGCCCGACAGGATGCCGATCACCACGCCGGCCGAGACCGCGATCAGGAACGCGAAGATCACCCTTCCGGCGCTCGCCTTCAGGTGGTCGTAGTATTCCTGCGTGAACACCGAGACGCCGAAGGTGGGGTCCGGGCTGAACATCTCGCGCAGGCTCACCGAAAGCTTCGGCAGCTGCGCGAACCGCCAGAGGGCGAACACGTCCACCAGCAGGAACCAGGACAGGAAGAAGAGCGAGATGCCGAGCATCGCCTGTAGGAAGGGAATCCATCCGGCGGAGGGCTTCGCGCCGGCCGGGCCGCGCGCCGGGCCCGGCAAGGATGTGGGAGCCGCCATCACATTGGCCTTTCCGATGTTCGCATCTCAGCCTCAGCTGAACAGGGCCACATAGTCCTCGATGCGGTCCTTGTTCCCGAGCAGCGGATAGCCCTTGTCGAGCGGCACCGCCTTCAGCGTCACGAGCGGCGACGACACGCCCATCTCCTTCATGGCCTCGCGGGCGAGGCTGTCGTCGACGGCGCCGGGCAGCAGGGTCGAGGAGGGGATCACCTTGTTGGCGGCGAGATATTCGACCACCTTGGCCTGGACCGCGCGGATGTCGTCGTTCCACACGAACAGCTTCTCGTCCCGGATCGGGCCGCCGTAATAGGGCTCGGGGATGAGGCCGGCGAGCGAGAACCAGAGCGCCTGCCGGGAGAGTCCCTTCACGTATTTCTGCGCGATGGCGATCACTTCATCATGGTTTCGCGGATCGCAATACCAGATCTGGGCCTCGATCTCGGACTTCAGCCACGCTTTCATGATCTCCGGCTTGGCATCCATGAAGTCCTTGCGGGCGATCATGGTGCCGAAGTCGCGCTCGTTCCAGGGGTAGCCGGTGGCCACGACGCGGGCGATGCCCTCGCCGGCGATGGTGCTCACGGCCGCGCCCTGCGGGTCCCAGGTGCAGGCGCCGTCGATGGTGCCGTTCCTGAGGCTCGTGGTGATGACGCCGATGGCGAGGTTGAGATATTCCGCCGGCTTCACGCCCTCGCGCTTGAGCACGTCCTGGAAGAAACGGTCGGACGCCGAGCCCTTCGGCGTGGCGACCTTCTTGCCGTCCATCCACTTGAGCGCTTCCTTCGAGTTCGCGAACTCGGGCGCGTCCTTGCGCACCAGCACCTGGAATGTGGCATAGCCCGAAGGCGAGGAGCCGATGATGCCCACCGCGCGGATATCCACGCGCTCGCGCTGGAAGGTGGCGATGAGGCCGGGCGCGTCGCCGTTGTGGCCGATCACGCTCTTGTTGGCGATCAGCTCGCTGGTGACGATGCCGCCCTGGATGGGATGCGAGAAGGTGACGTTGGAGCCGGCGGGCAGGTACTTCTTCCAGAAGCCCTTCTCCTGGTTGATCATGCCGAACCAGCCCTGGGTCCAGTCCGGGCGGATGGCGACGTTGAATTCCACCGGAGGCCCGGAGACCTGCTGGCCGTAAGCGAGGTCGCCCCAGGCGAAGCCGTAGGACGAGACGGCGGCCCCGGCGACGGTGGCGGCCGAGCGCGCCATGAACTGGCGGCGGGAGAGATCCAGCTGAGGCTGGGCCGGAATGGGCTTCTCGTGATCGGCCATCTGCGCTCTCCAAGACAAGGGCTATTTTTTGCTCTGAGGAAACAAATTTATCTGAGAATAGGAGTCGGCCTGAACCGCTCGCAATCCCTGGAGTCAAGGAATTGCGCTTTCCAGCAATAAATGGCGCGAATTTAGGCAAGACACGCAGGCAGCGGCCCGAATCCGTGCAGCGGATCTCTGCGGGTTCAAGATTTTGCCGCTTAATTATGAAGTATTATAATCGAAATTATTGTGTTTCTAGAATGCGGCTGCGCCGGGAGCCCTCGATCTTTCAAGAAAGAGATCGCGCTCTAATGATCGATGGCCTTCAGGGCGTCCCAGTCGCGGATGACCAGATTGCGGCCGTCGCCGCCCACGATCTGTTCGTCGCGGAACTTCGCCAGGGTCATGGTCACCCACTGGCGCGTCACCCCGATCATGGCGGCGAGCTCGCTGTGGGTGTACGGCAGCGCCAGGTGAACCCCGTCCTCGGCCGGCACGCCGTAGAACTCCGCCAGCTCCAGGATCGCCTTGGCAAGGCGGGCGGCCGCGCTCTGGGTGCCGAGCATCTGCAACAGGTTCGACATGCACCGGCCCTTGATGACCAGGCCGTCGAGCAGCGCCATGGTGAGGAGCGGCATGTGCGGCAGCAGCTCGCACAGCTGGTCGCCGCTCAGATACAGCACCTGGGAATGCTCGGTGGCCTGACCGGACCAGCAATGCTTGCCGCGGCCGAACAGCTCCGGCCCGCCGACAAAGTTGCTGGGCGTCCAGTAGGCGATGGTCAGCTCGCGCCCGCGCTCCGAGGTGTAGAAGGTGCGCACGCGGCCGCTCTCGATGATGAAGATGCCGCCGTGCCGCGTTCCCTGCTTGAACAGGAGGTGGCCGGGATTGAGCCAGAGCGGGCGTCCGGCGGCGCGCAGGGTCTGACGCTCGTCGGGCGACAGGCGCTCGAAGATGCCGAGCTCAAGCGGATCGCCCCGCAGCTGGTCGAAATAGACGAACTCGTCCGCTGGGCGTGAGGAATGTGCTCTCATCGTCGTCCCCCGCGCGAGAAATGCTGCGACTGCCGCCGATCCCGTCTGGCAATCTTCATGCCGCCGGACCAGGTCGATGCGGGGCTTCCGGCTCCGGTTCCGTTCGAGCGGACGGCGTTACGCGGGAAGATGCGGCTGTCGGACCATCATTCTCGAAGTTTGCATCAACTGCAAACATTTTGTATCAAATGGAGGTGGTGGCGCAGCGCCGGGGTAAAGTCGGGGGCCTCATGGACAGCGTGGCGAGAGGTCCGAGCCTTGCCGCTCTTGCGCAGGGCCGATCCGCGAATGCGATCCCCTCCTCCCAGCCCTGCTGGTGGGACCGCGCGCCCCTGGGCGACACAGCCCTGCCCATTCCCCTGTCCGCCCGCCTGCCGCGGCACGCCGACGTCCTGGTGGTGGGCTCCGGCTTCACGGGCCTGTCCGCGGCGCTGGTGCTCGCCCGCGCGGGACGGCAGGTGCTGGTGGCGGATGCCGGGCCGATCGGCTTCGGCGCCAGCACCCGCAATGGCGGGCAGGTGGGCAGCGGCAACCAGAAGTTCCGCGTCGCGGCGCTCGTCGCCATGTTCGGCGAACGCAAGGCGGTCGAGATGCTGCGCGAGGGCGTGGAGATGCTGGACGGCATCGAACGCCTGATCGCGGAGGAGGGGATCGATTGCGACTTCGTCCGCTGCGGCCGCTTCCGCGGCGCCATGCGGTCCGCCCATTACGAGGCCATGGCCCGCGACATGGAGGACCTGAGCCGCCGCGCCGGCGTCGACTTCGAGATGGTGCCGAGATCGGACCAGCACCGGGAGATCGGCTCCGACCTTTTCTTCGGCGGCTCTTTGCTGCCCGCCGACGCGAGCCTCGATCCCGGTCGCTACCATGCCGGGCTGCGCGAGCGCGTTCTGGCCGCGGGCGTCCGGCTGGAAGGGCACGCCCCGGTGCGGGGAATCGATGCCGACCAGGCCGGGCACCTGGTGCGGTTCGACGGCCACGCGGTGCGGGCGCGGACGGTCCTGGTCGCCACCAACGGCTACACCGCCGGTGTCGGCGCCTTTCTGCGCCGGCGCATCGTGCCCATCGTGTCGGCGCAGATCGCCACCGGCGCCATTCCGGGCGCGCTTATGGACCGCGCCATGCCGCGCCGGCGCGTCTACGGCAATTCCAACCGCGTCTTCTTCTATTTCCGCCCCGCGCCGGGGGCGAGCCGCATCGTCTTCGGCGGCCGGGCGGCCCATTTCCGCCCGCAGGGCGCGCCGTCCGCCTATGCCCATCTCGCGCGCGAGCTGCTGTCGGTGTTCCCCGATCTGGGCGAGGTTCCGGTCACGCACGGCTTCAGCGGCGCCATCGGCTACACCCACGACAACTTTCCCCATCTCGGGCAGGACCGGGGCGGAGTGTTCCACGCGCTCGGCTATTGCGGCACCGGGGTGTCCCGCTCCACCCACTTCGGCCGCAAGATCGCGCTGCGCATTCTCGGTCTGGCGGAGGGACGAAGCGCGTTCGACGATTTGCCCTTCCCCGCCCATCCGTTCCGGGAGCTGGCGCCGCTCGGCGTCCCGCTGGTGGAGGCATGGTACCGGCTGCGCGACCGGGGGGACTTCTGAAGCGCTATTCCCCGTAGATGATGATGGAAAGGAAGCGGATCTGCGGGTCGAGCAGCTTCTCCGGCCCGTGCACCACCGCCCCGGAGAAGGTGAAGCTGTCGCCCGGCTCCAGCAGGAACACCCGGTCGCCGAAGCGGTATTCCATGCGCCCGCTCAGCATGTAGATCAGCTCGGTTCCGGGGTGCTGGAAGCGCGGGTGGGTGCCGCTCTCCTGGTCCATCTCGATCAGGAACGGCTCGAACGCCTTGCGCGGCCCCTTCTGGTAGGCGAGCAGCCGGTAGACGTGGCCGTGCCGCGTCCCGGTGCGCACCACCTCCATCTGGTCGGCGCCCTTGATCAGCTGCGCCGTGCCGGACGTGTCCTCGATGGCCTCGAACAATGCGGCCAGGCCGATGCCCAGCGCCGCCGTGAGACGCTCCAGCACCTCGAGGCTCGCCGCCGACTGGCCGTTCTCGATCCGGCTGAGCATGGCGATGGACATGCCGCTCGCCGCCGCCAGCTCCGCCAGCGTCAGGCTGCGCTCCATGCGGTTGCGGCGGATGGCGGCGCCGGCGCGGCGATGGATCGGCTGGAGCGCGGTCTCGATGGCACCGGCGGCATCGCCGGTCACAAAAGCGGGGCTTCGCGGGCGCCTCGTCACCTGATCCCCTCCGTTCCGCGAGCCGAGCCAGCTTAGAGCGGGATCCGAGCAAATTGAATCAATTTGCTCGGATCTTCGATCCATTTCGGCCATCGCCCGCGCGGCTACTTCTCCACCGCGGGCAGCAGCGCGTCGCCCTCGCCTTTCTGCCGCTCGCGCGCACCGGGATGTTCCTCGATGAGCGGACCCTGTGTCGCTGCCGAAGCGGCGGCCTCCGCCTTGCGGGCACGGCTGCGCGACGTCGCGGCCCCGGCCTCGCCGCGGACGACCCGCAGCGGCGGCGCGCCCCCCTTCTTGTCCTCGCCGAAATAGACCGTCTGGTGCGGATAGGGCACCTGGAAGCCGCGGGCGTCGAAGGCCGCCTTGATGCGCCGGTAGAATTCGCGCCGCACGTTCCATTGGCCCAGCGGCCGGGTCTTGAAACGGCCCCGCAGCCACACGGACGATTCCCTGAGGCCCTCGACGCCCACCACCTCGAACGGGCCGATGATGGTCTCGGCGAGCGGACCGCTTTCCGCCATGTCCTGCGCGACCTCCGCCATGACGGCGAGCGCTTCGTCGATGTTCTCGCGATAGGCGATCGAGACGTCCACCACCGCATAGGCGAAGTGCTTCGACATGTTCTTGATGGTTTGCACCTCGCCAAACGGCAGGGAATGCACGTTGCCGTCGAAGTCGCGCAGGTGGACCGTGCGGATGGTGATCTTCTCCACCAGCCCCGCATGGGCGCCCACCTCCACCACGTCGCCCACCGAGAGCGTGTCCTCCATGAGGATGAAGACGCCGGTGATGACGTCCTTCACGAGGGTCTGCGCGCCGAAGCCGATCGCGAGGCCGAGCACGCCGGCGCCGGCGAGCAGCGGGGCGATGTTCACTCCGAGCTCGGAGAGCACGATCAGGCCGGCGATGGTGATGATGACGACTCTCAGCCCGTTCATCATGAACGGCAGCAAGGTCTTCAGGCGGGTGGAGGAGGGATTGCGGGCGGTCATCCGCTCGGCGAACGCGGCGCCGAGCTCCCAGGTGGCGAAGGCCGCCACCATGACGACCAGGATCGAGATGGCGCGCGCCAGGAGCGCCTGCCCGCTGGTGGAGGCCAGCCACTCGAACGGCCGCGCGCCCCAGATTTCCAGCAGCGCGACGACGGTCAGCGCGGCGACCAGCGCCTGGCCCGCCTGGCGCAGCGCCGGCAGGTAGCGGTTGGCGCGCGCTTCCAGCAGCGGGTATTTCCGCTTCACCTCCGGCGCCAGCCGGAACACCATGCCGAAAACGCGGTGGAGCGCGAACAGGATGAAGCGTGCGGCCACGACGGCGAACACCGAGAGGATGGTCGCGCGGGCGAGGAAGGCGAAGCCGCCCTGAAGATCGGTCACCCACACCACATAGGCCGCGGTCACGTAGGCGATGGCCAGCAGGTGCCAGAAATCCGCCACCTGGTTGCGCAGGCGCGCAACCCCGTCGCTCGGCGCCGTCCACGCGCGCAGGCGCCGGGCCACTGAGCTGCGGACCTGGAGGATGAAGACCACCGCCATGCCCGCGATCACCAGCGCCAGCAGATCGCCCAGAACCTTGTAGGCGGCGAAGGACAGGCCCAGAATCCAGGCGGTGCGCAGCAGGAAGTAGCCGTAGACCGCGGTATGGGTGAAGCGCCGTACCCACAGGAAGCCGTAGGTCGCGCTTTCATCGTCGAGGGGAAGCAGCCGCAGCCGCGCGGCGTCGGGCGCGAGCACGGCGCGGGCGCCGGCGATGATGACCCGCGCGAGCACGTTCGCATTCACCACCGTCACCACCGCGAGGCGGACCAGGAAGGGAGTGTCGACCACGGCCAGCACGCCGAAGGCCGCGGCCGCGAACGCGACGATGGGCAGCGTGTCGAGCACCGTGCGTACCAGGAGGAGGACAAGCCGGTTCGCGAACGCGCCGCCGCCGCGCGCCTCCACCGCCCGCCGGAACCCGGCGAGCAGCGCCTTGACGGCCCATTCCGCAGACAGGGCGGCAACAAGAACCGCCGCCACCACGCCCACCGCCCAGGCGATCCGCTCGATCACGAACGGGTCCGACAGGCTGGAGAACAGGCGGTTTATCTGGTCGGGAACCTTCTCCGCCTCGGCGACCAGTCCGAGGACCGAGCCGGAAAAGGCGCCCAGCGCGCTGGTGGCGCCGGCCAGCCAGTCGTCGCGCAGCGGCGTCTGCGCCTCCTGGCGCTCGGCCGCAAGGAGGGCGCTGAGCCGTGCCACGAAGGCCTCGCGGGCCTTCTCGTCCTTCAGCGTTGCCACGAGATCGCGGATGTCGCCGCGCAGCGTCTCGGGGAGCGTCGCCGGCGTGGCGCTGTCCGAGGCACTGGGGGCCGCCGCTGCGGCCGGCGGCGGGGTGGCGATCTGCGCCATCGCCATGGGAGCGGCAAAACAAAACAGCAGGCATGCCGCGAGGCGGGCCAATCGGATCATGTGGGGAAACTCCCGTCTGGCCGTGGCGCTTGGTGTCGCTCAAGGGGGCGGCGCCTGGGCGCCGCGGCGGGTCAGGCAAGCCTTGCATCGCTGCACGCTGTTGTCCACCCGCCCCCGAACACGCCGCGTCCTGCGGCCATGTCGCGCCGGTGTCGCGCGCAGCCCATTCGGGGCCCCGCGACCTTGCGGGGGCGCATGCCGGCTCCCATATCCCCTGAGCCGGGATGCCGCGACGGGTCCCGGCGGGTCGGTGGCCGGATAGGCGCCGGTTCAGGCAATGCAAAGTCGCTTGACGAGGGCTTTGGTCGATGTCGCGCATGTCTTCGCTGTCGAGCCCCTTCCTGCTCGGGTTCGACGAGGTCGAGCGGTTGCTCGACCGTGTGACCAAGAGCGCCGAGGGCTATCCTCCCTACAATGTGGAGAGGGTCGAATCGGACGGGGAGGCGCCGCGCCTGCGCATCACGCTGGCGGTGGCGGGGTTCACGGCGGACAAGCTCGAGATCACCCTCGACGAGAAGGAGCTGACCATCCGCGGCCGTCAGGCCGAGGAGAGCGAGGACCGCATCTTCCTCCACAGGGGGATCGCGGCGCGCCAGTTCCAGCGCACCTTCGTCCTGGCGGAGGGCATGAACGTGGTCGGCGCGGAGCTGCGCAACGGCCTGCTCGCGGTGGATCTTGTCCGCCCCGAGCCGGAGCGGCGGGCGAAGCGGATCGACATCGTCTCTCGTCCCTGACGGGCGGGCGGCGTCCCGCGTTGCCGAGCGTGAGGAGTTGAGACATGACGAACGACAAGACCGAGGCATTGACGCCCGACACCATCGCCCCCGAGGCGATCACTCCCGAGGCCCTGGCCGGGCTCGGCGGCGGCCATATCGCCTATGTGCGCACCATCCGCTCCGAGGACGTGGCAAGCATGTTCCCGCAGGCGCCGCAGATCGCGCCGGGCATGACGCTGTTCACGCTCCATGCGGCCGACGGCACGCCGATCCTCCTCACGGACAGCCGCGAGGCGGCGCTCGCCAACGCGATCCAGAACGAGCTGGAGACCGTCAGCGTCCACTGACGGAAGACCGTCACCAGTGAGCGGGCGCGCAGCGTCCGCTCAGGCGGCGTCCGAGGCGGGCGTGGCCGTGAGTAGCGTGAACATCGCCTTGGCATCGCGGGTGGCGCGGAGCTTTTCCACCGTATCGGGATCGCGCAGCATGCGCGCGACGCGGGCCAGCGCCTTGAGATGATCAGCGCCCGCCGCTTCCGGCGCCAGCAGCAGGAACAACAGGTCCACGGGCTGCCCGTCCAGCGATTCGAAATCGATCGGCTTCTCGAGGCGCGCGAACAGGCCCACCAGCTTGTCGAGCTTCGCGAGCTTGCCGTGGGGAATGGCGATGCCGTTGCCGACCCCCGTCGATCCCAGGCGCTCGCGCTGGAGCAGGGTCTCGAAGATTTCCCGCGGGTCGCGGCCGATCATCCCCCCCGCCTGCTGCGCCAGTTCCTGGAGGGCCTGCTTCTTGCTGCTTGCCCGCAGCATGGGAAAGACCGCGTCGGGAGCGATGAGATCGGCGAGGGGCATGGATCGGGTCCCTGCGGCATGCGCGGACTGGCTCGGAAAAGGCGGCGGACGCTAGTCCCAAGCCGAGCCGACCGTCAATGGCCTGCAAAAGCCTGCCGAGGCCCCCTGGGGACAGGCGTCGCCGTCCACCCCCCGAAGGCACCCGCCGGGCACGCGACATCGTCTCGGGTCCGGACAGCTGGACGGGCGGCCCCTGCGCCGAACCCGTCTGATCCATCAGCCCCCGCTGGAGGACGACCCGGCCAGATCGCAGGATCTGCCCGGTGGAGCCGCCCTCCAACTCGATGAACGAGACCACGTCCGCTCCGCATGCGGTGCAAGCTGAACGGCGCGTGTTCCCGGCGGCGCGGAGCACGGCTCCGCGCCGGGAAAAACCGTCAGGCGGCCGGATCGATCCAGCCCACGTGGCCGTCGGGACGCCGATAGACGACGCTCACGCGGCCATGGCTCGCATGGCGGAACACCACCACTGGCGCGCCCGTGATGTCGAGCTCCAGCACGGCGTCCGCAACCGAGAGGGAACGCAGGCGCGTGACCTGCTCGGCCACCACGGTGGGGCTCCAGCCCTCCAGCGCCTCCTCGGTCTCGGATTCCGGGACCGGCGCGAGGATGTAGCTCTGCGCGGCCCCGGTGGCGCCGTTGCCGCTGTGGACGTGGCGATCCTTGATCCGCTGCTTGTAGCGTCGCAGGCGCTTCTCGATCTTCTCCACCGCGGTGTCGGCGGAGGCGTTGGCCTCCTGCTCGCTGCCGTGGGCCTGAAGGTTCACGCCTGAATCGAGGTGAAGCATGCATTCCGACCGGTAGCCGGAACCTTCGCGCGCGACGGTCACGTGGCCGGACCAGCCACCGTCGAAATATTTGGCGACAACTTCGGAGAGCCGATCCGTCAGGCGTTGCCGGAGCGCTTCCCCGACATCGATGTTCTTTCCCGACACTCTTAGGGCCATGCGATTTGATCCCCTTTGAGCGGGTGCCGAAAGGCGCCTGCTCTCATTCTCAAAACCGGCCGGCCGTACAAGTGGTAGGAGTGCTTTGCCAGCGTGTCAACAAACCAGCGCCCGCACCGCCGCGCGTTGCGCCGGCACGAATCACCGTCGCGCGCGCTCAGCGCGAGAGGAACGGCAACATGCGCGAGAGCACGCCGTCCTGCTTGACGACGCCGTGGTAGAGGCCGGCCGCGATGTGGAGCGCCACCAGGCCCGCCATGAGGTAGCCGCCGCGCTCGTGCCACGTCCCGAGCACGTCGGACAGGGCCTCGTTCTTGCCGAGCGGCGACGGCATGGTGAACAGGCCGAACACCGACACCGGCGCGCCGAAGGTGGTGGCGGTGAGCCAGCCGAGGATCGGCATGACGATGATGAGCGCGTAGAGCGCATAGTGCGTCAGCTCGGCCGCGCCCCACATCCAGACCGGCATGCCCGCCGGACGGCCGGGCACGGGATTGAGCGCGCGCGTGAGCACCCGCGCGAGCGCGAGCGCGAAGATCAGGATGCCGATCGATTCGTGATAGGAGAAGAGCTGGTCCTGAAGGGCGCCGGGTCCGAGCCGGACCATCACGAAGCCGGCCGGGATGATCGCCAGGACGAGGATCGCGACGATCCAGTGGATCCATCTAGCCGGCGGCGCGTAGATGCTCGGGCGGGCGGGCGAAGAGGTCTCGTTGGCCATGGCTTTCCGTCTCCGAGGAAGAGGGGCGCAAACGGCACTCGAACCACACGTCCCCGTCGGGCAGCAGCTCGACGCGCGTGGCCGGCCTGAGGGCGCTGGACAGGCTGGCGACGGGCGCCAGCTCGAGCCCGCTGCGACCCGAGCCGATGATGACCGGCGACACGAAAACGTGAACCACATCGAGGCACCCGGCCTCGATGAAGGCGGACAGCGTCCGCGCCCCTCCTTCCACAAGGATGCGGGTGAAGCCGAGCGCGCGCAAGGCCGCGACCACGCGTGCCGGGGCGAAGGCGCCTTGCCCGTCGAGCTCGACCGCCTCGGCTCCGGGCGCGAGCGCGGCCGCGGCGCCCGGTCTCCGCACCACCACGCGCCGCGCGCCGTCGGCGGCGAAGCAGCGCGCCTGCGGATCGGCGCGGCCATTGGGATCGAGCACCACGCGGGCAGGGCTGCGCCCGCACACGCGGCGCACCGTCAGCAACGGATCGTCGGCCACCACCGTCCCCACGCCCACCACCACCGCATCGACGCTGGCGCGCAGCGCATGAAGCCGGTCCAGCGCCGCCGCACCGTTGATGTACTTGGATTCGCCGTGAACGGTGGCGATCCTCCCGTCGAGGGACTGCCCGATCTGCCCCATCACGACCGGCGCAGCGCCTTCGTGACGGGGATCGAGCGTCGCGCTGTCCGGCTTCGGGTCATCCATGGGTGCGAGCCTGCCGTAGAGAGTGTGCCATCGGGAACGCATCTCCCCGCGAAAGGTTACGCCTGAGCCGCTATTTTGGATCGGCACCGCTCGCGAGCAGCGGTGCCGGCGGCGCGCAGGCGGCAGCCTGCCGCGGGCCAGCGAGCAAGAGGTAACAGGATGTCTTCCGCCGACCGTCTCGGCATCGGTTCCGCTTCGTCCACCGCCTTCGTGGAGCGCGCCCTTGGGGAGCTGCGCTCCGGCCGGCCGGTCCTGCTGCAATCGGCAAGCGAGGAGGCGCTGGTCCTCGGCGCCGAGGCGCTCCACGCCGAGACGGCGGAGGCGCTGGCCGCCCTGGAGACGGCCGGTCCGGCGCGCCTGGTCCTGCCGGCGCCGCGCCTGACGCGGCTCGGCGCCCCCCGTGCCACGGCCGGCTCGGTCGCGCTGCCGTCCCTCGACGCGGCACGGGTCGAGGTGCTCGCCCTCGGCCTCGATGCCCGGATCGACGCGCCGGTGGCGAACGCCGCTCCGCTGGAGCTTGCCGCCCTCGATCTGCTGGCGCTGGCTTTGGTGCTGCCGGCGGCGGTCGTGCTTCCGGTCCGCCGGGAGACGGTGCCGGGCGCGGTGGCCGTGTCGGCGCAGGATGTTGCGCGCTTCCGCAAGGAGCAGGCGGCCAGCCTGCGCATCGTCGGACGCGCGCGGGTGCCGCTCGAGGGCGCGCGGGACTGTGAGTTCGTGGTGTTCCGGGGCGGCGAGGGCCTGCGCGACCAGGTCGCCGTGGTGGTGGGGCAGCCCGACCCGGCGCGGCCGGTGGCGGTGCGCCTGCATTCGGCGTGCCTGACCGGCGACCTGTTCGGCTCGCTGAAGTGCGACTGCGGCGACCAGCTGCGCGACACCGTCGCCCGCATGGCGGCCGAGGAGGGCGGCATCCTGCTCTATCTCGACCAGGAAGGCCGCGGCAACGGCATCGCCAACAAGATCCGCGCCTACGACCTCCAGGCCCAGGGCTTCGACACCTTCGACGCGGACGCTGCGCTGGGCTTCGGCCTCGACCAGCGCCGCTTCGAGTTCGCAGCCGAGATGCTGCGGCAGCTGGGCGTCACCACCGTGCGGCTGCACACCAACAATCCGCAGAAGGTGGCGGCGCTGAAGCGCGCCGGTCTCGATGTGGTGGCGGAGCAGCGCGTGCTCGGACGGCCGACCCAGGAGAACGTGCGCTATCTCGCCGCCAAGCGCGACCGCGCCGGCCACGCCATCGACTTCGAGCAGCTCGCCGCCCGGGCGCCCGACTGAGCGCGCCCGACTGAGCGGCCCGACCGAGCCGCCCGGGCGGCCGGGCGCCCGCGCGGGCGCTTCACCGACGATGCGTCACTGGCGATGCGTCAGCTGCATCGCGTCACTTGCATTCCTGCGCCGCCCGGTCGAGCGCCTGGGAGATGCCGGCGAGCGAATATTTGTCGGTGGTCTGGTTGCCGCGGGTGGAGGTGCTCACGACGGTGAGGTCGCGGCCCTTGCGCATGGCATCCACCAGCTTGGCCTCGTCCGCGGCATTGCGCACCCAGGCGCCCTGGTCCTGCGTGTAGAGCTCGAAGCTGGCGCTGCCCACGGTGACCGTCACGGCGCTCTTTTCCTTGAGCGGGAAGCCGACGGTGATGCTCACCTCCTCCTTCACGTTCTGGCTCGGGCGGGTCGAGATGAACAGGAAGGCGGGATCGCGGTTGAGGCCCTCGGGAAGGCGCTGCTTCGGCTGGCTGGTGGCGTAGCAGACCTTGGGTCCGGATGTGGACGCATGCACCACCCAGTCGCCGAACTGCGCCACGGACTTGGATTGGGCCTGACCTTGCGCCATGCTCGGGACGGCGGCGAGGCCGGCGAGGAAAACGCCGAGGAGCGTCGGATGGATACGACGAGGGGCCATGGCTTCTCCTTTTGCTAATACCGGGTCGGTCCGGATGAAAAGCGTGAGCGTCTGCGTGCCGCCCTGAGAACTTTAGGATAGAGAACGCATTGTCCGGCCAGCTTGCAACCTGGGCTGACCGGCGCGGTCTCTAGCGACGGACGCGGTCAAAAAAATGTCCTGCGTGCCGACGCCTGTTTAGACCATACCTTCACCCCGGCTCAATGCCGGCGCGTTGCACGATATTGTCGCTTGACGTTCAACCCATTGGACAATCATATATTTTTTGTTTCAGAACAGGGTGGGGCACGGGGCCGGGGACGGGTCCGCCCGCGCCGGACGGGCCGGCGACGGCGTGGGATTGTCCCCAAGTGATCCCGCAGCATGGGTTAACAGCAGGTTGCCGGCGGCCCGGATGGCGGCCGCGACCGGTGGGGAGGAATGATGAGAGCCGTACTTTGCACCCGCCTCGGTTCGCCGGAGAGCCTTGAGGTCGCCGACCTGCCGGACCCGGTTCCGGGGACCGGAGAGGTGGTCGTGGACGTGGCCGCCGTCGGCCTCAATTTTTTCGACACGCTGATGCTGAAGGACCTCTACCAGTTGAAGCCGCCCGTTCCGTTCTCGCCGGGGGCGGAGTTCGCGGGCCATGTGAGCGCGCTCGGCGACGAGACCGACGGCTTCGCCATCGGCGACCGCGTGTGCGGCTATGTCTCCTACGGCGCGGCGCGGGAGAAGCTGGTGGTGGCCGCGGCGCGGCTGGCGCGGGTGCCGGACGACTTCGACCTGGTGCGGGCCGCCGCCTTGCCGGTCACCTATGGCACCGCGCTCTACGCGCTGCGCGACCGGGGCGCGCTGAAGGCGGGCGAGACGCTGGCGGTGCTGGGCGCCTCCGGCGGCGTCGGCCTCGCGGCGGTGGAGATCGGCGCCATCTTCGGCGCCCGCACCATCGCCTGCGCCTCCTCGCCCGACAAGGTCGCCTTCGCCAAGGCGCATGGCGCCGCCGCGGGGCTCGACTACAGCAAGGAGGACCTCAAGGCCGGCCTGAAGGCGTTCGCCGAAGGCCGGGGCATCGACGTGGTCTATGACCCGGTGGGCGGCGAGCTTGCCGAGCAGGCGCTCCGGGCGCTCGGGCCGCTGGGCCGCTTCCTGGTGATCGGCTTTGCCTCGGGACAGATTCCCAAGATCCCGCTCAACCTGCTGCTGCTGAAGAATTGCGATGCGCGCGGCGTGGATTTCGGCGCCAAGGCGCGCGGCACGCCGACGTGGCTGCGCGACGCCATCGCCGAGCTGATGGCCTATGGCCGGGACGGGCGCATCTCCGCGCACGTGGACGCCACGTTCCCGTTGTCGGAATGCGCCGCCGCCCTGAACGAGATCGCCGGCCGCCGCGTCAAGGGCAAGGTGGTTCTGACCACCGGACGGTAGCGCCACGGCCGCGATGAAGCGGCCTTTCGCTGAGAGCGGGAATGCGTGGTCCGCTCGGCTCGCGGCGCAGGCCGAGCGGCGCGTGCCCTACTCCGCCTTCGCCGCGCGCAGCTCCGACAGGGCCGCGCGGGCGGCGGCATGGTGGTGCGGGC
The DNA here is from genome assembly GCF_043194795.2 of Xanthobacter pseudotagetidis. Lineage (NCBI taxonomy): Bacteria > Pseudomonadati > Pseudomonadota > Alphaproteobacteria > Hyphomicrobiales > Xanthobacteraceae > Xanthobacter > Xanthobacter pseudotagetidis. The sequence goes on along the minus strand of NZ_CM195534.1, from coordinate 220,174 downwards.
GGATGTGATCCGACAGCAGGCGAAACGCCCCCATCAGCACCGCCGCATCGTCGCCGAAGCCCACCAGCGGCAGCAGATCGGGCGCCAGGTCGAAGGGCAGGACGAAATAGGCGAGCGCCCCGAGCAGCGTCGCCCGCACGTGCAGCGGCGTCGCCTTGTCGAAAGCGGCGTAATAGGCCGCCACCGCTTCCTCGGCGAAGGGGATATAGCTCGCATGGCGCCCGAGCTTGTCCCAGAAACCCGAGCGCACCCGGCGCTCGTCGCGCGCCGCGCGGGCGCCGTCGGCACCCGAAAGTGAGCTCCAGTCCATCCGATCCACCTGTCCTTTCCGTGCCTCGCAGGGCGCTCTGGCAAGAGCGCCCGCTCCGGAGGAATCAGATGGGGACCTTTCCCGCGGGCGCAAGGTTTGCAGGCCCAGGGCTCGGCCGGGAAGGCTCGCACCGGCCTCAGATCAGCGGATAGGCGGCTTCCACGACGTAAGGCCCGCCGCCGACGCTGTCGCGGGACGAGAACAGCACGAAGCGCGGCACGTGGAAGGTTGGGCTGCGATAGGGCCCGCGCGCGGCGAGATAATCGGCGACCTGGCGGGTCGAGGCGTCGCGCAGGCGGGCCAGCGTCACGTGAGGCTTGAAGTTGCGCCCCTCCGCGCCGAGGCCGAGCCGCTGCATCAGCCGCTCCTGCTCGGCCTGGAGCTCGCTCAAGGCGGGATTGGCCTTCACCGCCGCGAACACGGCGCGCGGCTTGTGGCCGCCGAACTGGTCGACGCCGTCCAGCGTCACGTCGAAGGCCGGCCGGCGCACCTGGCCCAGCATCAGCATGATGTCGCGGCCGAGCGCGTCGTCCACGTCGCCGACGAAGCGCAGGGTGACGTGATAGTTCTCCGGATCGATCCAGCGGGCGCCGGAAATGCCGCCGCGCAGCTCGGACAGGGTGGTTCCGACCTCGCGCGGAATCTCGATGGCGGTAAACAGCCGCGGCATTGTCGCCTCCGCGAACCCCTCTCCGACCTTCCCTTGGGACGCGGCCATATCCCGCCGGCCCCGCCCCCGGTCCCTGGTGCAGTGAAGAGGATTCGCGCCGCCGAGGGAAGCGGCGCCTCGCCGCGCCCGCCCTCACTGCACAGGGACGAGGATGTCGATCTCCAGCGCCTCGGGCGCGGCGGTGACGAGGTCGGTGCGGTAGCGCTCGATGTAGAAGTCGCCCGCGGTCAGGTTCTTCACGTCGAGATAGTTGAAGATCTGCTCGTAGGTGTTGTCCATGTCCGAGAACGTGCCGGCGTGGCGGAACCTCAGCACCTTGCCGGCCTGGGAGGCGCCGAGCTTCATGGTGCCGGAGGGCCTCTGCGAGGTGGTCCCGGAAAAGGGGAACTGCACTTCGTAGGCGAAGCCGCGGTCGTCGCTCTCGGTGTAGACCACCATGACCTCGCCGGCCCGCGTCAGGCCGAGGCGCGACAGCTCCGCCTCCCCCGCCTTGGCTGCCCCGACCAGGGCGTCATAGGCGTCGTCCCAGCTTGCCGTGCCGGACACGATCAGGACCGGGACCGAGGCGAGCTCGATCTCCTCGGCGGCGAATGCGCCGCCGCCGGGGCTCACCGGCACGCTCTCCACGCCCTTGGGGCTCACCAGCGGCGGCGCCGTGAGGCCCTCGCCGGCGGGCGGCACGGGGTCGGCCGGAACGGCCTGCGCGGGCACGCCGCTCGCGCCCTGGGCCAGGGCGGGCGTCGCCGCGGACGCTGCGAGCGCGCCGGCAAGCAGGCCCGCCAGCACGGCGCGCGGCGCCCGAAGGATGCGCCGCGAGGCCTTGAGCCACATGTGATCCTCCCTGCCGATCCCGCGGCACCAGCGGCCACCCAAGGCGGGTTGCCCATGGTCTGCTCTTACACCATCCGCGGGCGCGGCTGAATCGCCAATCGGCGGTCTCACGCGGCCAGGGGGGCGGTGGCGAGCCTGCCGGCGAAGTCGCGCAGCACGGCGATCTGGCCCGGCAGCTCCGCCCAATAGCGCCGGTGGAGCTCGAGATTGACCACGGTTCCGGGCGGGAACCGGCAGGCGCCGGCGACCGCGTCCCAGTCGATGGCGCCCCAGCCGAGCGGCAGATGAAGGTCCCCTTCGCCGAGGGCGGCGCGCTCGGCCTCGTCGATGGCCCAGCTCTCCGACGGGCGGCCGAAGCTGTCATGGACGTGAAGGTGCCGGGCGAAGGGCGCGAGCGCCGCGATCTCGCGCATGAAGTCGGCCCGCGCATCGTTGCAGCGCAGGAGCGCGTGGCTGACGTCGAGCGTCGCCCGCACATGGGGATGGTCGATGGCGTCGAGCTCCGCGGCGAGCCGTCCGGGCAGCGCCGTCTCGCGCATGGGTTCGAACCGGAACACGTTCTCGACGCACAGCGTCACGCCGGCTGCGGCCGCCTTGTCGCCGGCGGCCGCCAGGGCGTCGCGCTGGCGCACATAGGCCACCTCCACGTCGTCGTCGCCGCGCACGCAGCCGGCATGGATGACGAGATTGACCGCCCCGACCGCCCCCGCGACGGCGATGGCGGCATCCAGCAGCGCCACATGGCGCGGCAGGCGGTCCTTGGTGTCCATCAGGTTGATGGCGAGCGGGCCGTGGGCGGTGAAGGCGAACGGCCGGTCGCGCGTCGCCGCCACGAGGCGGGCGAGGCGCTCGCTCAGCACCCGCCCGCCGACCACCAGGGTCCAGGCGAACAGAGGCAGCTCGGCGAAGTCCACGCCCAGGCGCTCGGCCTCGTCGAGCTTGGCATCGAGATCGTCGAACTCCGGCGACGTGGCACGGATCGAATAGCCGATCCCGCGGATCGGCGGCAAAGGCGCGCGCGCGTCCATCGCTGCATCCTTCCTCATGCGGACCGGCCGCGCCCGGATAAGGGCGAGAAAGCAAGCCGGCCTCGATCTGACGACAGGGCGATCGGTCGTTGGAACCTTGATGAGGCGCGCCACTGCGGGAAAGAGGTTGAGCCCTTCCCCAGGGGAACTATGTTGATACCGCCGGGCGCGACGTCGGACCATACTGCGTCCGGGGCGGGATGGCACGCGGCTTTTTGCGTTGCAGCGAATTCGCCGCGCGCCGCGGCATCGGCGACGAGGCCCGGAGAGGGCGATGGCGGGAGGCGGAAGCGAAACGGGGCGTCCGCCAAGAGCGGGCGCCCCGATCGGGGCCGGCGACGCATGAACCTGACTGCCGGCACGATGCTGGAGAGCAAGGGGCCGGCCAGAAGGCGGATGCTGGATATAGGGTTATCGGCGCCGAATTCATGCTACATATAGCGATACGCTATCGCGACCTCGCAATTCGCACTTGCGTTTTGCAAATTGCGAGCGTGCGCCTATCGCCCGGTGGCGGCGCCGGCGGGCTTGGCCCCGAGCCAGGTGTCGATGAAGCGGTCGAGCCAGCGGTCCACGGCGCCGTCGTACCGCTCCCATCCCTCCATATGGGCGTCCCCCGCCTGGGCGCCCGGCTGGACGAACCGGTGGGCGCCGCGCACGATCCATACCGACATCATCTCGCGCGTCACCTCGGGATGAAACTGCAGCGCGAACGCGCTGCGGCCGTAGCGGAAGGCCTGGTTGGGAAAGGTCTCGCCGGTGGCGAGCAGCTGCGCGCCGTCCGGCAGGTCGAAGCCTTCCGAATGCCAGTGATAGACGTGGCTCGGCCAGTCCAGCAGCTCCTTGCCCGCCTCGGTGGCGGCGAGCGGGTAGTAGCCGATCTCGCACATCCCGTCCTTGTGCGGGGCGACGCGGGCGCCGAGGGCGCGCGCCATGATCTGCGCGCCGAGGCAGACGCCCAAGAGCGGCCGGCCTTCCGCCAGCACCCGGGCGGAGAAGTCGGTCTCCTCGCGGATATAGCCGTGGCTGTCATTGGCGCTCATGGGACCGCCGAAGATCACCACGCCGGCATAGCTGGCGAGATCGGCGGGCAGCGGATCGCCGAGGGCGGGGCGGCGGACGTCGAGCCCGTGGCCGCGCAGCGACAGTCGCTGGCCGATGCGGCCCGGCGTCGAATGGGCCTGATGGACGATGACGAGGAGCGTGCCGGCCTCGCCGCCGCAGGCGCAAGGGTCTGCGCCGCCGGGCGGGCTTTCTGAGGAGGGCACCTTGGGCAGCCTAGTCCTGTTGCTCACCGTCCCCTTCCGTCTCGTCGCGGACCTCGCGCCGGATGCGGGTGCGCTCGCGCGAGCCCACGTTCAGCAGCTCTGCGGCGCGCCAGACGAGATTGTCCTCGAACTCGCTGAGCCCGCCGTCGGCATAGGCGACCTCGAACATCATCTCCACGATGCGGCGCCGGCCCTCGTCGTCGAGCGCGCGGTTGAGCACGCTCGTGAACGCATAAAGATCGACCGCTTCGGCATCCTTGGCAATGGCTAAGTCGAGCAGCGCCTCGGTGTCCTCGGGGGACAGATCGAAGCGGCGCGCCAGGATGTCCTTCAGGATCGCCTGCTCCTCCGCGGTCACCGCGCCGTCGATGGACATCACATGGACGAGAAGGGCCGCCGCGGCGAGGCGGTAGTCGCTGTCGGCGAAGGCGACGACCTCGCGCTCCCCGCCCGTGATCTCGGTGATGAAGTCTGAAAGCGCGCGGAACATGGGGCGGGCGGTCCTGCTCTGGAAACCGGAGTTATCTGGGTGGCTTTGCCGCGGCTGCAAGACCCGCAGGTCCGGCCTGTGCCCCGGCGCCCGAGGACAGAGGTCTGTTGCCACGGCCCAACGCGTCGCACAAGCCCCAGCTTGCCACCCTTGATCGCTCTCCGTCCCAGGTTTTCCCGGGAACCGGATGACCCTGCGCACGTTTGACCAGAAGAGCATGAGCGTCGAGATGCGATATCGCTTCAGAAATATCGATCCAGGGCTCCGAGATGTGAGGTCCCGGGGCTCTGAAGCGCGATAGATCAGGAGTAGTTGTCGCATTTTCGCCATGACATCTAAATCACAACCAATGGATTGGAGGATGATATGAAAAACATCAAGTTCTTGACTGTGGCCGCGGCCTCTCTTCTCGCCTCGGCGGCAATCGCCCAGCAGGCCGCGCCGACCACGACACCCGCCAATCCGGCAACCCAGCCTCCGGCGGCCACGGCCCCCGCGACCCCCGCGCCGGCCGCCAGCTTCATCGGCATGCAGACCGCCGATCAGATGCTCGCAAGCGATCTCATCGGCATGTCCGTCCGCGGCGCGGGCAACGAGTCGATCGGCGAGATCAACGACGTGGTGCTGGCGCGGGATGGCCGGGTGATCGGCGCCGTGATCGGTGTCGGCGGCTTCCTGGGCATCGGCGAGAAGGACGTGGCGGTTCCGTTCCAGATGGTGGAGCTGGTCCGCGGCTCCGACGCCGGTGACCACGTGGTGGTGCGCAAGACCAAGGACGAGCTGAAGGCGGCGCCCACCTTCCAGGAATACGAGGCGCCGAAGTCCAACAGCGCCGCCAAGGCGCCGGCCCAGCCGGTCCCGACGCGCTGACGAGAGAGCGGGCCGGGCGCCCCGCGCGCCCGGCCCGGCACGCCACCTTGCCATCTCCCGACCCATCCCCACCCGCCAAGCGCGACCCTGCGTCGACGCCGGTAAGCGGCTGCGCATTGAAACGTGCGGCCGTTCAAGGCCATGGTGAGCCGGTGAAAGCATCGGGAGGGGGAATGGACGCGCCAGTTTCAGGACCTGTCGCGTCATCCATGCGGTTTATCGCGCGCCAACGCACCCTTGGCTGGCGAATCGCCTTCGCGGTGGCCGTCATCGCGGCCGCGTTCGCGCTCCGCTCGCTATCCGCCTACGCGTTGCGCGACTACGCGCCCTTCCTGCTGCAGATTCCGGCGGTGCTGCTGGTGGCGCTGGTGGGCGGGCTGCGGGTCGGCCTGTTCGGCCTGGTGCTTGCCGTCGGCGCCAATGCCACCTTCGTCCCCGGGGAGACGTGGACGGGCGCGAACGCCACCGGGGCCATCGTCTCCCTTACCTCCTTCGCCATCAATGGCTTGGCCTGCTGTCTCATCGCCGCGCTGCTGCGCGCGAGCCTCGTCAACCTCGATCAGACCCGCGCCTCGCTCGCCGAGACGGCGCGCGAGAAGGAAACCACGCTCGCGACCCTGGAATCACTGCTTTCCCACGCGCCGCTGGGTTTCGCCTTCTTCGACCGGGACCGTCGTTTCGTCCAGGTGAACGAGACGCTCGCGCGCATGGGCGGCATCTCGCGCGAGACCCATCTGGGCCGGACGGTCGCGGAGTTGCTGCCCGAGTTCGCCGACCGGACCGCGGCGCTGATCGACCGCGTGTTCGAGACCGGCGAGGTCGTCCCGGACGTGGAGATTCAGGGCATGACGCCGGCGAAGCCCGGTGTCGAGCGGCACTGGCTGGTGAGCTTCTATCCCGTGAGGGACGGCGCCGGCGTCACGCGCTTCGTCGGCACGACCGTGGTCGAGATCTCGGAGATCAAGAAGGCCGAGCAGCGCCTCGCCGTCAGCGAGCGCCGGTATCGCCTGCTGGCGGAGGCGCTCCCCAAGATGGTGTGGACCGCCGACCCGCAGGGCGAGGGGGACTACTATAATCACCGCTGGGAGGAATATACTGGCGCCTCGGTGGAGGATGGCAGCTTCGGGGAATGGTTCGGGTACGTCCATCCCGACGAGAAGGGCGAGCTGACCCTGGCTTGGCAGGCCTCCATCGCCAGCGGCGAGCCGTTCAACCGCGAATGCCGCTTCCGCGCGGCCGACGGCTCCTATCGCTGGTTCCTGTGCCGCGCCGTGCCGGTGCGCGACGAGGACGGGCGCGTCGACCGCTGGTACGGCAGCTGCACCGACATCGCCGAGATCGTCGCGGCCCGCGAGGCGCTGGCCCGTTCCCACGAGGAGCTCGAACGCCTGGTCGCCCAGCGCACGACCGAACTCGCCCAGGCCAACGAGCGCCTGCGGATGGAGATGAAGGAGCGCTTCGCCACCGAGGCGCAGCTGCGCCAGGCGCAGAAGATGGAGGCCGTCGGCCAGCTGACCGGCGGCATCGCCCACGATTTCAACAATTTGCTCACCGTCATCGTCGGCAACCTGGAGGCCGCCGAACGGCGCATCGGCCCCGAGAACCTGCAGGCGCGCACCTTCCTCGACCACTGCCGCCAGGGCGCCATGCGCGCCGCCACCCTCACCCAGCGCCTGTTGGCGTTCTCGCGCCGCCAGCCGCTCGATCCCAAGCCGACCGACGTGAACCGGCTCCTGGTCGGCATGTCGCAGATGCTGCGCAGCGCGCTCGGCGAGCGGGTCACCCTGGAGACGGTTCTTTCCGGCGGGCTCTGGCCCACGGAGATCGACCGCAACCAGCTGGAGAACGCGGTCCTCAATCTCGCGGTCAATGCGCGCGACGCCATGCCGGACGGCGGCAAGCTCACCATCGAGACCGCCAATGCCTACCTCGACGACGCCTATGCCGAGGCCCACGACGTGGTGGCCGGCCAATATGTGGTGATCTGCGTCAGCGACACCGGGACGGGGATGCCCCCCGAGGTGATGGCGCGTGTGTTCGAGCCCTTCTATTCCACCAAGGGGCCGCGCGACGGCACCGGCCTCGGCCTCAGCCAGGTGTACGGCTTCGTCAAGCAGTCCGGCGGCCACGTGAAGATCTACAGCGAGGTGGGCGAGGGCACCACGGTGAAGCTCTATCTGCCGCGCCTGGAGCGGCCGGTGGACGAGGACGAGCGCGCCGAGCGGCAGGAGCCCGCGGAGGCACGCAAGGCGCGTATCCTGGTTGTGGAGGACGATCCCCAGGCGCGCCAGCTCGGCGTCGGCGCCCTCAGGGCCGCGGGCCACGAGGTGAGCGAGGCGGAGAACGGCGCGGCGGCGCTGGCGCTTGTGGAGGCGCTTGATCCCGCCCAGCGCCCCGAGGTGCTGTTCACCGACATCCGCCTCGGCGCGGGACTGGATGGGCCGGCCCTTGCCGCGCGCCTGCGCGCGGTGGTGCCGCAAATTCGAGTGCTCTTCACCACCGGTTATGCGAGAAATGCGGTGCTGCGCCAGGGACGGCTGGACAGGGGAGTGAACCTGCTCACCAAGCCCTTCACGCAGGCGGAGCTGGTACGCAAGGTGACGAGCATCCTGGAACAGGCCATCGAGAGGAAGGGCGCGGCGCTGCTCGTGGAGGACGAGCCCTTCGTCGCCATGGTGGCGCAGCAGATCCTGGAGGACCACGGCTTCGAGGTGACGGTCGCCTCGCATGGCAAGGCCGCGCTCGCCCATGCCCAGGCCGCCCAGGAGATGCCGGAGCGCGAGGCCTTCCGCCTCGCAGTGGTGGATCTCGGCCTGCCGGACATGCGCGGCGACGAGGTGGTGCGCGAGCTGCGCACCCTGGTGCCCGGCCTCTGCGTCGTCATCGCCACCGGCTACGGCACCGAGGACCTCGAAGGCGAGTTCGGCGGCGTGGAAGGGGTGGCGCTGGTGGGCAAGCCCTATGACGGCGCCACTCTGCGCGGGGCCCTGCGCGGCATGGGCTTCAACATTCCGGATTGAGACCGCGCCTTGCCGGCGCGAGCGGCCGTTGCGAGCCTCTTCGACGGCCGCAACGCGCCCTGCCCGGCGGCGGACCCGGCGCAAGAGATGCTGCCGAAGGCGCCACCTCGCCGGACGCGGCCGGTCATCAGCGCCGCGTCCGGGGCTTGGGCCGATGCCCGGCGAACGGCCGGGCACGACGGGCAATTGCGGGGACGTCTTCGGTTGAGGACGCTCAGCGGCGCAGCAGCACCTGGCCCAGGACCAGGCCGATGCCGGCGGCGACCGCGCAGGCCGTCAGCGGCTGGGCGCGGATGGTTTCGCGCAATTGGAGATACTGCTCCTCCGCCCAGTCGGACACCTCGCCCGCAGCCATCTCCGCGCCGCCGGCCGCGTCCTTCGCCGTCTGCCGGGCGGTCTTGCCGAGGGTCTCGGCGAGACGCGTGAAGTCCTCCTTCAGCGTCTCGAGGTCCTTGCGGATGTCCTCGATGGAGGGTTCGACCTTGGCGGTCACGGGCTTGTCGGCCATGGGCGCATCTCCGCTTCCTGTGTGACGTCTCGTCCGCCGGTGGGGCCCTGTGGGGCGCCCGCCGACGCAACCGCAAACTTAGAGCACGCGCCGATCGGCCTGCAACGCAAGGTGATCGGATAACGCGTTCTCTGTCATTAAGTTAGAGGGCGATTCACCGATCAAATTGATTCAATTTGATCGGATCGCGCGCATCCGAAGGGGTGTCCGCCGGCTGGTCGTGCGCCCGGCCGGCGTGGCCCCGACCTTCAAACGCCCGGCGGCGCAAAGCGATCCCGCCCGGCGGCAAATCGCCCCGTGCGGATCAGGCGGCGGTGGGCTCGCTGCGCGCCTCGTGGAAGAACAGCGCCTGCGCCACCGTCGCCTTCACCGTCTCGCTCAGGAACGGTTTGGTGATGAGGTAGGTGGGCTCCGGCCGCTCGCCGGTGAGCAGGCGGTCCGGGAACGCGGTGATGAAGATCACCGGCACGTTGAAATGGGAGAGGATGTCCGTCACCGCGTCGATGCCGGAGGAGCCGTCGGCGAGCTGGATATCCGCCAGGACCAGGCCGAAGTCGCCGTTGCGCGCCAGCTCCACCGCCTTCTTGTGCGTCGGGGCGACGCCGATCACCTCGTGTCCCATCTCGGTCACGAGCGTCTTCAGGTCGAGCGCGATCACCCATTCGTCCTCGATGATGAGCACGCGGGTGGCGATCTGCCGGTCGATCTCCCGCTGCGCGGCGACCACCTGGGCTTCCACGTCGTCGATGGACGTGGAAAGGATCGAGGCCACCTCCGCATAGGTGAAGCCTTCCATGGCCGTCAGCAGGAGCGCGACGCGCGCGCCGACATCGAGCGCCTGCAGCCGCTCGTCGGTCCGCGAGGCCGGATCGCCTCCCGCCCCGGCGCGCCGCGTCCAGACGCCGTGGAACGCGCGGTAGAGCGCGACGCGGGGCGAGGCGCCCGGATTGATGACGATCTTGCCGTCGAGGATCGCCTGGAGGGTCTCCTGCACCAGGAGGTCGCCCGCTCGCTGGGTTCCCGAAAGGGCGCGCGCGTAGCGGCGCAAGAAGGGCAGCTGCTTGACGATCGACTGATGGGGCATGCGCAATTCCTCGCTTGCGGCGCGGATGAGGTCCGACCGCGTGGAACGCCCGAAGGCGGCGAAAGTTCCCGATTTTTGCGGGAACTTGCACCTTACCCTGGCATTATAGGTTGAACCGGTGCGCGCCGTCTGCCGCTGGCCTGGACGGGACTGGCATGCGGCAGCTTGGGGAGACCTCGGAGCAGGGGATGGAGCTGGTGCCACAGGAAGCGGCGCGCGTTGACCCCCGCAGGCGTGCCGGCATCTTCTCTCTCGCGGCGGGCCAGCCGCGGGACCTGCTCGACAGTGTGCGGCGGCGCCTGCTCCTGGTGGCGCTGCTCGCCATCGCTCCGGTGGCGACCCTGAGCATGGTGCAGGGGCTGATGCACCTGAGCGGGGCGCAGGACGAGGCGCGCCAGCGCCTGCTCCAGCTCGCCGTCTCGGCCGCGTCCAGCCAGGCCAACATCATCGCCTCGGCCGAGAGCGTGCTTCAGACCCTCCAGACGGTGGACACGGTGCGGGCCGCGGGCGCGGGCTGCCAGGCGACGCTCTACGGCGCCACGCTCAGCCTGCCCTTCGTGTCAAACATGGGCGTCCTGGACAAGGAGGGGACCATCACCTGCAGCGCCATCCCCGGGCCGCGCTCGGTGGCGGGCGAGCCGTGGTGGCAGAGCCTGTCCAAGGCGCCCTCGCGCCTCGCCATGACGGAACGCCAGGTGAGCGCCGCCACGCGGAACGAGATCATCATCGTGCTGGAACCGCTGCGTGCCCCCGACGGCAGCTTCGATGGCGCCATGGCGCTCGGCCTCGACGCCGCCCGCCTCGACACCATGCTGCGCCAGGCGACGGTGGAGGCCGGCGGGGTGGCCGCGATCTTCGATGCCGCGGGCCGGGAACTGGTCTCCAATTCCCGCGCCTTGAGCCAGGTCCTGTTCGATCCGTCCCGCTTCGCCGGGGCCGGGAACGAGCTGCGCGAGGTGACCGACGCCACCGGCCGCAGCTGGACCTATACCGTCGCGCCGCTCGACCGGCAGGGACTGATCGCGGCCTATGCCTTGCCGACCCAGGACCTGTTCGGCTGGACCCCGTTCGCGGTGGCGGCGAGCTTCGCCCTGCCCGGCCTCGTGGCGGTGCTCAGCCTCGTCGGCCTGTGGTTCGCGGTGGACCGGATGGTTCTGCAATGGCTGAACTATCTGCGGCGCGTGACCTCGGTCTACGGCAAGGGCCACTATCGCTTCCGTCCCACGCGGCTCGAACGCGCGCCGAGCGAGTTCCGCGCCCTGGGCGCGGCGGTGGAGCACATGGCGCTCGCGGTGCGGCTGCGGGACGCCAAGCTCAGGGAAAATCTCGCCGAGAAGACCGCGCTGGTGCGCGAGATTCACCACCGCATCAAGAATTCGCTCCAGGTGGTGGTGAGCCTTCTCAGCCTCTATGGCCTCGGCATCGGCCAGGGCGAGGACCGGCGCCGCTTCGAGGAGCTGCGCACCCGGGTCAACACGCTCGCCGTGGTCCATCGCATCCTGCACGAGGCGAACGAGGGCTCGACGGTGAAGCTGCGCGAGCTGCTGCGCGAGCTCGCGGCGCTGCTCGAAGGCGTGCCTGACCGCAGCCTGGCGGTGCGCATCGACGCTCCGGACCTGCTGCTGCCCATCGACATGGCGGTGCCGTTCGCGCTCATGGTGGTGGAGATCGTCCTGGGCCTGGCCGCGCCGGACGCGCCCAGGCTTCTGCCGGTCACGGTGGGCTGCGACCAGGGCGGCGGGCGGTTCACCATCACCATCGCCGCCGGGCCGGTGGCGGGCTCCGGCGCGCAGCCCGGCCGGTTCGATCTCGACCAGGGCTTCGCCAGCCAGCTCGGCGGCCAGCTCCAGCGCGTCGAGGACGGCGATAACGTTCGCGTGACGGGTGACTTCCCGCTGCGGACCGGCGCCGCCCCCGGCGGGCAGCGCCATGGGCACGATCGCGTTCAGGCCGCAGGCCCCGGCAGGGAACCGTAGCGGTTCTGCCTCGTTATCCTCGAGCGAGTCCCATCCGTGCGACTCGACGGGCCTGCCAAGACTCGAGGATGAACCATGGATAAAGCGCGTTCGAAGGGCACCTCCAACCGCGGCTTCGCCGCCATGGACGCGGAGAAGCAGCGCGCCATCGCCCGCAAGGGTGGCGAGAGCGTTCCTGCCGAGAAGCGCAGCTTCTTCCAGAACCGGGCGCTCGCCGCCGAGGCCGGCCGCAAGGGCGGCCAAAGCGTTGCCGACGAGGACCGCAGCTTCTCCCGCAACCGCGCGCTGGCCTCCCAGGCCGGCCAGAAGGGCGGCCAGAAGAGCAGCGCGCCGGTCGGCGGAGGTCGGTCCTGAGCGAAGCGGGAACCAAACAGCCGAGCTCACGTTATCGGGAGGCGCGGGCGGGCCGGTCGGCTCCACCCGCGTCCGTGATCCGGTTGGCGTCGGAGATCGTATGATTTCGGTGGTGTTCGCGCCGCGGTCGGCAAGGCCGCCCGCTTCGCTCGCGGGAGCTGCGCGTTCCAGCGTCGTGCCGGGGCCTGGTCGGTCCGGGCAGCCGGACATCCTGACCGCCCTTCGTCCGCTGGACGCGGATGGGCAGGACAAGGGTGACGACCGCAACCCATCGGTCCGAAGAAGGTGTCCATGAATCCGCCGGGAAAAACGCCAGGAATGGATGCCAGCTCCCTCCAGAGGGAGGTGCTCGAGTTCCTGCCCGCCTTGCGCGCCTTCGCGCGCTCGCTGACGCGCGACCGCACGGAGGCCGACGACCTGGTCCAGGAGACGCTCCTCAAGGCGCTGTCGAACATCGACAAGTTCGATCCCGGCACCAATCTGCGCGCCTGGCTCTTCACCATCCTGCGCAACACCTACTACACCGAGATCCGCAAGCGGCGGCGCGAGAGCGACGGCCTGTCGGTGCTGGCGCAGCAGGACACGAACATGGGACCGGGCCAGGAATGGTCCATGACCCTCTCCTCGCTGAAGGATGCGCTGGGCCAGCTGCCGGACGACCAGCGCGAGGCGCTGGTGCTGGTGGGCGCGGCGGGCCTGTCCTACGAGGAGGCGGCGGAGGTGTGCGGGTGCGCGCTCGGCACCATCAAGAGCCGCGTCAACCGGGCCCGCACCAAGCTGCTCGGCCTCATGGGAGCGGAAGCCACCGCTGACGTGGTGGAGGGCGACGCGGTGGCGATCTCGGCGGCGCGCAGCTGACGAGGCGCGGCCGCCGCAATGCCCGGGGCGTGCTCTGTCATTCAGCCAGAGGGCGGTTCACCGATCAAAATGATTCCATTCGATCGGCTCGCGCCTAGCCCGGCTCCCATCCCGCCGGCGCCAGCACGAAGCCCTCGAAGGCGAAGGCGGGCGCCACGGTGCACCCCACCAGCGTCCAGTCGCCGAGGCTCTCGGCCGCCTGCCAGGCGTGAGCCGGCACGATCCCCTGCGGACGGTGGCCGGCCGCGAGGCCGGGCCCGAGCACCTGCTCGCGCGGCAGGGCGCCCTCTTCCGCGACCCGCAGCACCAGCGGCGCGCCGGCGTGCCAATGCCACATCTCCACCGCGTCCACCTTGTGCCAGTGCGAGCGCTCGCCGGCGCGGAGCAGGAAATAGATGGCGGTCGATGCCCCCCGCCCGCCCGGCGGAGCCGCGTCGCGGAAGGTTTCCCGGAAATGGCCGCCCTCCGGATGCGGGGCGAGGCCGAGCAGGGCGATGATCTCATCGGCGCCCAGCGCCGCTGGAGGCACGCTCATCCCCTCAGCCCCGGAACGCGCTCTTGCGGGCGCGCAGCTCGGTGAACACGGCGCCGGGGTCGGCGCCGTCCACCCCGAGCATCTCCGCCATGGCCGGATCGTCGGCGCGCAGGAACGGATTGGCGGCGAGCTCGTCCGCCATGGCGGAGGGGATGGTCGGCTCGCCCTTGGCGCGCTTCGCCTCGGCTACCGCCGCCTGCGCCTTGAGCGCGGCATTGCCCGGGTCCACCGAGAGCGCGAAGCGGGCGTTGGAGAGGGTGTATTCGTGGCCGCTATAGACCTGGGTGTCGCCCGGCAGCCCCTTCAGGCGCTGGAGCGAGGCCCACAGCACCGGCGGGTCGCACTCGAACGGCCGGCCGCAGCCGAGCGTGAACAGCGTGTCGCCGGCGAACAGCAGGCGCTCGCCCTCGAACAAATAGGACACATGGCCCGCGGTGTGGCCCGGCGTCTCCAGCACCCGGCCCACCAGGGAGCCGACGGCCACAGGGTCACCGTCCACCACCGCCACGTCGAGCCCGGGAATGGCGGCGGCCTCAGCCTTCGGACCCACCACGGTCGCCCCATAGCGCGCCTTGAGCGCCGGCACGCCCTGCACATGATCCTGATGGTGGTGGGTGATGAGGATGTGGGTGAGGTTCCAGCCTTCCTTCTCCAGCGCGGCGATGACCGGGGTGGGCTCGGGCACGTCGATGACCGCGGTGGCCTCGGTCACCGGATCGTGCAGCAGCACGGCGTAATTGTCGTCGAGGCAGGGAACGATGCGGATCTCGGCCGGCAAGGTGATCCTCCTGTCGCGCCTTGAAGCACGAACCGCGCAGATCGGATCATCTGCCCGGATCGTGCCTCGGGTGTGAATAGGCGGCGCCCAGTATGACGCCATCGTGTGTCCGGGACATGAGGGCGGTGTCGAAGTCCCCCGTTTCCCGCGCCGCCCGTCGGCATGATGATAGCCCGATGCCGTGCCGGCGCCAGCGCACGCCGCCCGGGTTGCGCTCGGCATGCGCGTGGCGCAAGAGGAGAGCGACAACCTGCCGCCTGCGGCGGGGCTGGGTCCGCCTTCAGGGCGCCATCGGCTTCAGGCATTGGGCATCCATGTTCCTCGACGTCGTCGACCTCCGCAACTTCTACGCCCAGCCGGTGGGCGTGATGACGCGCCGCCTTCTGGGCCGGGCCATTCGCGCGCGGTTCGAGAACGTCACCGGCATGGCGGTGCTCGGCCTCGGCTATGCGACGCCGTATCTCGGCGTGTTCCGCGAGGAGGCGGAGCGCTGCATCGCCGTCATGCCGGCAGCGCAGGGGGTGGTGCGCTGGCCGTCGGCGGCGCCGACGCTCGCCACGCTCTCCGACGAGACCATGCTGCCGTTCCCGAGCGGCCGGTTCGACCGGGTGGTGGCGGTGCATGTCCTGGAGATGACCCCCAACGCCGCGGAACTGCTCGGAGAGGTCTGGCGCGTGCTCGCCCCCGGCGGGCGGCTCCTGGCCGTGGTGCCCAACCGGCGCGGCGTGTGGGCCCGGCTCGACACCACGCCGTTCGGCAATGGGCGTCCGTTCTCCCGCGGGCAGGTGGTATCGCTGCTGCGCGAGGCCCTGTTCACCCCCGTGGGGTGGAGCGAGGCGCTCTATGCCCCGCCCAGCCGCTGGTTCCTGCGCACCGCGGTGGCCTGGGAACGGGTCGGGTCGCGGCTCTCGCTGCCGTTCTCCGGGGTGCTCGTGGTGGAGGCGACCAAGCAGCTCCATCGCCCCGCCCAGGTGCGCCGGCGCGCGGCGGTCATCGAGCCGGCGATGGAGCCGGTGCTCGTTCCCGGCGGCGTCCCGGCGGGCTGAGCGCGCCCGCGCGGGAGCGGTTCAGCCGGCCCGGCCGGCGCCCTTGCGCGAGAGTAGGAACACCGCCTGCTCGCCCAGCAGGTTCCAGACCCACCAAGGCATGTTCACCCGCACCCGGTGGCCGGAAGAATCCAGCGCCACCGCCTTCTCCATGCGGGCGTCCAGGATTTCCACCAGCTCCACGAAGTCGCGGATGGTGCAGAAGTGGATGTTGGGCGTGTCGTACCACGGCACCGGCATGTTATCGGTCAGCGGCATGCGGCCGTGGACCAGCAGGTCGAGCCGCGAGCGCCAGTGGCCGAAGTTCGGGAACGACACCACGGCGCGCCGGCCGATGCGCAGCATCTGCTCCAGCACCCAGCGCGGGCGCCGCGTCGCCTGGAGCGTCTGGGAGAGGATGACGTAGTCGAAGGCGTCGTCCGGATAATGGGCGAGGTCCACGTCGGCGTCGCCCTGGATCACGGCGAGGCCGCGGGCGACGCCGGCATTCACCCCCTCGCGGGACAATTCGATGCCGCGGGCGTCGCACTGGCGCGTGGTGGCGAGCAGCTCCAGCAGCGCCCCGTCACCCGAGCCCACGTCGAGCACGCGCGAGCCGGGCACCACCATCTCCGCCACCACCACGAGATCGACACGCCCGCCCTTGGAGCGGACGACGCTTTCGTCGAGCACCTCATCGCGCACGCTCATGGCGCTCATCCTTCCCGTCCCGCCGGCAGGCCGAAGGCGCGCGCCGCGCTGTCGAGGAAGCCGCGGGTGATGGCGAACAGCTCCGGCTCGTCGAGGAGGAAGGCGTCGTGGCCCTTGTCGCTCTCGATCTCGGCGAACGACACGCTCGCCCCCGAGGCGTTCAGCGCATGGACGATGGCGCGCGAATCCTGCGTCGGGAACAGCCAGTCCGAGGTGAAGGAGACGAGGCAGAAGCGCGTCTTCGAGCCGGCGAAGGCGTTGGCGAGCACGCCGCCATAGTCGGCGGCGAGGTCGAAATAGTCCATGGCGCGGGTGACGTAGAGATAGGAGTTGGCGTCGAAGCGCTGCACGAAGCTCTCGCCCTGGTGCCGCAGATAGCTCTCCACCTGGAAGTCGGCGTCGAAGCCGAAGGTGGGGTTGGCGCGGTCCTGCAGCCGGCGGCCGAACTTGCGGTGCAGCGCCTGGTCGGACAGGTAGGTGATGTGCGCCGCCATGCGCGCCACCGCCAGCCCGCGATGGGGCGTCACACCGTCGGCGAGGTAGCGTCCGCCGCGCCAGTCGGGATCGGCCATCACCGCCTGCCGGCCGACCTCGTGGAAGGCGATGTTCTGCGCCGAATGGCGCGCCCCGGTGGCGATGGGCAGCGCCGAGAACACCCGCTCGGGATAGCTCGCCGCCCATTGCAGCACCTGCATGCCGCCCATGGAGCCGCCGGCGACGCACAACAGCTTCTCGATGCCCAGATGGTCGAGCAGCATGGCCTGCGCGTTCACCATGTCGCGGATGGTCACCACCGGCATGTCGAGGCCGTAGGCCTTGCCGTTGGCGGGATTGGTGGAGGCCGGCCCGGTGGTGCCCATGCAGCCGCCGAGCACGTTGGACGAGATGACGAAGAAGCGCTCGGTGTCGATGGGCCGGCCCGGCCCGACCATGGTCTCCCACCAGCCCGGTTTGCCGGTGACGGGGTTCGGGTTCGCCGCGTGCTGGTCGCCGGTCAGCGCGTGGCACACCAGGATGGCGTTGGAGCGCGCGGCATTGGGCTCGCCATAGGTCTGGTAGGCGATCTGCAGGTGCGGCAGCGCGACGCCGGCATCGAGGCGCAGCGGCTGGTCCGCGCCGAAGCGCACGACAGCGGAGTGGGGCTCGTTGACCTCCTGCCGCGCCTTGGCCTCGATGTTCGGCAGAAGGGACGATGCGTCCTGTGGAACGAACGATGTCATGGCCTCCACCAAAGCGACGGCGCCTCGCTCCTGTCAAGCGCCGCGGGCGGGTGGCGGGGGCGTGCGGGGATGCCTTGCGGGCGGGAAGGTCTGTCGCTTCCGCACCGGCGTCGGATATGCGGTATATATGAACGGATACATGATCCACAGCAGCTTGAGGACGCGGGATGGGGTGGCGCACCTGGCACGGCGCGGGCGCGATCGGGCGGGCGGGGCTTGCGGCGCTGGCGTTGCTCGCGCTGGCGATCGCGCCGGCGACGGCCCGCAGCGTGACCGATTCGGCGGGGCGGACGGTGGAGGTGCCGGACCGGATCGCGCGGGTGTTCGCCGCCGGCCCGCCGGCCTCGGTGCTGCTCTACGTGGTGGCGCCGCGGAAGATGACCGGCTGGGTGCGCACGCCCCGGCCGGCCGAGCGCGAGCTGCTCCTGCCGATCGTGCGGGACCTGCCCGAGACCGGCCGCCTCACCGGGCGGGGCGACACGCTGAACCTCGAACGGCTGATCGCCGCCAGGCCCGATCTGATCGTCGATTTCGGCACCATTACAGACACCTACCGCTCGCTCGCCGACCGGGTGCAGGCCCAGACCGGCATCCCCTACATCCTGATCGACGGGCGCTTCTCCAACACCCCGGCGGCGCTGCGCCTCGTCGGCGCGATCCTCGGCGAAGCGGCGCGCGGCGCCGCGCTCGCGGCCGCCGCCGAGGCCATTTTCGCCCGCGTCGACAAGGCGTTGGCTGAGGTGCCGCCGGAGCGCCGGCCGCGCGTCTACCTCGCCCGCGGCCCCGAGGGGCTGGAGACCGGAACCCGCGGCTCCATCAACGCCGAGACCATCGAGCGGGTGGGCGCCGTCAACGTCGCCGAGGGCTTGCGGGAGAAGGGCGCGCTTGCCGCCGTGTCGCCGGAGCAGGTGATCGCGTGGGCGCCCGACACCATCGTCGCCCTCGACCCGCTCTTCGCCGCCACCGTGGCGCAGCAGCCGGCCTGGAGGCCGGTGCCGGCGGTGAAGGCGGGGCGGGTGTTCCTGGCGCCCAGCCTGCCGTTCGGCTTCGTCGACGCGCCGCCCTCGGTGAACCGGCTCGCCGGCCTCCTGTGGCTGCTCCACACGCTCTATCCGGCCCAGGCCGGCGGCGCGATGGAGGACGACCTGGCCGATTTCTACCAGGTATTCTACCAAATCCCGCTCGGTCCAGTCCTGCCCGCCCGCCCGGCCGGCGAGCCGGCCCGATGAGGGCGGCGCGGACCGCCGCCGCGCTCGGCCTTCTGTCGGCGCTGCTCGGCGCGAGCCTGGTGATCGCCGCCGGCATCGGCCCGTTCCCCATCTCCCCCCGGGACGTCCTCACGTCCCTTCTCACGGTCCCGTTCGGCGAAACGAACGACGCGGCGGCCGCCACCGTGCTGTTCCAGATCCGCCTGCCGCGCATCCTCGCGGCGGCGCTGGTGGGAGCGGCGCTTTCCGCCGCCGGGGCGGCCTACCAGAGCCTGTTCCGCAATCCCCTGGTCTCCCCGGACATCCTGGGCGTCTCCACCGGGGCGGGGTTCGGCGCGGTGCTCGGCATCCTCATGGGGCTGAACGTCGCGGCGATCCAGCTCATGGGGTTCGCCGGCGGGCTCGCCACGGTGGCGGTGGTGCTGCTGCTGGCGCGGGCGCTCAGGGGCGGCGGCGACATCCTGGTGCTGGTGCTCGCCGGCATCGTCGTCGGCGCGCTGGCGGGGGCGGCGATCGCGCTGGTGAAGGTGCTGGCGGACCCCTACGAGCAGCTGCCCGCCATCACGTTCTGGCTGCTGGGCAGCCTCTCCGGCGTCAAGCCGCAGGACGTGGCGGCGGTGGCGCCGGCCATCGGCCTCGGCCTCGCGGCGCTGCTGCTGGCGCGCTGGCGCATCGGCGTGCTGTCGCTGGGCGAGGAGGAGGCGCAGGCGCTTGGCGTCGAAACCCGCCGGACGCGGGCGCTGGCGATCGGCGGCGCCACCCTCGTCACCGCCAGCGCGGTCGCGGTCTCCGGCGTCATCGGCTGGGTCGGGCTGATGGTGCCGCACATGGCGCGCCTGATCGTCGGCGCGCGCTTCGACCGGCTGCTGCCGGCCTCGATCCTGCTCGGCGCCGCCTTCATGGTGATGGTGGACACGCTGGCCCGCTCGGTGGCACGGATCGAGATTCCGCTCGGCGTGCTGACGGCGCTCATCGGCGGGCCCGCCTTCGTCTGGCTGCTGGCGCGCCGCCGGCGGAGCCTCGTGCCGTGAGCGGACGGGAGGCGGCGCCGCCGGTCACAGCTCTTCTGGAGGCCGAGGGCCTCGCCATCGGCCATGGCGGCCGCGCGCTGGCGCGGGACCTGTCGCTGCGCCTCGACGCCGGCACCGTCACCTGCCTTCTCGGTCCCAACGGGGTCGGCAAGACGACGCTGTTCAAGACCCTGCTCGGCCTGCTGCCGCCGATCGCCGGCGCCGTCCGCCTCGCCGGCGCGCCGCTCGCCGCGCTCGGCGCCGGGGCCAGGGCGCGCGTCGTCGCCTACGTGCCCCAGGCGAGCCCAAGCGACTTCAACTATGCGGTCCTCGACATGGTGGTGATGGGCCGCACGGCCCATCTCGGCGCCTTCGGCGCGCCCGGCCCGCGCGACGTCGCGGCAGCGGCGGCGGCGCTGGCCACGCTCGGCATCGGCGATCTCGGGCCGCGCGCGTTCAACCACCTGTCCGGCGGCCAGCGGCAACTGGTCCTGGTGGCCCGCGCGCTGGCGCAAGGCGCGCCCGTGATCGTCATGGACGAGCCCACCGCCAGCCTCGACCTCGCCAACCGCCTCAAGGTGCTGCGGGAGGCGCGGGCGCTGGCGGCGCGCGGCCTCGCGGTGCTGATCTCCACCCACGAGCCGGAGCAGGCGCTGGCGCTGGCGGACCGGGTGGCGGTGCTGGGCGCCGGCGGTTGGTTCGCGGCCGGGCCGGCGCCGGAGGTGCTGACCGGGGCGACGCTGAGCCGCCTCTACGGCGTGCCGCTCACGGTGGAGCGCGCGCCCTCGGGGCGGCTGGTGGTGAGCCCGGCGGAGGGTGGCGGTGGGGCGTGAGGGCACAAGCGCGGCATCGGCGCCATCGCTCTTCCCTCTCCCTTGCGGGCGAGGGGCGGGGGTTGGGGGGCGCCGGGTGTGTCGCCACTCTCACCCCGCACCCTAACGCTCTCCCGCAAGGGGAGAGGGGACGAGAGAGGGCAAGAGGGGGACGCGAAAGCACCAACCGCCGTCGCCCTCCGGCTTGACCGGAGGGCCCATGGACGCTGGATCTGAGCCCAGCGGCCCTTGGATGCTCCGGTCAAGCCGGAGCATGACGGCGGGAGGGCGGAACGCGCGGCGCGGGGCAGAGGGCAGGGGATAGCGAGGAGAGCTAAGGAGGGGGCAGCGAGGAAGGCGGGGAGGGGCAGCTGGCCAGGGCCTGGCGTGCGGCCGGCGCTGCGACCACCCACCGCCCGCGCCCGCCGCGCCAGGAACAGCCCGGCAACACCATCCCTGCGCCGATTCGCGCCGGCTTCGTTCCCGCCCCGTTCCGCGCGGCCCCTTTCGCCATCGCGCCCGCGTCCCAATATGCTACACAGCCTCCCTCAAACGAGCGGATTCCCCACAGCCGATGGATGACGTGACCCAATGGGCCGTGCTGCCCCGCTCGATCCGGGCGCGGGGGGTGAGCGCGGTCCTCGGCCCCACCAATACCGGCAAGACCCATCTCGCCATCGAGCGCATGCTGGGCCACGAGAGCGGGCTCATCGGCCTGCCGCTGCGGCTGCTGGCGCGAGAGGTCTACCAGCGCATCGTCGAGCGCATCGGGCCGGACAAGGTCGCCCTCGTCACCGGCGAGGAGAAGATCAAGCCGAAGGACCCGCGCTACTGGGTCGCCACCGTGGAGGCCATGCCGCGCGACGTGGACGTGGCGTTCGTCGCCATCGACGAGATCCAGCTCGCCGGCGACTTCGACCGCGGCCACGTCTTCACCGACCGCATCCTCAACCGGCGCGGCCGCCACGAGACCCTGCTGCTCGGCTCCGGCACCATGCGCGGCGTGGTGGAGAGGCTCATCCCCGGCGTGAGCGTGCAGGTGCGCCCGCGCCTGTCCACGCTCTCGTTCGCCGGCGAGAAGAAGATCTCGCGCCTGCCGCGCCGCTCGGCCATCGTCGCCTTCTCGGCCGAGGAGGTCTATTCCATCGCCGAGTTCATCCGCCGCCAGAGGGGCGGGGCGGCGGTGGTGATGGGCGCGCTCTCGCCGCGCACCCGCAACGCCCAGGTCGAACTCTACCAGTCCGGCGACGTCGACTATCTGGTGGCCACCGACGCGGTGGGCATGGGCCTCAACCTCGACGTGGACCATGTGGCGTTCGCCTCGGACCGCAAGTTCGACGGCTGGCAGTTCCGCCGTCTCAATCCCTCCGAGATGGCGCAGATCGCCGGGCGCGCCGGCCGGGCGACCCGCGACGGCACCTTCGGCTCCACCGGCCGCTGCCCGCCCTTCGAGCAGGAATTGGTGGAGCGCCTGGAGGCCCACGCGTTCGATGCCGTGAAGGTGTTGCAATGGCGCAACGGGGCGCTGGACTTCGGCTCCATCGCCGCTCTGGCGGCGAGCCTTGCCGCCGTCCCGCGCGAGGAGGGCCTCGCCCGCGCGCCCACGGCGGACGACGTCAAGGTGCTGGAGATCATGGGCGCGGATGGCGCCGTCGCAGGCCGCGTCAGGTCTCCCGCCGAGGTGGAGCGGCTCTGGCAGGTGTGCCAGGTGCCCGACTATCGCAAGATCTCCCCGGGCGCCCATGCGGAGCTGGTGGCGACGCTTTTCGGCCATGTGGGGGCCGGTGGCCGCATCCCCGACGACTGGTTCGCGCGTCAAATCGCCTTGACCGATCGCCCAGAAGGCGACATCGACACGTTGTCGAGACGGATCGCGCAGGTGAGGACCCTCACCTTCGTCGCGAACCGGCCCGATTGGCTAGAAGACCCGCAGTACTGGCAAGGCGTCACGAGAGGGGTCGAGGACAAGCTGTCCGATGCACTGCACGAGAGGCTGGCGCAGCGTTTCGTGGACCGTCGGACCAGCGTGCTCATGCGGCGCCTGCGAGAGAACACGATGCTTGAGACCGAGATCAGCAAGACCGGTGACGTGACTGTCGAGGGACATGTCATCGGCCACCTCCACGGCTTCCAGTTCGCTCCCGACCCCGCCACCGGCGGCGAGGAGGCGAAGGCCTTGCGCGCGGCCGCGCAGAAGGCGCTGGCAGGCGAGATCGAGGCGCGCGCCCTGCGCGTCTCGCAGGCGGTGGACGAGGCCTTCGTCCTCACCAACGACGGCACCATCCGCTGGACCGGCGAGGCGGTGGCCAAGCTCATCCCCGGCGACGAGGTCCTGAAGCCGCGCTTCAAGGTCATCGCTGACGAGCACCTCTCCGGCGCCGCGCGCGAGCCGGTGGAGGCGCGCCTGACGCTGTGGGTCGGCGCCCACATCGAGAAGCTGCTCGGGCCGCTGAACAAGCTCGCCGGCGCGGAGGACATCACCGGCATCGGCCGCGGCATCGCCTTCCAGATCGTCGAGAGCCTCGGCGTGCTGGAGCGCGCCAAGGTGGCCGAGGAGATGAAGTCCCTCGACCAGGCGGCGCGCGCCACGCTGCGCGGCTACGGCGTGCGCTTCGGCGCCCACCACATCTACCTGCCCGGCCTGCTGAAGCCGGCGCCCCGCTCGCTCGCGGCCGAGCTCTACGCGCTGAAGCATGGCGGCCTCGCCCAGAAGGGCCTCGACGAGCTGCCGCATCTGGCCGCGTCGGGCCGCACCTCGATCCCGGTGGACCACGAGGTGCAGAAGGGGCTCTACCGCGCCGTGGGCTTCCGCGTGTGCGGCGAGCGCGCGGTGCGCGTCGACATCCTCGAGCGCCTCGCCGACCTGATCCGCCCGGCGCTCGCCTGGCGGCCCAACTCGCCCGGCCCCAAGCCGCCGGGCGCGGTGGACGGGCGCGGCTTCACCGTGACCGTGGGCATGACCTCGCTCGCCGGCTGCTCGGGCGAGGACTTCGCCTCGATCCTGAAGTCGCTCGGCTACCGCATGGAGCGCCGCCCGCCGCCGCCGCCGGAGGCCGAGGCGGCCCCGGCCGCCGCACCCGAGGCTGTAGCGCCCGAGGCCGTCGCGCTCGTGCCGGTGCCGGAAGGCGCCATCGAGGCGGACCTGCTGTTCGACGCGCCCGCCGAGGCGGCTGCCGACGCGGCCGCGCAGGCCGTGTCCGAGAGCGCCCCGGCGCCCGAGGCCGCGGACGCTGCGGAAGAGGCCGCCGAAGCGGCGGACGCCGCGGAAGCCGCTGACGCCGCTGACGCCCCCGCCGGCGAGGAGGCCGTCCAGGACGACCTGCCGGCCGAGGACGCGGCGGAGGCGGAGGCGGTCGTCGAGGCGCTGGAGGCGAGCGGCGATCCCACCGCCGCCGAGACCGCCGCCGAAGTGGACGCGCCCGCCCCTCCCGGCGGCCCCGAGGCCGTGGAGGGCGCGCCGGCGGAACCCGAGATGATCGAGGTCTGGCGTCCCGGCCGCCCGCCGGGCGCGCCGCGCCGGGACCGGCCCCAGGGCCAGCGCCAGGGGCAAAGGCCCCAGGGGGATCGCCCGCAGGGAGAACGTCCTCAGGGCGAGCGCTTCCAAGGCGAGCGCTTCCAGGGCGACCGGCGCCGCGAGGGGCGCCCGCCCCATCGCCGCAGCGAGAACGCGCCGGAAGGCGCCGAGGCCGAGCGCGGGCCGCGCCCGCCGCGTCCCGACCGTCCGCCGCGCGGGCCGCGCGAGGGCGGCGACCAGCCGCGTCCGCCCCGGGGCGAGCACCGGCCGGCCCATCAGGACCGCCGGCGCGACAAGCCGCTCGATCCCGACAGCCCCTTCGCGGCCCTGGCGGCGCTGAAGGCGCGCATGGAATCGGAGAAGAAGGGCAACTGAGGCGTGAACGCCCCCGCGCCGCGCCAGCGCATCGACCTCTGGCTCTGGCACGCGCGGGTGGTGCGCACCCGCGCCGCGGCCGCCGACTTGGTGCGGGCCGGCCACGTGCGGGTGGACGGGCGCAGGGTGGATGCGGCCGGCCAGGGGGTGCGGGCCGGCCAGGTGCTCACGGTGGGGCTGGACCGGTCCGTGCGCGTTCTGCGAATCGTTCGCTTTTCCGAGCGGCGCGGGAATGCTACTGCTGCCTCTGCGCTTTTCGAAGAAATCACAGGCGAATGAAGTTGTTATTCGGGCGCGGCGCCGTATCGCCTTGCCTGCGCCATGCGGGTGCGCTAGGCCGTCGCGCGAAAGGGAACCCTCAATGACCTACGTCGTCACCGAGAACTGCATCCGCTGCAAGTACATGGACTGCGTCTCCGTGTGCCCGGTGGACTGTTTCTACGAGGGCGAGAACATGCTCGTCATCCATCCCGACGAGTGCATCGACTGCGGCGTGTGCGAGTCCGAGTGCCCGGCCGAGGCCATCAGCCCCGATTCCACGCCCGGCCTCGAGAAATGGCTCGCCTTGAACGCGGAATACGCCAAGGTGTGGCCCAACATCACCCTCAAGCGCGACGCGCCGCCGGACGCCAAGGAGTGGGACGGCAAGCCGGGCAAGGAGGAGCTGTTCTCCCCGGAGCCCGGCCAGGGCGACTGACGGCGTCCCCCGCTCAGGGCGCCGCCTTCAGCTGCTCGTACTGCGAGAGGACCACCTTTCCGTCCGCGTCGAGATAGGCGCGGCCGAACTTGGAGGCCTGCAGGTCCGGCAGGTTCTGGTAGATGGTGCCGCCGATGGGCGGCAGGGCTTCGGGCGTGGCGCAGGGCACCGCGACGGTCACCTCCTGGCCCTCGGCGTAGGCGGTGCCGCGCTCGACCTTCGCCACCTTGCCGGCCACGGCGCAGTTGCCGAACTCGCGCTTGGGCGCGCTGACCTTCTCCACCGCGATCACGATCACGCTCGCGGCATTGTTGCGCGCCGATTCATAGACGTAAGGCGGCATCACTGCGCGGGCCGCGCCCGACGCCAAGACCGCGGCGCCGAGGGCCGCCGCCGCGAGGACGCGGCCGGCGCCCCCGAACCGTGCCGTGCCGACAAGCATCATCCCATTCTCCCTTCGCCCGTTCCGTGCCGGACGGTTTTTCTCTATATAGCCGCCATGCTCGAGACCTCCCAGCCCTCGGCCGCCGCCATCGCCGGCGACCTGCCCGATTTCGCCCGCCGGCGCACCTTCGCCATCATCTCCCATCCGGACGCGGGCAAGACGACGCTGACGGAAAAGCTGCTGCTCGCCTCCGGCGCCATCCGCATGGCCGGCCACGTGAAGGCGCGCGGCGAGCGCCGCCGCACCCGCTCGGACTGGATGGAGATCGAGCAGCAGCGCGGCATCTCCGTCACCTCCTCGGTGATGACCTTCGAGCGCGACGGCATCGTCTTCAACCTGCTCGACACGCCGGGCCATTCGGACTTCTCCGAGGACACCTACCGCACCCTCTCGGCCGTGGACGCGGCGGTGATGGTGATCGACGCCGCCAAGGGCATCGAGAGCCAGACCCGCAAGCTGTTCGAGGTCTGCCGCCTGCGCGACATTCCCATCTTCACCTTCGTCAACAAGGTGGACCGCGAGAGCCTCGACCCCATCGCGCTGATGGACGAGGTGTCCTTCACGCTGGCCCTCGACCTCACCCCGCTCACCTGGCCCATCGGCATGGGCGTGGACTTCCGCGGCCTCATCGACATCATGGGCAAGCGCGCTCTGCTCGCCACCGAGCGCGGCGGCCCGCTGGTGCGGGAGGTGCCGTTCGACGCGCCGGAGGACCTGATCGGGCTCGACGGCGTGGAGGAGCGCATCCTCAACGAATCCGTCGAGAGCCTGACGCTGGCGCTCGGCGTGCTGCCGCCGTTCGACCTCGCCGCCTTCCGCGAGGGCCACCTCTCGCCGGTCTATTTCGGCTCGGCGCTGAAGGAGGCGGGCGTGGCGGAGCTGCTGTCCGGCCTCGGCTCCGTGGGCCCGAGCCCGCTGCCGCGTTCCGCGGCCGGCGCGCGCACGGTGGAGCCGGCGGAGGACCTCGTCTCCGGCTTCGTCTTCAAGGTGCAGGCCAACATGGACCCGAACCACCGGGACCGCGTCGCCTTCGTGCGCCTGTGCTCGGGCCGCTTCAAGCGCGGCATGAAGCTGTTCAACCCGCGCGAGAAGCGCAACATGGCGATCGCCAACCCGATCTTCTTCTTCGCCCAGGAGCGCGAGACGGTGGACGAGGCGGTGGCCGGCGACATCATTGGCATCCCCAACCACGGCATGCTGCGCGTCGGCGACACCCTCTCCGAGGGCGAGGCGATCCGCTTCGAGGGCCTGCCGGACTTCGCGCCCGAGATCCTGCGACGGGTGCTGCTCTCGGACCCCATGAAGGCCAAGCAGCTGCAGAAGGCGCTGCAGGACATGGCGGAGGAGGGCGTGGTGCAGGTGCTGAAGCCCGTCAACGATCCCGCCCCCATCGTCGGCGTGGTCGGCACGCTCCAGCTCGACGTGCTCGCGGCGCGGCTGGAGAAGGAATACGGCGTGCCGATCCGCTACGAGACCACCTCCTACGTCACCGCCCGCTGGATCGTCGGCGAGCGCGCCGAGGTGGACCGCTTCCTGGAGCTCAACCGCTCCTCCACCGCCCGCGACCGCGACGAGGCGCCGGTCTATCTCGCCCGCAGCCAGTGGGTGCTCGACCGCGCCATCGAGGAATGGCCGAAGCTCAAGTTCGTGGCCGTCAAGGAACGCGGCTGACCCCAACCCGATCCATCAGCATCAAGGGCCGCCGCCGGGGCCGGCCCCAACGGAGGACCAGATGGCCGACGCCGCCCGCCTTGCCGAACTCGCCCGCATCATCGACGACGCCTTCGAGAACCGCGCCGAGATCGGCTTCGCCACCATGGGCGCGGTGCGCCTCGCCGTGGACGAGGCGCTCTCGCTGCTCGACGGCGGCGCCGCCCGTGTCGCCGAGCAGTCCGCCAACGGCGCGTGGACGGTGAACCAGTGGCTGAAGAAGGCGGTGCTGCTCTCGTTCCGCCTCAACGACATGGGCGCCATCGGCGGCGGCCCGGGCGGGGCGCACTGGTGGGACAAGGTGCCCTCGAAGTTCCTCTCCTGGAGCGAGGCCGACTTCCGCGCGGCGGGCTTCCGCGCCGTGCCGGGCGCCATCGTGCGCCGCTCCGCCTTCATCGCGCCGAACGTGGTGCTGATGCCCTCGTTCGTGAACCTCGGCGCCCATGTGGGCGAGGGCACCATGGTGGACACCTGGGCGACGGTGGGCTCGTGCGCGCAGATCGGCAAGAACGTGCATCTCTCCGGCGGCGTGGGCATCGGCGGCGTGCTGGAGCCGCTCCAGGCCGGCCCGGTCATCATCGAGGACGACTGCTTCATCGGCGCCCGCTCCGAGGTGGTGGAGGGCGTGGTGGTGCGTCGCGGCTCGGTGCTCTCCATGGGCGTCTTCATCTCCGCCTCCACCAAGATCATCGACCGCCAGACGGGCGAGGTGTTCATCGGCGAGGTGCCGGCCTATTCGGTGGTGGTGCCCGGCGCGCTTCCCGGCAAGCCGCTGCCCGACGGCACGCCCGGCCCCTCGCTCTACTGCGCGGTGATCGTGAAGCGGGTGGACGCGCAGACCCGGTCGAAGACCTCCATCAACGATCTGCTGCGCGACTGAGGCGGCGCCTTCGGTCGCGGCGGGACGCGGCCTCCCCGGCCGGCGGCTCGGGCCGGGCGCGGCGGATTCGCGCGCGCCGGCGTCGGTGCCGGGCCTCCGGTCCCGGCCACCGCGCGCTGGCATGTTCCCGGCAGGTCCGGCGCCCGGCCGGCGGAGCCGCGGCGGGGGCCTGACGGGACCCGCCTGGCCGTTCCGGGCCCTGGCCCCGCCGCGTGGCGCAGGGCATGGGAAACACCGGCGGCCGGCGAGAAAGCGGCTTGCGCGGCGCCGATCAGCTTGTATATTCCGCCGCCTCGCCTGGGTGCGGCGCAAGTTCCGGCGCGGCACGATTTCTGAAGCATCGGAAGCGGCTGGGTGGGCTCCGTCTTCGGACGGGGTGCGAGGGGCCGGATGGCCGAAGGCGCATGGTCCGCCTTCTGCGGCCGACCCCGACGCGAGTGCTGCGTGCGCCCTGCGTGCGCTGGGAGAGGTGGCCGAGTGGTTGAAGGCGCACAGACCGCCTTCGGCGGTCGCCTTTTCCAAGAGTTAGCGTGCGCCCTGCGTGCGCTGGGAGAGGTGGCCGAGTGGTTGAAGGCGCACGCCTGGAACGCGTGTATACGGGAAACCGTATCGAGGGTTCGAATCCCTCTCTCTCCGCCAATTTCAACAGATAAACATCTGAAAATAAAACGAAATTACTCCATCGCGGAATCGCGCCCCAGCATCTGCCCTAGCGCGCGCCTTGGCTCGTGGTGGTCCTTGGTGGACATAACCGGGATTTGCCGGGATCAGATGGGATTTGGCGGGATAGCGGCTCAGGCCGCCTCCCATACCCTGTTTAGGATCTGCGCTGCGAGAACTGTCCAGGTGGGTAGTCCGGAAGCGAAGAGGCGATGATCTGCACGACGGTCGCGGGGTCGTCCACCTAACGCTGCGCTACATTCGCGACAGCCGATGGTGCTGGCGCCTGACGCCATGGCAGCGTGGCTGGATTGCTGGGCACAGGAAGGGCCTCGTGATGAGGCGCCCGCACCAGCGCTACGGGAGTGGATCGTTTCGACTTAGGTCAACAAGGCCAGTGTCGGCGACGATGATCCAAGCGTGATTGCGCCACTCTGATCGATTCAGCAACCTTGTCGAGATTTCCGATTGCTTTTGGATTGATCTGCTTCCTCGATAGAAGTTAATGTGGGCGCACAAAGATTTCAGGATGAAAACTGGATTGAATTGTCATAAATGCAGCAAATGCAGATATGATACATGTTGCTATTGAAATAATCTTCGCCATCCAGATAATTTCATCGATTGATTTTGGTACATTTTGGCGCTTTTGAGCTTCAATTAATCCATATCTAAGATATTTTTCCCACCAAACTATCAGTCTAATATTGAAAGTAAAAATAATAAAAATGACAAAAAAGTACGAAAAGTATATTTTTACAAATACATTTCCATTGGAAAACTTAAATTTCTCGCATACATATATCAATACAATTAATATTGTAGAATTTATAACGGATGATATGAATAATATTCGTGGTCTACGAGTATTTTTGGACAAATATTTCTTGTCGAAATTATCGAATTGCATTATGTGCGGTCCGTGCTTAAGGGCTTAAGTCAATTGTTGCAATTTGATCATTTCCGCAATGTCGGCGCAACAGTCTCCGGCGCTCCCGGTCTCGCCTCCCTCATGGGGCATGCTATATTCGCCACCTCGTTGCTTTCTCCATCCCCGGCACCCACACCCCCACGATGCGCCCCACCAGCTTCTCGGCCGCGTGCTCGGTGGTGTAGGGGCCTTCGCTGGTGCCGATCCGGCCCGAGCGGAGCGCCGCGGCATAGTCAGCGGGATCGTCGGGCGGAATCCCAGTGGCGGGCCGACCAGCAGGGCGCCAGTTCGTAGCCCTCCTCATAGGGGAGCGAAGGCGCGCGCCACCCGTGGCCCGGCCGGAAATGGTAGGGTCGGCTGCGCATCTGGCAGATGGCGAAGATCAGGCCGCAGTCGGCGTACCGGCTGAGATAGGAGATCAGGAACAGCTCGCCTTGCGCCGGCTGGCGGTCGGAGAGGTCCACCACGGCGAACTCGCCGCGGCGCAGGTGCGGGTGGAAGGCGTCGTCCTCCACCAGGAAGGTCATGTGGCCCGGCGGGAGCGTCGGGAACATCATGAGGGCGCGCAGCCCGGGCTGATGCTCGAACGGGACGGCCGGAAGCTGCGCTCTCTCCGCCAGCCCTTAAGTCGCCACCCGCCCCGCTATCACCCTCCCCCGCACGAACACGGCGATGAACACCGCCGTCATCAGCAGGACGATGGTGGGCGCCGGCGCCGAATCCAGGAAGAAGGAGAGGTAGACCCCGGCGAGCGAGCAGGAGACCGCCACCGCCACCGCCACGGCGAGCATCTGCCCGAAGCGCCGCGTCACCAGGAAGGCGATCGCTCCCGGCGCGATCAGCAGCGCCACGGAGAGGATGATGCCCACCGCCTTCAGCGCCGCGACGATGGTGAGGGAGAGCATCACCAGCAGTCCGTAGTGCAGCAGGCCGGTGTTCAGCCCCACCGCCTTGGCCTGGGCGGGATCGAAGGCGTTCAGCAGCAGGTCGCGCCATTTCGCCAGCAGCGCCAGGGTCACCAGCCCGGCGATGATCGCGCTCTCGGCGATGTCGGCCCAGCTCACCCCCAGCATGTCGCCGAACAAAATGTGGTCGAGGTGAACGTCCGACTGGATCTTGGTGAACAGCACGATCCCCAGCCCGAACATGCCGGAGAACACGACGCCCATCACCGTGTCCTCCTTCACCCGGCTGTTGTCCTTCAGGAAGCCGGTGGCGAGCGCGCACACCATGCCCGCCACGAAGGCCCCGAGCGCCAGCGGCAGGCCGGCGATGTAGGCCAGCACCACGCCCGGCAGCACCGCGTGGGAGACCGCGTCGCCCATCAGCGACCAGCCCTTCAGCACCAGGAAGCAGGACAGCAGCGCCATGGGCACCGCGACCAGGGCGGCGATCGCCAGCGCCGTCACCATGAAGTCGAACTGGAACGGCAGGAGCAGCGTCGCCATCCTCACGCCTCCCGCTTCAGCGCCAGCGCCGCCTGGCGCCGCGCCGCCAGCATGCCGTGCTTGGGCGCGAGCACGAAGGCGGCGAGGAAGATCAGCGTCTGCAGCACGACGATGATGCCGCCGGTCGCCCCGTCGAGGAAATAGGAGAGGTAGGCGCCGGTGAAGCTGGTGCCGGCGCCGATCGCCACCGCAAGGCCGATCAGGCGCGGGAAGCGGTCGGTGAGGAGATAGGCGGTGGCGCCCGGCGTCACCACCATGGCGATGACCAGGAACGCGCCCACGGTCTGCAGCGCCGCCACCGTGCAGGCGGCCAGCAAGGTGAAGAACATCACCTTCAGGAACAGCGGGTTGAGGCCGATGGTGCGGGCGTGGCTCTCGTCGAAGAAGGTCACCATCAGGTCCTTCCAGAACACCATCAGCAGCCCCAGCGAGACGAAGCCGATCAAGGCGAGCTGGAGCGTGTCCGCCGGCGTGATGGCGAGGATGTTGCCGAGCACGATGGTCTGCACGTTCACCGAGGTGGGCGAGAGCGACACCATGAACAGGCCGAGCCCGAAGAAGGAGGTGAAGATCAGGCCGATCACCGCGTCCTCCTTCAGCTTGGTGCGCTCCTGGAGGAACAGCATGGCGCCCGCCGCCAGCGCGCCGGAGAAGAACGCGCCGATGGAGAACGGCAGGCCCAGCATGTAGGCCCCCGCCACCCCCGGCACGATGGCGTGCGAGAGCGCGTCGCCGATCAGCGACCAGCCCTTGAGCATCAGGAACGCCGAGAGGAAGGCGCACACCGCCCCCACCAGCGCCGACACCCACATGGCGTTGACCATGTAGCCGTAGGAGAAGGGCTCGAGGAGTAAGGCCAGGGTGGTGTTCATGGCCTGCGCCCTTCCGCGCCCGGCTCTCTCTCCGCGCCCGCCCAAAGCCCTCTCCCCTCGCGGGAGAGGGTTGGGTGAGGGGAGCGGGACGCCGGAAGTCCGGCCGCGACCCTCTCACCCCGGCCCTCTCCCTGCGGGCGAGGGGGCGCGGAGAGGTGAGCGCGGCGCCAGGCATGCCGGGGCGCGGCGGGCTGCACGGGCCGGGGTCGAGTGCTGGCCATCAGCCGATCCCCTCGCTCGAGCCGGCGGTGCCGCTCTGGGCCGGGCGGTCCTTGTAGAGCACCAGCGGGCGCTCGTCGTCGGTCAGCACGCCCACGGTGCCGGGCGCGGCGGCGTGGCCCTCGTCCAGCACGAAGTGGCGCAGCACGCCGCCGAAGGCTTTCTCGAGGTTGGCCTGGGTGAATATCTCCGAGGTGAGGCCGTAGGCGAGCACGGTGCCCTTCACCAGCACCGTGCGGTCGCAGAATTCCGGCACGCTGCCGAGATTGTGGGTGGAGACCAGCATCACCCGCCCCTCGTCCCGCAGCCCCTTCAGCAGCGTGATGATGGCGTCCTCGGTCTTCACGTCGACGCCGGTGAAGGGCTCGTCCAGCAGGATCACGCGGGCGTCCTGGGCGAGCGCGCGGGCGAGGAACACGCGCTTCCTCTGGCCGCCGGACAACTCGCCGATCTGGCGGGCGCGGAACTCCAGCATGTTGACGCGCGCGAGCGCCGCCTCCACCGCCGCGCGGTCGGCGGCGCCGGGAATGCGCAAGAGGCTCATGTGGCCGTAGCGGCCCATCATCACCACGTCCTCGACCAGGACCGGGAAGGTCCAGTCCACCTCCTCCGCCTGGGGCACGTAGGCGACGAGGTTGGCCTTCAGCGCCGCGCGCACCGGCTGGCCGAGGATGGAGATGGTGCCCCGCGCTGCCTTCACGAAGCCCATGATGGCCTTGAACAGGGTGGACTTGCCGGAGCCGTTCACGCCCACCAGCGCGGTGATGGTGCCGGTGGGGATCTCGAACGAGGCGTCGCGCAAGGCGGTGTGGCCGTTGCGGTAGGTCACCGTCACGTCGCGCACGCAGATGCCGGAGCCGGCCGCGGCCGCGGCGCCAGACGCCATGGCGGGAGCGAGCGGGGCGTTCACCGCGCGGCCTCCGCGCCGAGGCCCTCGGCGATGGTCCGGGTCGTGACCTGGAGCAGGTCAAGATAGGTCGGCACCGGGCCGTCCGGCTCGCTGAGGGAATCCACATAGAGCACGCCGCCGTAGCGGGCCCCGGTCTCGCGCGCCACCTGCTGGGCGGGGGCGGGGGAGATGGTGCTCTCGGAGAAGATCACCGGGATCCTGTCGGCGCGCATGCGGTCGATCACCCGGCGCACCTGCTGCGGCGTGCCTTGCTGGTCGGCATTGATGGGCCACAGGAACAGCTCCTTCAGGCCGAAATCGCGCGCCAGGTAGGAGAAGGCGCCCTCGCTCGTCACCAGCCAGCGCCGCTCGGGCGGCACCGTGTCGAGCCTGGCGCGGATCGGCGCCACGGCGGCGCGGAGCTTCGCCTTGTAGGCCTCGGCATTGGCCTTGTAGGTGGCGGCATTCTTCGGATCGTGCGTGGCGAAGGCATCGGCGATGTTGTCCACGTAGAGGAGCGCCGCCTCCGGCGACATCCAGGCGTGCGGGTTGGGCTTGCCCTTGTAGGGACCCTCGCCGATGCCCATGGGCGCGACGCCCTGCGAGACCACGACGCTCGGCACGCCCTTCAGGCGGCTGAAGAACTTCTCGAACCAAAGCTCCAGGTTCAGCCCGTTCCACAGGATGAGGTCCGCGTCCTGGGCCTTGATGAGGTCGCCGGGGGTGGGCTGGTAGTTGTGGATCTCGGCGCCGGGCTTGGTGATGGATTCCACGATCGCGGCGTCGCCGGCCACGTTCTTCGCCATGTCGGCGATGATGGTGAAGGTGGTCACCGCCTTGAACCTCTGCGGCGGCGTGTCATCGGCGAGCGCAAGCGTGCCGCCGAGAACGGGGATCAAAGCGGCGGCAAGCAACGCGAAAGGCAGCAATCCGCGGGTGAGCGAGCGCATGGGCACGTCTCCGAACGCCAAAGAACGACATCAAAATACGCGCTTAAAAATGCAATTGCAAATCATTCGCATTTAAGAGGCGGGCGGCTTGGCCTCCTGGTCCGAGGCCGACGCCCCCACGGCCGCGGCATCGGCGGCATCCTCGGCCGGCGCGCTCGCCGCCGCATCCGGTCCGGCCGCCGCCGAGGACGAGGGGTCCGGCGCCCCGGCGCCGGCGGGTGTCGCGGAGGCCTGCGCTGCGGAGGCCGGCTCGGGCGCCGGGTCCGCGAGCACGTGCGCGAGCATGCCGCGCGCCACCTCCCGCTCGCCCATGATGATGAGGTCCGCTCCGCTCTGCCGCAGGTGGCCCACCTCGGCATCCGAATGGGCGCGGGCGATGATCTCGATCTCGGGGTTGAGCACGCGCGCCTTCTTCAGCACCCCGCTCGCCTCGAAGCCGTCGGGGATGGCGAGGATCAGGCGCTTCGCCCCGGCGAGGTTGGCGGCCTCCTGCGCCGCCGGGGAGGCGGCGTTCGCATCGATGACCTCGATGTCGGCCTTGCGCAGTTCCTCGACCCGGTCCTCCTGGTCCTCGATCACCAGGAAGACGCGTCCGGCCTCCTTCAGCCCCTCGGCGACCAGGCGCCCCACCCGGCCATAGCCCACGAGCACGATGTGCCCGTCCTTCCCGGTGCGGATGAGCACCGGCGCCGGGGTCGGCTTTTCCGCCGCCGCCCCGTCCGGCGCCGGCGCGGGCGCCGCCGCCTTCTTCGCGCGGAAGCGGTCCAGAAGCAGGAAGAAGAAGGGGTTGGCGAGGATCGACAGGATGGCGGCGGCCAGGATCAGGTCGCGCGCTTCCGCCGGCATCAGGCCGAGGCTCACGCCGAGCGCGGCCAGGATGAAGGAGAACTCGCCGATCTGCGCCAGCGAGGCCGAGATGGTGAAGGCGGTCAGCTGCGAATAGCCGAACAGGCGCACCAGCAGATAGGCCGCCACCGACTTTCCGACCACGACGATGAGCAGGGCGCACAGCAGGGGCAGCGGGCTCTTCACCACGATGGCCGGGTCCACCAGCATGCCCACGGAGACGAAGAACAGCACCGCGAAGGCGTCGCGCAGCGGCAGCGTCTCCTCGGCGGCGCGGTGGGACAGGGGAGACTCGCTCAGGACCATGCCGGCGAAGAAGGCGCCGAGGGCGAACGACACCCCGAACAGCTTGGCCGAGCCGAAGGCGACCCCCAGCGCGATCGCCAGCACCGCCAGGCGGAACAGCTCGCGCGAGCCGATATGAGCCACGAAGTGCATGATCCAGGGGATCACCCGCCGCCCGATCAGCAGCATGAACAGCACGAAGCCCGCCACCTTGCCGAGCGTCACGGCCAGCGAGGTCCAAAGGTCCATGGGGCCGAGGAAGGCCGCCGCCGCTCCGGCGTCGACCGCCTTGCCGCCGAGCGATTCCGACAGCGCCGGCAGCAGCACCAGCGCCAGCACCATGGCGAGGTCCTCGACGATCAGCCAGCCGACGGCGATGCGCCCCTGCTCGCTCTCGATGAGCCGGCGCTCCTGGAGCGCGCGCAGCAGCACCACGGTGGAGGCGACCGACAGCGCGAGGCCGAACACGACGCCGCCGCCGAGGCCCCAGCCCATGGCATAGGAAAGGCCGACGCCCATGCCGGTGGCGACGCCGATCTGCAGCACCGCGCCCGGCACCGCGATCGCCTTCACCGACAGCAGGTCGCTGAGCGAGAAATGCAGGCCCACGCCGAACATGAGCAGGATGACGCCGATCTCGGACAGCTCGACGGCGATGTTCTGGTCAGCCACGAAGCCGGGGGTGAAGGGGCCGGCCATGACGCCGGCCAGGAGATAGCCCACGAGGGGCGACAGCCGCAGCCGCTGGGCGATGGCGCCGAACACGAAGGCCAGCACGAAGGCCCCGACGAGGGTCGCGATCAGCGGCGTATCGTGGGGCAATTTCGCACCTCCTTCCAGGCAAAACGGGTCATCCGCGCGGCGACGCGCAGGCGCAGGACTGATTGGAATGCCAATAGATTAAGCAAATCCGATGGCGGGTCCAGAGCTTTGAGAAAGATTCTTTCGCCGTGCGTCAAAAATTACGGGCGCCCCCTCGCGGGAGCGCCCGATCTTCGTTCAAACTTGAGCTGATGGACCGGCAAGGTCCGGCATTCGCGCCCCGGACAGCGACTTAATATCGCGTCGCGGCGGGCGTCGCGGCCGGGCCTACAGCCAGGGCTGCTGGGCGCCCTTGGCGCTCTCGTAGGCGGCGATGCTGGGCGCCTTCTCGAGCGTCAGGCCGATGTCGTCGAGGCCCTCCAGCAGGCAGCGCTTGCGGAACGGGTCGATCTCGAAATGGATCGCGCCGCCGTCGGGGCCGCGGATCTCCTGGTTCGGCAGGTCGATGGTGAGGGTCGCGTTGGCGCCGCGCTCGGCGTCCTCGAACAGCTTCTCCAGCTCCTCGGGCGAGACCTTGATGGGCAGCACGCCGTTCTTGAAGCAGTTGTTGTAGAAGATGTCCGCGAACGAGGTGGAGATGATGCAGCGGATGCCGAAGTCGAGCAGCGCCCACGGCGCGTGCTCGCGCGAGGAGCCGCAGCCGAAATTGTCGCCGGCCACCAGGATCTTCGCGCCCTTGTAGGCGGGCTGGTTCAGCACGAAGCCGGGATTGTCGGACCCGTCCTCCTTGTAGCGCATCTCCGAGAACAGGCCCTTGCCGAGCCCGGTGCGCTGGATCGTCTTCAGATACTGCTTGGGGATGATCATGTCGGTGTCGACATTGACCAACTTCAGCGGCGCGGCGACGCCTTCGAGAACGGTGAACTTTTCCATGTGGGGCCTCGGCTTTTCTCGTTGTCCTTGGGGTTGGGTGCGCACATGCGCTTGGGTCTTGTCCTAACAGGCGCCGGGGGCGATGCCCAGCACCCGCCGGGTCAGCGGGAAGGGCCGGGCAGCATGCGGCGGAGCACGTCGTCCTTCAGCACGAAGTGGTGCACCAGCGCCGCGGCCGCGTGGATGAGGGCGATCGCCACCAGCGCGTTCGCCAGCCATTCGTGCACCTCCTTGATCTCGCGCGCGAAGGTGCGGTCGGCGGCGATCGGCGAGGGAAAGGTGAACAGCGAGAAGAAGGTCACCGCATCGCCGCGCAGGAAGGCGAGCCAGATTCCCACCAGCGGGGTCGCGATCAGCAGCAGGTAGAGCAGCCCGTGCGCCGCCTCCGAGGCGATGCGCACCGGGCGCGAGAGCGCGGCGGACGGCACCGGCTGGCGCGCGAGCAGGCGGTTGGGGATGCGCAGCGCCACCAGCGCGATCAGCGCGAGGCCGACCGAGATGTGCGTCCACCAGATGTAGGCGCGCCCCACGGACCCGCGCGGGAAGAACGCTTCCAGATAGGTGACCCCGTAGACCACGAGCACCGCGAGCGCCACCAGCCAGTGCAGGGCGCGCATGGAGCAGGAATAGCGAGTGAGGGTCGGATCGGCAGGCATGGCAGGCTCCCATTGTTTGGAGCATTTCTAATCTGTGGCGCGCCGAGGTCCATGTGGCATCAAGGCCCATCCGCCATCTCCTCGATCCGCTCCATGTCGTCGTCGGACAGGCCGAAATGGTGGCCGATCTCGTGCACCAGCACGTGGGTCACGAGGCCGCCCAGCGTCTCCTCGTGCTCGGCCCAGTAGTCGAGCATGGGCCGGCGATAGAGGAACACCATGTTCGGCATCTGGCCGGTCTGGGCGGTGGCGCCGTCCTGGGCGCGGCCGATGCCCTGGAAGAGGCCCAGGAGGTCGAACTCGCTCTCCGCCTCCATGGCCTCCAGCACCTCCTCCGACGGGAAGTCCTCGACCCGGATCACCACGTCGCGGCACAGGCGGCGGAAGCCTTCCGGCAGGCGGGCGAAGGCCTCGCGCGCCAGCTCCTCGAAATCGCCGAGGCTCGGCGCCTCGCGGTCGCGCCAGGCATTGGGGGGGCTCATGATTTCGATACCT
The DNA here is from genome assembly GCF_043194795.2 of Xanthobacter pseudotagetidis. Lineage (NCBI taxonomy): Bacteria > Pseudomonadati > Pseudomonadota > Alphaproteobacteria > Hyphomicrobiales > Xanthobacteraceae > Xanthobacter > Xanthobacter pseudotagetidis. The sequence continues at coordinate 182,041 of NZ_CM195534.1, read as the reverse complement.
CTCCCTGGGCGGGGTCTCCACGACAACTATTCGCGCCTGTCCGGTCGAGTACTCACGCGACCGTTACAACGCTGAACGCTTTATGAACGCGGACCTCAAGCGCCGTTCAGTCCGGTTTGGTTAAGGAACTCTTAATGGGTCTGCATCGTTGACGGCGCAGACTAGGACTTGGGAGAGTGACCATGCTTCGGAAGCTTGCGGTCACCGGTGCGCTGGTGACGATCATTGGAATCGCTGCGTTTTTCGCTCCCCACGAGGCGAGCGCGGCCCCTGTGTCCGCGTTCGTCGCCGCGCTCAGGTGAGGGCGGCACGGAGGCGAACGGTTAGAAATCCGTTCGCACAGGCGGCGATTTCACGATCTTGTGATTGAAGCGGGCGACCCTTTCGGTTGCCCGTTTTTCTTTTGCAACAGTCCAGGGACCGGCCGCCGGACCCGCCGACGGCCGTCCGATACCGTTTCGCCGATCAGCCCTGCGGCCAGGTCCGCACGTCCACGAAGCGGCCGGCGATCGCCGCCGCCGCCGCCATGGCGGGGGAGACGAGATGGGTGCGCCCGCGCGGACCCTGCCGGCCCTCGAAGTTGCGGTTCGAGGTGGAGGCGCAGCGCTCCTCCGGGGACAGCCGGTCGGCATTCATGGCGAGGCACATGGAGCAGCCCGGCTCGCGCCAGTCGAAGCCCGCCGCCAGGAAGATCTTGTCGAGGCCCTCGGCCTCCGCCTGCTCCTTCACGATGCCGGAGCCGGGCACGATCATGGCGGCGACGTTCGGGTTCACCTTCTGGCCGGCGACCATCTTCGCCACCACGCGCAGGTCCTCGATGCGCGAGTTGGTGCAGGAGCCGATGAACACCCGGTTGACCGGGATGTCGGTGATCTTGGTGCCGGCGGTGAGGCCCATGTAAGCGAGCGCGCGGTGCTTGGCGGCGCGCTTCACCTCGTCGGCGATCTGCTCCGGGTCAGGCACCACGCCTTCGATGGAGATCACGTCCTCGGGGCTCGTGCCCCAGGAGACGATCGGCGGCAGGCTGGCCGCGTCGAGCTTGAGCTCGGTGTCGAAATAGGCGCCCTCGTCCGTGCGCAGCGTGTCCCAGTAGCGCCGCGCCGCGTCCCAGTCGGCGCCCCTGGGGCTCTTGGGGCGGCCTTCGAGATAGGCGTAGGTCTTCTCGTCCGGCGCCACCATGCCGGCGCGCGCGCCGCCCTCGATGGACATGTTGCACACCGTCATGCGCCCTTCCATGGAGAGGGAGCGCATGGCCTCGCCTGCATACTCGATCACGTAGCCGGTGCCGCCGGCGGTGCCGATGGTGCCGATGATCGAGAGGATGATGTCCTTCGCGCCCACGCCGTGCGGCAGCTTGCCGTCGACGGTGACGCGCATGTTCTTGGCCTTCTTCTGGATCAGCGTCTGGGTGGCGAGCACGTGCTCCACCTCCGAGGTGCCGATGCCGTGGGCGAGCGCGCCGAAGGCGCCGTGGGTCGAGGTGTGGCTGTCGCCGCAGACGATGGTGGTGCCGGGCAGGGTGAATCCCTGCTCCGGGCCGATCACGTGGACGATGCCCTGGCGCTTGTCGAGTCCGTCATAGTATTCGATGCCGAATTCCTTGACGTTCTCGGCTAGCGCCGCGATCTGCGCCACGCTTTCCGGGTCCGGGTTCGGCAGCGTGCGGTCTGTGGTGGGGATGTTGTGGTCCACCACCGCCAGCGTCTTGGCCGGCGCGCGCACCTTGCGGCCGGACACGCGCAGGCCCTCGAAGGCCTGCGGGCTGGTCACCTCGTGGACCAGGTGGCGGTCGATGTAGAGCAGGCAGGTGCCGTCCGCCTGGCGCTCGACCACGTGGTCGTCGAAGATCTTGTCGTACAGGGTGCGGGGGCCGCCGACGGGTGCGTTCATGGGATCTGTCCCTTAAGGATGCCCGCGCGCGCGAACGCGGCCGGGCGGATGATCTTGGCTGCGGGGAAGGAGAAGGTCGTCAGCGACGAAGCACCGCCGAGGCGGCGGTGGTGAAGCGTCCGAAGAACCGGCCGGGCAGGCGCACATGATCGGGCACCGCGGCAAATTCCATGGTGGTGCGCGCGAACGGTCCGGCGGCGCAGAAGGCCGCCCGGGACAGGGCAGAAGCGGGCACGGTCATGGACATGGAGCGCTTTGTAGCAGTTCCACTGTGCGGCGACAATCTTGCACCGCAGCGCCGCCGCCGGCGCCCGTGAAATCGTGACATCCCCTTGTCACGGAACCCGACCGATGCTCCCGTCCGGGACGGGCGTCGCCGCCCGGCAGGAGGAGCGCGATCATGGCGGAACGGGCGGGATCCGTGATCCCCTATCTCACGGTTGGCTCCGCGCTCGATGCCATTGCCTTCTACCGGCAGGCGTTCCGGGCGGAAGAGACCTACAAGATGATGGCCGAGGACGGCCGGCGGGTGCTGCATGCGCGGCTTCGGATCGGCGAGGGGATCGTGATGTTGTCCGATGATTTCCCCGAGTTTGGCAGCGGTGCCATCGCGCCCGTTCCGGGAGCGCGGGCGAGTGTCGCCGTCGCGCTCGCTCTGGCGTCGGCGGCCGACGTGGACGCGACCTTTGCCCGTGCGCTGGCGGCCGGGGCCAGCGGGGAGATGGTGCCGAGCGACGTGTTCTGGGGCGACCGCTTCGCCACCCTTGCCGATCCGTTCGGCCACCGCTGGATGCTCTCCGCCCCGCAGGGCTGAGGCGCGCGAATTTCCTTGCCAGCCCGCGCGCCGCCGCCCAATGGGATGGCGCGGCCGGAACAGGGTGCCGCGGCGGCCGGCGTGGCGCATGGACAGGGGGCGGGCTTGCGTTTCATCGAGACCTTCAGCGGGCCTGACTTTGCCGACACGGTCGTGAGCCTCCTTGCGGCCTTCGTGCTCGGCACGCTGATCGGGGCCGAACGCCAGTACCGCCAGCGCACGGCGGGCCTGCGCACCAACGTCCTGGTGGCGGTCGGCGCCGCCGCCTTCACCGATCTTGCCGCGCGCGTCGGAACCACCACCGACGTGCTGCGCGTGGTGGCCAACGTCGTCACCGGCGTCGGCTTCCTCGGCGCCGGCGTGATCATGAAGGAAGGCCTCAACATCCGCGGCCTCAACACCGCCGCGACCCTGTGGTGCTCGGCGGCGGTGGGCGCCTGCACCGGCGCGGACATGCTGGCCGAGGCGCTGCTCATCACCTTCATCATCATCGCCGGAAACACGGTGCTGCGCCCGCTCGCCGGCGCCATCGACCGTATTCCGCTGAACGTGCGCGCCTCGGAGCTGAGCTACGAGGTGCACATCACCGCCGATGCGCACGCCGTCGCCGAGGTGCGCGAGGCGCTGATCGAGGAGCTGGAGACGGCGTCCTACCCGGTGGGCGACGTCACCTCCTCGGTCCAGGGCGACGCGGTGGAGCTGGTGGCGAAGCTGGTCAGCACCTCGGTGGACCCGGACGAGCTCGACCAGGTGGTGGCGCGCCTCGCCGCCGCGAAGGGCGTGACCCACGCCAACTGGGAGAGCACCACCCAGGACTGACCGCCGGCCGCCCGGATCAGCCCTTGCCTCCGGCCTCCGCCAGATGGTGCAGGACGATGCCGCAGGTGGTGGCGACGTTCAGGCTGTCGAAGTCCTGCGCCATGGGGATCGCCACCGTGCGGGCGCGCGCCAGAACCTCGGCGGGCAAGCCCGGCCCTTCGGTGCCGAACAGCGCCGCGACCCTTGGCGCCGGGGCGACGTCGGCGAGCCGCTCGGCGCCGGCGGGGGAGAGCGCGATCGCCTCGAAGCCGCGCGCCGCCAGCAGGTCCAGCAGCGCGGACGCATCCGCCACCCGCGCGAACGGCACCGTCAGGCTCGCCCCCACCGAGACGCGGATCGCCTTGCGGTAGAGCGGATCGCACGAGGCCCGGTCGATGAGCACCGCGCCCGCGCCGAAGGCGGCGGCGTTGCGGAAGATGCCGCCCACATTGTCGTGGTTGGCGATGCCGAGCGCCGCCACCACCAGAGCGCGCGGGCCGAGGGCGTCGAGCAGCGCCGCGGCGTCGCGCGCCGGATGGGCGCGGCCCAGTGCCAGGATGCCGCGATGGATCGCGAAGCCGGCGACCGCGTCCATCACCGCCTGCGGCGCCACATAGGCCGGCAGGTCCGGCGGCAGCGCCGCCAGCAGGTCGGCGAGCCGCTGCGCCTGCGGCTCGGACAGCAGCAGCGCCTCCAGCCGATGCCCCGCGCCCGCGGCGCCGGTGCGGGCGATGTGGCGGGAAAGAAGCCGCAGCACCACTTCGCCTTCCGCCATGAAGCCGCCGCCGCGGCCCACGAGGTCGCGCTCGCGCACGTCGCGGAAGGCGGCGATGCGCGCGTCGTCGGCCGCCGCCACGGGAACGATCATGGCGCCGCCGTCACAGGGGCCGGCGCTTCACCGGCACCGGCGCGCTTGTGGTGTCGCGCACCACGAGGCGCGGCAGCAGCTCGACCCGCTCCACCGGGCGGGCGAGGTCGGCCGTGCGGGCCAGGGCGAGGCGCGCGGCCTCGCGCCCGTACTCCGGGATGAAGGTGTGCACCGTGGTGAGGGAGGGATGCCACAGGGCCGCCTCGGCGATGTCGTCATAGCCCACCAGCGAGAAGTCGCGGCCGGCCGTCAGCCCGGCGGCCTGCAGGCCCATGAGCGCGCCGAAGGCGGACAGATCGTTGAAGGCGACGGCCGCGGTGGGCGGCTCCTCCAGCGCCAGCAGGCGCATCATGGCGCGCCGGCCTTCCTCGCGGTGGCCGGGGCCCTCCATCACCAAGGCGGGATCGAAGGCGAGGCCCGCCGCCGCGAGGCCGGCCTTGTAGCCGGCGAGACGCTTGCGGCCGGTGGAGATGGCGTCGAAGCCGCCGATCATGCCGATGCGCCGGTGCCCGAGCCCGGCCAGATGCGCCACGCCGAGCGCCACGCCCTTGGTATCGTCGGAGCCGGCGAAGTCGAAGCCCGATCCCTCGATCTCGCGCGTCACCTGCACCACGGCGATGCCGGTGGCGGCAAGCGCCTTCAGGTCCTCGACCCGGGTGCGCGCGGCGGGGGAGACGATGAAGGCGTCGGGCCGGTATTCGGCCAGCGTGCCGAGGGTGCGGGTCTGGCGCGCCACGTCCTCCTGGCTGACGCCGAGCAGCACCGTCTTGCCCGCCGCCGAGAGCGCGTCCTCGATGGCGGCGAGCAGCTCGGTGAAGGAGGGATTGACGATGTCGTGCAGGCCGACGCCGACGATGTTGGTGCGCGCGGTGCGCAGCGCCGCCGCGCTGCGGTTCGCCACATAGCCGCGCGCGCGGGCCGCCTCCTGGACGCGGACGCGCGTGCCCTCCGCCACCACCGGGCTGCCGCGCAGGGCGAGCGAGACCGTCGCCGTGGACAGGCCAAGCTCCAGCGCCAGGCGCTGCAGCGTGACCTTGCCCAGATGGGCGCTCCTGATGTCCTCCATGCTCCCCCCTTTTTTGAAGGGTTGTTTGGCGCATCGCGCTCGGCTTTGTCACATGCTAAACGATTTAGAGCGCAGCGCCAGAAGCGCATTTTTCATCGGGAGGTCGGGAATGGACAAGCCGCGCATCGGTTTCATCGGCGTCGGGCTGATGGGGCATGGCATGGCGAAATGCCTGGTGGAAAAGGGCTTTCCCCTCTCCGTGCTGGGTCATCGCAACCGCGGGCCCGTGGACGACCTCCTCGCCCGGGGGGCATCGGAGGCCAAGAGCGCCGCGGACCTGGCGGCGCGCAGCGACATCGTCTTCCTCTGCGTGACCGGAGCGCCGCAGGTGGAGGCGATCCTGCGCGGGCCCGACGGGCTGCTGTCCGGCGCCAGGACAGGGCTGCACATCGTCGACTGCTCCACCTCCGAGCCGACCCTGACCATGGCCCTGGCGGCGGAGCTGGCGCCGCAGGGCATCGCCTTCTGCGACGCGCCGCTCGGCGGCACGCCGGTCCAGGCGGAGACCGGCACGCTCACCGCCATGGTGGGCGCGGACGATGCCGCCTTCGCCGTGATCGAGCCGGCGGTCGCCGCCTTCGCCAGCCGGATCGTCCGCATGGGCGCGCCGGGCGCGGGCCACACCATGAAGCTGATAACAATTTCCTCTCGCTCGGCTACGGCGCCATCTATGCCGAGGCGCTCGCCATCGCCGCCAAGGCCGGGGTGACGCCGCAGGCGTTCGACGCCGTGATCCGCGGCGGGCGCATGGATTGCGGCTTCTACCAGACCTTCATGGGCTATGCCCTGGACGGCAACGAGAACAGCCACCGCTTCGCCATCTCCAACGCCCACAAGGACATGCGCTACGTCACCAGCCTCGCCACCAATACCGGCGCCGCCGCCTTCGTCAGCGCCACGGTGAAGAACCTCTACGCCGCCGCCGAGGGCCTGGGCTATGGCGGAAGGAACGTGCCGCTCCTGGCCGACGTGGTGGCGGCCATGAACGGCCTGCCGCCCGTTCCCGGTGCCAAGGCGGCGGCGGAATAAGGGCGCGCGGCGCTCCGCTTCCCGACCGCCGCCGGGGCGCGGCATCCTCGCCGCCGATGGTGGAGAACCAGCGGCGGAAGCAGAGGGTATGCGCCGTCATTGACGAAAAGTCCGCAATAGATCGCCGCCCGCAGGCGAGGCTGCGTGCGAAATGCGATGTCATTTGTGTTGCCCGGCGGATCGGCGGCCCGAAGAGCCACCCGGATGTGCCCCGGCTCCTGACCCGCTAAAGCCTCGGGCGTCCGCATTCGTCTTGCGGTGCAGCGCGATAAATTGTGCAATACGGCCGAACGATGCCGGGAAATTGACTGTGAGCCCGACCGTGCCGGGGGCTCGCCCCGGCGCGGTCCTTTGGTTACGAGATGTCCCGGCTGCGGCGGCACGCGGCTGCTATCCATCTTCGCGAGGTCGGCCATGGCGGAAGCGTCCAATTTCGAGCTGGTGCAGATCGTCGCCGTCCTGGGCGCCGGCGTGGTGGCCGCGCCGCTGTTCAAGCGCGCCGGCTTCGGCTCGGTGCTCGGCTATCTCGCCGCCGGCCTCGCCATCGGCCCGTTCGGCCTCAAGGTGATCTCCGCGCCCGAGGCGGTGCTCCACTTCGCCGAGCTTGGCGTCGTGATGTTCCTGTTCGTCATCGGCCTGGAGATGAAGCCGCAGCGCCTGTGGAGCCTGAGGCGGGAGATCTTCGGCCTCGGGCTGGCCCAGGTCGCCACGTGCGGCGCGCTGCTGACCGGCCTCGGCATCCTGGCGGGCCTCGCGCCGGCGGTCGCCTTCCTGGCGGCCATGGGCTTCGTGCTCTCCTCCACCGCCGCCATCATCCAGATCCTGGACGAGGCGGGCGAGACCGCCACCCCGGCCGGGCAGCGCGCGGTGTCGATCCTGCTGCTGGAGGACCTCGCCATCGTGCCGCTGCTGGCGCTGGTGGCGGTGCTTGCCCCCGCCTCCGGCGGCGGCGGCGCCGACTGGCAGGCCATCGGCATCGCGGTCGGCGCGGTGGCGGTGGTGGTGGCGGCCGGCCGCTGGCTGCTCAACCCGCTGTTCGCTTTGCTCTCGGCGGCGCGGGCGCGCGAGATCATGACCGCCGCCGCGCTCACCGTGGTGCTTGGCACGGCGCTCCTGATGCAGCTGTCCGGCCTCTCCATGGCCATGGGCGCCTTCCTCGCCGGGGTGCTGCTGTCCGGCTCCAGCTTCCGCCACCAGCTGGAGGCCGACATCGAGCCGTTCCGCGGCCTGCTGCTCGGCCTGTTCTTCATGGCGGTGGGCATGTCGCTGAACCTCGCCGTGGTGATGGCGGAGTGGCGCTTCGTGGCGCTCGCGGTGGTCGGCTACATGGTGGTGAAGGCGATCGGCATCTTCGTGATCGCCCTGGTCTTCGGCGCCGACCGGCGCGAGGCGCTCTACCGCGCGGCGCTGTTCGCCCAGGGCGGCGAATTCGCCTTCGTGCTCTACGGCGCGGCGGCGGCCGTCGGCATCTTCGACGCGCGCACCAATGCGGTGATGTCCACCACCGTCATCCTCTCCATGGTGCTGACCCCGCTGACCGTGATCGCCGCCCGCCGGCTGCTGCCGCCGGAGACCGTGGACCTCGACGGCCTGGAGGCGCCGGACGGCCTCACCGGCTCGGTGCTGGTGGTGGGCTTCGGCCGCTTCGGCCAGGTGGCGAGCCAGACCTTCCTCGCCCGCGGCCTGGAGGTCACCATCATCGACAACGATCCGGAGATGATCCGCGCCGCCGCCAAGTTCGGCTTCAAGATCTATTACGGCGACGGCACCAATCTCGACGTGCTGCACGCCTCGGGCGCCGGCGGGGCGCGCGCCATCGCCATCTGCGTCGACAAGCGCGAGGCGGCGAACAAGATCGTCGCCCTTGCGCAGGAGGCCTTCCCCAATGCCGGCGTCCTGGTGCGCGCCTACGACCGCGGCCACGCCCTGGAGCTGATGAACCAGAACGTCGACTTCCAGATGCGCGAGACGCTGGAATCCGCGCTCGCCTTCGGCCGCGGCGCGCTGGAATATCTCGGCCTCACCCCCGAGGAGGCGCAGGAGACCGTCGACGACGTGCGCCGCCGCGACAAGGAGCGGCTGTGCCTGGAGCAGACCAGCGGCTTCTATGCCGGCCTCGACCTGCTGCACGGCAACGGTCCGAAGCCCGAGCCCTTCACCCGCCCGCGCCATGCCGCCCAGCCGCTCAACCCGGCGGCGGACGCCATCGCCGGCGACGTGGTGGCGGAGGAGCGCTGAGCGCGCGGCGGAAAGCTGCTGACGCTGCGTCGGTGTAACTGCACCTTAACCCGCTCCCGCCACACTGCCGGACATCGGTAAGCGTTGCGTAGGGTTGCGTCATGCGTCGTGTGGCCAAGGGGGAGCCTCTGCGTTCTGCGCGCCGGCTCGGCGTGCGGGTGGACAGCGCGGAGGCGCCTTCCTTGGCCGCCCACGACATCGTGCCTGCCGGTGCGCCGGCACGGCTCGCGCGGGACCAGGTGATCGTCGGCGACAGCATCGCCGAGATGGCGCGCCTGCCGGAGAAGAGCGTCGACCTGGTCTTCGCCGACCCGCCCTACAATCTCCAGCTCGGCGGCGAGCTGAAGCGCCCGGACGAGAGCCGGGTGGACGCGGTGGACGACGCCTGGGACCAGTTCGAGAGCTTCGCCGCCTACGACGCCTTCACCCGCGCCTGGCTGCTGGCCGCGCGGCGGGTCCTGAAGCCGAACGGCACGCTGTTCGTCATCGGCTCCTACCACAACATCTTCCGCGTCGGCGCGGCGCTCCAGGACCTCGGCTTCTGGATCCTCAACGACATCGTCTGGCGCAAGGCGAACCCGATGCCCAACTTCCGGGGCCGGCGCTTCACCAATGCCCACGAGACGCTGATCTGGGCCGCGCGCGACGCCGGCGCCAAGTACACCTTCAACTACGAGGCGCTGAAGGCCGGCAACGACGACGTGCAGATGCGCTCGGACTGGCTGTTTCCGCTCTGCACCGGCCAGGAGCGGCTGAAGGATGCGGCGGGGCGCAAGCTCCACCCCACCCAGAAGCCCGAGGCGCTGATCGCCCGCGTCCTGCTCTCCTCGACGCGGCCCGGCGACGTGGTGCTCGACCCGTTCCTCGGCTCCGGCACCACCGCGGCGGTGGCGAGGCGCCTGCGCCGCTCGTTCGTCGGCATCGAGCGCGAGGAGGCCTATGCCGAGGCGGCCCGCGCCCGGATCGATGCGGTGGAGCCGTTGCCCGAGGATGCCCTCCTCGCCCCGCCGAGCGCCCGCGAGGCGCCGCGCGTCGCCTTCTCGGCGCTGGTGGAGCGCGGCTTCGTCACCCCCGGGGTCGAGCTGACCGACGCCAAGGGCCGCTTCCGCGCCGTGGTGCGCGCCGACGGAACCATCGCGCTCGCCCATGCCGCGGCCGACCGCAGCGTCGGCTCCATCCACCGCATGGGCGCCCTGGCCCAGGGGGCGGAGGCCTGCAACGGCTGGACCTTCTGGCATGTGGAGGAGGAGGGCCGCCTCCACCCCATTGACGTGCTGCGCGCCCGCCTGCGCTCCGAGATGGGCATCGCCGCCGAATAGGCCACCTCTACTCCGCGGCCAGGTGTGCCACCGCCCGTTCCGGCGCATCGGGCCGCCGCATCAGCAGCAGAAGCGGCAGCCCGGCGAGCACCACGCCGACGCCGATCAGCGCCCCGGTTCCGGTATAAGCGAGGCTCGAATAGATCAGGCCGGCGCAGGCGGCGCTGAACAGGATCGGCGTCAGCGGATAGAGTGGCACCTTGAAGGGCCGCACCCGGTCCGGCTCGCGCATGCGGAACAGGAACAGCGACAGGCTCACCAGGAACAGGAAGCTCCAGAACACCGGGGCCGTGAAGTCCACCATCGCCTTGAAGCCGTCGCGGGTGAGCGCACCGAGCAGCACCAGCAGCAGCGCCACCGCGCCCTGGACCAGCAGCGCCGCCACGGGCGCGCGCGCTTTGAGGTCGTCGCGGCACAGGAAGGACAGCACCGGAACGTCGGAGCCGAGCGCGTGGAAGGCACGGGCGCCGGTGAGGATGGTGCCGTTGAGCGTGCTCAGCGCCATGACCGCCACCGTGACCGCGAGCAGCGCCTCGCCCCAGGCTCCGCCGATGGCGCGCATGAGGCCGGCGGCCGGCGCGTCGGAGGCGCGCAGCCCGTCGAGGCCGAACGCGTTCAGCAGCGCCAGATTGAACAGGCCGTAGACCAGGACCACCACCGCGGTGCCGATCAGCAGGGTGTGCTTCATGGCGCGCTGCGCGTCGCGCATCTCGCCGGAGAGGTAGACCGCCTCGGTCCAGCCGCCATAGGTGAGCAGCACGAACACCATGGCCATGCCCAGGGCGGCGGAGGGATCGGCGGCGGAGGTGCGCGCCACCGGCCCGGCGTCGGGCGCCAGGAAGCCGGCCACCGCCACCAGCGCGATCGCCACCAGGGTGGCCGCGGTGAGGCCGCGCTGGCCGAGGCTGGAGCGGCGCGTGCCCCAGACGTTCAGCGCCGTCAGAGCCGCCACCGCCAGCGCCGCATGGATCGCCGTGCCCCAGGTGCCGAGCGGCACCAGCGACTGCACGTAGTCGCCATAGACGAAGGCGACGGCGGCGATGGCGCCGGTCTGGATCACGCTGCCGCGCGCCCAGGCGAACAGCACCGCGACGCGCGGGCCGTAGGCGCGGGACAGGAAATGATATTCGCCGCCGCGGTCGGGATGGGCGGCGGCCAGCTCGGCGTAGCAGAGCGCTCCGGCGAGCGTGATCAGGCCGCCGGCCATCCAGACCGCGACGAAGGCGAGGTCGCTGTCGACGTTGGCAGCGACCAGGGGCGGCGTCCGGAAGATGCCGATCCCGACGATGATGCCAACCATGACGGCGACGCCGTCCGTCACCGTAAGCCCCGTAGCGCGACGCGCAGGGGGGAGGGCCTGATCGCTCATGCCGTGTCCTTCATTGAGGCGGATGCGCCCGCCCACGCGCCGGGAGAGAGGTGGCGCCCGGTCCACCGTGACGGCGGGCCGGGCGGATGGCCGGTATGCGCTCGCGCGCCGCTGGAGCACGCGCAGATCAGCTTGCAGGCAACCTGATCGGATGACGCGTTCTCGATCGCGAAGTGAGAGGCCGATTCAGCGATCAAACGGGTTCGATTTGATCGGATCGCGACCTAGCCGCGCGTCGCGCGCCAGGAGCCGGCAGCCGGCTCGATGGCACTGCCGTTGACCTTGCCGCGATAGGTGCGCGCCCCGCCGTCCATCGCCAGGGTCAGCTCGATCTGGTCGCCCACAAGCTTCGCCTTGACCGGCACGGAGCGCCCGTCGACGGCCGCCTGCCCCTGGACGTTCTGGAACGACTGCTTCAGGTCGAGGGTCAGCTTGGTGTTGCCGTCGGTGATCGCCCATCGCCCGGCAACCTGCGCCGGCACCACCCAGGCGAAGACCTCGCGGCCGTTGACGCGGGCGGTCTGGTCCGGTTCCCAGTCGCCGAGGGTGAAGGCGTGGGAGACGAGGCGCGTGCCGGGCTTCAGCTTGGCGAGCGTGGGGCGCAACTGCGCATTGACCGATTCCAGCAGGTACATGGTGATGACGTCCGCGGACGTCAGGTCGGTCTGGAACAGATTCTGCTCGCGGAACTCCACCTTGCCCGCGACGCCGGCCGCCTTCGCGTTCTCCTGCGCCTCGGCGATGCGCACCGGGTTGATGTCGACGCCCAGGGCGCCGCGCGCGCCGCGCTCCTTGACGGCGGCGATGGCGATGCGCCCGTCGCCCGAACCGAGGTCGATGACGAAGTCGTTGGCGCCCACGTTGCCCAGCTCCAGCATGCGCGCGACCACCTCCTCGGGGGTCGGCACGTAGGGCACGTCGAGCTTGGGTTCGGCGCGCACGGGCAGGGCCAGGAGGAGCACGGCCAATGCGGTGCCGACGCCAGCGGCAAGGGAGCGGGGTCCGGCGGTCGGGATGGGTGCGGAATTCGGATGGCTCATGTCACTCCTCACGGGAAGGCCGGCACAAAGCGTGATCGGCGCAATGGAGTAGGTCCAAACTGTTATCCGCCTCGCCAAATGGAGGCTGATGGGCCGACCTTCAGCGTCATTCGTGACGAGACGTTGGTCGCGAACGATCAAATATTCGTAGGCTCATTATTGGGCAGAACGACTCGCGCAGGTGCCGTGAAGTCTTGGTTTCGATAAAAGTTCCCTTACGGCATAAAAGACACGAATCTGTTATCGATCCCGACGCGATCCGAGTTTATCTGTGTGGGGAGGGACGGTTGCAGGGGCCGGGCAAGGGCCGCGCGCGCGCCGAACGCGGGTGCGCTAGATGGCGCGTCCGTGCGCCAGCAGCTTGCGCATCACCGAGGGCAGGGCCTCGCGGTCGAAGTCGCGCGGCAGCACGAAGCGCATGCCGGCGGGCGCCGCCGCCGTCGCCGGCAGGTCGGCGCGCCAGACCGCGAGCTCCAGGGCGAAGTGGGTGAAGACGTGCCGCACCGCCCCCGGCAACGGACGCCACGGCGCGGCGAGCGGCGCATGCGGCAGAGCATCGCCCGCCTTTCCCTTCGGCTCCCAGGGCGTGGAGGGCACTTCCGTCATGCCGCCCAGCAGGCCTTTCTCAGGCCTTGAGCGCAGCAGCACCGCCCCGTCCGCCCGCACGGCGAGGAAGGCGGTGCCGGCGCGCTCCGGCTTCTCGGCCTTGGCCGCCTTCTCCGGGAAGCGGGCGGGGTCGCCCTGCGCGCGCGCGGCGCAGTCGTCCATCAGCGGGCAGATGCCGCAGGCGGGGGAGCGCGGGGTGCAGATGGTGGCGCCGAGGTCCATCATCGCCTGCGCGAAATCCCCCGGCCGCCAGTCCGGCACCAGCGCGGCCGCCAGCGCCCGGATCGCGGGCTTGGCGCCGGGCAGGGGCTCCGCCACCGCGAACAGGCGCGCGACCACGCGCTCGATGTTCCCGTCCACGGGGCTCGCCTTGCGGCCGAAGGCGATGGCGGAGATGGCCGCCGCCGTGTAGGGGCCGATGCCGGGCAGCTCCAGCAGCGCCGCCTCGTCGTCGGGAAAGCGGCCGGCATGGCGCGCGCTCACCGCCTTGGCGCAGGCGTGCAGGTTGCGGGCGCGGGCGTAGTAGCCGAGCCCGGCCCACTGGGAGAGCACCTCCTCCAGCGGCGCCGCCGCCAGGTGCCGCACGGTCGGCCAGCGCGCGAGGAAGGCGCCGAAATAGGGGATCACCGCCTTCACCGTGGTCTGCTGGAGCATGATCTCCGACAGGAACACGTGATAGGGGTCCGCCCGCTCGCCCGGCCCGGCGCGCCAGGGCAGGTGGCGGCGGTGGGCGTCGTACCAGGCGAGCAGGGCTCCGGCCTGGGCGCCGGCACCGGGCTGGGGCGCGGCCGAGCGGGCGTGACGCGGCGCGGCCGCCGCGATCTCGCGCGGAACGGCGGGGGCGCGCACACGCCGGCGCGGACGCGGAACGGAGGCGGGGCTTGGAGTGGAGGCCATGGCCGGAAGGTGCGATGCCGCGCCTCCGCCCGCAAGGCCCCGTGGCGGTCGATCCCGTGCCATTCGGACGATGGGGCGGCAGCGCCTCTGCTTCCCGTCAGGCGGGATGCGTGTGTGCCTTGTTGATGCTATCGAAACAGGCGCGGCTCCCCGGCCGGGAGCAGGCCGCATGTCCGGGCAGGCGCGCCAACGCGCCGCCGCGAGGGAGAAGACGCCATGCTCGCCACCAACCCCGCCTTCGACCGCATCGGCGAGGAGAACGCGTTCGCCGTGCTGGCGCGGGCCACCGCGCTCGCCGCCGAGGGGCGGAGCATCCTCAATCTCGGCATCGGCCAGCCCGATTTCCGCACCCCCGACCACATCGTGGAAGCGGCGGTCAAGGCGCTCCGGGACGGCCAGCACGGCTACACGCCCTCGGTCGGTGTCCAACCGCTGCGCGAGGCGGTGGCCCGCGACCTCCACCGGCGCCACGGCGTGGAGGTGAGCCCGGACCTCGTGATGATCGTGCCCGGCGGCAAGGTGACGATGTATGCCGCCATCCGCCTGTTCGGCGAACCGGGAGCGGAGATCCTCTATCCCGACCCCGGCTTTCCCATCTACCGCTCCATGATCGAGCACATGGGGGCGACGCCCGTTCCGGTGCCGATCCGCGAGCAGAACGGCTTCGCCTTCTCTGCCGAGGAGACGCTCGCCCTCATCACTCCGGCAACGCGCCTCCTGATCCTCAACTCGCCCGCCAACCCCACCGGCGGCGTGACGCCCAAGGCCGAGATCGACAAGCTGGTGGCGGGTCTCGCCGCGCACCCGCACGTGGCGGTGATGTCGGACGAGATCTACGACCAGTTCCTGTTCGACGGCGAGCAGCACCAGACCCTGCTCGCCTACCCCGAGATCCGCGACCGGCTGATCCTGCTCAACGGCTGGTCGAAGACCTACGCCATGACCGGCTGGCGGCTCGGCTATTCGGTGTGGCCCAAGGACCTCTATGACAAGGTGAGGAAGCTCGCGGTCAACGCCTGGAGCTGCGTCAACGCCGCCACCCAGTATGCCGGCATCGCCGCGCTGGAGGGGCCGCAGGACGCGGTGACCGGCATGCTGGCCGAGTTCGACGCCCGCCGCCGCATCGTCGTGGACGGGCTCAACGACCTGCCGGGCGTCTCCTGCGCGACGCCGAAGGGCGCCTTCTACGCCTTCCCGAACGTCTCCCGCACCGGCTGGGGCTCGGCCAAGCAGCTGGCCTCGGCGCTGCTGGAGGATGCGGGCGTCGCGGTGATCGGCGGGCCGGACTTCGGGGTATACGGGGAGGGCTATCTGCGCCTGTCCTACGCCACCTCGCGGGAGAACATCGTCGCCGCGCTCGGCCGCATGGGTGACTTCCTCACGCGCCGCAAGGTCGCCTGAGGGTGGCGGCGGCGCGGCCCGGCCTTCTGGCGCGCCGCGCGCTGCTGCTTGCGCTGCTCGGGCTTGCATCCCCGGGGCACGCGGCTCCGGAGCAGAAGCCGGGGGCGCTGACGCCGGACTACTGGACCGGCCTCTCCATCTGCCCGCGCGACCAGGTGGCGCCGCGCGACTACAACCGCTGCCTTTACGACGCCCAGCGCACCTCGGAGGCGGCGCTGGAGGCGGAGGTGGGCAATGCCATCGCCGTGATCGAATCGCGCGCCGACCTGGTGGCGGTCCAGCGGTCCCGCTGGAAGAACCTGCTGGACGAGGCGCAGTCGCGCTTCCTGATCTTCCGCAATTTCGACTGCCAGAGCGTCGCTCCGTTCGAGGGCAAGCGCGGCATCGGC
This sequence comes from Xanthobacter pseudotagetidis, assembly GCF_043194795.2. Taxonomy (NCBI): domain Bacteria; kingdom Pseudomonadati; phylum Pseudomonadota; class Alphaproteobacteria; order Hyphomicrobiales; family Xanthobacteraceae; genus Xanthobacter; species Xanthobacter pseudotagetidis. The sequence continues at coordinate 166,317 of NZ_CM195534.1, read as the reverse complement.
AATTTCGAGCAGCGCACCCTGTGCCTGATCGAGGCCAACACCCGCCGCGCGCGCGAACTGCGCGCCCGCTACGGCGACCCGCTGCCGGCCGCCCCCGAAGGGCCGAAGGGCCCTCAGGCGCGGCCCGGCGCGTGGGTGTTCCCCATGAGCCCGCCGGTGGACTGAGCGCGGCGGACCCTGGCGCGCGAATATGCTACAGGGCGAGCAGACCGGCGTGCGCGGTCCGGCGGAACGCGTGGCCGGACGCGGCGGCGCGGCAGCCAAGCGGAGGGGCGCGTGTCCAAGGTGATCTGCGTGGGCGAGGTGATGGTGGAGCTCGCCCGCGGCTCCGACGGCCGCTTCGGCCTCGCCTTCGGCGGCGACACGTTCAACACCGCGGTCTATCTCGCCCGCGCCGGCACCGAGGTCGCCTATGCCACCGCGCTCGGCGACGACGCATTCTCCGCCGGCATCCTCGACCTCGCCCACGCGGAAGGGGTGGATACGGGCACCGTGCTCCAGGTGCGCGGGCGCAATCCGGGGCTCTACCTCATCACCACCGACGCGCAGGGCGAGCGCAGCTTCCATTACTGGCGCGACAACGCGCCCGCCCGCGTGCTGTTCGAGCTGGACGGCTGGCAGGCCATCGCCGGGCAGATGGTGGAGGCCAAAGCGGTCTATTTCTCCGGCATCACGCTTTCACTTTACTCGAATGTCGGCCTCGGCCGCTTCCTAGCCACCCTGGAGATGGTGGGGGAGGCCGGGGGGCTTCGCGTGTTCGACGGCAATTTCCGTCCGCGCGGCTGGGCCGGCGATCTCGGCCGGGCGCGCACCGTGTTCGCCGAGGCGCTGAAGCGCGCCTCGGTGGCGCTGCCCACCTTCGAGGACGAGGTGGCGCTATGGGGCGACGCCTCGCCCGCCGCCACCATCGAGCGCATCACCACCTACGGCGTCGCCGAGGTGGTGGTGAAGAACGGCGCCGGCGGCGCGCTGGTCCATGCGGAGGGGCGCACCTTCGAGGTGCCGGTGGAGCATGTGGTGAGCCCGGTGGACACCACCGGCGCCGGCGACAGCTTCAATGCCGGCTACCTCGCGGCGCGCCTCGCAGGCGCATCCCCCGAGGACGCCGCGCAGGCCGGGCACCGCCTCGCGGGCGAGGTGATCATGCATCGCGGCGCCATCATCCCGCGCGCGGCCGCGAGCGGCACCCACCACTGAGCCTTAGCCGTCGCCGGCCATGAGCCGGGCGGCGGCCACCGCCGCCTGGCCGAGCGCGAGGCCGCCGTCATTGGCGGGCGCCTCGGCGGACAGGAGGACGGCGAGGCCGCGGGCGGCGAGCCGGCGCTGCATCGCCTCCAGGAGAATGGCGTTCTGCATCACCCCGCCCGAGAGCGCGACGGCGGGAAGGCCGCGCGCCTGCGCGAGGTCCGCGGCGGCGTCCGCGAAGGCGGTGGCGACGCCTTCGTGGAAGGCCGCCGCGATCTCTCCGGATGCGCGCCCGGCCGCGAGGTCGGCCAGCGCCGCGCGCCAGAGCGGGCCGGGGTTCAGCTCCTGAAGGGCGGCGCCGTCGGGCCCCTCCGTCGTCCGGATCTCGAAGGGATAGGGCGCCGCCCGATGCCCGAAGGCCGCGGCCTCCAGCCCCATGGCCGCCTCGCCTTCATGGGAGAGGCGATCCGGCGCGCGGCCGACGAGGCAGGCCATGGCGTCGAACAGCCGGCCTGCCGACGACGCGGGCGGCGCGTTCAGTCCCTTGTCCATCATCGCCCGGAGCGTCGCCACCGGCTTGCCGGAGAAGAGCGCCGCGAGGCCCGGATGGGCGTCCACCGCCGCGCGCCCGAGCGCCGCGTCCAGATGGGCGAGCAGCACCCGGAACGGCTCGCGCGCCGCCGCATCGCCGCCGGCGAGCGGGATCGGCGCGAGCCGGGCGAGGCGGGTCATGGCGCGGTAGTCGCAGGCGAGGATCTCGGCGCCCCAGATGGTTCCGTCCGTCCCGAGGCCGAGCCCGTCGAGGGCGACGCCGATCACCGCGCCCTGGTCGCGCCGCCAGCCGGCCTCCGCCAGCACGGCGGCGATGTGGGCGTGGTGGTGCTGGACGGCGACGAGGGGCAGCCCCTTCTCCCGCGCCAGCGCCGCGCCGTCGCGGCTCGCCCGGGAGCCGGGGTGGAGGTCCACCGCCACCGCCTCGGGCGTGTGGCGGAAGATGGCGGCGTAGTCGGCGTGGGCCTTGGCGAAGGCGTCGGCGGTGGCCGGCTCGTCGAGGTCGCCCAGATGGTGCGAGAGCAGGGCATTGCGCCCGCGCGTGAGGCAGAAGGCGCTCTTCACCTCCGCCCCCATGGCGAGGACCGCCGGCGCGCCCTCGAAATCCTCCGGCAGGGTCATCGGCAGCGGCGCGCGGCCGCGTCCACGCCGCATCACCCGCGCCCGCCCGGCGGCGATGCGCGCGACGCTGTCGTCGAGGCGCCGGACGATCGGCCGGTCGTGCATCAGGAAGGCGTCGGCGATGCCGGCAAGGCCCGCGCGCGCCTCGTCGTCGCGGAACGCCTGGGGCTCGGAGGAGCGGTTGCCGGAGGTCATCACCAGCGGCCGGCCCGCCTCGGCCAGCAGGAGATGGTGCAGCGGCGCATAGGGCAGCATCAGCCCGAGATGCCGCTGCCCCGGGGCCACGCCCGCAGCCAGACGGGCGCCGGGCCGCAGGGGCAGGAGCACGATGGGCGCGGAGGGATGGACCAGCGCCGCGCGGGCCGCATCGTCGAGCCCGCACAGGGTCTCGGCGGTCGCGAGGTCCGCCATCACCGCCAGCGGCTTGGCGGGGCGGTGCTTGCGGGCGCGCAGCCTGGCCACGGCGGCGGCGTTGGTGGCGTCGCAGGCGAGGTGGAAGCCGCCGATGCCCTTCACCGCCAGGATCGCACCTTCGCCCAGCAGCCGTGCCGCTTCCGTCACCGGATCGGCGCAGGGCAGGACGGTTCCCTCCCGCTCCAGCCACAGGCGCGGCCCGCAGGCGGGGCAGGCGATGGGCTGGGCATGGAAGCGCCTGTCGGCGGGGTCGTCATATTCGGCGCGGCAGGCCGGGCACATGGAAAAGCCGGCCATGGTGGTCGACGGCCGGTCGTAGGGCAGGCAGGCGACGATGGAGAAGCGCGGCCCGCAATCGGTGCAGTTGGTGAAGGCGTAGCGATATCGTCGCGCCGCCGGGTCGGCGATCTCGGCAAGGCAGGCGGGGCAGGTGGCGACATCGGGCACGATGCCCACCGAGACCTCGCCTTCGCCGCTCTCCGCGATCGCGAAGCCCGCGCCCTCGGGCGGCGGCGCCTCCCGTCGCTTCAGCTCGGCGATGCGGGCGAGCGGCGGCGCCTCCGCCACCAGCACGCGGGCGAAGGCGTCCAGCGCGTCGGCGCTCCCGCCGACATGGATCGCCACCAGGCCGCCTTCGTTGCGCACGCTGCCGCGCAGGCCGTGACGCAGGGCGAGGCGGTGCACGAAGGGGCGGAAGCCCACCCCCTGGACGATGCCCCGGACGACGATCTCCTCGGCGCGCTCCATGCCCCGGCGCCTAGTGCACCGTGCAGACCATGCACGGGTCGAACGAGCGCACGATGTGCTGCACGCTCACCGGCGTGGTCTCGCCCTGGCGCACCGGCGCGCCCTCCAGCGCCGCCTCCAGCGGCCCCGGCACCCCGGCGCGGTCGCGGGGGGAGAAGTTCCAGGTGGTGGGGGCGATGATCTGGTAGCGGGCGATGCGGCCCTTCTCCACCACCACCCAATGGCCGAGCGCGCCGCGCGCCGCCTCCGTCAGCCCGAACGCGCGGCCCTCCTGGGGCAGCGCGCCCTGGGCGCACCAGGGCGCGGCGGGCTCCAGCTGCCGCACCCACTCTTCCATGGCGATCAGGGTGCGCGCGGCCTCGACGAGGCGGCCGACAACGCGGCTCCTCACATTGGCGCCCTCGCGCGCCGCGAGGTCCCGCATCAGCGGATGACCCGCCACCACCTGCCGGGCGAAGGCGCCGGTCTCGAACGCCCTTCCCGCAAGGCGCGGCGCCTTGCACCAGGTGTAGCCTTCCTCGTCCAGGCCGTCGGGCAGGGTGGAGCCCTCGAACGGGGCGTGCGGCGCGTCGCGTCCCTCCATGCGGGCGAAGGCGTGGTCCTCGGTGATGGCGGCGGGATCGAGCGCGCCGTCGCGGCCGTCCGCGAAGGTGCCGCCGGCATAGAGGCGGCCCGCCTCCTGCGGATAGGCGCCATAAGAGAGGAAGCGGTCATAGGCGCGGCCGAGGCTTGGGAGCTCCAGGTCGTCGGCGATGTCGAGGAACAGCCTGAGGTCGCTCTGTGGCCCCGTCCGGCGCCACGCCTCCAGCGTCGCCGCGCTGTCGAGCGCCGCCACGTCCTCCAGGCGCGCGCCATAGAGGCGGTCTTCCAGGTCGGCGCGGACGGCGGCGAGCGTCGCCAGGAGCCGCATCTTGTCGCGCTGGTCGGCGGAGCGCGTCACCCCGCCGGCCTGGAGCGCCAGGGTGTGCGGCCAGCGTCCGGCGAGCAGGCCCAGCACGTGGAGCAGGGTCGCGCGGGTGGCGATGGCGGCGCGCACGCGCGCGCCCTGCGCCGCCTTGAAGCGCCGCTCGGCCTCGGCGAACCAGGGCCGGTCCGCGTACACGGCGCGGGCGAAATCCGGCATGAAGAAGACGTGGAAATGGGTGATGTGGTCGGCGACGTTCTCGGCGGCGAGGATGAGGTTGGTGGCGATGCGCCCGTTCGGCGTCGGCGCGATGCCCTCGAGCCCGGCCAGCGCCAGCGCCGCCGCGTGCGACTGCGACACCGAGCAGATGCCGCAGATGCGCGGCGCGATCACCAGCGCGTCGCGCGGGTCGCGGCCTTCCAGGATGCGCTCGAAGCCGCGGAACAGAGGCGAGGAGACGAAGGCCGCGCGCACCTCACCGTCCGCCACCTCAAGGCGCACCTCCAGGTCGCCTTCCACGCGGTTGAAGGGGCCGACCACCAGGCGCCGGGCATCCGCGCTCATCGCCGCCGGATGTCCTTGACCGCGGGCGGCGTCAGCACGTGGTCGGCGGTGGCGTTGCGCCGCAGGCGCTCCGGCGTCGCCGCCTTGGCGAGGGAGGACAAGGCGATGAACCAGGCCTTCGGCATGTCGGTGGGCAGGCCCACGGGAATGCCGCCGATCTTCGGCGTCTCCAGGAAGGCGTGGCCCGGCTCCTCGAACTCGGGTGCGGTGCAGTTGATGCAGGAATAGCCCCCGCGGGTGCAGGAGCCCTCGCCGTTCCACAGCCGCGTGTTGCAGTCGGCATGGGCCTGGGTGCCGAGGCAGCCCAGATGCTCCATCATGCAGCCGAGATCGGAGAGCTTCTCCGCGCTCGCCTTGTATTCGTAGTATTCGTTGCGCGGGCAGCCGTGGTGCACCAGGTGATCGGCGTAGAAGCGCGGCCGGCCGTAGACGTCGAGATCGGCCGAGCCGAGGAGGCCGGCGGCGAGCAGCATCAGCGTCTCGGTGATCCAGTTGGGATGGGTGGGGCAGCCGGCGACGTTGATGACCGGCAGGCCCGAGCGGGAGCGGAACGCCTCGCCCAGCGCGCCCCCGCGCCGGCGCCCGTCGAACTGGAGGCCGCAGGCGTCGGTGGGGTTCACGCCCGCCGCCGTCACCCCGCCATAGGCCGCGCAGGTGCCCACCGCCACCACGTGGCGCGCGACGCCCGCGAGCCGCCGCGCCCAGTCGATGGTAGGGATGCCGGTGCCGGCGAGCACGTGGAAGCGCCCGGTGCCGTTCGGCCCGCGCAGCAGCGCGCCTTCCACGCACAGGGCATCGAGCGCGATCTCGCCCGCCAGCACCGCCTCGAACAAAGCGGTGGCCTCGGTGCCGGTCTCCTCGGACAGGGTCGGGTGCCAGAGGAAGCGGATGTTGGCGCTGTCGAGCGTCGCCGCAAGGTCCGGCGCCTCGGCGCAGAGCAGCGACATGGTGCAGCCGCCGCAGCCGCCGGATTGCAGCCAGAGCACGGTGAAGGGAGCGGGCCGGGTCATCGGCGCGCCTCCGGCGCCGGCAGGGTGAGCGTCATGATCGCCCCGCCTGCGGGATGGTTTTCCGCGTCGAGCGCGCCCTGGTGCTCGGCGACGATGCGGTAGCAGATGGACAGGCCGAGGCCGGTGCCCTTGCCCACCGGCTTGGTGGTGAAGAAGGGATCGAAGATGCGACTGATCACGTCGGCCGGAATGCCCGGCCCGGTGTCGCGCACGCTGACGCGCGCCGTGCCGCCGGCCATGGCGCCGGCGATCTCCAGTCGCGCCTCGGGCCGGCTTTCCATGGCGTCGACGGCGTTCTGCACCAGGTTCATCATCACCTGATGGATATGGCCGGGGTGCCCGATGGCCTCGAACGGCTCGGGCAGGTCCATGGCGATGGCGAGGTCCGGCATCTGCGACTTCGCCACCCAGTCCACCGCCGCCCGCACCACGGCGGCAAGGTCGAACACGCTCGGCGCCTCGCGCCGGTCGGAGGAGAAGCGCCGCAGGTCGGCGACGATGTCGCGCACCCGCTCGGCGCCCTCCAGCATGCCGGCGAGGGTCGGGGCGAGGTCGGCGCGGGCGCGGTCGATGCGCAGTTCCTCCCGCGCCGCCTTGAGCGCGGCCGCATCGGCGCCGTCATGCACCTGGTCGAGATAGGCCACCAGCCGGTCGGCATAGCGCTTCAAGGCGTGGGCGTTGCCGTAGACGAAGGAGATCGGGTTGTTCAGCTCGTGGGCGACGCCGGCCACGAGGCGGCCGAGCGAGGCCATCTTCTCCGCATGCACCAGCTGCTGCTGGGTGTGCTTGAGGTGCTCGTGGGCGGCGGCAAGGTCGGAATAGGCGCGGCGCAGCTCGCCGAGCGGGCGGCCCACCAGAACGATGCCCACGGCGCGCCCGCGCGGGTCGAAGCGCAGCGCCCCATTCACCGCCACCTGCTCCGGGCCGTCCGGGGTCGCGAAGGTGAACTCGCTGTCGACGATGCGGCGCCGGCTCGCCATGGTGGCGAGCACGTCCTGGGCGGTGGCGCGGGAGGAGGGGTCGATGAGGTCGGCGAGCGGGCGGCCGATCAGCGCCTCGGCTTTCAGCCCGAAGGCGCGCTCGGCGGCGTGGTTCACCTGCTCGACGCGCCCGGACAGGTCGCAGGCGATCAGAAGGTCGGTCATGGCGCCCAGAAGCCCGGCGATGAAGCCCTGGACCTCCTCCAGCGCCGCGTTCTTGGCCTCCAGCTCCACCTGCTGGGTCACCAGCTCGGCGTAGGTCTCGTCCATCTTGCGGATGACGGCGATCCACGCCTGATCCGCCTCGGCGCCCGGCACGAGCGGCACGCCGTCCCCGCCGAGCGGCGCGAGGCCGGCGCCCGGGCTGTCCTTCAGCAGGTCCTCGCCCTTGGAGGCGGGCATGGCGGTTCCCACGGCCGTTGCGGGGGGCTCATGCTATGCGAGCGGCGGGATGGCGTCCAATGGGGTGCGGGTGTCGGTGCGCGGCGGCGTTCTTCCGCCCATGCCCAGGGTAGCGCCTTACTCCCCGTTGCGGAGAGGGGAGCCAGGGCGCGCCGGGACGGGAGCGTTCTGCCTCATGATGAATGAGGACCTTGCCTGACCGGCACAGGGCGATGAAGCCGTCCCGCCTTGCCTACTGAAGCATGCGCTCGAAGTTGATCACGAACAGCTTCGGATCCGGGCGGCCGTTGGGCTTGAGGTTCGCGAGCGACACCTGGGTGTCGTAGCCCTGCGGATCGGTGACGATCCACTGCTTGAGCGTGTAGTCCTTGGCGTCGAACAGGATCAGCAGGCGATAGGTGCCGATCATGGGCACCTTCTCCTCGATCGCCACCGAGACGAAGTGGTCGTCCTGGTAGATGCCGGTCACGTGGGGGTCGTTGGCGAGGTCGATGCGCTCGGCGAGCAGGAAACGCAGCGGTGTCTGGTCCAGCGGCGTGATGTCCTGGGTATTGAGCTTGCGGTCGCGCACCGCCACCGACTGGCCGTTGGCGATCAACTCGATCGGGCTCGGCGCGTCGTACTCGAAGCGCACCCGGCCCGGCTTCTGCATGTAGAAGTCCCCGGTTCGGCGGCTGCCGTCCGGGTCCACCTGGGTGAAGGTGCCGGTGAGCGACTGGATCGAGTTGTAATAGGCGTTCACCCGGTCGACCGTGGCACGCTGGGCGCGTCCGTCCGGTGACGGGGCGGGGGGCAGCGGCCGCGGACCGGCGGCCTGGGGCGCCGGCGGGGCCGGCTTCTTGGGCGGCAGCGGCGCCGCGGCGGGCGGCTGCGCGCCACCCTGGGGCGCCTGAGCCTGCGTCGCCCCCTGGCCGCGCGTCACGTCCCCCGGAGGCAGCAGGCCCTGCGCCATGGCGACGGAGCCGGCCGCCAGCCCGAAGGCGAAGGCGAGCGGAGAAAGGGTGCGAAGCAGCATGATCGATGTCTCTGACACGGATGGGCGCGGCCGTCGAGGGCCGGCCAATTCCCCGTAACTGCGGCCTGTGGCGATCCTGTGGCCCGCCGGAAGGCGATGCAAGCGCCATTTCGCGGTGCTCCGGAGCCGCCGGAGCACCGGGATGGGCTATTCCGCCGCCTCGTCGCTCAACAGGATCTCCCGCTTGCCGGCATGGTTGGGGGCGCCGACGACGCCTTCCTTCTCCATCCGCTCCACCAGCGAGGCGGCGCGGTTGTAGCCGATCTGGAGCCGGCGCTGGATGTAGGAGGTGGAGCACTTCTTGTCGCGCAGCACCACCTGGACCGCCTGGGAATAGAGGTCCTGCCCCTCCTCCCCGAACGATCCCTTGTCGAACACCGCGCCGTCCTCGTCCCCGCTTTCCTCATCCATGTCGGCGGTGACCGCCTCCACATAGTCGGGCACGCCCTGGGACTTCAGGTGCTTGACCACGCTCTCCACCTCCTCGTCGGCGACGAAGGGGCCGTGGACGCGGGCGATGCGGCCGCCGCCGGCCATGTAGAGCATGTCGCCCTGGCCGAGCAGCTGCTCGGCGCCCTGCTCGCCGAGGATGGTGCGGCTGTCGATCTTGCTCGTCACCTGGAACGAGATGCGGGTGGGGAAATTGGCCTTGATGGTGCCGGTGATGACGTCCACCGACGGGCGCTGGGTCGCCATTACCAGGTGGATGCCGGCGGCGCGCGCCATCTGGGCGAGGCGCTGGATCGCGCCCTCGATGTCCTTGCCCGCCACCAGCATGAGGTCGGCCATCTCGTCGACGATGACGACGATGTAGGGCAAAGGCGAAAGGTCCATCTCCTCGCTCTCGTAGATGGCCTCCCCGGTCTCGTGGTCGAAGCCGGTCTGGACCGTGCGGGACACGGTCTCGCCCTTCTCCAGGGATTCGCGCACGCGGGCGTTGAAGCCGTCGATGTTGCGCACGCCGAGCTTCGACATCTTCTTGTAGCGGTCCTCCATCTCCTTGACCGCCCACTTGAGCGCCACCACCGCCTTCTTGGGGTCGGTGACGACCGGGGCGAGGAGATGGGGGATGCCGTCATAGACGGACAGCTCCAGCATCTTCGGGTCCACCATGATGAGGCGGCACTGCTCGGGCTTCAGCCGGTAGAGCAGCGACAGGATCATGGTGTTGATGGCCACCGACTTGCCCGAGCCGGTGGTGCCGGCCACCAGCAGGTGGGGCATGCGGGCGAGGTCGACGATCACCGGCTCGCCGCCGATGGTCTTGCCGAGGGCGATGGCGAGCTTGTGGCCGCTGTCGCCGAAGTCGCGGGTGGCGAGCAGTTCGCGCAGCAGCACCTTCTCGCGCTTGGAATTGGGCAGCTCGATGCCGATCGCGTTGCGGCCCGGCACCACGGCGACGCGGGCGGAGACCGCGCTCATGGAGCGGGCGATGTCGTCGGCGAGGCCGATGACGCGGGACGACTTGATGCCCGGCGCCGGCTCCAGTTCGTAGAGCGTCACCACCGGTCCGGGGCGCACCTGGCCGATCTCGCCGCGCACGCCGAAGTCCTGGAGCGTGCCTTCGAGCAGGTTGGCGGTCTCCTTGAGCGCCTCCGGGCTCATGGCGGGTGCCTTGGCGGGCGGCGGCGCCGCCAGGAGGTCGAGGGCCGGGTGCTGGTAGCCGCCGCGGCGGCCCTTGGGCGGATCGCGCGCGGGCGGTCCCGCGGGCCGGCGTTCGCCGGCGCGGGCCGGCGCCGGACGCGGCGGATCGAAGTCCGGCACGGCCGAGCGCGGCGGCGGCGCATCATAGTCCATGTCGTCGTCGGCCTCGTCCTGCGCCGGCGGCGCGGCGGCGCGCCGGCCGGCCAGACTCGGCTCCATTCGGCTCCTCGTGTCGGCCGCCGGGCGCTCGGAGGCGAACATCTCCCGGGCGAAGGCGCGCACCCCGCCCATGGCGATGCGCGGCAGGCGGCGGCCGGGGAACAGGCGCGCCTTCAGGGACAGGAAGGTATGGGTGATGGCGCCGAGCGAGATCGAGGTGCCGTCGTCGCCATCCTCCTCCTCGTCGTGCGCGCCATTGGCGGCGAGCGGCGTGCGCCGTCCCCCGCTCAGGGCGAAGAACAGGCCGCCGAGCGCCAAGGCAAGGCCGGCGATGGCGATCAGGACGCCGTCCATGGGCTCGCCCCAGCCGCCGCGCATCACGGCGGCGGCGCGCGGGAACAGGTCGCCGATCACCCCGCCGAGGCCGGCCGGCGTCGGCCAGGCGCCGAGCCGCGGCAGGCCGGACAGGAAAGCGGTCAGGCCGATCACGCCCGCGGTCCAGGCAACGAGGCGCAGGCGCGCCCGGCTGAACGGACGGTGGGTCAGCATGCGCCAGCCCCACACCAGCAGCGGCGCGACGATGGCGAGGCAGGCGAGGCCGAACAGCTGCATCAGCATGTCGGCCACCACGGCGCCCGGCCGGCCCAGCAGGTTCCTCACCGTCCCGCCGGTGGCGTTGGAGAGGCTCGGGTCGCTGGCCGACCACGTGACCAGGGCCGCCATGGCCAGCATCCCGGCGGCGAGCAGCGCCGCGCCGATGATCTCCCGGCTGCGGCGGCGCACGGCCTGCTTCAGCCCGTCCGGGATGAAGCCGAGCTGCGGCACGTGGAGCGGATCGGCGCGACCCTCCAGGCGCGAATGCATCACGGCGTCGGCGGCGGGGCGGCGGGCCATGGGGCTCCTCTCCTTCAGGCGAGGCCTGCGAGGAGGCGGGCGAGCACCTCCTCGCAGGCGGCGAGGTCTTGCACGAGCGCGACGCGGATATAGGCGTCGCAGGGATTGTGCCCGGCGAGGTCGCGCCGGGCGAGGTAGCCGCCGGGAACCACGCGCAGGCCCTGGTCGCGCCAGAGCTTCAGCGCCGCCGCCTCGCCGCCGCCGGCCGCGGCGACGTCGAGCCACAGGAAGAAGCCGCCGCCGGGCCGCTCATAGCCGAAGCGGCCGGCCAGCATGCGGTCGGCGAGGTCGAACTTGGCCTTGTAGAGGTCGCGCGAGGCGTCGACGTGCGCCTCGTCTGAAAGGGCGGCGACGCCCACGTCCTGGAGCGGCTCGGGTACCTGGGGCGCGGCCACCCAGCGGAAGGCGAGGAAGGCCTTCAGGAAGTCCGCGTCGCCGGCGACGAAGCCGCAGCGCAGGCCCGGCAGCGAGGAGCGCTTGGACAGCGAGTTGAACGCGAGGGCGCCGGTGAAGTCGGCGCCCGCCACTTCCAGGATGCCGGCCGGCTTCTCGGCGCCGAGGTAGATCTCCGAATAGCATTCGTCGGCGAACAGATAGGCGCCATGGGCGCGGCACAGCCGCAGCAGCTCGGCGAGATAGGCGGGCGAAGCGAGCGCGCCCTGCGGGTTGGCGGGCGAGGCCAGGAACACGGCGACCGTGCGCGCCATCAGCTCCGGCGTCAGCGCCGAAAGGTCGGGCAGCCAGCCGCTGTCCCTGGTGGTGGGCACGATCACCGCCTCGCAGCCGGCCGCCTCGGCGCCGGCCGCATAGGCGGCGTAGAACGGGTTCGGCAGCAGCATCGCCGGGCGCCGGCCGCCATGGTCGCGGCGCGCGTCGGAAAGGCGCCGGGCGGCGATGGCGGCGGAGAACAGGCCTTCGCGCGAGCCGTTCAGCACCAGCACCTCGCGTTCGGCGTCCACCGGGCGGGCGAGGGCGTAGCGGTGGCCGAGCCAGGCGGCGGCGGCGTCCCGGAACGCCTTCGTGCCCTCGGCGCGCGGATAGCGGCCGAAGCCGGCGAGCGAACGCGCCAGCACGGCGCCGACGAACGGCGGCATGGCATGCTGCGGCTCGCCCACGGCGGCGCTCAGCGGCGCGCGGCCGGGCGTGACCGGAGCCAGGAGCTCGGCGAGGCGGACGAACGGGGAGCGGCGATCCTCCACAGGGAGCGCCGGCGGCACGGAATCGGACAAGGTCTTCGGCCTCGCTCATGCCTGTCCCAGGCTTCGGGACGACACTTTCTCAAGGCGGCATCATGGCGCGGGACGGTTAAGGCGCGGCTAACCGGACGCGCGCGGCGGCTTCTCGCCAGGCCTGCGCGGCGCGCGATTTCCCGCGCGCCGCGAAAGCGGCCGGCCGCGTTGAGGAGACGACATCCGAACGCCCGTCCGGCCGGTCGGCGTTGCGCGACCGCCGGAGGCGCGCCCGTCCGGCTGGCGCCGCGTCAGTTCCGGCGGGCGCCGGTGTGGACGAGGGTGCCCACGTGCTCGCCCCGGAGCGCGGCCGTGAGGCGGCCGGGCACGAGGCCGTTCACCACCTGCACCCGCTCGATGTGGCGGGCGGTCGCCATCACCTCGACCAGCGCTCGGTCGAAGGGCAGCGTGCCGTCCTTGGCGGCGAGCTCGGCCGCGGAGACCTCCGGCAGGAACGTCGCCTTGTCGCCGCCTTCGCCGTTGGGATCGGCGCTGTAGACCCCGTCCACGTCCTCGACGATGGTGAGCCCGGCGGCCCCCAGCGCGTCGGCCACCAGGAAGGCGCCGGTGTCGGCCCGGTGGATCGGGATGCGCGAGCCCGGGAACTCGTGGTGGTGGTAGGGCGGGAAGGCACTGCCGACCACCGCGCGGGCGGCGGTGAGATGGATCGCCAGCTGGTTGGCGATGGTCGGGTGCTCCACGTATGAGACGCCCTCCGGCGCCAGCATCGCCGCCAGGATATGGCCGTTCTGGCCAGCCTCGTTGGCGGCGAGCGGGGCGAGCGAGCCCACCGGCAGGCCGAGGTCGAGGCCGACGCTGTACAGGTGCCGGGCGCGCACGCCGGCGCCGGTGAGGATCAGCAGGCGGTGCTCGGGCAGCAGCTTGCGGATCTCCTCCACCATGGGAAGGATCGCCTGCGGCCCCCGGTCCATGATGGAGCGGCCGCCGATCTTCACCACCTGGAGCCAGGGCAGGAGGCGGATCGGCTTCACGCCGGCCACGGGGCGGGTGAGCTGGCCGTCGAGCAGGGTCTGGCTCGCGAGCGGCGAGGCCACGTGCTTGATGCTGGAAATCTCGGGCATGGTCGGGTCCTCAGCTCGCGGTGATGATGGTGCCCACGTGCTCGCCGGCGAGCGCGCGGGTGAGGTTTCCGGGCTTGAGCCCGTTCACCACCTGCACCTGCCGCACGTGGCGCGCCTTCTTGAGCAGGTCGAGCATGGGGAATTCGAGGATGGAATCGGCGAGCCCGCGCGCCAGCATCTCGTCGACCGAGATCTTGGGGATGAAGGTGGCGTCCTTGGCGGTCTTCGGGTTGGCGCTGTAGAGGCCGTCCTCGTCCTTCACATAGACCATGGCCTTGCAGCCGAACTGCTCCGCCAGCAGGAAGCAGCCCGCGTCGGTGCGGTAGGGCGGGATCACGCCCTCGGCGGCGGGACGGGTCCACAGGCCGTAGGGCGGCATGCCGCTGAACACCACGGCATTCACCTCGGCGAGATAGAGCGGCACGGCCGAGAGCCCGGCGCCGTCCACCATGGAGATGCCGTGCTTCGCCAGCAGCTGGCCGAGCATGGCGGCGTTCTGGTCCGCCACCGAGGCGCCGAGCTGCGAGAGGACGCCGGCCGGCAGGTTGAGCTCGGCGGCGATGGAATAGAGGTGGCGCGCACGGGTGCCGGCGCCGGTGCCAATCAGCAGCTTGTGCGCCTTGCGGGCGGCGACGATCTCGTCAACCAGCGGGTAGACCGCCGCGCGGCCGCGGTCGATGACGCTCTGGCCGCCGATCTTGATCACCGTGGCGTCGGGGAGGATGCGGAAATCCGCCGCCGCGTCCGCTGCGGCCAGAAGCTCGGGGTCGGTCAGCGAACGCTGCATGAGCAGCGTGTCCAGCTCCGCCGTCGTGTGGGCCATGGTCTTGCCTTTCATTGCCAATATCGCGGCCGCCGCGCGCCCGCGGAGGGCGGCACGGCGCGACCGAACCGGTCGGCGCCCGGTCCCCCCGGCCGGCCAGCCTTGCCGGCGGGCTGCGGTGGCGAGCGTGCGCTTGGCCTTAAGCCTTATCCTGTATCAAAGCAGATACAAGGTGGCAGGGCCGCACCTGGAGCGGACTTGCGCTGAAATGTTGGCTATGTCCGGGGCCAGGGCTTGCGGGCTCCGGGACCTGCCGCGCGCGGAGCGCCTAATCCGCCTTGCCGGACAGCACCGCGCGGGCCTGGGCCGAGTCCACGTGCATCTGGGCGATGAGCGGCGTGATGCCGTCGAACTTCAGCTCCGGACGTAGATAGGCGGCGAGCTCCACCTCCAGCTCGGCGCCGTAGAGATCGCCGGAGAAGTCGAACAGATAGATTTCGAACAGCGGCCGGCCATTGTCGAATGTGGGCCGGCGGCCGTAGCTCGCCACCCCGTCGAGCCGGCGCGTGCCGTGCCAGGCGCGGACCGCATAGACGCCGAAGGCGAGCTCGGCGCCCTCGGGCAGCTCCAGATTGGCGGTGGGAAAGCCCAGCTCCCGGCCGCGCTTGTCGCCGTGGATCACCCGCGCGGCGAAGGAGAAGGGCCGCCCGAGCATGTGCGCCGCATGGCCCACCTGGCCCGCCGCCAGCGCGTTGCGGATGCCGGTGGAGGAGATGGCGTCGCCCTCGTCCCGCATGGGCTCCACCACCGCCACCTTGAAGCCGCGGCGGGCGCCGGCCTCCTTCAGGAAGACGGGCGATCCGGCGCGGGCGCGGCCGAAATGGAAGTCGAAGCCCACCGCCACCCCGCTCACGCCGTAGCGGCCGATCAGGATGTCGGCGACGAAGGCGTCCGCCTCAACCGCTGCCAGCGCGGCATCGAAATCCAGCATGATCGCCCCGTCGAGGCCGGCCTCGGCCAGCCGCGCGAGCTTCGCCGGCTCGGGGGTCAGGCGGAAGGGCGCCGTCTTCGGCGAGAAGAAGGCGCGCGGATGGGGCTCGAAGGTCAGCGCCAGCGCCGGCACGCCTTCGTCCCGGGCCATGGCGCGCGCCGCGTCGATCACCGCCCGGTGGCCGCGATGGACGCCGTCGAAATTGCCGATGGCGAGCACCGGCCGGGCGAGGCGCGCCGGCAAGGCGTCGGCGTTGCGCAGCACGGTGAACACGTCGGGAAGGGCATTCGGCATGAGCGGCGGGTGCCTCGGCTCGGTTCCTTCGGGAGGGGCGCCGCCGGGGCAGCCCTCCGGCGCGTGCTCTAGGCGCAGGCGGCGCAGGCCGTCAAGCGGCGTGGGCGCGCGCTCACCAGGCGAGGCGCGGCATCACCCCGCGCGGATGGGCGTGGCCGTCGAACAGGGCCGAGAGCGAGGCCTCGTCCGGCACCGCCCCGTCCACCGCGTTCAGCTCGCCCGCATGGATGCCGCTGGCGATGAACAGGCTGTCGAAGCCGGCATCGTTCGCGCCGGCGATGTCGGTGCGCAGCGCATCGCCGATGCCGAGCACGCGGTCCTTCGCCACCGGCGCGCCCCGGAGCTCGGCCGCGCGCGCCAGCGCCGCCTGGTAGATGGGGGGATACGGCTTGCCGCAATAGATGGTCTCGCCGCCGATCTTCTCATAGGCCTTGGCGATGGCGCCGGCGCAATAGACGAGCTTCTCGCCGCGCTCCACCACCAGGTCCGGATTGGCGCAGATGAAGGGCAGGCATCGCGCCTTCATGCTGGCGAGCAGGTCCCTGTAGTCGTCCGGCGTCTCCACCTCGTCGTCCAGCAGGCCGGTGCAGACGGTGATGTCGGCCTCCTCCATGGGCACCTTGACCATGTCGAGCCCGTCGAAGGTGCCGATGTCCCGCTCCGGGCCGAGATGGAACACCTTCACGCCCGGCCGCGCGGCGATCAGCGCCCGCGTCACGTCGCCGGAGGTGACCACGTCGTCATAGGCCGTGCGCGGCACCCCGAGGCGGTCCAGCATCTTGACGATGAAGGGGTTGGGCCGCGGCGCGTTGGAGACGAGGAGCACCGTGCGCCCGCCCGCCCGCGCCTTGGTGAGCGCCTCGCCCGCCGGCGCGAACGCGGTCACGCCGTTGTGGAGCACGCCCCAGACGTCGCAGAGGATCAGGTCGTAATCGTCCGCGAACGCCGACAGGCCGGGCACGAGGGGCGGGAACAGGGCGCTCACGGTATCGGCCATCAGGGTCTCCGTCGGTTGCGGCGCACAGGTAGAACGGGCGCTTGCGATCCACAAGGCCGTGCGGAACAGGAACGCTATGCGCGCGAGGCAGTTCTATGCGTGGAACCCGGCCCCGGCGGCCGGGCCGAGCCAGGGGAGATTCCAATGCCGTTCGAGACCCTCTTCACCGCCACCGCCACCGCCAAGGGCGGGCGGCACGGGCATTCGCAGACCTCGGACGGCTCGGTGTCGGTCGACCTCGGCATGCCGAGGAACGGCGTGCTGGAGCCAGGCAAGACCACGCCGGAGCACCTGTTCGCCGCCGGCTATGCCGCCTGCTTCGGCAGCGCCCTGGAGGCGGTGGCGAAGCGCAGGGGGGTGGATGCCTCGCAGGGCGAAGTGACTGTCGCCGCAAGCCTCGGCAAGGTGGAGGACGGGTTCGCGCTGGCGGTGAAGATCACCGGCCGCATTCCCGGCCAGGGCCGGGCGGCGATGCAGGCGCTGCTGGAGGAGGCGCACCTCATGTGCCCCTATTCCAAGGCCACGCGCGGCAATATCGAGGCCACCGTCTCGGCTGCGTGAGCGGGGGGTGCGGCGGAACGCAGCCCGGACGACCTCACCTAAATCCCGGAAAATCCCGCCGCACCGCGCGAAATCCAGTCCCGGTCACCGGCCCGCCGGCTTGCCGTGCGGCGGACCCCCAGGATGGCGCCCCGGGTGGCCCCCCGGATGGCCGCCCATGCCGGGCGGCATGCCGTGGGGCGCGCCATGGGGCATCCCGTGGGGCGGGCCTCCCGCGGCCGGCGCCGCCTGCGCCACCGGCGCGGTGGACTTCGGGTTCGCGGCGACGCCGGGCAGCGCCGTGACCAGGTCGCGGAAGGCGTCGCCCCTGACCTCGAAATTGGGATACTGGTCGAAGCTCGCGCAGGCCGGCGAGAGCAGCACCACCGGATGGGAGAGGCCGGAGGCCTCCGCGTCGCGCGCCGCCGCCGCGACCGCCGCGTCGAGGGTGCCGGCGATCTCGTGCGCCACCGCGCCGCCGAGCGCGTGGGCGAAGTCCTGCGCCGCCTCGCCGATGAGATAGGCCTTGCGCACCCGCCCGAAATAGGGGGCGAGCGGATCGATGCCGCCCGCCTTGGGCTTGCCGCCGGCGATCCAGAAGATGTCCTCGAACGAGAGCAGCGCCCGCTCGGCGGCGTCCGCGTTGGTGGCCTTGCTGTCGTTGACGAACAGCACCTCGCCCTTGCGGCCGACCTCCTCCATGCGGTGGGCGAGGCCCGGGAAGCGCTTCATGGCCACCGCGATCACCTCGGGCGCGAGGCCCAGCGCCCGCACCGCCGCGAACGCCGCCGCCGCGTTCTGGGCGTTGTGGGCGCCGCGCAGCGAGCCGATGCCGCCCAAGGGCAGGCGGAAGCGCTCGGCGCCGCCTTCGGAGACCACCAGGGTCTCGCCGTCGCGCCAGATGCCGTCGGGCAGCGGGCGGCGCACCGAGACGCGCACCACATGGGTGCCGGCGCGCTCGGCCCGGTCGGCCATGGCGGCGGAGAAGTCGTCGTCCACCCCCACCACCGCGGTGCCGCCGCCCTCGACGCCGGTGATGAGGCGCTCCTTCACCGCCGCGTAGTGCTCCAGCGTGCCGTGCCGGTCGAGATGGTCGGGGGTGATGTTGAGCTGGATGCCCACGGAGGGATCGAGGCTCGGCGCGAGGTCGATCTGGTAGGAGGAGCATTCCACCACGTGCACCCGGCCCGGCTTCGGCGGGGCGAGCGAGAGGATGGCGGTGCCGATGTTGCCGCCCATCTGCACGTCGCGCCCGGCGGTGCGCAGCAGGTGGGCGATGAGCGCGGTGGTGGTGGACTTGCCGTTGGTGCCGGTGATGGCGATGAAGGGCGAGCGGCGCGCGCTCGCCTGCCGCTCGCGGCAGAACAGCTCGATGTCGCCGATCACCTCGACCCCGGCGTTGCGGGCGAGCTTCACCGACCAGTGCGGCTCGGGATGGGTGAGCGGCACGCCGGGCGCCAGCACCAGCGCGTCGACGATGCTCCAGTCGATGGCGCGGAGGTCCTGGACCTCGATGCCCTCCTCGCCCGCCTTGAGGCGGGCGCGCTCGGCATCGTCAAAGGCGACGACGCGGGCGCCGCCGGCGATCAGGGCCCTGGCGGTGGGGATGCCGGACCCGCCCAGCCCGAAAAGGGCGACGGTGCGGTCCTTGAAGACGGTGACGGGGATCATCGGGCAATCTTCTCTTCGGCAAAGGGGGCGGGGCGCAAAGCCCGCCGCTCTCGTCTAGAGCGCGATCCGATCAAATTGCCTCAATTTGATCGGTGAATCGCCCTCCAATTTAATGATAGAGAACGCGTTATCCGATCAGCTTGCAACGCAGGCTGATCGGCGCGTGCTCTAGAGCGCCCGTGCGCCGGAGGAAAGCGGCTTCGCGCGTTTCCACCCGCCGCCGTGAGGCGGCCGGCGACCGCGACATCGTGCCTTCGGGAAATCTCCGCATTGACATGGGGCGACATTAAAAACATTGAATGTAACGCGGCCGCAGCGCGCCGCGCATGTTCAGGGAGGCCGGCCATGGCCAATGTCGGCGGCATCGACCGCATCCTGCGCTTCATCGTCGGCATCGTGCTGGTGCTGGTGCCGTTCGTCGCCCCGTCGGTGGCCGCGCTGGCGGGGCTCGGCAACTGGGCCTGGCTGGTCGGCGCCATCGGCCTCGCCATGCTGCTCACCGCCGTGTTCCGCTTCTGCCCGGCCTATCCGCTGCTCGGCATCAACACCTGCGGGAAATAGCCCGCGTCCAGGCCGGGCGGTCGCGTGGTGCGCGTTGAGTTCCGGCGCCGGATTTGGCGCGCGGCAGAACCCTCCCCCGCGTGCGAGACCTCTGCGAAATGACGTGAGCTTTGGGTTGTGATTCACTGCGTGTGAGGGGGATGCGGTGATGGATCAACAGAGCTTCCTTGACGCATTGTTGCCTGCGGGGTTTGGGCGCAATGCGCGGCTCGAGCGGATCAGCGGTCTGCTCGACTGGACGCGGATCGAGGCGCTGGTGGTGGCGGTGCGGCCCGGCGAGACCGGGCGTCCGCCGTACAGCCCGCTGTCGATGTTCAAGGCGCTGCTGCTGCAGCAATGGTACGGCCTGTCCGATCCGGGCCTGGAGGAAGCCCTGCTGGACCGGGTGTCGTTCCGTCGCTTCTGCGGCCTCGCCTTGGATGCCGCCACCCCCGACGAGACGACGCTGTGCCGGTTTCGCAACGCGTTGAAGCAGGCGGGCCTGGGCGAGGCGCTGTTCTGCGAGGTGCTGCGCCAGCTGGAAGCGGCGGGCTTCGTGCTCAAGACCGGCACCCTGATCGACGCCACCCTGGTGCAGAGCGCGGTGCGCCCGCCGCCCTCCCGCTCCACGCCGCGGGAGCAGGAAAGCCGCTCGCCGCAGGACCCGGACGCGAACTGGACCCGGCGGGGGACGGCGCGCACCCTGTTCTTCGGCTACAAGGTCCATATCGGTGTGGACCAGACCTCTGGCCTGGTGAGAAGCCGGGTCCTGACCCCGGCCAAGGTGTATGAGAGCGAGGTCGCCGATCGCCTGATCCTGGGCGACGAACGGGCGGTCTATGCCGACAAGGCCTACGAGAAGAAGGCGCGGCGGCAGGCCCTGAAGGCGCAGGGCATCAAGGACCGCATCCAGCACCGCCGGAACAAGCACCAGAAGGGGCTGCCCCGCTGGCAGGCGGTGCGCAACACGCTGATCGGCCGGGTGCGCTCCGGCGTCGAGCGCACCTTCTCCCAGCTCAAGGGGCGCTACGGCCTGGGGCGGATGCGCTACACCGGCCTGCTCGCCAACGCCTTCCACCTGGACCTGATGCTCATCGCCTTCAACCTCAGGACCCTGACCGGCAAGGCCGCCTGAGCGCCACAGGCGCTCGCCCGAAGCGTCCGCGCACTCCCATCGCTTCGGTGCGCAACACCCTCGGAACACGCCAAACGCTCAATCCCAGCCGTGACGCGATGTTTCGCAGAGGTCTCGCAGGCGGGGGAGGGCAGGGAGGGGGAAGTCCTTTCCGAAGATCTGAACGGCGGTCACGTCCTCGCGGCCGGCCCTTCCCCAACGCTTTCCCCGCACCCCCCTCCCCAACCCTCCCCCGCGTGCGAGACCTCTGCGAAATGACGTGAGCTTTGGGTTGTGATTCACTGCGTGTGAGGGGGATGCGGTGATGGATCAACAGAGCTTCCTTGACGCATTGTTGCCTGCGGGGTTTGGGCGCAATGCGCGGCTCGAGCGGATCAGCGGTCTGCTCGACTGGACGCGGATCGAGGCGCTGGTGGTGGCGGTGCGGCCCGGCGAGACCGGGCGTCCGCCGTACAGCCCGCTGTCGATGTTCAAGGCGCTGCTGCTGCAGCAATGGTACGGCCTGTCCGATCCGGGCCTGGAGGAAGCCCTGCTGGACCGGGTGTCGTTCCGTCGCTTCTGCGGCCTCGCCTTGGATGCCGCCACCCCCGACGAGACGACGCTGTGCCGGTTTCGCAACGCGTTGAAGCAGGCGGGCCTGGGCGAGGCGCTGTTCTGCGAGGTGCTGCGCCAGCTGGAAGCGGCGGGCTTCGTGCTCAAGACCGGCACCCTGATCGACGCCACCCTGGTGCAGAGCGCGGTGCGCCCGCCGCCCTCCCGCTCCACGCCGCGGGAGCAGGAAAGCCGCTCGCCGCAGGACCCGGACGCGAACTGGACCCGGCGGGGGGCGGCGCGCACCCTGTTCTTCGGCTACAAGGTCCATATCGGTGTGGACCAGACCTCTGGCCTGGTGAGAAGCCGGGTCCTGACCCCGGCCAAGGTGTATGAGAGCGAGGTCGCCGATCGCCTGATCCTGGGCGACGAACGGGCGGTCTATGCCGACAAGGCCTACGAGAAGAAGGCGCGGCGGCAGGCCCTGAAGGCGCAGGGCATCAAGGACCGCATCCAGCACCGCCGGAACAAGCACCAGAAGGGGCTGCCCCGCTGGCAGGCGGTGCGCAACACGCTGATCGGCCGGGTGCGCTCCGGCGTCGAGCGCACCTTCTCCCAGCTCAAGGGGCGCTACGGCCTGGGGCGGATGCGCTACACCGGCCTTCTCGCCAACGCCTTCCACCTGGACCTGATGCTCATCGCCTTCAACCTCAGGACCCTGACCGGCAAGGCCGCCTGAGCGCCACAGGCGCTCGCCCGAAGCGTCCGCGCACTCCCATCGCTTCGGTGCGCAACACCCTCGGAACACGCCAAACGCTCAATCCCAGCCGTGACGCGATGTTTCGCAGAGGTCTCGCAAGCGGGAGAGGGAGTTCGGTCAGACCTCAATTTCAAGCTGACACGCCCGGCGGCCGCCCGCCGCGCCCTCAGCGCAGCTTCAGCGTGGCGAGGCCCGCCAGCGCCAGCACCACGGCGACGATCCAGAAGCGGATCACCACCTGCGGCTCGGTCCAGCCGAGCTGCTCGAAATGATGGTGGATGGGCGCCATCTTGAACACGCGCTTGCCGGTGAGCTTGAACGAGACCACCTGGACGATCACCGACACCGCCTCCAGCACGAACAGGCCGCCGATCACCGCCAGCACGATCTCGTGCTTGGTGGCCACCGCGACCGTGCCGAGCAGGCCGCCCAGCGCCAGCGAGCCGGTGTCTCCCATGAAGATCTGCGCCGGCGGGGCGTTGAACCACAGGAAGCCGAGCCCCGCGCCCATGAGCGCGCCGCACAGCACCGCCAGCTCGCCGACGCCGGCCACGTAGTGGATCTGCAGGTAGTCCGCGAACACCACGTTGCCCGAGAGGTAGGCGATCACCCCGAACGAGCCGGCGGCGATCATCACCGGCACGATGGCGAGGCCGTCGAGCCCGTCGGTCAGGTTCACCGCGTTGCCCGCGGCAACGATGACGAAGGCGCCGAAGATCACGAAGAACACGCCGAGGTCGAGCAGCAGGTCCTTGAAGAACGGGAACGCCACCGAGGTGGACAGCCCGCTCTTGCCGGCATTCATCATCACCACCACGGCGACGCCGGCGATCACCGTCTCGATGGCGAGGCGGGTCTTGCCGGAGAGGCCGTTATGGGTCTGCTTCGTGACCTTGAGATAGTCGTCGTAGAAGCCGATGAGCCCGAAGCCGAGCGTCACCATCAGCACCATCCAGACATAGGCGTTGGAGAGGTTCGCCCACAGGAGGGTGGCCACCAGCAGCCCCGAGAGGATCATCAGGCCGCCCATGGTGGGCGTGCCCTTCTTGGTGATGAGGTGCGATTGCGGCCCGTCGGTGCGGATCGGCTGGCCCTTGCCCTGCTTCAGCCGCAGCGTCGAGATGATGCCGGGGCCGAACAGGAACACGAACAGCAGCGCCGTGACCACCGCCCCGCCGGTGCGGAAGGTGATGTAGCGGAACACGTTGAAGGCGGTGAATTCCTGGTGCAGCAGGGCCAGCCACTGGAGCATGAAACGGTCATCCTTCGAGAGAGGCGTCCTCGCCGGAGCGGAAGCGGTCGGCGAGGCTCTTCACCAGCGGGCCCATGCGGCTGCCGTTCGAGCCCTTCACCATCAGCGTGTCGCCGGCGCGGATCGCCGCCGCCACCATCGGTTCGAGATGCGTCGCGTGCACCGCATAGCCGCCGCGCCGCTCCGGGGGAAGCCTCTGCCACAGCGCATGCATGTGCGCCCCGCAGCAGAACACCTGGTCGATGCGCTCGCTGACGATGGCGTCGGCGAGGCCGGCATGCAGCGCGTCCGCGCTCTCGCCCAGCTCCAGCATGTCGCCGAGCACGGCGATGCGCCGCCCGCGCGCGCCGACCGGGGTGCGCCCGAGCACGTCGATGGCGGCGCGCATGGAGGCCGGATTGGCGTTGTAGCTCTCGTCGATCAGCGTCGCCTGCCCGCCCTTCACCGCCAGCAGGATCGGCACGCCGCGCCCCGGCGGCGGCCTGAGCCGGCCGAGCGCGAGCGCGGCGAGCGCGAGGTCGGCGCCGAGAAGCTTCGCGGCGGCGAGCACCGCCAGCATGTTCTGCACGATGTGCCGACCCGGCATGCCCACCTTCAGGGTGAGCGGCGTGCCCATCACGTCCACCACCGCCACCGAGCAATGGGGCTGGAGCGCCACGTCCTTCAGGCGCACGTCGGCGCCCTCGGCGGCGCCGAAGGTGACGACATGGCCGACGCCCTTGGCCTTCGCCGCCGCGGCGAGCCGCGCGAACAGCGGGTTGTCGAGGTTCAGCACCGCCGCGCCGCCGGGCTCCAGGCCGTCGAAGATCTCGGCCTTGGCGTCGGCGATCTCCTCGATGGACGAGAACTGGGCGATGTGCACCGGCTCCACCGTGGTGACGATGGCCACCTGCGGGCGGACCATCCGCACCAGCGGCGTGATCTCGCCCGGGTGGTTCATGCCGATCTCGAACACGCCGTAGCGCGCCTCGCGCGGCAGCCGGGCGAGCGAGAGCGGCACGCCCCAGTGGTTGTTGTAGGAGGCGGCGGAGGCATGGGTCTCCCCGTCCGCCGAGAGCGCGAGGCGCAGCGCCTCCTTGGTGGTGGTCTTGCCCACCGATCCGGTGACGGCGACGATGCCGGCGGATGAGCGCGCGCGCGCCGCCCGTCCGGTGGCCTCCAGCGCCCGCAGCACGTCCGCCACCGCCAGGAGGCGGGCGTCGGCGGGAAACGCGCCGGCCTTCTCCCGCGCCACCACGCAGAGCGCCGCGCCGGCGGCGAGCGCCGCCTCCACGTAAGCGTGGCCGTCGCTGTTGTCGCCGGCGATGGCGAAGAAGGCGTCGCCCGGCTTCAGCGAGCGGGTGTCGATGGAGATGCCGCAGACCGGGCCGGGCGCTCCTGTCAGCCGCCCGCCGGTCGCCGCCGCGAGCTCCTCGGGCGTGTACAGCATGCGCGCCGACGCCTCCACGTTCGCGATCCTTGCCGCGCCGCCTGCCGCGCTCATGCTCCTGTCTCCCCCAAGGCGGCCAGAACCGCCGCCGCATCCGAGAACGGATAGGTTCGCTCGCCGATGATTTGGCCGGTTTCGTGGCCCTTGCCCGCCACCACGAGGGCATCCCCACGTTCCAGCATCGCGACGGCGGCGCGGATGGCCTCGCCGCGGTCGCCGATCTCGCGCGCCCCGGGGGCGGCGGCGAGGATCTCGGCGCGGATCGTCGCCGGGGCTTCCGAGCGCGGATTGTCGTCGGTGACGATCACCACGTCCGCCTTCTCCGCGGCGATGGCGCCCATGAGCGGGCGCTTGCCGGCGTCGCGGTCGCCGCCGCAGCCGAACACGCAGATCAGCCGCCCCGGCACCGCGCCGCGCACGGTGTCGAGCACGGCGGCGAGCGCCTCGGGCTTGTGGGCATAGTCCACGAACGCGAGGCGGGCGGGATCGGCGCCGACCCGCTCCAGCCGTCCCGGCACGCCCGACAGATGCGCCATGGCCCCCAGCGCCTCCCCGCGCGGCGCGCCGCAGGCGATGGCGAGGCCGGCGGCGAGCAGCGCGTTGTCGGCCTGGAAGCGGCCCACCAGCGGCAGCCGCACCGATCCGCCGCCGGCCAGGCGGATCACCTGGCCGTCGCCGTCGTTGCCGATGGCGTCGACGCCGATCCCGGCGCCGTGCGCCGGGGCGCCGATGCCGATGGTCGGCAGCCCGCGGGTTTCCGCCCAGGCGAGCGCGGTGGCGGCATAGGGCGCGTCCAGCACCGCGACCGCCGGCGCCGCGATCGGCATCACCTCGGTGAACAGGCGCAGCTTGGCCTTGAAATAGGCCTCCATGGTGGGGTGGTAGTCGAGATGGTCGCGGCCGAGATTGGTGAAGCCGCCGGCCGAGAGCCGCACCCCGTCGAGGCGCCGCTGGTCGAGGCCGTGGGAGGAGGCCTCCAGCGCCATGTGCGTCACGCCCTCGCCGGCGAGGCGGTCCAGCGTCGCGTGCAGCTCCACCGGGTCCGGGGTGGTGAGGCTGCCATAGGTGGCGCCGTCCGGCGCCACCAGGCCGATGGTGCCGAGATAGGCCGCCCTGTGGCCGAGCCGCTGCCAGATCTGGCGCAGGAAATAGGCCGCCGAGGTCTTGCCCGCGGTGCCGGTGACGGCGGCGATGGTCGCCGGCTGGCGCGGGTGGATGCGGGCCGCAGCGAGGCTCAGCGAGCGCCGCACGTCGAGCGTGAAGGCGAGGCTCGCGCCTTCCGGCAGCGCGGGCCGGTGCCCGGCGGGCTCCATGAGCACGGCGGCGGCGCCGCGGTTGATCGCGTCGGGAATGAAGCGGGCGCCGTCGGCGCGCGTGCCTGGCACCGCCACGAACAGGAAGCCGGGGCGCACCCCGCGGCTGTCGGCGGTGACGCCGGCGATGGGCACGGCTGCGCCGGCGCCAGCGAGGATCCTGGCGTGGCCTTCGAGCAGATGTCCCAGCGTCATCATGGTCATCGGGGCTCCTTTTGGCACCCCTCCTGGCGGCTTGTCATCCCGCCGATGGCGGAGGAGGCCGCGGGCGCCCCCGCGCCGCCCCCGTGCGTCAGCGCATGCCCACGCGCTGGGAGGCGCGCAGGATCTGCTCGGCATTGGGCAGGTTCTGGCGCGGCGAGAGGCCGAGCATGGGCGCGATGCGCTCGACGATCTTGCCGGCGGTCGGCGCCGCGTTCCAGCCGGAGGTGGCGTAGCCGTGGGTCTCGGCCGTGGGCTTGGGCTCGTCCAGCATCACCAGCACCAGGTATTTCGGCTTGTCCATGGGGAACACGGCGGTGAAGGAGGTGAGCAGCTTGTTCTTGGCGTAGCGTCCGTTCACCACCTTCTCGGCGGTGCCGGTCTTGCCGCCGACGAGATAGCCCGGCACCTCGGCCTTGGTGGCGGTGCCCTTCTCGGCGTTGAGGCGCAGCAGGTAGCGCATCTTGTCGGAGGTATCGGGCTTCAGCACCCGGGTCGCCACCTTGCGCGCCTCCTCCTCCGACCGCTTGAGGAAGGTGGGGGGGATGAGGTAGCCGCCGTTCACCATGGAATTGACCGCCATCACCGCCTGGAGCGGGGCGACGGAGAGGCCGTGGCCGAAGGCGATGGTGGCCGAGTTCACCTCGCCCCAGCGCTTGGGAACGATGGGCATGGAGCTTTCCGGCAGCTCGGTGCGCAGGCGGTCGAGCTGGCCCATCTTCCTGAGGAACTGCTTGTGCGCCTCCACCCCCAGCGACAGCACCATCTTGGCGGTGCCGACATTGGACGAGACGAGGAAGATCTCGGGCACGGAGAGCACGCGGTTCTCGGCGTGGTAGTCGGAGATCTTGAAGCGTCCGAACGACATGGCGCCGCGCGCGTCGAACGAGGAATTGAGCCCGATCTTGCCCGAATCGAGCGCCATGGCGAACGACAGCGCCTTGAAGGTGGAGCCCATCTCGTAGACGCCGGTGGTCAGGCGGTTGAGATAGGCCTGGTCGGTGGGGTCGCCCGACTGGTTGGGATCGTAGTCCGGCAGCGACACCATGGCGAGGATCTCGCCGGTGGTCACGTCGGTCACGAGGGCCATGGCGTGGAGCGCGGAGAACTTGGTCTTGGCCGCGTTCAGCTCGTCGCGCACCGCGTGCTGCACCCGAACGTCCATGGAGAGCTTGACCGGCTCCTGCTGCCGGTCGGTGGCGAAGCCGGCGAGGTGGAGGTCGGCGAGCCCGCCCTTGTCGATGTACTTCTCCAGCCCGGCGATGCCCTGGTTGTCCACGTTCACGCCGCCGATCACGTGCGACAGGATCGGCCCGTCGGGATAGACGCGGCGGTTCTCCTTGATGAAGCCGATGCCGGGAAGGCCGAGCCGGTAGATGGCCCGCTGCTGCGCCGGGGTGATCTCGCGCCGGAGCCAGGCGAAGCCGCGCCCGGAATTGAGGCGCGCGCGCACCTCCTTCACGTTGAGGTCGGGCAGCACCTTGAGCAGGCCTTCCAGCGCCTCGTCGGGATCGATCAGGCGGCGCGGCTCGGCGAACAGCGAGGGCGACTTCACGTCGATGGCGACCACGTCGCCGTTGCGGTCGAGGATGTCGGGACGGGCGGAGGCGAGCGCGTCCGAGCCGCCGCGCCGGTTGTGGCTCGGGTCGGTGAAGGTCAGCCACACCAGCTGGCCGGCGATGGCGAGGAACACCAGGCAGAACACGCCCGCCATCAGCTTGAGGCGCGACCGGGCGATGGTGGCCGGATCGGCCCGGTCGAGCCCGGCGAGGCCGCGCACGAAGAGCCGGGCGCCGGCATAGGCGCCGCGCCCGAGCACCCGCAGCAGGCCGAGCAGCGGCACGGCGATCCCCCGGAGCAGCCGCGCGAGGCCGTAGCCGCCGCGGCCGCCGAGCCGGGCGGTGACGAGCGTGGCGCGGGCGGCGCCGCGGACGCAGGCTAGGCCGATCTTTTGGGCGAAGGACAGCGGGCTTGCGGATGCCATGGCGTTCTTCTTCACCGGTTGCCGGACAGGAAGCCGGGCGGGAACAACGGGGCGAGCGCGTCGAACAGGCCGGGCGGCTTCGCCGGCTGCGGCTCGGGCTCCGGCATCGCCGCGGCCGGCGCCACGGGCGCCGGCGGGGCCGCGCGCTGGGCGGTCTGGGGCCGCGGCGGCGACGGCGGCCTGGGCGCGGACGGCTGGCGCAGCGCGGAGGCGGCCGGCACGCTGGGGGAGCCGCCGGCGGCGGCCGGGCCGCCCTGCGCGCCGACGGGCTTGCTCACGGAGGAGGTGACGAGGGGGGTGTCGGTCAGCGCCTCGATCATGCCGCCGATCTTGTCGTCGCTGCCCTGCGGGCGCTCGGGCAGGTCGGACAAATCGGAGATGGAATCCACGTCGAGCCGCTTGAGGTCGAGATGGCGCTGGACGAGGCCCTGGATGTAGATCGGCGAGGTGCGGCGCGCCCACTCCGCCTTCAGGCGGCCGATGACCTCGCGCTCCTTGCGGATCTGCACCCGCAGGCTGGCGAGCCGCTCGGCCTCGGAGGTGGAGGCGTATTTGAGGTGATACACCACACCGGCGGTCACGAGCAGCGCGACCACCATGACGACGTTGGCCACCCGCAGCATCGGTCCTAGCGTCTCCGCCCCTGGCGTTGCACGAAGGGGGCGGGAACGAGCCCCCTCACGTCACCGCCCGGATGCGCCGGGGCGTCCGTGCGCTCGGCCGCCCTGAGCTTGGCGGACCTTGAGCGCGGATTTCTCGCCACCTCCTCCGGGCCGGGCTCCACCGCGCCCTTGGAAACGGGGCGGAAGGAGGGGGCCGGACCTTCGGCTTGCGGCATGTGGCGCGAGGCGGACGGTGCCTTCGTCCGGTTTGCCAGAAAAGTCTTAACGATCCTGTCCTCCAGGGAATGGAACGTCACCACCACGAGGCGCCCGCCCGGCTTGAGCGCCGCCTCGGCCGCCACCAGCGCGCGCGCCAGCTCGTTCAGCTCCTCGTTCACGGCGATGCGCAGCGCCTGGAAGGTGCGGGTGGCGGGATGCACCTCGCCGGGCTTCGCCCACACCACGCGCGCGACGATGTCGGCGAGCTGCGCCGTGCGGGTGATCGGCGCCTCGGCGCGCGCCTTGACGATGGCGCGGGCGATGGCGCGGGACTGCCGCTCCTCCCCCAGCGACCAGATGACGTGGGCGAGCTCGGCCTCCTCCAGCCCGGCCACGAGGTCGGCGGCGGAGGGGCCGTCCGACCCCATGCGCATGTCGAGCGGCCCGTCGCGGCGGAAGGAGAAGCCGCGCTCGGCCTCGTCGAGCTGCATGGAGGAGACGCCGATGTCGAGCACCACGCCGTCGAGCGGCGAGAAGCCCTGCTCGGCAGCCACCGCGTCGAGGCGCGAGAAGCGGTCATGCACCAGCGTCAGCCGCCCGCCCGAGGCGGCGACCAGGGGCGCGCCGGCGGCGATGGCGCTGTCGTCGCGGTCGATGGCGAGCACGCGGCAGTCGGCGGCGGCGAGGATGGCGCGCGTGTAGCCTCCCGCGCCGAAGGTGCCGTCCACGTAGCGGCCGGCATCCTTCGGCGCGAGGTGCGCGAGGACCTCGTCGAGCATCACCGGCAGATGACGGGCGGGTCCGCCTGCGGCGCCGGTCGTGCCGGCTCCGCCGCCCGTCGTCATGCCGGGGAGCCCTTCGGGCCCTCCGCCTGGGAGCCGATGGCCTGCCTCAGCTCGCGCACCCTGCGGGTGGCCTCCGCGAGATGGGACTTGAGCCGTTCCGGTTCCCACATCCTGAACTTGTGGCCGAGGCCGACGAAGGCGACGTGGTCGCCGATGCCGGCATGGGCCTTGAGCGTCTCGGTCAGCACCACCCGGCCCTCCGGATCGATGCGCAGGCTCTCGCTGGTGCCGTAGAGCGCGGTGGCGAGCTGCTCGCGCGCTTCGGAATAAGGCGGGTAGCGCGCGATCAGGTCCTCGATCTCGCCGAGGAGCCGCGACCCGCCCGCATCCAGCGCCGGCTCGGCGAGGCTCGGGTGGCAGTGCAGGCTCTCGGCCCCGTCCTTGGCCAGCACCGCGCGGAACGGCGCGGGGATGGAAACCCGGCCCTTGGCGTCGAGGCGCATCGTGTAGGTGGACACGAAGCGGTCCATGGCGCCCGGCTGCCCCCTCTCGGCGGACGCGCGGCTGGCGCGCCCCTGCGGCGGCAAGGAGCCGCTCGGTCATGTCTTGGGTAATAATGGGTTAACATGGGCAGTCATGGGCGTCAATGGAATGAGGGTGGGAGAGCGAGTTGCGCACGGGCCGTCCAGCAAGGGGGCCTGCCTCTCCGTTCGCCACCCTCCCCCCTTGTGGGGGAGGGCAGGGTGGGGGGTGTCATGGCGTGCTGCGCCGGCGTCCGGCCCGAGGCTTCCGGTCCCGATGCCCCGAACACCCCCACCCCTGCCCCTCCCCACAAGGGGGAGGGGGTCTCCCGGCAGGGGGAGGGGTTCTCCCGGCCGAGCGGGCTGCGACCGCTGCGACCGCCGACGTCCGCCGGGGACATGCCCCGCCCTCTCCGTTCGCCACCCTCCCCCCTTGTGGGGGAGGGCAGGGGTGGGGGTGTCACGGCGTGCCGCGCCCGGCGCCCGGCCGGAGGCTTCCGTTCCCGAATGTCCCGAACACCCCCACCCCTGCTCCTCCCCACAAGGGGCGAGGCGTTCACCGCCGCGCTTTGCCACACGCCGGCCTCCGCCCCCTTGTGAAAGCGCCGGCAACCGCTTAGCTCCTGTCCTCACTCGGGAGAGCAACGTGGCCTTTGGATTGATCGGCGGGGCGGGCATGGGGTTCGCGCTGGGCGGGCCGCTCGGCGCGCTGGTGGGCGTGCTCGCCGGGCATGCGCTCGACCGCCTGCTCGCCCCGGCGCCCAAGAATGCCGCCTTCTCCGTCGCCCTCGTCGCCCTGCTCGCCAAGATGGCGAAGGCGGACGGCGTCGTGGTGGAGGCCGAGGTGAAGGCGTTCCGCGAGGTGTTCGACATCCCCGAGGAGGACCTCCCCCAGGTGGCGCGCCTCTACGACCTCGCCAAGCGGGACACGGCCGGCTTCGAGGCCTATGCCCGCCAGGTGGCGGAGCTGTTCGCCGACGAGCCGGACACCCGCGAGGACCTTTTGGACGCTCTGTTCCACGTGGCGAAGGCCGACCACGCGCTGCACCCGGCCGAGCTCGTCTTCCTCGCCGAGGTGGGCCGCATCCTCGGCTTCACCGGCGTCGCCTATGAGCGCATCGAGGCGCGGCACGTGCGCCGGCCCGGCGATCCCTATGCGGTGCTCGACCTCGACCCCGGCGCCACCGACGCCGAGGTGAAGGCCCACTGGCGGGCTCTGGTCGTGGCCCATCATCCCGACCTCATCGCCGGCCGCGGCCTGCCGCCCGCCGCCATCAAGCTCGCCAATGACCGCGTCGCGGCGCTCAATGCCGCCTACGCCGCCATCGCCCGCCAGCGGGGACTGTCATGACCGATATCGAAGGCGCGGGGGAGGACCTGCCGTTCCAGCCCGATTCGCCGCTGGTGATCGCGCTGCGGCCGTCGCCGAACACCACCGTGCGCACGCTGCCCATCGACATGATCGTGCTGCACTACACCGGGATGGACAGCGCCCAGGCGGCCATCGACCTGCTGGCCGATCCCGAGAGCAAGGTCTCCAGCCACTATGTGGTGCTGGAGGACGGCGGCGTGGTGCAGATGGTGCCCGAGGCGCTGCGCGCCCACCATGCCGGGGTCTCCGTGTGGGAGAAGGAGACCGACACCAATTCCCGCTCCGTCGGCATCGAGATCGTCAATGGCGGCCATTCCGCCGGGCTGCCGGATTTTCCCGGCGCGCAGATCGACGGCGTGATCGCGCTCTGCCGCGATCTTGCGGCGCGCCACGCCATCCGCCCCGACCGGGTGCTGGCCCATTCGGACGTGGCGCCGGCGCGCAAGGAGGACCCGGGCGAGAAGTTCCCCTGGGGGCGGCTTTTCGAGGCGGGGGTCGGGCACCTGGTGCCGGCGGCGCCGCTCGGCGGCGGCGGCTTCCTGATGCAGGGCGACAGCGGGCCGCCGGTGGCGGCGCTCCAGGCCATGCTGGCGCTCTACGGCTACGGCATCGCGGTGACGGGCGACTATGACGAGGCGACGCGCATCGTCGTCACCGCCTTTCAGCGCCATTTCCGCCCGGCGCAGGTGGACGGGGTGGCGGACGGCTCGACCGTGCGGACCCTGCGCGACCTGATCGCCGCCAAGCCGGGGGACGCGCCCCGGGTGGCGTGAGGGGGGAGTTCGCGCGCCCGTCCGACGGAGGTCGTTTCCGCCGTCATGCCCGGCCTTGTGCCGGGCATCCACGCCGTGCCGCCCGTGCGCGGCATGGGCATGTGGCGCCTGGCCGCCGGGCGTGGATGGCCGGGTCAAGCCCGGCCATGAGGGAATGGTGGCGGTGGCTTCGGGCGGACCCGATGCGCCTCAGGCGATGCCGGTGCGCAGCAGGTCGTGGATGTGCAGCACCCCCACCGGCTTGCCGTCGTCCACCACCAGCAGCGCGGTGATGGCCTTGGAGTTCAGCAGCAGCAGCGCCTCCGAGGCGAGCTGGTCCGGACGCACGGTCTTGGGCGCCGCCGTCATGATCTCGCGCGCGGCGCGGGCGGTCAGGTCGTTGGACATGTGGCGCCGGAGGTCGCCGTCGGTGACGATGCCGAGCAGCCGGCCGTCTTCGCCCACCACGCCGACGCAGCCGAGGCCCTTGGCGCTCATCTCCACCAGCGCCGCGCCCATCGGCGTGTCGCCCGCCACCAGCGGCACCGCGTCGCCGCCGCGCATCACGTCGCGCACGAACTTCAGGCTGGCGCCCAGCTTGCCGCCGGGGTGCAGCTGGCGGAAGTCGAGTGCGGTGAAGCCCCGGCTCTGCAGCAGCGCCACCGCCAGCGCGTCGCCGAGCGCGAGCTGCATCAAGGTGGAGGTGGTGGGCGCGAGCCCGTGCGGGCAGGCCTCGGGCGCGGTCGGCAGCGCCAGCACCACGCTGGCGCTGGTGGCGAGCGCGCTCTCGGGGTTGGAGGTGAAGGCGATGAGCGGCACGTCGAAGCGCCGCGAATACTCCACGAGGTCGCGCAGCTCCACCGTCTCGCCCGACCAGGAGAGGGCGACGATCACGTCGTCGGGCGTGATCATGCCGAGGTCGCCGTGGCTCGCCTCGGCGGGATGGACATAGTGGGCCGGCGTGCCAGTGGAGGCGAGGGTGGCGGCGATCTTGCGCCCCACATGCCCGCTCTTGCCCATGCCGGTGACGACGACCCGCCCGTGGGCGTTCTGGATCGTGGCCACGGCCACCTCGAACGCCGCGCCGAGCGGGCCTTCGAGCGCGGCCTTGAGCGCCGCGAGGCCGGCCTGCTCGGCCTCCACCGTGGCGAGCGCGGATACCACCGAGGCGGAATGGATGTGCGGCACGGGATCTGCCGGAGCTTTGTGGGCCGTAGGACGCATGGTCGCTTCTCGATAGCACCGATCGGGCCGGAAGGGGAGCCGAACGCCCCGCCGTCGGGGCGCGGTATTCAGATGCCGGGAACGCCCAGCGGAATGCGCTTCAGCAGCCGGAAGGGCGCGCCCCGCGCCTCCTCCACGAACACGGCGAGGTCGGTGATCTCGGTCGGCACGCGCGCCCCGGAGGCGGCGAAGGCGTCGGCCAAGGCGTTCAGCGCATGCCCCTGCTCGGCGTCCGCCAGCGGGCCCGTGAGGGTCATGTGGAAGCGGAACTCCTCCAGCACATAGGGATAGCCGTAGGCGTCGAGCAGCGCGACCTGGCGCTCGCTCAGCAGATGCGGCCGCCGCCGCGCGCGCTCGCCGTCCGACAGCGGCGCGCGCAGCGGGTCGAGGCCGGCGACGACGCAGGCGGCGATGTCCTCGAGCGTCGGCACGGCCACCGGCGGCGTGAGCGCGACGAAGCGGCCGATCGCCGTCACCGCAAGCGGCGGCAGCTCGAACGGCCGGTGCTCCGCCGCCACCTCCGCGGCCGCCTGGAGCAGGGTCGCCTCGTCGACGCCCGGCCCGAGGCTGAACGGCGCCTTCAGCGTGCCGTGGAAGCCGTAGCGGCGCGGCTCGGCGGTGATCGCGTGCCAGCGCTCGGCATCGAAGCCGGCGAGCTCGGGCGGCGCCGGCGCCGCGCCGGTCTCGGCATCGCGGCCGACCATGGCGCAGCCGAAGCGCCAGAGGGCGCTGTCGGCGTCGGGGGCGAGATAGACCGCGTAGCGCATGGGGCGGCTCAGCGCGGCAGGAACGGGTTGGACGCCCGCTCGTCGCCGATGCTGGTGAGCGGCCCGTGCCCCGGCAGGCACACGGTGGTGTCGCCGAGCGGCAGCAGCTTTTCGACGATGCCCGAGATCAGCTGGTCGTGGCTGCCATAGGCAAAGTCCGTGCGCCCCACCGAGCCGCGGAACAGCGTGTCGCCGACGATGGCGATGCCGGCGGGCCGGTAGACATAGACCAGGTGGCCCGGCGTGTGGCCGGGCACGTGCAGGACCTCGAAGTCGAGGTCGCCCACCTTGAGGGTGTCGCCCTCGCTCATGTAGCGGTCGGGCGTCACCGCGCGGGCGCCGGCGATGCCGTATTTCGCGGCCATGTCCGGGATGCCGTCGATGATGAACTGGTCCGCCGCGTGCGGGCCTTCCACCGGCACCTTGAGGCTCTCCGCCAGCTCGGCGGCGCCGGCGGCGTGGTCCACATGGCCGTGGGTGAGGACGATCTTCTCGATCTGCGCCCCGGTCTCGGCGATGGCGGCGCGGATCTTGTCGAGGTCGCCGCCGGGGTCCACCACCGCGCCCTTCATGGTCTTGGTGCACCAGACGATGGAGGCGTTCTGCTGGAACGGCGTGACCGGGACGATGGCGATCTGGATGGGCTGCTGGTCCATGGGGGTCCTTGGAAAGGCTGGTCCGGGTGCGCCCCTGAGGGGCCCGGCGGAAGGAGGGCGCCGCGCTGCGGCTGTCCCGCCCTAGATAGTCGCTCCCGCGCCGCCGCGCATCCGGGCGCGGCGGCAATGCGCCTTTGCGCCGGTGCCCGCGCGGCGATGCGTCAGTCCTCGTCGCCGTGCGCGCTGCGGATGCGGCGCACCACCGACCAGACCCCCAGCACCGCGACCGGCACGGACAGCGCGGTCAGCAGGCCCACGTCGAGATGGAGGCCGGTGAGGCGGGCGTCGATGCCGCTCTCGTGGATGCCCTGGAACACGTGGTGGATCAGGCTGACCACGTAATAGGAGATGGCGGCCACCGAGAGCCCCTCCACCGTGCGCTGCAGGCGCAATTGCAGGCGGGTGCGCTCGTTCATGGCGCTCAGCAGGTCGCGGTTCTGCTGCTCCAGCTCCACGTCCACGCGGGTGCGCAGGAGGTCGGCGGCGTTGGCGAGCTTGCCGGCGATCTTCTCCTGCCGGTCCTCCACCGCGAAGCAGGTGCGCATGGCGGGCGCCATGCGGCGGTCGAGGAACTGCTGCCAGGTGGGAAAGCCCGGCACCGCCACCTCGCGGATGGCATTGAGGCGCAGCCGCACGATCTCCATGTAGGCGCGGCTGGCGCCGAAGCGGAACAGCGAGGCGGTGGCGCCGGCCTCGATCTCGGAGGCGAGCGCCACCAGCTCGTCGAGCAGCTCGTTGTTGGCGGCGAGCCCCTCGGTGAGGGTCATCTCCTTGGCGGCGTCGGCGAGCCGGCTCTCGATGCGCGAGATGACCGGCGACAGGCGCTGCGCCTCCGGCAGGCCGAGCAGCGCCAGCGTCCGGTATGTCTCCACCTCAAGCAGGCGCTGCACCAGGGCGCCGGCCGCCTCCGCGCCGAGGCCCCGGTCGCGCACCAGGATGCGCACGAAGCCGGAGGGATCGGCCATGAAGTCGGTGGCGATCTCGCCCTGGCCGTCGCCCACGTCCGAGCGGGCGAGGCTGGCGCGGTCGAACACCTTGTCGAGCAGGAAGTCCTCGGCGGTGTCGGTGACGAGGTGCAGGTCCACCGCCACCAGCAGCGGGCCGGGCTGCGGCACCTCGCCGAACGGGCTCGCCAGCGTCGCCGCCGGCGGCTGGAACGGCAGCGCGCCGGGGACGATCTCCGGGCAGGGCATGTCCCAGGTGTAGGTGCAGAACTCCGCGTGGCTCTCCCAGCGCAGGTTGGCGCCGCCGAACGACACCGAATGGTGCTTCGCCCCGGGCGCCGGCGTGGGCAGGCCGCGGGAGGCGCACAGCTCGGCGATGGCGGCGCGGTCCTTCTGGGCCGCCGCCGCGTCCAGCAGGAAGCCGGCATGCAGGAAGCGCCGCGGCGTCTGCGCCGGCACGAACGGACGGGCGTGCAGCTCGCCCAGCACCGCCGCGCGGAGCGGATGGGCGGACAGAAGCCGCCCCTCGCCGATGAGGAGATCCGCCGATCCCGATGCCGCCCGCTGGTCCATGAGGATGATCCCGAAATGCTCCTCACCGGTGCTTGCACGCCATGCGGGCCCGATCAAGGCGCAGGGCTGACCTTCTTGGTCGCAGCAGGCTGCGTCACAGAGGCCGCGTCACAGATGCCGCAGCACGCGCGCGGGCGGCGCGTTCAGGGCGCGAAGCGTCGCCAGCAGGCCGAGCGAGACCGTCACCGCCAGCGCCCCGAGCGCCGCGCCGAAGGCGACGGTGGCCGAGAAGGTGAAGCCGATCTCCATCACGAACACCGCCACCCCGTACGCGGCGAGGCTGCCCGCGACCACCGCCACCACGGCGGTGGCGAGGCCGATGCCGGCATATTCGAGCGCGAAGGCGGCGATGAGACGCGCCCGTGTCGCCCCGAGCGTCTTCAGGATCACCGCCTCGTAGACGCGCCGCTGCTGGCCCGCCGCCAGCGCGCCGGCGAGAACCAGGAGCGAGGTCAGGAGCGTGACCAGGCTCGCCGCGCGGATGCCGAGGGAGAGGTTCTCCACCATCCGCCGCGCCTCCTCCAGCGTCTCCTTCACCCGCACCACGGTGATCGCCGGCCAGGCGGCCGCGACCTGGTTCAAGAGCGCGATCTCCCCCGCCGTGTCGGCGCCGCCGGGGAAGGTGAGGGTCGCCAGCATGGAATAAGGCGCGCCGGCGAAGGTCGCGGGCGAGAACACCATGACGAAATTGATGCCGAGCCGCTCCCACTTCACCTCGCGCAGGTTGGCGATGCGGGCGGTGATGACGCGGCCGAGCACGTTCACGCTCACGCTGTCGCCCACCTTGAGGCCGAGGCCGGAGGCGATCCTGGCGTCGAACGAGACCAGGGGGGCGCTCTCGTTCGCGTCCCACCAGGTGCCCTCCACGAGGCGCGAGCCTTCCGGCAGCGTCGCGGAGAAGGTGATGCCGCGGTCGCTCTGCAGCACCCAGGCGGCGTCCGCCGAGGGCCGCACCGCATCCGCCGGCACGCCGTTCAGCGACAGGATGCGCCCGCGCAGCATGGGCACCGCGCGCAGCGCCGCGCCGGGCGCCCGGGCGGCGATGAAGCGGGCGAACGCCTCCTCTTCGGTGCTGGGTACGTCGACGAAGAAGAAGCTCGGCGCCTCCTCCTGCACCGGGCCGGCCAGCTCCTGGGTGAGCGAGCGGTCGATGAGGCCGATCGCCACCATCAGCGACAGGCCGAGGCCGAGGGAGAGCACCACGGTCGGGGTGAGCGCGCCCGGGCGGTGGGTATTGGCGAGCGCCAGGCGCGGCACCACCGAGCGCGGCCGGGGCAGGCGCCGCGCCAGCGCCACGAGGCCGAACCCCACGAGGCGCAGCAGGACGAACACGCCCACGGCGGCGGCGATGAAGATGGCCGCCGCCTTGACGTCCACGGCGCTCGCCAGCGCGAGGACGACGAGGCCGAGCCCCATGAGCGCCGCCGCGACCAGCGGCAGGCGCGGCAGGCGCGGGCCGGGCTCGCCCGTGGTGTCGCGGAACAGCAGGGCGGCGGGCGTCTCCTGCGCCCGCGCCAGCGGCAGCACCGTGAACAGGCCGGCCACCAGCAGCCCGTAGAGGGTGGCGAGGCCGAGCGTCGCCGGGTCGAGCCGCGGCGCCACCGGGTAGGGGATGACGGCGGAGAGCGCCGCCGCGCCGGCGAACGGGATGGCGGTGCCCACCGCGAGCCCGGCGGCGATGCCGATGGCGGCGATCACGCCCATCTCGATGCCGTAGGCGGCGAACACCTGGGCGCGGGTGGCGCCGAGCGCCTTCAGGGTGGCGATGGTGGCGCGCTTGGCGGCCAGATGGCTCGACACCGCGTTGGCGATGCCGACCCCGCCCACCAGCAGCGCGGTGAGCGCCACCAAGGTGAGGAACTGGCCGATGCGGCCCATGCTGCGCTCCAGCTGCGGGGTGGCACCGTGGCGGGTGCGCATCTCGAAGCCGGCGTCGTCGAAGCGCGCGTGCGCCGCCTCCATGAGGTCGTCCAGCGCTTGCGGGCTCGCGTCCGGCAGCAGCAGCCGGTAGCTCCATCGCACCAGGCTGCCCGGCTGGATCAGGCCGGTGGCGGCGAGGTCGCCGGCCGAGATCAGGAGGCGCGGGCCGAGGCCGATGCCGGCGGAGAGCTTGTCCGGCTCCGAGACCAGCTCGGCGCGGATCTGGAAGGTGGCGTCGCCGAGCTTCACCTGGTCGCCGATCTGCAGCCCGAGGCGGGCGAGCAGCGCGGCTTCCGCCGCCGCGCCGGGCAGGCCGTGGCCGGGCGCGAACAGGGAGCCGGGCGGCATGGGCGGGGAAAGCTCCAGCCGGCCGGCCAGCGGATAGTCGGGGTCCACCGCCTTCAGCTCGGCCAGCGCGGCCTCGCCGCCAAGGGTGCGCGCCATGGCGCGCAGCGTCGCCACCCGGCTGACCTCGCCGCGCCCGGCGAGGAAGCTGAGCTCCATCTCGTTCGCCTCGCGCTGGGTGAGCGTGAAGGACGCGTCGCCGCCGAGGATGACGCGCCCCTCCCGGTCGAGCCCCTCGGTGAGCGCGCGGGCGAAGGAGCCGATGCCGGCGATGGCCGCGACGCCGAGCGCGAGGCACAGGAGGAACACTGTGAAGCCCTGCCGCGCCCCGCGCAGCTCGCGCAGGGCGAAGGCGAGGGCCGCCGGCATCCGGGGGCGCGCGGCGGGACGGCCGGCGGGCGCGCTCATGTCACCTCGGCCGCTTCGGGAACCACCACGCCCGAGCGCAGGCGCACCACCCGGCCGCAGCGGGCGGCGAGCCCCGGATCGTGGGTGACGATGACCAGCGTCATGCCGCGCGCGCGCTGGGCGGCGAAGATCAGGTCCATGATCTGCTGGCCGGTGGCCTCGTCGAGATTGCCGGTGGGCTCGTCCGCCAGGAGGATCTGCGGCTCGGGCGCGAGCGCGCGGGCGAGCGCCACGCGCTGCTGCTCGCCGCCGGAAAGCTGGGAGGGATAATGCGAGGCGCGTTCGCCGAGGCCGACCGCCGCGAGCTCCCGCGCCGCCCGCGCGAACGCGTCGGCGCGGCCGGCCAGCTCCAGCGGCACGGCGACGTTCTCCAGCGCGGTCATGGTGGGGATGAGGTGGAAGGACTGGAACACGATCCCCACATGCCGTCCGCGGAAGCGTGCGAGCGCGTCCTCGTCGAGGCCGGTAAGGCGGGTGCCGGCGACCTCCACGGTGCCGGCGTCGGCCCGCTCCAGGCCGGCCATCACCATGAGCAGGGTCGACTTGCCGGAGCCGGAGGCGCCGACGAGGCCCACCGCCTCGCCCGGCCGGACGGCGACGCTCACGTCCTTCAGCACATGGACACGGGCCGGCCCGGTGCCGAGATAGAGATCGATATGCGATAGGGAGAGGATGGGAGAAGGAGTGGCTATGTCGTCCATGCGCATCGCGGCGAGCAAGAATCCAGAGGCAGCGGGCAGGATCGTGCCCCCAGCGATCCCTTGCGCCAGCAAAGCATCATTCGCCGGCCGTGGGAACGCGGCGCCGATGCCGCAGCCCCGGAGGGCGATGCGGGGGAGGAGGGCCGCGCCCGCGCTGGCGTTCGCGCTCGCGGCGCTTCTCGCCCTGTTCACGTTCGCGTCAGAGGCGGCCGCGCGCCCGATCCGCATCGTCGCGTTCGGCGACAGCCTGACCGAGGGGCTGGGCCTGCCGAAGAGCCAGGCCTTCCCGGCGCAGCTGGAGGCGGCGCTGCGGGCCAGGGGACACGAGGTGGAGATCCTGAACGCCGGCGTCTCCGGCGAGACTGCGCCGCAGGGGCTGATGCGGCTCGACTGGTCGATCCCGCCCGGCACCGACGCGGTGATCGTCGAGCTGGGCGCCAACGACATGCTGCGCGGCCAGAACCCGGACGGCACCCGGCGCGCCCTGACCGAGATCGTGCGCCGCCTGAAGGCCAAGGGCATCTTCGTGCTGCTCGCCGGCATGCAGGCGGCGCCGAACCTCGGCGCGGACTATGCCGCGCGGTTCGATCCCGTGTTCCCGGAGATCGCCGCCCAGGAGGGGGTGCTGCTCTATCCCTTCTTCCTCGAAGGGGTGGCGGGCAGCCGGGCGCTGAACCAGCCCGACATGCTGCATCCCAACGCGCGCGGCGTGGCGGCCATCGTCGCCGGCATCCTGCCCAAGGTGGAGGAGCTGATCGGCGAGGTGAAGGCGAAAGGCGGGGCGGGGAAATAGCCGCCCCGCGCCTCAGCGGATGAACTGGTCGACGAAGCCGGCGCCGAGGCCGGCCTCGGCGTAGTGGCGCCGGCAGAGGTCGATCTTGGTGAACACGTCCTCGTAGCCCATGACGGCGCCGTCCGGGTCCACATAGATCATCGCGCCGTTCACCTGGAACAGGGTGATCATCTCCTCCACGTGGGCGTCCACCACCAGCGTGTGGGTCTCGCCCGGCGCCTCGTAGACATAGCCGCCCTCCTGCGCCACCCAGTCGTGCTCCAGGTAGCGCCAGGAACCCTTCAGCACGTAGCCGTGCACCGGCTGGGGGTGGCGGTGGCGCGAGAGCACGCCGGACTTGCGCACCTTCAGCAGGTTCACCCAGTAGCCGCGCGTCGCCGACAGGCACAGGGGGCGGAACCACACGTTCGGCTGCTGCGGCACCCAGACCCGCTCGTCCTCGGGGATCACGCTCGGGATGACGATCTCCGGCGGGCTCTCCTTCGGCTGGGGGTGGCGGTAGGGGATGCGCGCCTCGGCGGCGCTTTCCGGCGTCCTGGGGCGGCTGGCGAGGTCCGGCAGGGCCATGGCTTGTCTCCGTTCGGTCAGGCGGCGCGGGCAGGGGCGATGGCGCTCAGCCCCTCGAGCCGCTCCATGGCGTCGGCGATGTCGTCGGCGGCGATGGCGCGCTCGAAATTGCGGGCGTGGGGCGCGGCATGGGTGAGGCGGGCGATGGTCTGGACCATCTCCGCGCGCGGCGCGGCGATGCCGAAATCCTTCAGGCAGATGGGCAGGCCCACCTTGCGGTAGAAGGAGAACTGCTCGTGCATGAAGTCCTTGGAGCGCCGCTCCAGCAGGAACTGCACCAGCAGCGCATAGGCCACCTGGCAGCCGTGGAGCGCGGACGCGGTCTCCGGCACCGCCGTGAGGCCGCGCGTCATGGCATGGGCGATGGACAGGCCCGCGCCCTCGAAGCCGAGCCCGGCGAGCAGGAAGCACGCCTCCACCACCTTCTCGAAGGCGGCGTCCGGGGTCTTGGCCTCGGCGGCGGCGAGCGCGTCCACGGCGTGGGCGCGCAGCACCCGGTCGCACAGCTCGGCGAGCGCGGGCGCGGCGAGCGTCGCCCGGGCGCCGAACATGTTGGGCCCGTCCGCGCCGACGCACTGGGCGGCCTCGAAGCGCTTCACCAGCGCGTCGCCGATGCCGGAGACCAGCAGCGCCGCCGGCGCCCCGGCGAGGACCTCGGTATCCACCAGCACGATCTCGGGATTACGCGCCAGCCGGTCCACGCGCGCCAGCCGGTGGTCGTCGTCATAGAGCACGAACACCCGGCTGGTGGCGCCGTCCTGCGAGGCGGCGGTGGGCAGCGTCACGAGCCGCCGCCCGAGCGCATGGGCGACCGCCTTGCCCATGTCGACGCCCTTGCCGCCGCCCGCCGCCAGGACGAGGTCGGGCGCGAGGTCGCGCGCCGCGCCGGCGAGGCGCGCGGCGGTGGTCTGCGTGACCTCGCCCTCGAAGGACAATGTGGAGAAGGCGAGGCCCTGCGCCTCCAGCAGCGGCGCGATGCGCCGGCCGAGCGGCGCCGCCATCAGCGCGTCGGTGACCAGCAGCACCCGGCGCGGCGGGTCCGGCACCAGGTGCGCGGCGATCAGCGCGCCGAGCTCGCCGAGCGCGCCCGGACCCTGCACATAGAGGCTCGGCGCGCCGAGGACCTTGAGATTGCGCATGGGCGTTCCTCCCGTGTCTGGCGAGCCGGCCTCAGGCGATGGAATAGCCGCCGTCCACAGGCAGCACGGCGCCGGTGACGTAGCGGGCGGCCGGCGAGGCGAGGAAGCCCACCACGTCCGCCACGTCGTCGGGCTCGCCCCAGTGTCCAAGCGGGATGCGCGCGGTGATGGCGGCGCGGCGCTCGGGATCGTTCATGGCGCCGGCCGACAGGCGGGTGCGGATCCAGCCCGGGGCGACGGCATTCACCCGCACGCCGTCGCCTGCGAACGCGACCGCGAACGAGCGGGTGAGCTGGACGATGGCGCCCTTGCTCGCCGCATAGGCCGGGTTGCGGCCCGAGCCGAAGAACGACCACATGGAGGCGACGTTGA
Organism: Xanthobacter pseudotagetidis; assembly: GCF_043194795.2. NCBI lineage: Bacteria > Pseudomonadati > Pseudomonadota > Alphaproteobacteria > Hyphomicrobiales > Xanthobacteraceae > Xanthobacter > Xanthobacter pseudotagetidis. The sequence goes on along the minus strand of NZ_CM195534.1, from coordinate 123,854 downwards.
TGACGCTGCCGCGCCTGAGCCGCAGCGCGTCGCGCAGGGCCATGGTCACCGCCTGCGCGCCGCCGAGATTGACGTCGATCACCTTCCGGAAACCGGCCGGCGAGAACTCCTCCATGTCGTGAAGGATGATTCCCGCCGCGTTCACCAGCACGTCCACGCCGGGCAGCCGGGCGGCGAGCCGGGCGATCGCCTCCGGATCGGTGACGTCGAGATCCAGGAAGGTGAATTTCGGGTTGTCGATGCGGGCCTCGCTGTCCCGCCCGACCGCCACGACGCGGCATCCCTCGGCGAGAAAGTGGCGCGCGCAGGCAAGCCCCATCCCCGTTCCGCCGCCCGTGATAACCGCGACCCGTCCGCTTAAATCGATTAGCCCATCCATGAAAAACCGACGCTCCGCTCCCGATTCGCCCCCGGTTGGTCCGGTGTGCGGCGCCAGCGCGCTCCGAAAGAGCGAGCCGGCGCGCGGAAACTAGCATGAGGCACGCGCGCCCGGCCAGAGTAGCGAGGCCCGTTGGGCGCGTGCCCAGACGATGTCGGGCAGGCGCCGCATACTCCAATTGGAGCATGATCGGACGGTCGCGAAAACCTACCGTCGACGGTGGTGCAATTTTCCGCGTCAGGCATAGGGCATGCTTTGTTCTCGTCGGCTTCCGCAATCGCCGCTCCCAACGTGCGGCATCCGCCGCGACGCAAGAAAGGCGCTCCATTTCTTCGGCTTCGCAATCGTGGCGGGCACGCTTCTCGCGACGGGAGCACAGGCCGACGAGGCCACATTCTTCGGCTTCTCATTCGAATCGACGCTTAACGAATTCAAGGCCGAGGCGAGCATATCGCCGCTGGAGAAGACGGCATTCAGGAATGCCTATCGCTACCATCGTCAGCCTGCGGCAAAAATTCCCGGCTTGAAGAATATAAGCTACGAAACAAACCTGTATTTCGTGGATGACGGCCGCCTTGGCCGGGTCGTGATCAATATCAAGGATGCCGGCGGCGGGCTCGACCTTCGCGGTTTTGCGGCGCCATCCATATTCCACGCGATCCGCAGGCAGATCGATCGAAAATATGCTCTCACAGGCCAGAGGCTCGGTTCATTTCTCGATAAATACATGCAGTGCGGCGCAAAGTGTGAGGCTCGGGATGCGTTTGGCACGAATTATGATGATCTTGCCATCGAAATGTGCAGCAGAAATAATCTTGACAACGTTTTTCTTTACACCGCTTTGGATGGCCTTCTAAAGGACGGTGCCACATCCGAAGACGTTGTTAATCTGTTTTCATTCTGCGAAAAGCAAAAATCATACATCAAATACACGTCTGACCAGCTGGACATCCAAATCCACTATGAGCCGAACAGGCCCGGCTCCGCCATGATCTCCCTGGTCGGGTGCACGAAGATGCCACATGCCAGCGGCTGTGAGCAGGTCGAGAAGGACCTGCGGAAGAAGAAAGAAAAGCCCTTCTAGCCCATCGGCCGTGATCCGGCCGCGTCCAACGGACACGGCGTGCGATCGCGCGCCGCCTGGCGACGCAGCATCGCCGCGCGCGGCACGTGGTCCGCGCGGCCACGGGCGACATTGATATCCGCGGCGGCGCCGGAGGCGGGACCGCCTGCGGGCATCAAAGCACCAGCCGGCCTGTAAGCCGGGTTCTGTACGGCGGGATCGCTCCCGCGCGGCGGCCATTCCTCTGGGACGCCGGTTGCCCGGCGCCTCTAGCAGTCAACCCGGACGGCGCCCCGGAGGCGGGGCTGGTTTCCCGTGCCGTCCCTATTCGACTTTGCTCCCGGTGGGGTTTGCCGTGCCGCTTCCGTTGCCGGTCGCGCGGTGGGCTCTTACCCCACCGTTTCACCCTGGCCTGTGCGCGCACAGGTGGTCTGATTTCTGTGGCACTTTCCCTGGGGTCGCCCCCGCCGGACGTTATCCGGCACCGTGTCTCCGTGGAGCCCGGACTTTCCTCGACGCCGAAGCGCCGCGGCCGCCCGGCCGGCTGGTGTCGTGCAGCAATGGGGATGGCGGCGCGCCGCGTCAAGCCCGCCGCCGCCCTTTGCCCCTCCCCCGACTTTGGTGTAACCCCCGTCCAAGGCTGCGGTCTTCCCACTTGCGCCGGCGTTAAAAAAACGTACGATCGTTTCCAAGCCGGACGGAACCGGCATCGGAGGAGACGGCCCGTGCCACGCTGCCCGCCATCGAGGCGCGCGCCAGCGGGCCTCATCTCCTCCCAAACCGGGCGAGGACGCTCATGGCCATGATCGAGGATGCGGTCGACCGCCGCTCCGACACGTACCGGCGCAACCGCGAGGCGCTCGAGGCGAGCGTCGCCGATTTGCGGGAGAAGGTGGAGCGCGCCGCCGAGGGCGGCGGCCCCGTCGCCCGCGAGCGCCACTTGAAGCGCGGCAAGCTGCTGCCGCGCGACCGCATCCGCACCCTGCTCGACACCGGCTCGCCGTTCCTGGAGCTCTCGCAGCTCGCCGCCTACGGCATGTATGACGACGAGGTGCCGGCGGCCGGCATCATCACCGGCATCGGCCGTGTCTCGGGGCGCGAGTGCGTGATCGTCGCCAACGACGCGACGGTGAAGGGCGGCACCTACTTCCCCATGACGGTGAAGAAACACATCCGCGCCCAGACCATCGCCCAGAACAACCACCTGCCGTGCCTCTATCTCGTCGATTCCGGCGGCGCCAACCTGCCGAACCAGGACGAGGTGTTCCCCGACCGCGAGCATTTCGGCCGCATCTTCTTCAACCAGGCCAACATGTCGGCGCTGGGCATCCCGCAGATCGCGGTGGTGATGGGCTCGTGCACCGCCGGCGGCGCCTATGTGCCGGCCATGGCCGACCAGTCGGTCATGGTGAAGAACCAGGCCACCATCTTCCTCGGCGGCCCGCCGCTGGTGAAGGCCGCCACCGGCGAGGTGGTGACGGCGGAGGAGCTGGGCGGGGCGGAGGTGCACACCCGCATCTCCGGTGTCTCCGACCACATGGCGGAGAACGACGCCCACGCGCTCGGCATCGCCCGCTCCATCGTCGCCGACCTCAACACCCGCAAGGGCCACAGCCTCGACATCCGCGAGCCGCGCCCCCCGCTCTACGACGCCAGGGAGATGTACGGCATCGTCTCGGCCGACCCGAAGCAGCCGTTCGACGTGCGCCAGATCATCGCCCGCATCGTCGACGCCTCCGAGTTCGACGAGTTCAAGCCGCTCTACGGGCAGACGCTGGTCACGGGCTTTGCCCGCATCTTCGGCTATCCGGTCGGCATCATCGCCAACAACGGCATCCTGTTCTCGGAGAGCGCGCAGAAGGGCGCGCACTTCGTCGAACTGTGCTGCCAAAGGAACATCCCGCTCGTCTTCCTGCAGAACATCACCGGCTTCATGGTGGGGCGGAAGTACGAGGCCGGCGGCATCGCCAAGGACGGGGCGAAGTTCGTCACCGCCGTGTCCTGCGCGAGCGTGCCGAAGTTCACGGTGGTGATCGGCAATTCCTTCGGCGCCGGAAACTACGGCATGTGCGGGCGCGCCTTCGACCCGCGCTTCCTGTGGATGTGGCCCAATGCCCGCATCTCGGTGATGGGCGGCGAGCAGGCGGCGAACGTGCTCGCCCAGGTGCGGCGCGACGGCATCGAGGCCAAGGGCGGCACCTGGCCGGCGCAGGAGGAGGAGGCCTTCAAGGCGCCCATCCGGCACCAGTACGAGGTGCAGGGCCATCCCTATTATTCCTCGGCCCGGCTGTGGGACGACGGCGTGATCGATCCCGCCGACACCCGCATGGTGCTGGCGCTGGCGCTCTCCGCCGCGCTCAACGCGCCCGAGAAGGAGACGCGCTTCGGCGTGTTCCGGATGTGATGGCGTCCTGTTCGACTCGCCCCGCGGCTGCCGCGCGACGCGCTCCCTCCCCCGCTTGCGGGGCAGGGATGGGGAGGGGGACGGCGCAGCGGTCACATGGACTCAGGGTCTTCCCTGAGCGGCTCCCGGCCTGCCCCCTCCCTGACCCGCAAGCGGGAGAGGGAAGCCCTCGAAGCGGCAGGGTTTTCGGAAGGACGATCCCATGAGCCTTCTCTTCACCGTCGCCAACGGCGTCGCCGTCATCACCCTCGACCGGCCGCAGGTGCACAACGCCTTCGACGACGCGCTCATCGCCGCGCTCACCCGCGCCTATGAGCGGGCGATCGAGGACCCCGCGGTCCATGCCATCCTGCTGCGCGCCAGCGGCAAGAATTTCTGCGCCGGCGCCGACCTCAACTGGATGCGGCGCATGGCGGGCTATTCCCGCCACGAGAACCTCGCCGACGCCATGGCGCTCGGCCAGCTGATGCACACCATCGACACCGCGCCGAAGCCGACGCTGGTGCGCATCCAGGGCTCCGCCTTCGCCGGAGCGACCGGCCTCATCGCCGCCAGCGACATCGCCGTGTGCGCGAGCGACAGCGAGTTCGCCGTCACCGAGGTGCGGCTCGGCATCATCCCCGCCGTCATCAGCCCCTATCTGGTCCGGGCCATGGGCGCGCGCCAGGCGCGGCGCTATTTCCTCACCGCCGAGCGCTTCTCCGCCGAGACCGCGCGCGCCCTCGGCCTGGTGCACGAGGTGGTTCCCGCCGAGGAGCTGGACGAGGCCATCGAGCGGCACCTGAAGGCGCTGCGGGCGGGCAGCCCGGCGGCCATCGCCGCCGCCAAGGCGCTGGTGGCCGCCGTCGACCGGCCGGTCGACCTGACGGTGGTGCAGGACACCGCCCGCCGCATCGCCGACCAGCGCGCCAGCGCCGACGGCAAGGAGGGCATCGCCGCCTTCCTGGAGAAGCGCAAGCCCAAATGGGGAACGCCATGAACAGGTCCGTCAGCCGGCCCATCCGCACCCTCCTGGTGGCGAACCGCGGCGAGATCGCCGTGCGCGTCATGCGCACCGCCAAGTTCATGGGGCTGCGCACGGTCGCGGTCTATTCGCAGGCGGATGCCGACGCGCTGCACGTGGCGGTGGCGGACGAGGCCTATCCCATCGGCCCGGCCCCGGCGCGCGAGAGCTACCTGAGGATCGACGCCATCCTGGAGGCGGCGCGCAGGAGCGGGGCGGACGCGATCCATCCCGGCTACGGCTTCCTGTCGGAGAATGCCGACTTCGCCGAGGCCTGCGAGAAGGCGGGCATCGTCTTCGTCGGGCCGCCGGCCTCCGCGATCCGCGCCATGGGCTCGAAGAGCGCCGCCAAGGCGCTGATGGAGACCGCCGGCGTGCCGCTGGTGCCGGGCTATCACGGCGCCGACCAGGACGAGGCGCTGCTCGCCCGCGAGGCGGCGCGCATCGGCTATCCGGTGCTGATCAAGGCCTCCGCCGGCGGCGGCGGCAAGGGCATGAAGGTGGTGGAGGCCGAAGCCGCCTTCGCCGACGCCCTCGCCTCCGCCAAGCGCGAGGCGAGGAGCGCGTTCGGCGACGACCGGGTGCTGATCGAGAAGTATCTCACCCGCCCGCGCCACATCGAGGTTCAGGTGTTCGCCGACAGCCACGGCGACGGCGTCTATCTCTACGAGCGCGACTGCTCGATCCAGCGCCGGCACCAGAAGGTGGTGGAGGAGGCCCCGGCCCCCGGCATGACCGCCGCGCGCCGCGCCGAGATGGGCCGCGCCGCCGTCGAGGCCGCCAAGGCGGTGGGCTACGTGGGCGCCGGCACGGTGGAGTTCATCGCCGAGGGCGACGGCTTCTACTTCATGGAGATGAACACCCGCCTCCAGGTGGAGCATCCCGTGACCGAGGCCATCACCGGCCAGGACCTGGTGGAGTGGCAGATCCGCGTCGCCGAGGGCGAGCGGCTGCCGCTCTCCCAGGGCGAGATCCCGCTCAGGGGCCACGCCATCGAGGTGCGCCTCTATGCCGAGGACCCGCAGAAGGATTTCCTGCCCCAGGTGGGGCGGCTGGAGCATCTGGCGCTTCCCTTCGGCGCGCCGGGCGCGCGGGTGGACACCGGCGTGCGGGCCGGCGACACGGTCTCGGTGCACTACGACCCGATGATCGCCAAGATCATCGCCGCCGGCGCCGACCGCGCCGAGGCGATCGCGCGGCTGGAGACGGCGCTCGCCAGGACCGAGGTGGTGGGCCTGTCCACCAACCGCGCCTTCCTGAAGGCCATCGCCTCCCATCCCGCCTTCGCGGCCGCCGACCTCGACACCTCCTTCATCGCCCGGCACCAGGCCGACCTCCTGCCGCCGCCCGCGCCCGTGGACGACGCCGTGGTGGCGCTGGCCGCGCTGTTCGTGCTGAAGGAGGAGGCGCGCCAGTCGGCCGAGGCGGTGGACGCGGCGGACCCGTGGTCGCCGTGGGGCCGTGCGCCCGGCTGGCGGCTCAACCGCGACGCCCATGTGGACCTCACCTTCGCCGACCGGGAGCGGCGCATCAATGTGCGCGCGCACTTCCGCCCCGCTGGCTTCGTGCTGGACCTGCCGGACGGATCGATGACGGTGGAAGGCGACGCCGATGCCGATGGCGCCATCCGCGCCCGGCTCGACGGCGTCGCGCTGTCCGCTCGCGTGGTGCGCTCGGGCGCCCATCTCACCGTGTTCGTGCGCGGCGGGGAATACGGGGTCGAGTTCGTCGACCCGCGCCTTGCCTCCCAGGCCGCCACCGGTACTGCCGGGCGCCTCGTGGCGCCCATGCCGGGCACCATCATCCGCATCGCCGTGAGCGAGGGCGAGGAGGTGGCGAAGGGGGCGGCGCTGGTGGTGGTCGAGGCCATGAAGATGGAGCACACCGTCGCCGCCCCGCGCGACGGGCGGGTGAAGGCGTTGAAATTCGCGGTCGGCGACCTCGTGGACGAGGGCGCCGAGCTGCTGGTCCTGGAGGACATGTGATGGCCCGGCCCGCTTCCGTGCGCATCGTCGAGGTCGGCCCGCGCGACGGGCTGCAGAACGAGCCGGGCACGGTGCCGCTCGGCGCCAAGGTGGCGCTCATCGAGGCCCTCGCCGATGCCGGATTGCGGGACATCGAGGCCGGCTCCTTCGTCTCGCCCAAATGGGTGCCGCAGATGGCGGACACCGCCGAGGTGCTGGCGGCGCTGAAGCGCAGGCCCGGCGTGCGCTACACGGTGCTCACCCCCAACCTCAAGGGCCTTGAGCAGGCGCTGGCGGCCGAGATCGCCGAGGTGGCGGTGTTCGCCGCCGCCTCCGAGGCGTTCTCGGCCAAGAACATCAACTGCACCATCGCCGAGAGCCTGGAGCGGTTCGTTCCGGTGCTCGACATCGCCCGGGCCAACGGCATCGCCGTGCGCGGCTACGTGAGCTGCGTTCTCGGCTGCCCCTATCAGGGCGAGGTGCCGGTGGCGAAGGTGGTGGAGGTGTCCGAGGCGCTGGTCGCCATGGGCTGCTACGAGGTCTCGCTCGGCGACACCATCGGCGTCGGCACGCCCGACAAGGCGAAGGCCATGGCGAAGGCGGTGGCGGACCAGATCGGCGTCCGGCGGACCGCGCTCCATTTCCACGACACCTACGGCCAGGCGCTCGCCAACGTGCTCGCCTGCCTCGACCTCGGCATCGCCTCGGTCGATTCGGCGGTGGCCGGGCTCGGTGGCTGTCCCTACGCCAAGGGCGCCTCCGGCAACCTCGCCACCGAGGACCTCGTCTACATGCTCGACGGGCTGGGCGTGGAAACCGGTGTCGACCTCGACCGGCTCGCCGCCGCCGGCCGTGCGATCACAGACGCGCTGGGTCGGCCTTCGGCCTCCAAGACCGCGCGCGCGCTGGCAGCCAGGGCCGGATAGCAGCGCACGGGGTCTCGGCCGGATAATTTTTGCCCGGTTTGTGGCATGGGCCGGCCATAGGCATTGACGCCAAAATGCTTTCGGGATCGGATCATGGCACCGCTTCCTCCGGCCGGAATGGAGCGGCGCGGGTCCGCCAGCATCCGCCTCCGGAGCGGCAGACATGCGGCAGGAGCGGAACGGTTCCGGCCGGTGGAGCGTCGATGGATCGCGCGCCGATAGCGTTTCTTCCGCGCCGTCAGCAGGGCGGAATCACCTGGCCGTTGCCGATTCTCATCGCCGTCGTGGTGGTCGGGGCCATGCTCGCCCTCGGCGCGCTGCTCATGTGGCAGGGCTGGAGCGTGGCGCGCGCCACGCTGCTCCAGTCGGCGCAGGACAGCACCCAGGCCATGGGCCGGCTCGTGGACGAGAAGGTCCGGCGCCTGATGGCGCCGGCCTCGGCGACGCTGAACTATCTCGTCAGCGACCCGGTGATGTTCGCGTTCGATCCGGGCGAGCGGCTGGAGCGGGCGGGCACCTTCGTCCAGATCCTGGAGAGCATCCCGTTCCTGTCGGCGGCCTATGTGGGCTATGAGAACGGCGAATTCATCCTGGTGCGGCCGCTGCGGTCAGACGCCGTGCGCGCCAGCCTCGATGCTCCGCCGGACGCGGCCTTTCTCGTGCAGAGCGTCGAGCACGACGTGCGCGGGCGGAAGCGGACCGTGTGGCATTTCCTGAACGCCGAGCGCACGCGGCTGCTGGCCCGCACCATCTCCGACACCGGCTTCGATCCGCGCACCCGTCCGTGGTATATCGACGCCGACCAGTCGCCGGGCGAGAGCCTCACGGCCCCCTACATCTTCTTCACCACCCAGAACATCGGCGTGACGCTGAGCCTCGCCTCGCGCGACGGGCAGGCGGTGGCGGGCCTCGACATCGATCTCACGGACCTCGGAGACGAGCTGAAGACGCTGCGCCTCACGCCCAATTCGGAGATCGCCATCGTCGGCGCCGATGGCAACGCCTACGCCTACACCGACCTCGCGCGCGCCTATCGCCGGGTCGGGGACGGCGTGCGGCTGAGCAAGCTCGCCGAGCTCGGCGTTCCCGCCCTCACCGCGCTCGGCGCGGCCAACCCCGCGGCCAACCGGCCGGTGAGCCTGGACGTGGACGGCAGCTCCTGGTTCGGCATCGCCATGCCGCTCGCGGCGTTTCCGGTCGGCCAGCTGAAGCTGCTCATGGCCACCCCCGACAGCGACCTGCTGGCGGGCATCCGCGCGGGCCTCATCCGCCAGGCCTGGCTCACCGCCGGCCTTGCCGCCTTGCTGCTGGTGCTGGGCTGGCTGATAGGCCATCGCCTCGGCCGCGACCTGTCGGTGCTGGCGCGCCAGGCCCAGAGGCTCACCCGCTTCGATTTCCGCCAGCCGACGGTGCGCGGCTCGATGATCCGGGAAATACGCCAGCTGGGGGAGGTGCTCGGGGAGGTCTGCACGACGATCCAGAACTTCCTCGCCACCACGGAGACCATCGGCAAGGAGCCCGGCCTCGACAACATGCTGGAGAAGGTGCTCCAGCAGACCGTGGCCTCCACCGCCTGCAGCCGCGGGGCGGTCTACCTCCTGGATTCACGGGACGGCGGCCTGGAGCTCGCCGCGGTGGCCGCGCCGGCGGCGCGCGCCGCGCCCGGAGCGCCGCTTCCCGCGCGGCTCGGCATCGGGGCGATCGCCGGCGAGGGCGGCGATCTCGTCCCGCTCGCCGCCACCCAAGGCCAGTTGCTCCAGCCGCTGACCGACCGCCAGGGCGCCCCCCTCGGCCTGCTGCTGCTGGAGCATCCGCGCGATGCCTCGCACGGCGGCGCCGAGTTCCGCGCCTTCGCCGAGCGCCTGTCCGGCGCCCTGTCGTCGGCGATCGAGACCCGGCGGCTGATCGAAGCCCAGCGCAAGCTGCTCGACGGCTTCGTGCACCTCGTCGCCGACGCGGTCGATGCCAAGAGCCCCTACACCGGCGGCCATTGCCGGCGGGTGCCGGAGCTGGCGACCATGATCGTCGACCGGATGACGCAGGAGGAGGACGGGCCTTTCAAGGCGTTCCGCCTGAGCGAGGAGGAGCGCCACGCGTTTCATCTCGGCGCCTGGCTGCATGATTGCGGCAAGGTCACGAGCCCCGAGCACGTGATCGACAAGGCCACCAAGCTGGAGGCGATCCACAACCGGATTCACGAGGTGCGCACGCGGTTCGAGGTGTTGTGGCGCGATGCCGAGATCGCCCATCTGCACCGCCTCTCCGCGGGGGCGGACCCGGCGCGTTCGGCGGCCGAGCTGGCCTCGGCCCAAGCGGCGCTGAGGGACGACTTCGCCTTCGTCGCCACATGCAATATCGGCGGCGAGTTCATGACCCACGATGCCGTCGCCCGGATCAGGAGCATCGCCGGGCGCACATGGCTGCGCCATTTCGACGACCGGCTCGGCCTCTCGCGCGAGGAGGAGCGGCGGCTCGGCGCCGCGTCGCCGGCGTCACTGCCGGCGCTGGAGCCGCTGCTCTGCGACCGTGACGGCGACATCATCCCCTGGCCGGGGCGGCATCCGCCGGTCCGCAAGGGCGACCCTGCCAACGTCTACGGCTTCGACATGTCGCTTCCGCCGCACCGGGAGAATCGCGGCGAGGTGCACAACCTCTCCATCCGCCGCGGCACCCTCACCGAGGAGGAGCGGTTCCTGGTGAACGACCACGTGGTGCAGACCTATGCGATGCTGAAGAGCCTGCCCTGGCCGCGGCACCTGGAGCGGGTGCCGGAGATCGCGTCCACCCACCACGAGCGCATGGACGGGACCGGATATCCGCGCCGGCTCGAGGGCGGCAAGCTGTCGGTCGAGGAGCGCGTCATGGCGTTGTCGGACGTGTTCGAGGCGCTCACCGCCGCCGACCGTCCCTACAAGCCCGCCAAGCGCTTGTCGGAGGCGCTGCGCATCATGGCGTTCATGTGCAAGGACGGTCATCTCGACCCGGTGGTGTTCGGGTATTTCCTCACGAGCGGCATCTGGCGGCTCTACGCCGAGCGCTTCCTGCGGCCGGACCAGAGAGACGAGGTCGACGCCGACGCCCTGGCGGCGATCGCCGGGGCCGGCGCGCCGGCGAACGGCGCGCCTTGACCCGATCCGCGCGGCGGATCGGGTCTCCATGCCCGGGATCGCATGAAGCCCGGATGCCGGGGCTGGCGGTGCGCGCCGGGCGCGCGTCCCGTCTCAGACCCCCGCCGGCTTCGGCGCGTGGGGCCGGCCGCCGAGCGCCACGTGGATCATCATCAGCTCGCCCACGTTCTCGGGCGTCAGCAGGCCCACCAGCCGGCCGCCGCCGTCGAGCACGCCGACGGCGGGCGCCTGCGCCTCGGTGATGAGCTTCAGCGCGGTGTCGAGCTTGGCGCGCGCATCGACGGTCGGCACGTCCGCCTGCATCACCTCGATCACGGGGGTCTGCGGCCCCTGGTCCTTCAGCGCGCGGATCATGGCGTCGCGGGTCAGGACGCCGCGCAGGCGCCCGCCGCCGTCCACCACCGGGAATTCCTTCTGCGTCGAGCGGATCAGCGCCTCGGCGGCATCGTCGACCGTGGACTGGGGCCCGAGGGTCTCGAAATGGGTGATCATCGCGTCCTGGACCAGATGGCCGCGCGAGGCCTCCTTGAGCTGCGCCTGTCCCGCCTCGCCCGAGGCGGCGAGGAACACGAACACGGCGATCACGATCAGCATCGGATTGCCGAAGATGCCGAGCAGGCCGAGGGCGATGGCGAGCCCCTGGCCGATGGAGGCGGCGAGCGAGGTGGCGCGCGCAAATCCGACGTTCATGGCGAGCACCGCCCGCAGCACCCGTCCGCCATCCATGGGGAAGGCGGGGATGAGGTTGAACACCACCAAGAAGATGTTCGCACCCGCGAGCTTGGCGATGAGCGAGGTGCCCGGGTCCTCGATCTTGGCGAGGTCGTCCACGTTCAGGCTGCCGCCGAGAACCAGGAGCAGCACCGCGGCGATCACCACGTTCACGGCCGGGCCGGCGAGCGCCACCACGAGCTCCTCGGACGGCTTCTCAGGGATGCGCTCCAGATTGGCGATGCCGCCGAAGGGCCACAGCGTGATGTCCGGCGTCTTCACGCCATAGTGGCGCGCCGCCACCACGTGGCCGAGCTCGTGCAGCAGCACGCACAGGAACAGGAGCGCGACGAAGATCACGCCCTCCCATGCCGCGCTCGACCCGCCCATGCGGTAATAGGCCGCCCAGATCCACACCAGGAACAAGAGGAAGGTGACGTGGATCCGGATGGCGGTCTCGCCGAACCGGCCGATCGTCAGCGACCATGGCATGATGCATCTCCTTTGCGGCCCGCTCCGCTCGGCCTGCGACGCAGGCGGACGCGGAAACGCGCGGTCCTCCCACACATAGCGGCTCGACGGCTGCGCGCAACGCGTCCATGCCGCGGGCGCCCTTCGGCTGCGCCCGGCGGGGGTCACGTCTTTCTTGCGGTGCACGGCGAAATATTATATGGCAGTCTTATTATATGGTCGACTTTCGATGAATGAACCTCCTCTCGGCTTTCTCCTCGTGGATACGGCGCGGCTCTACCGCGCGCGCATCGACAGCGCCTTCGAGCAGTCCGGCGTCGGGCTGACCGCGGGCGAGGCGCGCACGCTCGCCTACGTCAATCTCTACCCCGCCCACCGGCAGTCGGCGCTGGCGGTGAAGATGAACGTCGAGCCCATGACCCTGGTGGGCTTCCTCGACCGGCTGGAGGCGCTTGGCATCGTCGCGCGGGAGACCGACCCCGCCGACCGCCGGGCCAAGATCGTCCGCCTCACCGAGGCCGCCGCGCCCTATCTCGAACGGATCAGCTCCGCCGCGGCCGCTGCGCGGATCGAGGCGCTGGCCGGCTTCAGCGCCAAGGAACAGGCTCTTTTCCGCACCCTTCTCGACCGCATGCGCGCCAATCTGGCGCGCTGCAAGGAGGGGGCATGAGCAAGGCCGATCCCCTCACCATGACCACGCCCGGCGCCGGAACCACGCCGCGCCCGCTCATGTCCGAGACGCGCGTCGCGGTCGTGGGCGGGCTCATGGTCACCATCGGCCCGGTGAGCCTGACCATGTACACGCCGGCCATGCCGCAGCTGGTGGCCGCGTTCGCGACCGACATCTCGATGGTGAAGCTCACCATCACCGTCTTCTTCCTGGGCTTTGCGGTGTCGCAGCTGGTCTGCGGGCCGCTCTCCGACGCCTATGGGCGCCGGCCGGTGGCGCTTTCCTTCTTCGGCATCTACCTGGTGGGCGCCTTCGTCGCCATGCTGGCCCAGGACATGAGCTGGCTGCTGGCGGGGCGGGCGCTGCAGGGGGTGGGCTGCGCCGCCGGCATCGCCATTTCCCGCGCCATCGTGCGCGACCAGTTCACCGGCCAAGCCTCGGCGCGGGTGATGAACCACATCGGCACCATGCTCGCCATCGGTCCGGCGCTCTCGCCCACCATCGGCGGGCTGCTGCTCGGGGTGTCCAGCTGGCACGTGCTGTTCGTCGCCATGTCGGTGTTCGGCGTGCTGCTCATGGGCCTCCTCGTGCTCGGCGTGCCGGAGACCAACCGCTATCCCGACCGCGCCCTCGCGGAGCCGCGCCGCATCCTCAGGAGCTATGGCGAGCTGCTGCGCAGCCGGGTGTTCCTGCGGGCGAGCCTGGTGCTCGCCTTCGCTCTCGGCGGGGTCTACACCCTGGCGACGCTGGTGCCCTTCATCCTCATCGACAGGGTGGGGCTGACCCCGCCGCAGTTCGGGCTGGCGATGATGATCCAGAGCGGCTCGTTCATCCTCGGCACGCTGGTGGCCGGCCGGCTGCTGAAGCGCACCAACGCGCTGAAGCTGGTGCCGTTCGGCCTCGTGCTCGCCATGTGCGGGGCGACCGGGCTGAGCCTCGGCCCGCAGTTCCTGCCGCTGACCACCGCCACCATCATGGTGCCGATCGGCTTCTGGACCTTCGGCATCGCCTTCATCGTGCCCGGCTGCACCACCACCGCGCTCGCCGGCTTCGCGCACATCGCCGGCGCCGCCTCGGCGCTCATGGGCTTCATGCAGATCGGCGGCGGCTCGTTCGGATCGGCGCTCTCGGTGCTGTTCCCGACGCCGCTCGCCGCCCTGGCGACGCTCCTGCCCGCCATGGCGTTCTCGGCCATGGCCACCCATTTCCTGTTGCGCCCGCCTGCCGGGACCCCGGTTCGCGCGCCCGAGCCCGCCGTGGAGGCCACCGACCTGGAGCTTGCCGCCGATCCGCTGGGCGTGATCGGCGCCGCCGGCGACGAGATCGAAGCCGACACCTACGCCAAGCGCGGCTAGGTCACGCGCCGCTCAGCTTGCGGAGCAATCCGCGCGGCGCGCGCCCCGGGTGTCCGGGCGGCGGTGCGCTGTCACCCATCTGCCTCGTATTCCGCCATCTGGCCCGCGCGCGAATTTGCCTTCCCAGGCCGTCTCGCGCCGGGAGACGGCGACCCATTGACGTTGGGGTTGGGCCGTGGCCACTCTCCCGCCCATCTGCTTGGGGGGACGAATACCATGACGTGTTGGAGACGATCCGGGCGGGCGCTCGCGCTCGTCCTGGCGATGCTTCTCGGCGCCGGTGCGGCGCGGGCGCAGACGGTCAGCTACGCCGAAGCGGCGGGTCTTCTGGCGCAGCATTGCGGCGCCGACATCATGACGCACTGCCGGGGGCTCAATCTCGGCAACGGGGCCATCCATCAGTGCCTTGCGAGCAAAGCGGCCCAGCTTTCGCCGGCCTGCGCCGCCAATCACGAGGGCGTCAAGCAGATGACCGAGGCGCGCGCCGCCGCCCAGGCCGCGGTCTTCAAGGTGTGCGACCGTGACCGCGCTGAATACTGCCCCGGCGTCGAGGCGGGCGACGGCAACATCGTCTCCTGCCTCCTGAAGGCATCCAGGGTGGTCAGCCAGTCCTGCACCGCCGCCATCGTGAATGCGGGATATCGCTGATGCGCGCGCCAGCTTCCACCCTCGCCCTCGCCGCCGCCCTCGCCGCGGCAGCCCCTGCCGGCGCGCAGCAGTTCACGCCCAATGCGGAGATCGTCCAGGGCCTTCAGGGCGCCGTCGACGATGTGCCGAACGTGAGCGCGCAGGCGCTGCGCGGCCTCGCCGAGGCGCACATGCAATATTCCGGGCCGCCGCAGGGCCGTCCGCCGCTGGCGATCCAGCTGGACCAGCTGGCCCAGATCAATGTCGAGATCGAATTCGACCTGAACTCGGCGATGGTGAAGCCGTCGTCCTACCGCACCCTCGGCGCCATCGCCGACGCGATGCACAATCCGGAGCTGCTCGGCTACAAGTTCCTGGTGGTGGGCAATACCGACACCACCGGCACCCGCGCCGGCAACATGAAGCTCTCGCAGGAGCGGGCCGACGCGGTGGCCGGCGCGCTCGCCACCACCTTCCGGGTGGACCCGCGCCGCCTTCAGGCGGTCGGCCTGGGCGAGGAGAACCTCCAGGACGCGAAGAACCCGACTGCGGCCATCAACCGCCGGGTTCAGATCTTCAATGTGGGGCGGGCTGGCGTGCTGACGCCGCAGTAGCGTCCGCCAAATCCGCGTGGCCGGCGCGGGCCGGCGCATCCATGCGCCGGATCGCGGCCGGACGGCAGAGGCGGACGCATCCGGCGTCCGCCCGTGGCCGATCTCGGGACCTGGGGATTTCGGGCCACCCGCGGCGCGTCGGCCCGGGGGGCATCGTCCGAACGCAGTCAGGTGGGGCCTTGCGTCCGGCCGATGGCCGGGCGCGGCGCCGGGACGCGGGACGTTAAGCCCGCATCCAGGCGTGCCGGTCCTGGGTGTGCGATCAGGCCTTGCCGGACTTGGCCGGAGCCTTCGCCACCGCCTTGGGCGCGGCCGGCTTCGCCGGGGTCTTGGCCTTGGCCGGAGCCTTGGGAGCGGCGGCCTTCGCCGGGGCCTTGGCGGCCGGCTTGGCGGCAGCGGTCTTCGCCGGCGCAGCCTTGGCGGCGGCAGGCTTCGCCGCGCTCTTGGCAGCCTTCGCCGGCGCGGCGGCCTTCGGGGCGGCGGCCTTGGCGGTGGTCTTGACGGCGGCTGCCTTCGGCGCCTTCTCCGTCTTGGCCGCCGGAGCCTTGGCCTTCGCCGCAGCCTTCGCCGCGGGCTTCGTCGCAGGCTTGGCGGCCGGCTTCGCGGCGGTCTTCGCTGCCGGCTTGGCGGCGGCCGTCGCGGGCGCCTTGGCCTTCGCCGGCGCCTTGGCCGCCTTCGGCTTGTCAGCCACCTGGGTGAGGCACGAGGCCGCGAGCTTCTTGATCTCCTCGTGGGAGATGCCGGCCGGGTCCTTGAGCGCCTTCGCGGCGATCTTGCTCACCTCGGCGCCGGTCGTTTCGGTCTTCGCCATACTTGCCTCCAAAATCAGCCAGCCGGCGAAGAATCAAACCACCGCAACGCGATGCCCGCCAGCATCACATAAATCTCGCGGAATAGCTTCGAAATGGTTAATGCGGTAATTAACATTATTAATCAATAATTTAACGCTATTTTGGCGGCTTCCGGAGCCGATTCCGGAAGGCGTTCCCGCCCCTGCGGGACATGAAATGGACCGCAGGATATGGCAGGGCCCGCGCCCGCAAGACGTCGCCGCGCGCCGAGGTCCGGTCGCGGCCCGCCTGTCATCTTCGCGTCGGCGGTTCGATCTAGCGTCTCGCCGTCGCGATTCGGGCGAAGGAGGGCGCCCGGCTGGCCGGCAGGAGGCTCCATGACGCTCACCGGACGTCCATCCATCCTCTTCGTGTGCCGGGACAATTCCGGCCTCAGCCTGATGGCGGAGGCGATCGCCATCGCGGCCGAGGCGCCCGTGCGCGCCTTCAGCGCAGCGGGGACCGAGACCGCGCCGGTGGACATCGCCGCCGTGGAATGCCTGCATCATGCGCGCATCCCCGCCGACGGCCTGTCGTCCAAGCCGGTGGAACTGTTCGGCCTCTCGGGCGCGCCGCGCATCGACTTCGTGGTGGCGATGGTGGACGAGGCCCACCACGCGCTTGCCCGCCTCACCTGGCACCAGGTGGCCCGCATCGAGCGCTGGACCTTCGACGACATCTCGCGCCTCGCCGACGTGAACCAGCGCCGGCTCGCCTATCGCCGGCTTCTGCCGCGCCTGAAGGCGGCGGTGCGCGCCGTGGTCGATCGCGCCGCCCTTCCCGCCGCCGCCTGAGCGGCTCGCGTTCAGTCGGTGATGCGCCCGCCCAGCTCGTCCTCGATATGGATGCGGATGATCTCCTCGAACGAGGTCTCCGCGACGAAGCCGAGCGCCGACGCGCGCCTGGCGTCGAACTTGTGCGGCCAGCCGGCGACGATGGTCTCGATCACCGGGTCGGGCACGCGCCTGATGCGCGCCACGGCCTTGTCGCCTGCCACCCTGCGCAGCGCCTCGATCTGCTCGCCGACGGTGACCGCGAGGCCGGGCATGGTGAGGTTGCGCCGCGTGCCGACCTGCCGCCCGTCGAGCGTGGCGGCATGCAGCAGGAAGCCCACCGCCGCGCGCGGCGAGGCGTGCCAGTGCATCACGTCGTCCGATACCGGCAGGATCGCCTCCTGGCCGGCGAGCGGCTCGCGGATGATGCCGGAGAAGAAGCCCGACGCCGCCTTGTTCGGCGCGCCGGGGCGCACGCAGACGGTCGGCAGGCGGATGCCGATGCCGTCGAGGAAGCCGCGCCGCGTATAGTCGGACAGCAGCAGCTCGCCGATCGCCTTCTGCGTGCCGTAGGAGGTGAGCGGCGTGTGGAAGAACTCGTCCGGGATCGCCTCCGGGAACGGCGCGCCGAACACGGCGATGGACGAGGTGAAGACGAGGCGCGGCACGTAGCCCTCGATCAGCCGCACGGCGTCGTAGAGGTGGCGCGTGCCGTCGAGATTGATGCGGCTGCCCTTCTCGAAATCGGCTTCCGCCTCGCCCGAGACGATGGCGGCGAGGTGGAAGATCACGTCCGGCATTTCCGCCACCAGCGCCGCCGCCGCGCCCGGCACCGAGATGTCGGAGACCCGGGCGTCGGTGGCGAACGGCGCCTGCGGCAGCCTCGGCGGCACCACGTCGTGGGCGGTGAGGCGGGAGATGGGCGCATCGCCGAGCCGGCCGTCGCGGGCGAGGCGCTCGATCAGCTTGCGGCCCACCATGCCGGCGCCGCCGATGACCAGGATGTGCATGCGTTCAGATCCCTTTTCAGAGCACCCAGCCGCCATCGATGATGTGCGCCTGGCCGGTGGTGAACGCGCTCTCGTCGCTGGCGAGGTAGAGCGCGAGGTTGGCGATTTCCGCGGCGGTGCCGAGCCGGCCCATGGGCTGGCGGGCGACGAAGTCCGCGCGCACCTGATCGACCGTGCGCCCGGTCTGCGCCGCCACGGCGGCGATGCGCTCGTCGAGCGAGGGCGACTGCACGGTGCCGGGGCAGATGACGTTGGCGCGGATGCTCTTGAGGATGAAGTCCGCCGCCACCGCCTTGGTGAGGCCGATCACCGCTGCCTTGGTGGTGCCGTAGGCATAGCGGTTCGGCACCCCGCGGATGGAGGAGGCGGCGGAGGAGATGTTGACGATGGAGCCGCCGCCGTTCGCCAGCATGCCGGGAAGGAAGGCCGAGATCGTGCGGTGCATGGACTTCACGTTGAGGTCGAACGAGAAGTCCCAATCCTTCTCCGTGGTCTCGAAGATGGTGCCCTGGTGGACATAGCCGGCGCAGTTGGCGAGCACGTCGAGCGGGCCGGTCTCGGCGGCGAGCGCGTTCACGGCCTCGGTGGAGAGCACGTTCAGCGCCCGCGCCTCGGCGCCCGAAAGGTCCGCCACCTTGCCGGCGTCGAGGTCGGTGGCGATCACGCGCGCGCCTTCCCGCACGAACGCCTCGGCGATGGCGCGCCCGATGCCCTGTCCCGCCGCCGTCACCAGCGCCGTCTTCCCCTCAAGCCGTCCTGCCATGGCGTTTCCCCGTCTTTTGTCGTTGCGGGCGCCGCCCCCTTCAGAGCGCGGCGCGGATGTCCTCGAGCCTGCGGCGCTGGCGGCCTTCGGCGTCGAGATTGCCGGGATCGAGGAAGGCCTCGAACGCCGCCTTCGCCTTCGGCCATTCGGTGTCCAGCATGGCGAACCAGGCGGTGTCGCGATTGCGCCCCTTGACGACCATGTGCTGGCGGAAGAGGCCCTCGAAGGTGAAGCCGAGCCGCTCCGCCGCCCGCCGGGAGGGCACGTTCAGCGCGTTGCACTTCCATTCGTAGCGGCGGTAGCCGAGGTCCTCGAAGGCATGGCGGGCCATGAGATACATGGCTTCGCTTGCTCCCGCCGTGCGCTGGAGCGGTGGCGTGTAGAGGATGTTGCCCACCTCGATCACCCGGTGCGCCGGCTCGATGCGCATGTAGGTGGCGTGGCCGACGGCGCGCCCGCCCGCCGTCTCCTCGATGGCGAACAGCAGCGGGTCGGCCTTGGTGGCGGCTTCCGCGTAATAGCGCGCGAAGGCTTCGGCATCGGCGAAGGGGGCGGGCGAGAGATAGGCCCAGAGCGCCTCCTTCTCCGGGCCATGGGACAGAGCGAAGAGCGAGGCGGCGTGACGCTCGGCCTCGAACGGCACGAGCCGCACGTGCCGGCCCTCCAGGACCGTCGGCGCGGGCCGGCGGGCGGGCGCCGTGTCGACCGGCGCGCCGAGGGGCGGGACGGATGCGCCGGTCACAGGGCGGCCCTCCGGTCGGCGTCGTCACGGAAGAAGCCGTTGATCTCGGCGAAGGGCATCGCGGCGGCGAACGGGGCGAAGCTGCCCGCCCGCATCTCCTCCGCCGCGGCCCTGACGGCGCCCCACGCGACCCGGCTCAGCGTGCTGCCGGTGCTGATCCGGCGCACGCCGAGGGCGGCGACGTCGTCCACGGTGAAGCCGAGCGCGCCGGGCATGAGCAGGTTCACCGGCACCGGCGCCACCGCCGCGACGACCGCGGATATGTCCTCGCGGGTGCGCAGGCCGGGGGCGTAGACGCAGTCCGCGCCGGCGCCGGCATAGGCGGTGAGGCGCGCGATCACCTCGGCGATGTCCGGCCGGCCGACGAGATAGCATTCGGCCCGCGCGGTGAGGACGACGTCGCCGCCGGCCGCGTCGACGGCGCGCCGGGCCGCGCGCACCCGCGCCACCGCCTCGTCGAGGGGATAAAGCGGGGCTGCCGCGTCACCCGTCGCATCCTCGATGGAAAGCCCCGCGACGCCGGTCTCCACGCACAGCCTGACGTTCTCGGCGACGCCGGCGGGATCGGCCGCATAGCCGGCCTCGAAGTCGGCGTTCACGGGCAGGTGGGTGGCGGCGACGAGCTCGGCGACATGCGCCAGCATCTCGTCGCGGGCGACGGTGCCGTCCGCCTTGCCGCGCGAGAAGGCGTAGCCGGCGCTGGTGGTGGCGAGCGCGGCGAAGCCCGCCCGCGTGAGCAGGCGGGTGGTGCCGATGTCCCAGGGATTGGGCAGCACGAAGCAGCCGTCCTCATGCAGCTTGCGGAAGGCCCGGCGCCTGTCGGCCGTCGAGGTCATGATCTTGGCTCCCATCCGCCGCTCCGGAGCATGGCGGCGGCGGGGAGACTAGAGCAGGCCCCGGCCTCGCGGAACGATCTCACGGGCATGCCTGCCGCGGGGCACGCCGGAGCCCGGCGCGCGGGCCGGTCGCACCTGGGGCTGTGCCGCTTCCGTGCCATGGGTTCCGGCGTGCGCTCAGTGGTTGTCGCGCGGAACGCCCATGGTCTGGGCCACGCGCTGGAACTTCACCGCCGGCTTCAGCACCATGCCCTCGTCGAACTGCGCCACCATGGAGCGCTGGATCTCCTGCCAGGGGGTCTGGCTCTTGGGCATGGGGAAGCCGCCATGGGCCTGGAGGTCGGCGCGCCGCTGGGCGAGCTCCTCGGGCGGAATGAGGATGTCGGCGGTGCACTTGTTGAGGTCGATGCGCACCCGGTCGCCGGTCTTCAAGAGCGCGAGGCCGCCGCCGGCTGCGGCTTCCGGCGAGGCGTTGAGGATCGAGGGCGAGCCGGACGTGCCCGACTGGCGGCCGTCGCCGATGCAGGGCAAAGCGGTGACGCCCTTCCTGATGAGGGCGGCGGGCGGCTGCATGTTCACCACCTCGGCGCCGCCGGGATAGCCGAGCGGGCCGGTGCAGCGGATGAACAGGAGCGTGTTCTCGTCGATGCCGAGCGCCGGGTCGTCGATATTGTGGTGGTAGTCCTCCGGCCCCTCGAACACCACGGCGCGGCCCTCGAACGCCTCGGGGTCCTTGGGGTTCGAGAGGTAGCGGTCGCGGAACTCCTTGGAGATCACCGAGGTCTTCATCACCGCATTGTCGAACAGGTTGCCCTTCAGCACGATGAAGCCGGCATCCGGCTTCATGGGCGCGTCATAGGCCTTGATGACGGAGCGGTCCCAGGTGAGCCTGCCCTTGCAGTTCTCGCCCATGGTGTGGCCGTTCACGGTGGGCGCGCCCTCGTGGATCTTGCCGTTCTCGATCAGCTCCGCCACCACCGCTGGCACGCCGCCCGCGCGGTGGAACTCCTCGCCCAGATATTCGCCCGCCGGCTGCATGTTCACCAGCAGCGGGATCTTGTGGCCCACCTTCTGCCAGTCGTCGACCGTGAGCGGCACGCCCACGTGGCGGGCGATGGCGTTGAGGTGGATCGGCGCGTTGGTGGAGCCGCCGATGGCGGAATTGACGCGGATGGCGTTCTCGAACGCCTCGCGGGTGAGGATGTCGGAGGGCTTCAGGTCCTCCCACACCATCTCGACGATGCGCTTGCCGGTCTCGTAGGCGATCTGGCCGCGCTCGCGATAGGGCGCCGGGATGGCGGCGCAGCCGGGCAGCGACATGCCCAGCGCCTCGGCGAGCGCGTTCATGGTGGAGGCGGTGCCCATGGTGTTGCAGTGGCCGACCGAAGGGGCGGAGGAGGCCACCACGTCCATGAAGGTGTCGTAGTCCATCTTGCCGGCGGCGTGCTCCTCGCGCGCCTTCCACACCACGGTTCCTGAGCCGGTGCGCTCACCCTTCCACCAGCCGTTCAGCATCGGCCCGCCCGAGAGCACGATGGCGGGGATGTTCACGGTGGCGGCGGCCATGATGCAGGCGGGCGTGGTCTTGTCGCAGCCGGTGGTGAGCACCACGCCGTCCAGCGGATAGCCATAGAGCACCTCTACCAGGCCGAGATAGGCGAGGTTGCGGTCGAGCGCGGCGGTGGGGCGCTTGCCGGTCTCCTGGATCGGATGCACCGGGAACTCGAACGGCACGCCGCCGGCCGCTTCGATGCCCGCGCGCACGCGCTTGGCGAGGTCGAGATGGTGGCGGTTGCACGGGGAGAGGTCCGAGCCGGTCTGGGCGATGCCGATGATCGGCTTGCCGGACTGGAGCTCCTCGCGGGTGAGGCCGAAGTTCAGGTAGCGCTCCAGATAGAGCGCGGTCATGCCTGGATTGTCGGGGTTGTCGAACCACAGCTGGCTTCTCAGCTTCAGCCCGTGCTTCTCCGGCTGGTCGCCCTGTCCCGAGCCTCGTCCCGACATGCACCCTCTCCTCGTCGCCCTGACCGGCGTTTTAATCGATTTGATTGGCGGCGATTTATGCGCCGGCCGCCCTGGAAAATCAATGGGATTTCGCGCGGGCGCCACCGTGCCAAGCCTTTGCGTTGCAGCATTCCCGCCCTGCGTGCGCCGCCGGCCGAATGCGTACCGCGCCGCCTCCGCCGGCCCCTTGCCTCGCGCGTCGAACGGTTTATTGCGGAGCAAGAGAATGATCGCCATGACCTTTCCCGTTGCATCCGCGCCAGACATGTCCGCCGCCGGCGCGCGGCTCGACGGCGTGCGCCTGTCACGTGCCGGGCGGGTGGTGTTCGAGGGGCTCGATCTGGTCCTGCCGGAGCGCCGCATCGGCCTCGTGGGCGACAACGGCTCCGGCAAGAGCACGCTGCTGCGGCTGCTGAACGGCCTGCTGCTGCCGGACGCTGGAACGGTGGAGGTCTGCGGCCTGGAGACCCGCGCCCACCGGCGCGCGCTGCCGGGGCTCGCCGGCTTCGTGTTCCAGAACGTGGATCACCAGATCATCTTCCCCACCGTCGGCGAGGAGATCGCCTTCGGCCCCCTGGAACAGGGCATGGGGAAGGCGGGCGCCCACGCCCGCGCCAACCACCTGCTCGCGGCGCACGGCTGCGCCGGCTGGGAAGGCCGCGCGGTGGAAGAGCTCTCCGAGGGGCAAAAGCAGCTCGTCTGCATCCTCGCCGCGCTCGCCGGCGGCCCACGCCTGCTGCTGCTGGACGAGCCGTTCGCGAGTCTTGATCTTCCGACCCGCCTGTTTCTATCGGAGCGGCTGGCGGGGCTCGACCTCCAGGTCGTCATGGCGACCCACGATCTGCACCTGCTGGAAGGCTTCGACCGGGTGATCTGGCTCGACCGGGGCCGGATCGCCGCCGACGGCGCGCCGGGCGCCGTTCTCGCCGCCTATGCCGATCACGCCCGCGCCAAGGCGGCGGCGCAGGGGAGCCTGCCGTGAGGGGCGGCTACCTTGCCGCCGACACGCTGCTCCACCGCCTGCCGGCGGGGGTGAAGCTGGCCGCTCTCGCGCTCGGCTCCATCGCCCTGCTGCCGCTCCACGACCCGCGCTGGCTCGCTCTCGCCTTGGTCCTGGTGCTCGCGCCCTATGCCGCGATGGGACGGCGGGGCCTCGCCCGGCTCGGCCAATGGGCGCCGCTGGTGCCGCTGCTCGTCATCATCGGCGTCATCCAGGCGCTGGCGGAGACGCCGGCCGCCGCGCTCGCCAGCGTCATGCGCATCCTCGCCATGGTGCTGATGGCGGACCTCGTGACCCTCTCCACGCGGCTGGAAGACATGATGGACGCCCTCGGCGTGGTGCTGCGCCCGCTCGGCGCGGTCGGGCTGGACCCGCGCCGGCTGGCGCTGGCGGTGGCGCTGGTGCTGCGCTTCGTGCCGGTGCTGGCGGCGAGCTGGCGCGCGCGGGAGGAGGCCTGGCGCGCCAGGAGCCCGCGGCGGCCGCGCCTTCCCGTGTTCGCCGCCTTCTTCGCCGGCGCGCTCCGGGGCGCCGACCAGGTGGCCGAGGCGCTGGACGCGCGCGGCTTCTCGTTCACCCGCAACCGCCGGAGGCCGTGAGCCATGGAGACCAGGACCCTCGTGCGCATGGCGCTCATGGCCGCGCTCATCGGCGCGCTCGGGCTCGTGCCGCCGCTGTTCCTGCCGCTGGCGGCGGGCGCGCCGATCACCGCCCAGAGCCTCGGCGTGATGCTGGCGGGCCTGCTGCTCGGCGCCCGCGCCGGGGCCGGCGCGGTGGCGCTGTTCTGCTTCGTGGTGCTGCTCGGCGCGCCGCTGCTCGCCGGCGGGCGCGGCGGGCTCGGCATCCTGTTCGGGCCGACGGCGGGCTATTTCCTCGGCTACATCGCCGGCGCCTACGTGACCGGGCTCCTGGCGCCGCGCCTGCCGTTCGGGGCGCTGGTCTCTGCGTTCCTGGCGGCGGTGATCGGCGGCATCGGCGTGGTCTATCTCGGCGGCATCCCGGTTCTGGCGGCGGTGGCCGGCATCGGCCTTGAGAAGGCGGCGCTCGCCTCCGCCGTCTTCATCCCCGGCGATCTCCTGAAGGCGATGGCCGCCGCGCTGCTGGCGACCACCGTGCTGAAGGGCTGGCGCGCGGCGCCGCCGGCGTGAGGCGGCCCGAGGGCACGGCGCCCACCGGGCTTCAGGCGCGCTTCACGCCGTCATGGCCGGGTTCGTCCCGGCCATCCACGCCGGGCCGATTTCCCCTGATCTGCGATGATGCGCCTGGCCGCGAGCCGCGGATGCCCGGGCCAAGCCCGGGCATGTCGGCGGAGGGGATCGTCGGCGGCTGGCCAGAAGGCGCCAAGGCAGTCCGGCCCGCCACCGATCCCTATTCCGGCGCGATCGCCCGGCGCAGCTTGAACGGCGCCATGCCCTCGCGCGCCAGTTCGTCGGCGCGCTCGTTCTCCGGGTGGCCGGCATGGCCCTTCACCCAGTGCCAGCGGATCTCATGGCGCTTGAGCGCGCCGTCGAGCCGCTCCCACAGGTCCTGGTTCTTCACCGGCTTCCGGTCGGCGGTGCGCCAGCCGTTGCGCTTCCAGCCGTGCATCCACTTGGTGACGCCGTTCTTCAGGTATTCGCTGTCGGTGTGAAGGTCGACCGTGCAGGCCTCCTTCAGCGCCTCCAGCGCCGAGATGGCGCCCATCAGCTCCATGCGGTTGTTGGTGGTGAGCGCCTCGCCGCCCGACAGCGCCTTCTCGTGGGCGCCGAAGCGCAGGAGCGCGCCCCAGCCGCCGGGGCCGGGATTGCCGGAGCACGCGCCGTCGGTGAAGACCTCGACTTCCTTCTTCATCTGAATACCGGGCTCACGGGGCGAGGCCATAGTCGCGGGCGCTGTCCACCGCACGGTGGAAGCGCAGCTTGCGCAGGTATTCCAGCGGGTCCTTGGGCCGCACCAGCGCGCCTTCCGGCACGTTCAGCCAGTCCACGAGGCGGGTCAGCAGGAAGCGCAGCGCCGCCCCGCGGGCAAGGCGCGGCAGCGCCGCGGCCTCTTCCGCCGTCAGCGGGCGCAGGCTCTCGTAGCCGGCGAGCAGGGCGCGCCCCTTGGTGACGTTGTAGGAGGCATCCGGCTCGAAGCACCAGGAGTTCAGGCACACCGCCACGTCGTAGGCGAGGAAGTCTGTGCAGGCGAAGTAGAAGTCGATGATGCCGGAGAGCGCGTCGTCCAGGAAGAAGGCATTGTCCGGAAACAGGTCGGCGTGGATCACGCCCGCCGGCAGGCCGGTGGGCCAGTCGCTCTCCAGGTCGCCGAGCTCCTCCTCGATGGTGGCCGAAAGGCGCGGCGCCACCTCGTCCGACCGCCCGCGCGCGCCGCGATAGAGCGGGCGCCAGCCGGAGACCGAGAGCGCGTTCGCCCGCCGCATGGGGAAATCGCGGCCGGCAAGGTGCAGCTGCGCCAGCCCGCGCCCCAGCTCGGCGCAGTGCACGGCGGTGGGCCGCCGCACCGAGACGCCCGGCAGGAAGGTGACGATGGCCGCCGGCCGCCCGGCCAGCTCGCCCAGCATCGCTCCCGAGCGCGCCGCCACCGGCAGCGGGCAGGACAGCCCGCGCTTGGCGAGATGCTGCATCAGGCCGATGAAGAACGGCAGGTCCTCGCGCGCCACGCGCTTCTCGTAGAGCGTGAGGATGTAGCTCCCGGCCGTGGTCTGGACCAGGAAGTTCGAGTTCTCGACCCCCTCGGCAATGCCGTGGAAGGAGGTGAGCGTGCCGATGTCGTAGAGGCTCAGGAACTCGGCGATCTGGCCCGCCGAGACGTCGGTGTAGACCGCCACGTCCTACTCCGCGGCGCTGGGGCGCAAGGCGCGGGGCAGCGGGAAGAACATGTCCTCCTGCGCCGAGGTCACGCTTTCCACCTCCACCGCGAAGCGCTCGGCGAAGGCGTCGATGATCTCCTCCACCAGCACCTCGGGCGCCGAGGCGCCGGCGGTGATGCCGAGGCTGGTGATGGCGCCGAACACCGACCAGTCGATGTCCGCGCCGCGCTGCACCAGGGCCGAGCGGGCGCAGCCCGCGCGCTCGGCCGCCTCGCGCAGGCGCTGGGAGTTGGAGGAATTGGGCGCGCCCACCACGATCATGGCATCCACCTTGGGCGCCACCTTCTTCACCGCCTCCTGGCGGTTGGTGGTGGCGTAGCAGATGTCCTCCTTGTGCGGCTCCGCCATGGCCGGGAAGCGCGCGCGCAGGATGGCGACGATCTCCGCCGTGTCGTCGAGGGCGAGCGTGGTCTGGGTGGCGTAGGCGAGGTTCTCGGGGTCCGCCGGCGTGATGGCGCGCGCGTCCTCGGCGGTCTCCACCAGCGTGATCGCGCCCTCGGGCAGCTGGCCCATGGTGCCGACCACCTCCGGATGGCCCCGGTGGCCGATCAGCAGGATGTGCCGGCCGCGCTTGAAGTGCACCTGCGCCTCGCGGTGCACCTTCGTCACCAGCGGACAGGTGGCGTCGATGGCGAAGAAGTTGCGGTCCGCCGCCTCGGCCGGCACCGATTTCGGCACGCCGTGGGCGGAGAAGATCACCGGCGCCTGGGTGTCCGGCACCTCGCTCAGCTCCTCGACGAAGATCGCGCCCTTCTTCCTCAGGCCCTCCACCACGTATTTGTTGTGGACGATCTCGTGCCGCACATACACCGGGGCGCCGTAGAGCTTCAGCGCCTGCTCCACCGCGTCGATGGCGCGCACGACGCCGGCGCAGAAGCCGCGCGGGGCGCACAGGAGGATGCGGAGGGGCGGCTTGGCGTCCATAGGAGGTTCCGTCGGCGGCTGGATCGGGCTCGGCCCGCGCAACGCCTCGGAGATGGGATGTTCCCGCGCGGCGTGTCAAGCGCTGCCGCGCAGCGGCTGGAGCAATTTACCATCGACAGACGTTCGCGCCGGCCCGGGATGCATAGGAATTGCAACTGGCGTGCCGTCCGCCTATGTTATGGGCATCCCGGACATCGCGATTGGTGCCGTGGTCCGCCCCAGGGGAGGGCGTGCCAGCGAGCCCGCGCATCACGAACCCGAACACCGCGCTGAGCGCAAAGACATCCGAGGGCCGACATGTCGACCAACATTCCGCTGATGCCCAAGGCCACCGCCGTCTGGCTGGTGGACAATACCGCGCTCTCCTTCGAGCAGATCGGCGACTTCTGCAAGCTCCACCCGCTGGAGGTGAAGGGCATCGCCGATGGAGAGGTGGCCCAGGGCATCAAGGGCCTCGACCCCATCTCCACCGGCCAGCTCTCGCGCGAGGAGATCGCGCTCGCCGAGAAGGACCCGAACCGCCGGCTGAAGCTGCTGGAATCGAAGGTGCGCCTGCCGGAGCAGAAGAAGCGCCGTGGCCCGCGCTACACCCCGGTCTCGCGCCGCCACGACCGGCCGAACGCCATCCTCTGGCTGCTGCGCAACCACGCCGAACTGAAGGATGCGCAGATCATCCGCCTGGTGGGCACCACCAAGGCGACGATCCAGTCCATCAAGGAGCGCACCCACTGGAACTCGGCGCAGCTCCAGCCCATGGACCCGGTGACGCTCGGCCTGTGCAGCCAGATCGACCTCGACATGGAGGTGCAGAAGGCCGCCAAGGACCGTCCCGCCGTCCCCGCCGAGGAGCGCGGCGCGACCCTGCTGCCCGCCGACGTCACCACCGCCCACGAGGAGGCGGAGGAGCCGCGCGGCAAGGGCCGCGAGTCGCTCGACCTGGAGACCGTGTTCGCCAAGCTCGGCGGCTCCAGGAAGGGCGAGGAGGAAGAGGAGGAGTGAGGCCGCGCTGCCATTGTGCCGCACTCCGAAAAAAGAAAGGCGCCCTGCGGGGCGCCTTTTTTGTTTAGGCCGCATTGTCTCTGGCGGTTGCCTGCGGCGGATGGCGTCCCTAGCGCCCCTCCCTCACCCACGTTGCGGCCAGCGCGCCGAGGATGAGCAGCAGGCCGGAGAGGCCCGCGAACAGCGGGAACAGGCCGATGCCGCGCACCACCGACACGTCGCGGGTGCGCAGGCCCATCCAGTCCTCCCCCGCAAGGCGCTCGCCCGAGGAGACGCGCACCACCCGAGGCACCGTGCCCGAGAGGTCGGCGAGCCGCCAGACACCGCCGCCGGTGGCGGCGGCGACGGGGGCCACCACGTCGCGGGTGCTGGTGACCTCGGCGAACTCCTTCGGGTTCAGCGGGCCGATATTGGCGAGCGCGGTGAAGCGCCCGTTGGCCGCGCGCCACAGGCCGAGCTCGTCGGCGGGCGTGGTGGCGCGCCACAAGCCGGGCTCGGCCTGGGCGAGGGTCAGATTGCGCACCGCGCCGGACGGCGTGGTGACGGCGGCGGCGGGCACGCTGTCGCCCATGGTCTGGCGCTCCACCACCAGGTCGCGGCCCTGGACGGTGAGCTTGAGGCGCTCCTCCTCCAGGTCCGGCTCCTTCATGAGCCAGTGGGAGAGGCGCCGCAGCAGGTCGATGTGCGGGCCGCCGCCCTCATAGCCGCGCGCCCACAGCCAGATGTGGTCGGACAGCAGCAGCGCCACGCGCCCCTCGCCCACGCGGTCGATCTGCAGCACCGACTTGTCGCCCGGCGCGCCGAGCAGGCTGGTGCCGGAGCGGGCCTTGGTGTCGATCACCCGGAAGAAGCGGCTCCAGTGGGGCGGGTCGCTCTCCGAGCCGGGCAAGGCGCGCGTCACCGGATGGCGCTTGCCGGGGTCGGTGAGGCGGGCGTGGTAAGGCTGGAGCGTCTGGTCGCCCGAGGGGATGCTGGGCAGGATCTCGTCCAGGGGCGTGTTGGCGAGCGAGCCGGTGTCGATGAAGTCGGTTCCCGCCGCCACCAGCACCGCGCCGCCGGCGCGCACGTAGCGCACGATGTTGTCGAAATAGACCTGCGGCAGCACGCCCTGCTGGGCGTAGCGGTCGAAGATGATGAGGTCGAAGTCCTTGATCTTGGTCTGGAACAGCTCGCGCGTCGGGAAGGCGATGAGCGACAGCTCGTTGATCGGCGTGCCGTCCTGCTTCTCCGGCGGGCGCAGGATGGTGAAGTGGACGAGGTCGACGTTGGCGTCGCTCTTCAAGAGGTTGCGCCAGGTGCGCTCGCCGGCGTTCGGCTCGCCCGAGACCAGCAGCACCTTGAGCTTGTCGCGCACGCCGTCGATGGAGACGGCGGTGCGGTTGTTGACCAGGGTCAGCTCGCCGTCGAGCGGGGGCACCTCGAACTCGACGATGTTGGCGCCCGCATGGGTGACCGCCACGTCGATGCTCGTGCTCTGGCCGGCGGTAACGATGGGCCGGGCGATCACCTCGCCGTCGCGCCGCACGGTGACGCCGACCCGGGCGCCGGCCGGCGCGCCTTCGTCGGTGACGCGGAAGGTGATGGACTGGTTCTGGCCGACGATGCCGAAGCGCGGCGTCTTTTCCAGCGCGATGCGCCGGTCGCGCTCGCCCGGCCGGCCCGAGATCAGCGCATGGACCGGGGCGTTGAAGCCGAGCTGCGGGGCGCTGTCCGGCACGTCGTGAACGCGCCCGTCGGTGATCAGCACGGCGCCCGCCACCCGTTCGGGCGGCACGTCCGCGAGGCCGGCGGAGAGCGCGGAGAACAGGCGCGTGCCGTCCTGGTCGCCGTCGCCGGCGTCGGCGACGATGGTGCGCACCTCCAGGCCCGGCACCCGGTCGAGGCGCTCCTTCAGCGCCGCGCGGGCGGCCTCGGTCTGGGCGGCGCGGTCGCCGAAGGACTGGCTCGCGCTCTCGTCCACCACCACCGCCACCACGGAGGTGAGCGGCTCGCGCTCCTCGCGGGTGAGGGAGGGGTTGGCGAGGGCGAGCAGGCCCACCGCCAGAGCAAGGGCACGCAGCACGCTGCCACGGGTGCGGGAGAACAGGAGCAGCCCGGCGAGCAGCGCGGCGGCGACGGCAAGGCCGATCAGCAGCGGCAGCGGCACCAGGGGGGAGAAGGCGAGGCCGTAGCTCATGGGGCGGAAACCGGGATGCGCGTGCTCATTGGCCGAGGCGCTCCAGCAAGGCGGGCACGTGCACCTGGTCGGCCTTGTAGTTGCCGGTGAGCACGTACATCACCATGTTGGCGCCGGCCCGGAACGCGAACTCGCGCTGGCGTGGCTCGCCGGGGGTCAGCGGCAGCAATGCTTCGCCGCCCTTGCCCACGGCCCAGGCGCCGGCGAGATCGTTCGAGGTGATGATGACCGGGGAGACGCCGTCTCCCGCCCGCGCCGGGCGGTCGCTCTCGTCGCCCTGGGGCAGCGCCTCCACCCAGGTGGTGCCGCCGGTGAAGCGGCCGGGGAAGTCCTTCAGCAGATAGAAGGCCTTGGTGAGCACGTGCTCGCGCGGCACCGGCGCCAGCTCGGGAATGTCCAGGCCGGACAGGATGGCGCGCAGCTTGGCCGCGGCGGGCGTCAGCGGCGAGCCGGGTCCGCCGGTGCTCTCGATGGCGTCGCGGGTGTCGAAGATCACCGTGCCGCCCTGCTTCATGTAGGCATCCACCTTGGCGAGCGTCGCCGGCGGCGGCACCGGCGCGTCGGCGAGCACCGGCCAGTAGATCAGCGGGAAAAAGGACAGCTCGTCCTTGGCGAGGTCGATGCCCATGGCCGCGCCGGGCTGGAGCGCGGTGCGCTGGCCGAGATAGGCGGACAGCCCGTCGAGCCCGGCGCGCGAGATGTCGTCCACGTCGCTCTGGCCGGTGGTGACATAGGCAAGGTGGGTCTGGCGCGTGGCGGTGACGGCGAAGGTGTCGTCCGCTTGCGCCGTCCGGGGCGCGAGCGAGGTCCCGAGCGCCGCCAGGCCGAGCAGCATCGCAAGCCCCGCGGCCGCCGCGGGCCTGCGGCCGCCCAGCCGCGACAGCCCGCCGGAGAGGTAGAGCACCGCCAGGGCATCGAGTAGCAGCAGCACCATGGCGGCGAGCAGGACCGCGCCGCGCAGGTCGCGCGGCTCGCTCTCCTTGAGCTGCTCCATGCGGCCGCCCAGCGCCGAGAGGTCGAGCGCCTTCGGCCGGTCGTCGGGCCTGAGCGCGTTCACCGCCAGCAGGCCGTCCGGAGGGCCGTAGAAGCCCGGCGGGTGCTCGGCGCTGGCGATCCCTGAGAAGTTGGCGGGGATCGCCCGCGCGGTCGGCCCCGCAGGGTGGAAGGCGCCGAACCCGTCCAGGAGCCGCGCCGGGGCGAGGGTGGACGCCTCGGTGCGCAGGCCGGCGCGGCCGATCTCGGCCGGCGCGCCGTCGGCGGCCGGGGGCGGGGTGTCGGAGAGCGCGATGACCTGGCGCAGCATGTCGACGAAGGTGCCCGAAAGCGGCAGGTTCGACCAGGAGGTGTCGGCGGTGACGTGGAACAAAGCGAGCGTGCCCTTGCCGATGCGGGTGCCGGTGACGAGCGGCGTCCCGTCCGCCAGCGTCGCCCAGGTGCGTTCGCCGAGCAGCCCGTCCGGCTCGGCCAGCACCTGGCGGCTGACGGTCACGTCGGCGGGGATCCTGAGGTCGCGGAACGGGCCCTCCTGCGTCACCGCGCCCAGCGGCTGGGGCGTGTCCCAGGAGAGCGAGCCGCCGAGCACCCGGCCGCCGCGCCGCAGCTTCACCGGCAGCAGGTCGTCCTGCGCGTTGTTGGCGAGCCGCGCCCCGGCGAAGCGCACCAGCACGCCGCCGTCCTCCACGAAGCGCGTGAGGCGGGCGCGGGTGGCGGCGGGGATGGTGCCCACGTCGGTGAGGATCAGCACCGGCAGGCGCTGGTCGAGGAAGGCGTTGATGTTGTCGGTGGCCGAGCCGGTCTCCGCCACCTTGAGGTCGGCATAGGGGCCGAGCGCGCGCGAAAGGTAATAGGTGGGCGCGAGCAAAGGCTGGCCGGTGTCGGTGGTGGTGCCGGAGACGATGCCCACCGTGCGCCGGCGCCAGCGCTTGTCCACCAGCTGCACCGCGCCGGCCGAGCGCTCGGCGACGATCTCCAGCCGGGCGACCTCGTTGCGCATCTCCACCGGCAAGGTGAAGCGCGCCTCGGTCTCGCTGGCGCCGTCGGGCAGCGTGAACGGCGCCTCGCCGAGCGACAGGCCGCGCATGTCCTTCGCCTCCACGCGTCCGGCGCGCGGCGGACCGCCGGCGGGGCGCAGCACCTTCACGGTGAGCGCGTCGGCGGCGTTCTCGGTGGCGGCGAGCGCCAGCGGCGCGGCAACGCCGCCGCTCACCACCAGCGGCGCGCGCTCCCTCAGGGGCGAGAAGACCGCGGTGAGATCGCCGTCCGCGCCGAGGTCGACGCCATCGGAGATGAAGACGAGCCCGGCCTCGCGGTCGGCGTCGAGCACCTTGCCGGCGAGCGCGAAGGCCTCGGCGCGTGACGGCGCGTAGGGCACCGGATCGAGCGAGCGCAGGCGGTCCCGGGCGGCGGCGGGGGCGAGCAGCGTCGCCTCCTTCGGCACGTCGCCCGTGGGGATGAGGGCGACGCCGCGCCCGTCACGCTCCGCGTCGTCGACGAAGGCGTCGGCGGCGTCCTTGCGCTGCGCCCAGCTCTGGGCGGCGGGCCAGCCCTGGTCGATCACCATCACCAGCGGGCCGCTGCGGGCAGGGTCGGTGGCGGGCGGGTTCCAGATCGGGCCGGCGGCGGCGAGGATCACCAGCGCCGCCAGCAGCAGCCGCAGGAGCGTGAGCCACCACGGCGTCTTGGCCGCGCTCTCCTCCTTCGGCTTGATGTCGAACAGCAGCGCGGTGGGCGGAAACGCCACCTTGTGCGGGCGCGGCGGCACCACGCGCAGCAGGTACCACAGCAGCGGCAGCCCGATGAGGGCGGCGAGCAGCAGCGGCGAGGAGAAGGCGAGCGGCAGGCCGAGCATCAGGCGCGCCCTCCGGTCACAAAGGGCGCGTCACGGCGCGCGGGGCGGGCGGAGCTCATTCGGCCGCCTCCGTCCGCGCCGCATGCGCGAAGCCGGGCGCGGCGCCCGCGCCGCCGGTGCCCATGCGCATGTGGAGCGCCAGCAGCAGGTCGCTCGCCGGCCGGTCGGTGCGGTGGACCATGAAGGTCCAGCCGGCCCGCTGGGCGGCGGCGCGGATGCGCGCGCGGTGCTCCACCAGCTTCAGGTCGTATTCGGCGCGCCAGCTCTCGGCGCGGCCCACGGTGAGGCGTCCGCCGCCTTCCGGCTCCTCGAACTCGATGCGGCCGGAAAAGGGGAAGGTCTCCTCGGACGGGTCGACGATCTGCACCACATGGCCGTGGGCGCCGGAGGCGGCGAGGTCGTGGATGCGTGCGGCGATCTCGTTCGCCGGGCTCCAGAAGTCGCCGAGCAGCACGATCTCCGACATGGGCGAGGGGCCGAAGGCAGGCGGCAGGCTCGCCGGCAATTCTGGCGCGAGGATCACCGCCTCGGCCATGCGCTCGACGATGCGGCGGTTGGCGGAGGGGCGCATCAGCTCGGGCACGCCCACCCGCTCGCCGCCCTTCACCAGCAGGTCGGCGAGGGCGAAGGCGATGACGAGCGCCCGCTCGCGCTTGGGCGGCAGCTTGTGGGTGGCGTAGCTCATGGAGGCGGAGAGGTCGGGCCAGATCCACACCGTGTGGGCGGCCTCCCACTCGCGCTCGCGCACATACAGATGGTCGTCCCGCGCCGAGCGGCGCCAGTCGACGCGGGCCGCCGGCTCGCCGTCGACGAAGCGCCGGTACTGCCAGAAGTTCTCGCCCATGCCCGAGCGCCGGCGCCCGTGCAGGCCGTGCTGCACGTTGGAGGCGATGCGGCGCGCCTCCAGCACGAGGCGGGGCATGGCCGCGACCAGCTCGGACGCGGAATGGGCGGCCTTCTCGATGGAGGAACGGGCTTGGTCCGTCACGATGCGTGCGTCCTCACCCCAGCCGCTCGGTGAGGCGCTTGACGATGCGCGCCACGCTCTCGCCCTCGGCACGGGCGGCGAAGGTGAGCGCCATGCGGTGCTTCAGGACCGGCTCGGCGAGCGCCACCACGTCGTCGAGGGAGGGCGCGAAGCGCCCGTCCAGCAGCGCGCGGGCGCGCACCGCCAGCATCAGCGCCTGCGAGGCGCGCGGGCCGGGGCCCCAGGCGATGAAGCGCTGCTCCGGCCCTTCGGCGGCGGGGCGCGCCGAGCGCACCAGGGTGAGGATCGCCTCCACCACGCTCTCGCCCACCGGCAGGCGGCGCACCAGGCGCTGGGCGGCGAGCAGGTCCTCGACGCTCATGGCGGCGCGGGGCTTCTGCTCCTCGGCGCCGGTGGTCTCGAACAGGATGCGCCGCTCGGCGTCCCGGTCGGGATAGTCGACGCCGATCTCCATCAGGAAGCGGTCGAGCTGGGCCTCGGGAAGCGGATAGGTGCCTTCCTGCTCCAGCGGGTTCTGGGTCGCGAGCACGTGGAAGGGCTTGGGAAGGTCATGGCGCTCGCCGGCCACCGTGACGTGGTATTCCTGCATCGCCTGGAGCAGCGCCGACTGGGTGCGCGGCGAGGCGCGGTTGATCTCGTCCGCCATCAGCAATTGCGCGAAGATCGGGCCGCGGATGAAGCGGAAGGCGCGCTTGCCGCCGGCGCTCTCCTCCAGCACCTCGGCGCCGAGGATGTCGGAGGGCATGAGGTCGGGGGTGAACTGCACGCGCCGGGCGTCGAGCCCGAGCACCGTGCCCATGGTCTCCACCAGCTTGGTCTTGGCGAGGCCGGGCACGCCCACCAGCAGCGCGTGGCCGCCGGCGAGGATGGTGATGAGCGCCTGCTCCACCACCGTCTCCTGGCCGAAGATGACCGAGGAGATGGCGGTCCGCGCCGCCCGCACATGGGCGCCGGCCGCTTCCGCGTTGCGGACGATCATCTGGTCGAGGTCGAAGGTCTCGCTGGCTGACGACATCTACGCTTCTCCGTCTCCCGGACAGGCTTGCCGCCAAAAGCGGCAAGAAAAGGCCCCGGAGGATGACCCCCGCCTTCGAGCCCTGCAAAGGTCGCGCCAGCCGGAATGGGAGCTTACGATAAGATGGCGCCGCGTCGAGGCCCTGCGAAGGCGGCGGCGGGACACTTTTCTCACGTCATCGCGAGGAGCGTTCATGAGTGGTTCGGACCAGGTCGCGCTTCCGCCCCGTCCTGAAGCCGAGGGCGGGCGGCTCGAGGCGCTGCTCGCTGCGGTGCACGCGGCCGGGGGCCGGGGGCCCGCTCCCGTCGAGCTGTGGAATCCCCCCGATTGCGGCGACATGGACATGCGCATCGCCGCCGACGGCACCTGGTTCTATGGCGGTACGCCGATCGGGAGGCCGGCTTTGGTGCGGCTGTTTGCCTCGGTGCTGACGCGCGAGGGCGCCCGCTTCGTGCTCAAGACCCCTGCCGAGAAGATCGGCATCACGGTGGACGACGCGCCCTTCCTCGCCGTCGACATGGCGCGGGAGGAGGGCGAAGGCGGGCCGGTCCTGGTGTTCCGTACCAATCTCGACGACCTGGTGCGCTGCGGGCCCGGCCACGATCTGCGCTTCGTCCCGGGCGCGCGGGAGGGCGAGGTCATTCCTTATGTCCATGTCCGGCGCGGCCTCGAAGCGCGGCTCACGCGGGCGCTCGCCTTCGACCTCGCCGCGCTGGGAGAGGTGCGCGATCAGGCCGGGACGCCTATGTTCGGCATCGCCTCGGCGGGCGCGTTCTACCCCATGCTGCCCGCGAGCGCGGTCGGCCTTTGAGGAATCATGAGCGAACCTTTCTTGCCTGACGACGGCCGGCCGGCGAGCGAGCCAGGTGAAGCGGCGGTCCCGGCGGCGCCCGCGCCGGCCGGCGGCGCCTTCAGCCTGGCCGATTTCCTCGCCCGGGCCGCGCGCGGGCTGCGGGCGGGCCCGCCCGACTTCTTCACGCTGGACGCCTATCCGGCGGTCAACGGCGACCATGCGCTCTCGCCGGAATGGCATGCCGAGCCGCCCAAGCGCGCGCCGCGCCATGCGGCGGTGCTGGTGCCGGTGATCGCCCGCCCCGAGCCGTCGATCCTGCTCACCCTGCGCTCGGCGCACCTGTCCACCCATGCCGGCCAGATCGCCTTTCCCGGCGGCCGCGTGGACCCGGAGGACCGGGACGAGGTGGACGCCGCCCTGCGCGAGGCGCGCGAGGAGGTGGGGCTCGACAGCGCTTTGGTGCGCCCGCTCGGTTTTCTCGACGGCTACCTCTCGCGCACCGATTTCTGGATCGTGCCGGTGGTCGGGCTGGTGGACCCGTCCTACGTCCTCGCGCTCAATCCGGACGAGGTGGACGAGGCGTTCGAGGTGCCGCTCTCCTTCCTCATGACGCCCGGCAACCACGAGCGCCAGGCCCGCGAATGGCGCGGCACGCTGCGCCATTTCTATGCCATGCCCTATGAGGGCCGCTTCATCTGGGGCGCCACCGCCGGCATGCTGCGCAACCTCTATGAGCGGGTCTACGGCCCATGATCCGGTCGGTCCTGATCGAGCTCGCGCTCTTCCTCACCCCGTTCATCCTCTATGGCGTCCTGCTTCTGGCGACCCGCGGCTCGCTGGTGCCGGAGCACTGGTCGGCGCGCACGCTGGCGCTGCTCTCGGCGGCGGCGATCGCGCTCATGGTCGTCGGGCTGTTCGTGTTCGAGCACGGCCGCAGCACCGAGCCGGGCCGGCGCTATATTCCGGCCGAGATGCGCGACGGGCAGTTCGTGCCGGGCCATTTCGAATGAGCGGGCGGCCACTCGCCGATGCCGCCTTCTGGGGCCGCGCCGGCCTCGTCGACCTCCTCGCGCTCCTGAACCGGGACGGCGAGGAGGCGCGCGTGGTCGGCGGCGCGGTGCGCAACACCTTGCTGGGGCTTGAGGTTTCCGACGTCGACATCGCCACGACCGCGCGACCGGACGTGGTGGTGGCGCGGGTCGCTGCGGCGGGGCTCAAGGCGGTTCCCACCGGGATCGAGCACGGCACCGTGACGGTGGTCGTCGCCCATCACACCTTCGAGGTCACGACCCTGCGCGAGGACACCGAGACCGATGGCCGGCGAGCGGTGGTGCGCTTCGGCCGGTCCTGGCTCCATGATGCCGAGCGGCGCGACTTCACCATCAACGCGCTCTACGCCACGGCTGCCGGGGAGGTGGTCGACCTCGTGGGCGGCCTCGCCGATCTCGCCTGCCGCCGGGTGCGCTTCATCGGCGATGCGGATGCGCGGATTCGGGAGGATTATCTGAGGGTTCTGCGGCTTTTCCGGTTCCATGCCTTCTACGGCGCCGGTGGCGTGGATGGCGCGGCGCTCGCGGCCGCCGTTCGCGGGCGGGTCGGGCTTCTGGGCCTTTCGCGCGAACGGGTGCGGGCGGAGCTGCTGAAGCTGCTGCTGGCGCCGGGGGCGGCGCCGACGCTCGCCGTCATGAGCGATTGCGGGCTGATCCAGCCGCTCCTGGCGGGCATCGCCGATGCCGGCCTCTTCGCCCGGCTCGCCGCCGCCGAGGCGCGGCACGGCGTGGCGGCCGACGCGGTGCGCCGGCTCGGTGCGCTGGCGCTGCGGGTCCCGGACGATGCCGAGCGGCTGCGGGAAAAGCTGAGGCTTTCCAACGCGGAAGCCCGCCGCCTGGCGGCCCTGGCGCCGCCCCTTTCCGGCCCCGCCGATGCAGCGGCCGTACGGCGGCTGATCTATGGGGCGGGCGCCGGTGCGGCGGTGGATCGGGCGCTCCTTGCGGAGGCGCGGCGCGGCTTCGATGCCGGGCCGGTGGTCGCGATGGCGCGCCACTGGACGCCGCCGCGCCTGCCGGTGAAGGCGGCCGACCTGACGGCCCGGGGCCTCACGGGCCGCGCGCTCGGCGCGGCGCTGGCGCGGGTGGAGGAGGCCTGGATCAGGGCCGATTTCCCGGAAAATCCCGCGCAGATCCAGGCTTTGGTCGTCCGCGCGCTCGGCGGTTGAGACGCCGCCGGAGCCAGCCGCGGCAACGGTTCCAGGTCCGCGCGGCGCGGGACGTCAGTCCTTCTCGTCCTCGTCGTCCTCTTCGTCGTCCTCGTCCTCCTCGCCGTCCGCGAAGTCGTCGAGGTCCAGCGGCTCGAGCGCGACCGAAGGCAGGGTCTGGGCGCGGAACTCGCCCACCTCGTCAGCGTACCAGAACACCTTTACCTCGTCGCCGTCGACGCCGACCACGGTCAGGGCCGGGCTTCCGGACTTCAGCTGCACGATGTCTCCCGGTCCAAACGCCATGGCTTCCTCCCCGGATCGCGCGGTGCGCGGTCCGCGAGACTTAGCCGGGCTTCGTGACGGCGGGATCACAGCGGCGCGGTCACGGCCATTTCACCACCGGCGGCATGGAGGAAAGGATGGAGTCCACGTTCCCCCCGGTCTTCAGCCCGAAGATGGTGCCGCGGTCGTAGAGCAGATTGAACTCCACGTAGCGCCCGCGGCGGACCAACTGCTCCTCGCGCTCGGCCTCGCCCCAGGGGGTCGCCATGTTGGCGCGCACGATGGCGGGGTAGATGCCGAGGAAGGCCTCGCCCACCTGCCGGGTGAAGGCGAAGTCCTCGTCCCAGCTGCCGGCGCCGGCCGAGGCGCTGTCCAGATAGTCGTAGAAGATGCCGCCGATGCCGCGCGCCTCGCCGCGGTGCTTCAGGAAGAAATACTCGTCGCACCAGGCCTTGAAGCGCGGATAGTCGGCCACCCTGTGGCCGGCGCAGGCGTCCGCCATCGCCCGGTGGAAGGCGAGCGTGTCGGGGTCCTCCTGGGTGCGGCGCTCCATCAGGGTGGGGGTGAGGTCCGCGCCGCCGCCGAACCACGCCTTGGTGGTGACGACGAAGCGGGTGTTCATGTGCACCGTCGGCACGTGCGGGTTCGCCATGTGGGCGATCAGCGAGATGCCGGAGGCCCAGAAGCGCGGGTCCTCCGCCGCGCCGGGGATCTGGCCGCGGAACTCGGGCGCGAACTCGCCGAACACGGTGGAGGTATGCACCCCCACCTTCTCGAACAGGCGCCCGCGCATGAGCGCCATGGTGCCGCCGCCGCCCGGCGCGCCGGAATGGTCGGTGCGCGCCCAGGGCTGCTTCTCGAACCGGCCGGCCGCGCCCGCATAGAGGCTGGCCGGGGCGGCATCCTCCAGCGCCTCGAAGGCGGCGATGATGCGGCCCTGCAAGGCCTCGAACCAGGCGCGCGCCAGGGCCTGGCGCGCGCCGAGCGTGGCCGCGTCCCCGGCGGGCAGCGGATCGGGTGACGTGCTCATGGGCCGGGCCTCCTTCTGGTTCCCGCCCCGCTTCTATCGGGCGGGGGCGGGGGAAGGAAAGCCGCCGGTCTGCCGCAGCGCCTCGCCGAGCCCCATGGCGGCGCTCACCGCCACGTTCAGCGCGCGCAGGCCGGGCCGCATGGGAATGGTCACGCGCGCGTCCGCCGCCTCGTGCACGGCTTCCGGCACGCCGGCCGACTCGCGGCCGAACAGCAGCGCGTCGGTGGGCGCGAACGCGAAGTCGGTATAGGCCGCCGCGCCCGTGGTGGTGAACAGGACCAGACGCCGCCCCTCGGCCCGCCGGGCGGCGTCGAACGCGTCGAAGGAGGCGTGGCGCACGAAGCCGGCGGCGTCGAGATAGTCCATGCCCGCCCGGCGGAACGCGGCCGCCGCCACGGGAAAGCCCGCCGGCTCGATGATGTGCACCGGTACGCCGAGGCAGGCGCCGGTGCGGATGGTGGTGCCGGCGTTCTGGGCGATGTCCGGGCAGTAGAGGGCGAGGATCATGGGCGCGGTTCCTCAGCGGAATGGGCAGGCTGCGACGGCGCGACGGTAGCCCGAGGTTTTCCCGGGCAGGACGGCGTGCCGCACGGCCATGATCTGGACAAGATCGGAGGAGGGTGCAATTAGAGGCGCTCGAAGGTGGCGACAGGTGTCTTCAGCCGCCTCTCATGTCTGCGCGCGCGGCCCGGCGGGCCGCGGCGGCGCGGACGGAAGCGGATTTCAGGATCGGGGAAAGCGCCGTGGCACATACGGAGACGCAGGACACGACGACGCGTCGGGATTTCCTTTACATCGCGACCGGGGCCGTTGGCGCGGTGGGCGTCGCGGGCATGGTGTGGCCCTTCGTCTCCCAGCTCCAGCCGGACGCCTCGGTGCTCGCGCTTTCCACCACCGAGGTCGACCTCTCCCCCATCGCCGAAGGCCAGATCGTCACCGTCCAGTGGCGCGGCAAGCCGATCTTCATCTCCCACCGCACGCCGGCGGAGATCAAGTCGGCGCAGGACACCCCCCTGTCGGCCCTGCCGGACCCGCAGCCCGATTCGGCGCGCGTCAAGGAGGGCAAGGACCAGTGGCTGGTGGTGATCGGCATCTGCACCCATCTCGGCTGCGTGCCGCTGGGCCACCAGGGCCAGTACAACGGCTGGTTCTGCCCCTGCCACGGCTCGGTGTACGACACCTCCGGCCGCATCCGTCAGGGGCCGGCGCCGCTCAACCTCGAGCTCCCGCCCTACGC
Source organism: Xanthobacter pseudotagetidis (assembly GCF_043194795.2). Taxonomy (NCBI): domain Bacteria; kingdom Pseudomonadati; phylum Pseudomonadota; class Alphaproteobacteria; order Hyphomicrobiales; family Xanthobacteraceae; genus Xanthobacter; species Xanthobacter pseudotagetidis. The sequence continues at coordinate 83,244 of NZ_CM195534.1, read as the reverse complement.
CTTCACCACCGACACCAAGATCTTGATCGGCTGACGCCTCCCGTCGCCCGGCGCTCGCCGCATCTATAAAGGGTTGGATCCCATGGAAGGACACTCCACCTATCAGCCGAAGGGCAAGCTCGCGCAGTGGTTCGAGAGCCGCTTGCCGATCGTCGGGCTGATTCACTCTTCGGCGGTGGCCTATCCGGTGCCGAAGAACCTGAACTATCTGTGGACCTTCGGCGCGATCCTCTCCTTCATGCTGGTGGTCCAGATCGTCTCGGGCGTGGTGCTCGCCATGCACTACGTGGCCTATGCGCCGGTCGCCTTCGCCCGGGTCGAGCACATCATGCGCGACGTGAGCTATGGCTGGCTGATCCGCTACATCCACGCCAACGGCGCCTCGATGTTCTTCATCGCGGTCTACATCCACATCTTCCGCGGCATGTATTACGGCTCCTACAAGGCGCCGCGCGAGGTGCTGTGGATCCTCGGCGTCATCATCTACCTGCTGATGATGGCCACCGGCTTCATGGGCTACGTCCTGCCCTGGGGGCAGATGTCGTTCTGGGGCGCCACCGTCATCACCAACCTGTTCTCCGCCATTCCGGTGGTGGGGCCGGTGATCGTCGAGTGGCTGTGGGGCGGCTACTCGGTTGGCGATCCGACGCTCAACCGCTTCTTCTCGCTCCACTATCTGCTGCCGTTCATGATCGCCGGCGTGGTCGGCCTCCACATCTGGGCGCTGCACCATGTGGGCCAGAACAACCCCGATGGCATCGATGTGAAGAGCGTGGCCAAGGACACCGTGCCGTTCACGCCCTACGCCACCATCAAGGACATCTTCGGGATGGTGGTGTTCATCATCTTCTTCTCGTGGTTCATCTTCTACATCCCGAACTATCTCGGCCACTCGGACAACTACATCCCGGCCAACCCGCTCTCGACCCCGGCGCACATCGTTCCGGAATGGTACTACCTGCCGTTCTACGCGATCCTGCGCTCGATCCCCGACAAGCTCGGCGGCGTGCTGGCGATGTTCGCGGCCATCGCGATCCTGGCCTTCCTGCCCTGGCTCGACACCTCCAAGGTGCGCTCGGCCAAGTACCGCCCGCTGTTCCGGCAGTTCTTCTGGGTCTTCGTGATCGTCTCGGTCGGCCTCGGCTATCTCGGCTCGCAGCCGGCCGAGGGCGGGTACGTGATCGCCTCGCGCATCCTGACCGCCTACTACTTCATCCATTTCCTCATCATCCTGCCGGTGCTGGGCATCGTCGAGCGGCCGAAGCCGATGCCGGCGTCCATCGCCGACGCGGTTCTCGCAAAGGGCGCCAAGGGGGGCGCGGCCGTGGTCACGGGGGCGTCCGCTCCCGAGACCCGCGGCTGACGGGCGCGGAGAGAAAGCCAATGACCATTCGCAGCATTCTCTTCGGTGCCGCCGCGGCGGTGCTCCTCGCCTCCTCGCCCGTGCTCGCCGCCGGCGGCGAGAGCCCGCGCCCCGAGCGCATGTCCTGGTCCTTCGCCGGCCCGTTCGGCACGTACGACCAGGGCCAGCTCCAGCGAGGCTTCAAGGTGTTCAAGGAGGTGTGCGCCGCGTGCCACTCGGCGAACTTCCTCTATTTCCGCAACCTCGCCCAGGAAGGCGGACCGGGCTTCTCCGAGGCCCAGGCCAAGCAGGTGGCGAGCGAGTACCAGATCACCGACGGGCCGAACGACGCGGGCGACATGTTCCAGCGCCCCGGCCGCCTGTCGGACCACTGGCCGGCGCCGTTCCCGAACGACAACGCCGCCCGCGCCTCCAACGGCGGCGCGCTGCCGCCGGACCTCTCGGTGATCGCCAAGGCCCGCTCCTACCATGTGGGCTTCCCGGGCTTCATCACCGACGCCTTCATCCAGTACCAGGAGCACGGCGTCGACTACATCCACGCGCTGCTCACCGGCTACGTGGACCCGCCGGCGGACGCGCACGTGCAGCCGGGCCTGCACTACAACAAGTACTTCCCCGGCCACCAGATCGCCATGCCGAAGCCCATCAGCGACGGCCAGGTGGAATACACCGACGGCGCGCCGCAGACGGTGGAGCAGTATTCCGAGGACGTGTCGGCCTTCCTGATGTGGCTCGCCGAGCCGCACCTCGACGCGCGCAAGCGCATCGGCTTCCAGGTGATGATCTTCCTGATCGTCTTCGCCGGCCTGCTCTACTTCACCAAGAAGAAGGTGTGGAAGAACGTCGCCCACTGACCGGGCCGGCGCGCGGCACCTGACCGAAGGGCCCCCTTGCGGGGCCCTTTGCCGTTTCCGGGGGAAGACCGGCGGCCGCGCGCCGGCTGCCGGCGTTTCGATTTGCCGGCCGGGCCGGGCTCCCGTTCAGAGCGCGATGCGATCAAATTGAATCAATTCGATCGGCGCGTGCTCTAATCGCCGCACCACGTGCCCGCCCATCCGCGCCGAGGACCGCGCCGCCCATGACGCCAGACGACTTCGCCGCCGCCATCCGCACCATCCCGGACTATCCCAAGCCCGGCATCCTGTTCCGCGACATCACCACCCTGCTCGGCGACCCGCGCGCCTTCCGCGCGGCGGTGGACGAGCTGGTGCAGCCCTGGGCCGGCGCCAAGATCGACAAGGTGGCGGGCATCGAGGCGCGCGGCTTCATCCTCGGCGGCGCGGTGGCGCACCAGCTCTCCGCCGGCTTCGTGCCGATCCGCAAGAAGGGCAAGCTGCCGCACCAGACCGTGCGCATGGCCTATGTGCTGGAGTACGGCCAGGACGAGATGGAGATGCACGTGGACGCCGTCGCCCCCGGCGAGCGGGTGCTGCTGGTGGACGACCTCGTCGCCACCGGCGGCACGGCGGTGGGCGCCGTGAAGCTGCTGCGCGCCATGGGCGCCAGGGTGGAGGCGGCCTGCTTCATCGTCGACCTGCCGGACCTCGGCGGCGCCGACAAGATCCGGGCCATGGACGTCCCGGTGCGCACCCTGGTCGCCTTTTCGGGGCACTGACGGGGCGCGCGCCCCCGCCGGCCGCGCGCGGGCGGTAACACGGGGACGCAATTCTTGAATGGATGAGGCCCGCGGAAGGCTTGGGGCGCCTCGCTTCCGCCCCGATGGCCGTGCTAGGGAGGCGCGAGCGGCGGTTTTCCGCCGCCTGCACCGGCAGTGGGCCGCGGGCGCCGGAGCGGGGCGCCTCCCCTGCCGCCGGCGGCAACACCGTGCGCCTGGCGGCGCCTTTCAGACCCGCCGACGCGGCAAGGCTTTAAGAGGGCTGACATTTCTAAGAGGCCTGACATGGCTCACACGGCAGCGCCCGACCGGGCGCGCCCCCTTCGCGTCGGTGTCACCGGCATCGGCATCATGGGCTCCAACCACGCCCGCGTGCTCAGCGCCATCGGCGGCGCCGAACTGGTCGCGGTGGCCGACCCCGACCAGGCCCAGGCCCAGCGGGTGGCGAGCTTCCTCGGCTGCCAGGCGGTGGGGGACCATCGCGATCTCCTGGCCCTCAGCCTCGACGCGGTGATCGTCGCCGCGCCCACCCACCTGCACCACCCCATCGCCCTCGACGTCATCGGCGCCGGCTGCGCGGTGCTGGTGGAGAAGCCCATCGCCTCCACCGCCGAGGAGGGCCGCGAGATCGTCGCCGCCGCCAAGGCCAAGGGCGTGACCCTCATGGTCGGCCATGTGGAGCGCTTCAATCCCGCCGTGCGCGCGGTCAAGGACGCGATCGCCGGCGAGAACATCCTCTCGGTCGCCTTCACCCGCGTCGGCCCGTTCCCGCCGCGCATGTCCAACGTGGGCGTGGTCATCGACCTCGCGGTGCACGACATCGACCTGATCCGCTGGCTCACCGACAGCGAGATCGTCGAGGTGCAGCCGCAGACCTCCGCCGCGCTCGCCGAGCGCGAGGACATCGCGCTGCTGCAGTTCCGCACCGCCTCCGGCGTGCTCGCCCACATCAACACCAACTGGCTCACCCCCTTCAAGGCGCGCACGGTGCACGTGGCGACCGCCCGCAAGTACGTGATCGGCGACCTGCTCACGCGCCAGGTGACCGAGCATTTCGACTACCGCCCGGACGGCTCCTACTCCACCCGGCATTTGCCGGTGGCCTATGCCGAGCCGCTGCGCGCCGAGCTCGAGAACTTCCTTGCCGCCGTGCGCGCGGGCACCGCGCCCGAGGTCACCGGCGAGCAGGGCGTCGCCAGCCTCGACATCGCCATCTCCTGCCTCGCCGAGCGCGCCGAGGCGCGCGAGCGCTCCTCCCGCCGCCGCGCCGCGGCGGGCTGAGCCCATCCGTCCCCCCGAGGATCATTCATGACCGCTTCCGCGACGGCGCCCGCGCCCATCGCCTTCATCGACCTTGCCGCCCAGCGCGCGCGCATCGGCGCCCGCATCGATCAGGCGGTGCAGCGCGTGCTCGACTCCTGCCGCTTCGTCAACGGGCCGGAGGTGCTCGCGTTCGAGGAGAAGCTCGCCGCCTTCGCCGGGGCGAAGCACGCCGTCTCCTGCTCCAGCGGCACCGACGCGCTGGCGCTGATCCTCATGGCCTGGGGCGTGAAGGCGGGCGACGCGGTGTTCTGCCCCGCCTTCACCTTCTGCGCCACCGCCGAGGTGGTGCCCTATCTCGGCGCCACCCCGGTGTTCGTGGACGTGAAGGCGGACACCTTCAACATGGACCCGGACAGCCTTGAGCAGGCGATCGCGGTCGCCATCGAGCAGGGCCTGGATCCGAAGGTGGTGATCCCGGTGGACCTGTTCGGCCAGCCGGCGGACTATGACGCGCTGCTGCCGATCGCCGAGCAGCACGGCCTCAAGGTGCTGTGCGACACCGCGCAGGGCTTCGGCGGCACCTGGAACAACAAGCGCACCGGCTCCATCGGCGACGCCACCGCCACCTCGTTCTTCCCGGCCAAGCCGCTCGGCTGCTACGGCGACGGCGGCGCCATCCTCACCGACGACGCCGACCTCGTGGCGGTGCTGAAAAGCCTGCGCGAGCACGGCCAGGGCACCGACAAGTACCAGAACGTGCGCATCGGCATGACGGCGCGCCTCGACACCATCCAGGCCGCCGTGCTGCTGGAGAAGCTCGCCGTGTTCGAGGCGGAGATCGCCGCCCGCGAGCAGGTGGCGCGGCGCTACAACGCGCTCCTGAAGGACGTCTGCCAGGTGCCGGCGGTGGACCGGCGCGCCACCTCGGTGTGGGCGCAGTACACCATCCGCCTCGCCGCCGGCCGGCGCGACGGCCTCGCCGACGCGCTCAAGGCCGAGGGCATTCCCACGGCGGTCTATTACCGCCTGCCCATGCACCTGCAGCCCGCCTACAAGCATTACCCCGCCGCTGGCGCCCTCCTGCCGGTGTGCGAGGCGCTGGCGGAGGAGGTGATCTCGCTGCCCATGCACCCGGACCTCGATGAAGCGACCCAGGACCGCATCGTCGGCGCGGTGCGCCGGGCGCTCGGCGCGTAGGACGGCGTGGCGGGCCAGCGCGCCTCAGCGCCGGTGCCCGGCCCTGTAGGCCGCCGGGCGCTGGAAGGTGCCGGCCCACATTCCGCGCCGGGCGGCGCGCGCCTCCGCCTCCTTCGCGTGGTAGGCGCCAAAGGCCACCGCGAGCCCCTGGCGCACCAGCAGCGCGCCGAGATCGGCGCCCGCCACGGCGCAATGGGCCAGCGGGCGGTCGTAGTCGTCGCGCTCGGAGAAGGTGCAGGCGACCTCGCCCTTCTTCAGCGCCGCGGCGAGCGCGGCCTTCGCCTCGCGCCCGCAGGGCCAGTCCCGGCCGTCGCGGGTGCAGGTCTGGGCCAGCTCGGGCGCGTCCATGCCCTTCAGCCGCACATGCTCGCCGTTCAGCACCAGCGTGTCGCCGTCCGCCGCGCGGGCCGCGCCCGACACGTCCTCCCTGAGCAGCCACTCCGCCAGCACGGCGAGGCCCGCCAGGAGGAGGACGGCGAACACCACGTCGAGGCGGCGCAGGCGCATGGTCTGGAGCGCGCTCCCTTCGCGCGGACGGGACGGCCCCGCGCCGCCGTCATCATGAAGGCGGATTCGCCGCGCCACCGCAAACGGTGGAGGAACGCCTTGTCGCCCGGCGCCGTTAACGCATCGTTAACCCTGCGGGCGGACGGTGATCGCGGATATGCGCGCTCCCCCGCCGGCCGGCTCCGGCCCGCGCGGGCCGCGGAGGGCTCCGCCCCATGAGAGGCACGCAGCAACGCCCCGACGGCGGCCCGGCGAGAGCGCCGGGCGCGCCCACGCGCCGCTCCCCGGCTGGAACCGCGTTCCTGGCCATCGCCGGGACCTTCCTTTTTCTGACGCTGCTGATCGCCGCCGGCACGGTGCTCGGCACCGCCGGCCTCGGCGTGCTGGCGCTTGTTGCCGCCGGCATCGCGCTCGGCGCCTATGGCGCCCGCCGCCTCGGCGGCGGCGCGGCCGGGCGCCGCGAGGCGGAGCTTGCCGCAAGGCTCGCCGAGGCGGAGGCGGCATGCCGCCGCGCCGAGGCGGAAAGCGCGGCGAAATCCCGCTTCCTCGCCGAGATGAGTCACGAGCTGCGCACGCCGCTCAACACCGTCATGGGCTTTTCCGAGATGATGGCCCAGGAGGTGCTCGGCCCGCACCGCATCCCGGCCTATGGCGGCTATGCGCGCGACATCCTCGCCTCGGCGCGCCACCTGCTGGCGCTGGCCGACGACCTGCTCGACCTCGCGCGCATCGAGAGCGGCCACCGGGTGCTGCTGGAGACGGCGGTGCGGCTCGACCTCCTCGCCCGCGAGACCCTCGCCATGATGGCGCCGGAGGCGAAGCGGCGCGGCCTCGCGCTCCACGCGGAAGGGGCGCCGCTGCGTCTGTGGGCGGACGAGCGGGCGCTCCGGCAGATGCTGCTCAACCTCATGGGCAATGCGGTGAAGTTCACGCCCGCCGGCGGCGAGGTGCGCCTCTTGTGGGAGCTTCGGGACGGCGCGCCGGCGATCCGCGTCGAGGACACCGGGCGCGGGCTCGCCGAGTGCGAGCTGCCCTTGGAGGACGCGCGCCACCGCGAGAGCCGGGTGGACCTTTCCTCCGGGCGGGGCGCGGGGCTCGGGCTCGCCATCGTCGAGGGCCTCGCCGCGCTCCATGGCGGCAGCCTCGCTCTGACGCGGCGCGCCGGCGGCGGCACGCGGGCGAGCCTCGTTCTGCCGGCGGGCCGGGTGCTGGCGCCGGAGCCGCCGGCCGTTGGGTCCACGGGGCTCACAGGCGCGGCAGCTTGAGGAGCATGACCGCAAATTTCTCGAATGTTGTTCAGAGGCCGTGATGCATCAAGCGGCGTTCTTTCTATTTTTCTTATTGATTGGGCTCTTTTGGGCCGGCCCTGCAATGACACCAGGGCTGATGAATATTAATATTGCAGGTTCAATTCTTGCTGCTCGCCCAACAGTTTGTTCGACAGATTGGGGGAAATATTATATCGATGTAACAGAATTTTTCAGGTCAACGGTGAATGGAATGCATTTTTCTAATTTTATTTCAGAATTACAATATTTAAATAATCTTAATAAATCAAAATTTGATGAACAAAGTTATAATATCGGAGAAATTTATGTATTTGGAATAATAGGAGGATCTTTTTTATGCGGTATAAATATATTTAGCTTGAATTGGGACGTGGCGATCAAAGTAAAATATTTAGGGCATGACCAGATCGAATTAATTGAAGCCCGGGTTATCGACAAGACGGTGTGGCCATAATTCCGAGATCTGACCGGTGTTCCGACAGTCAAGCCGCGCCCCCGCCGTGCCTGTCCCTCCGTGCGTCGCCTCACCCCCCCGAAACCCCCGCCTCGGCGAAGGTCGCCATGCCGGAATGGCACGCCAACGCCGCCTTGATGACGCCCACCGCCAGCGCCGCGCCCGAGCCCTCGCCGAGCCGCATGCCGAGGTCGAGGATGGGCCGCAGCTTGAGCCGCTCCAGCAGCGCGCGGTGCGCCTTCTCGGCGGAGACGTGGCCGGCGATGCAATGGTCGAGGGCGGACGGGTCCATGGCGTGGAGCACGGCGGCGGCCGCCGTCACCACGTAGCCGTCGAGCACCACCGGCACCTTCTCGTGCCGCGCGGCGAGGATGGCGCCGGCGATCGCCGCCAGCTCCCGCCCGCCGAGCCGGCGCAGCACCTCCAGCGGGTCGGTAAGCTGGCCCGCGTTGAGGGCGACGGCGTCGCGCACCGCCGCGATCTTGCGCGCCATCACGGCATCGTCGGCGCCGGTGCCGGCGCCCACCCAGTCCTCGGCCGTCCCGCCATAGAGGCCATGGCAGACGGCGGCGGCCACCGTGGTGTTGCCGATGCCCATCTCGCCGAGGCACAGAAGGTCCGCCCCGCCGGAGATGGCCTGCATGCCGAAGGCGATGGTGCCGGCGCAGGTGCGCTCGTCGAAGGCCGGGCCCTCGACGATGTCGGGGGTGGGATGGTCCACCGCCAGCTCGAACACACGAAGGCCAGCCTCGAAGGTGGCGCAGATCTGGTTCACCGCCGCCTTGCCGGCGGTGAAGGTGTCCATCATCTGCCGCGTCACGGCGCTGGGGTAGGGCGAGACGCCGCGTTCGGCGACGCCGTGGGTGCCGGCGAACACCACCACCATGGGCCGCAGCACCTGCGGCATCGGCTTGCCCTGCCAGGCGGCGAGGTGGGCGGCGATCTCCTCCAGGCGCCCCAGCGCGCCCGGCGGCTTCACCAGCCCCGCCTGCCGCTCCCAGGCGGCGGCGCGCGCGCCTTCGTCCGGCCCCGGCATGGAGGCGACCAGCGCGCGGATGTCGTCGAAGGGAAGGCCGGTGGCGGGCGGCATCGATGTGGACATGAACACGGCGGCTCCAGTGGCCTGCGGGTTCTAGAGCGCATCGGTCGTGGCGGCAAACATCCGTGCCGGCGCGGCAGGCTTGGCATGCCGCGAGGAGGGCGCTAGGTTCGCCCGATGATGTTCATGTCCACCTTCTTCCCCCTCGTCTGAGCCGCCGGCGCCGGCACGGCGCATGCGCAGCCAACGGGAATGACGGCCCCGCCTCGCGGCGGCCGCAGGGAGATATGGGACATGGGAAATCTTTCCTCGGGTCTGAGCGCGGCTCAGATCGAGCATTTCATTGACCAGGGGTATGTGCGTCTCGACGGAGCCTTTGATGCCGCGCTCGCGCGGCAGGGGCGCGAGGCGCTGTGGGCGCAGATCGGCCTTACGCCGGACGCGCCCGAAGGCTGGACGCGCCCGGTGGTGCGCGTCGGCTTCATGGCAGGCGCCCCCTTCGCCGCTGCGGCGAACACCAAACGGCTGCACATCGCCTATGACGCGCTCGCGGGCGCGGGCCGGTGGGTGAAGCCGTCCGGGCTAGGGTCGTTCGCGATCCGCTTTCCCTCGCCGGACGATCCGGGTGACACCGGCTGGCACGTGGACATGAGCTTCGGCACCGAGAGCCCCGACTTCATGCAGTGGCGCGCCAACATCTTGAGCTGCGGGCGGGCGCTGCTGATGCTGTTCCTGTTCTCGGACGTGGGGCTGGACGACGCCCCCACCCGGCTGCGGGCGGGCTCTCACGCCCACATCGCCCGGCAGCTGCTGCCGTGGGGCGAGGAGGGGCTGAGCCTCGCGGAGCTTGCGGCGGACGGATTCGCCTCGAGCGCCCATTGCCCGGAGGCGCTCGCCACCGGTGCCGCGGGAACGGTCTATCTGTGCCACCCGTTCCTGGTGCACGCGGCCCAGCCGCATCGGGGAACGCGGCCGCGCTTGCTGGCCCAGCCGGCGCTCCTGCCCGCCGGGTCGTTCGACCCGGCGCTGGCGGCCTCGCCGGTCCAGCGCGCCATCCGCGGCGCCTGCGGCCTCGGCTGAGGCCGCCTGATCTGGCCCGGCTTCGCGCCGGGCCGGATCAGGCGATGATGCCCTTCTCCTTCAGGAAGGCGAGCATGATGGCGCGGGAGGTCTCGGGCTGCTCGATCTGGAGCAGGTGGCCGCCGCCCTGCACGGCGGCGTAGTCGAAGCCGTTCTCGGTGCCCAGCGCGCGGTTCGAGAAGGCGGTGGGCGGCGTGCCTTTCATGTCCGGGTCGGCGGCGATCAGCTTGGTGGGGCCACGGAACTCGGACGCCATCGGCCACAGATCGAGGGTCAGCGCCTGGAGGTAGATCGCCGCCTCCAGCTCGCGCGGCAGCACGGTGGCGAAGCCGCCCTTGCCGTCGGGCCGCAGCGTCGCGTTGGCCATGTCGACGCGCGCCTCGTCCACCCAGCGGGCCTGGGCGCGGCCCTCGCGGAAGCTGGCGATCAGCTCGTCGACGCTGGCATAGGTCTCCTGCCGCTCCATGGCCCACTGCACCAGCTTGACCTCGAACTGGCGCATGGGCTCGAACAGCTTGTGTCCCTCCGGCGGCACGCTCGGCGGGTCGAACAGCACCAAAGCGTCCCACACCCAGCCCTGCTCCACCGCATGCTTCATGGCGGCGCGCGAGGAGAAGGAGTGGAACACGCCCACCGTGGTCTTGTGCCCGTAGCGGCGCGCGATCTCGGCGCGGATCTCGCCCACGTCGAGCGCGAGGCGCCCGTAATGGTGCGCCGAGCGCCGGCCCACGGGGCTCTTTCCGTGGTTGCGCATGTCGTAGAGGAACACGTCGAAATCGGCCAGCAGGGGCTCGAAGAACACCCGGTAGCCGTCGATGGCGAAGCCGTTGCCATGGGTGATCAGCATCCGCACGCCGTCGGGGTTGCCGACGCGGCGGCCGACCACCTCGGCCCCGTCGCTCATGGTGAGGGTGAACGGCTCTTGGGTCGTCATCTGGGGCGTGTCCTTCGGGAAATTCCATGTGGCCTCGGCCGGGCGCGCCCGGCTCCCCTCCCCCTTGTGGGGAGGGGTGAGGGGGCGGGGGTCTCGCTCCCTTGAGGGCGCGCGTTGCGGCACCCCCACCCCTGCCCCTCCCCGCAAGGGGGAGGGGGTCTTGCGTGTCGTCGATCAATGCCGGGCGAGATAGTCCTTCACCGTGGCGATGAAGGCCGGCGGGTTCTCGGCCGGGGTGATGTGGCCGGCGTCCGGGATCACGGCGTGCTCGGCGCCGGGGATCTTGGCCACCGCCTCGGCGAGGATCTGCGGCGGGGCGCCCTTGTCCTTGGCGCCGCCGAGGATCAGCACCGGCACGCGGATCTCGTGGAGGCGCGGGCCATAGGAGAGCGTCTTCAGCGCCTCGCAGCAGCCCGCATGGCCGATCGTGGTGGCCTTGCGGATCATGGCGCGCACCTTGTCCAGCTCCGGCGGGTTCTTGGCCCGCGTCTCCGGCGTGAACCAGCGCTCGATCGAGGGCTCCACCACCGCCTCCATGCCGCCCTCGGCGGCGAGGTCGATGCGGTGCTGGAAGTAGGCGGCATAGTCCGGCGGCGCGTCGGGACGCGAGTCGCAGGCGATGAGCGAGATGATCCGGTCCGGATGGTTCATGGCGAGGCCGTAGCCCAGCATGCCGCCGATGGAGAGGCCCACCCAGTGGGTCTTCTCGATGCCGAGCGCATCGAGCAGGCCGATGGCGTCGGCCTCCAGCTCCGGGAAGGTGTAGGGGCCGGGCACCGCCGGGCTTTCGCCGTGGCCGCGCTGGTCGTAGCGCAGCACCCGGTAGCGGTCCTTGAGGCTCGCCGCCACGTCGTCCCACAGGTGCAGGTTGTTGGCGAGCGCATGGGAGAAGGTCACCCACGGCGCGCCCTCGGGACCGTCGATCTCGACGTTCAGCTCGGTCCCGTTCTTGGTCTTCACAAGCATTGCGGCCTCTTCATCTCGAACAATGCGTCTCGCCTGACGTCATCCTCCGGCGTGTCCGGGGATCCACCCTGAGGCCCAGCTGGCGCCTCCCGCGGTGCGCGGCGCCAACGGCCCCGTGGATGCCCCGGACAAGCCGGGGCATGACGGCTCCTGAAATCAGATCAGCTGTTGTCGCCCACATAGGTGAGGTCGTCGGAGATCTTCAGCTCGATGAGCACGTTCTCCGGGGCGCTCTCGGGGGCGAGCATGGAGCGGTGGGCGATGCCCTTGGGGATGAAGAGCATGTCGCCCTCCTTCATGATGCGGGTGCCCATCTCGGTCTCCCACTTCAGCGCGCCCTTGACGCAGAAGATGATCTCGTGGGCGTCGATGTTGCGGTGCCAGAAGCCCATGTCCTCCTTGGACCGCTTGGACAGGTCCACCTTCACCTTGTCGGAGGTGTAGAGGCGCAGCGGCGTGCCGTCCGCCTTGTTGCGGTTGGACGGCTGGAAGTGCTCGGAGAAGATGTTGAACATGCGGAAGATGTCCGCGTTCTCCAGCACGCCCTCGTTGGCGATCGGGCTGTCCTTGTGGGCGAGCACCACGTTCTTGCCGAAGATGGTGACGACCTCGCGCTTGATATCGCTCATGAAATTTTCCTCCAGAAAAGACGTTGCCCGCCGGATCAGCGGTCGAGAAGGCGGAAGCGGGTGATGCCGTCATTGCCGACGAGGCGCTCGGCCTCCCCCAGCACGACGAGATGGTTGAGATGGGCGATGGCCTCGCCCATGGCGAAGCCGAGCTGGTGCCCGTCCAGCGGGCGCGAGAACATGGCGGCGAGGCAGTCGCCGGCCGAGGCGGTGCCGCCATGGGCCCGGATCGCGTCGCGCACGGTGTCGAGGCGGGCGTGGTGGTGCTCGCGCAGCACGGCGATGCGGTCGTTCGGGCCCTGGAACGGGTCGCCGTGGGAGGGCAGCACCAGGAAGTCGGCGCCGACGCGCTCCTCCATGCGCTCCAGCGAGGCCATGAACTCGCCCAGCGGGTCGGCCTCCGGCTCCACCTGCCAGACGCTGACATTGGTGGTGATCTTCGGCAGCAGCTGGTCGCCGGAGATGTAGACCTTGCGCTTCGGGCACCAGAGGCCGGCGAGGTCCGGCGAGTGGCCGCCGCCGGTGAGCACGTGCCAGTCGTCGCCGCCGATCTGGAGCGTGCCGCGGTCGGAGATCCGCCGCGCCGCCTCCGGCAGCTGCACGCCGTCGGAATAGGGCAGCACCTCGGCGTCGAACTGCGCCACCTTCTCCGGCGCCGCGCCGTTGCGCTCGTAGAAGCGCGAGCGCGAGCGGATGTCGTCGGTGAAGCTGTCCTTCACCGCGAGGTTGGCGCACATCCATTCGAGCTGGGTCATGTGCGGGCGCACGTTCCAGCGCTCGGAGATGTAGCGGCAGTTGCCGGAGTGGTCCGGGTGGAAGTGGGTGACGATCAGGCGCGTCACGCTCTTGCCGCCGAGCACCGTGCGCCACGCCTCCTCCAGCGCCTCCTGCACGCGCGGCTCGCCATAGCCGCAATCCACCTGGGTCCAGCCGTCGCCGTCGCGGATCATCCAGACATTGACCTGCCTCAGGCCCCGGAACGGCACCGGCGTGTCGAAGCGGATGATGCCGTCCGCCACCTCGGTGATGCGGGCGAACGGGCGGTCGATCTCCGCGAAGGCGGGGGATGCGTGGACCTGGGCGCTGGTCTGGGCGCTGGTCTGGGTGCTCATGCGGCGTCCTCCGTGGCCTCGCCGCGCAGCGTGCGGGCGGCATCCATCACCGCCGCGACGATGGGCGCGTAGCCGGTACAGCGGCAGATGTGGCCGGAGAGGGTATCGCGGACCTCCTCCTCGGTGGGAGAGGGATTGCGGGCGAGGAAATCGGTGAACGACATCAGCACGCCCGGGGTGCAGAAGCCGCACTGCAGGGCGTGGTGCTTGCGGAAGGCGGCCTGGAGCGCGTTCAGCGCCTGCTCGCCGGGGGCGAGGCCCTCCACCGTTCCCACCGCGCGGCCGTGCGCCTGCACCGCCAGGGTGAGGCAGGAGCGCGAGGCGGCGCCGTCGAGCAGCACCGTGCAGCAGCCGCACACCCCGTGCTCGCAGCCCACATGGGTGCCGGTGGCGCCCGCCACCTGGCGCAGGAAGTCGCTCAGCAGCATGCGCGGCTCCACATAGCCGGAGACCGGGCGGCCATCGAGCTCGAAGGTGACGAGCGTGCGCTCGCCGGGGGCTACGCGGAGCATGACAAAGCCTCATCGATCACGGGCCGGGCGAGCCGGCGCACCAAATCGCGCCGGTAGCGCGCGGTGGCGTGGATATCCTCGAAGCCGCCCAGCTCGGCGGCGAGCGCATCGACGATGTCGTCGAGGCGGGAGAGGTCGGCGCGGGGGATGGCGCGCACCGCGGGCCGGTCGGCGACGCCGCCGATGCCGAGGTCGATGGCGTCCGCCCGGGCGCGGGCGGCGAGCGAGACGATGGCGAAGTCGCCGTGGCGCCGCGCCACCTCGCGGAAGCCCGTGCCCTCGCCCTTGGCGCCGAGCGGGAAGCGCACGGCGGTCACCAGCTCGTCCGCCTCACGGGCGGTGGCGAGCAGGCCGCGCTGGAACTCGGACGCCTTGAGCACGCGGGTGCCGCGCCTGGAGCGCAGCACCACCTCGCCGCCCAGCACCGCGAGCGAGAGCGGCAGCTCGGAGGCCGGATCGGCATGGGCGATGGAGCCGCAGACCGTGCCCTTGTTGCGGGTCTGGAAATGGCCGACCCACGGCAGCGCCTTCGCCAGAAGCGGCACCTCCTGCGCCAGCTCGGGGCGCGAGAGCAGCCGGTTCTGCGTCACCGCCGCGCCGACCTCCAGATGGGTCTTGGTGCGGGTGATGGCGGACAGCTCCGGCACGCGCGAGATGTCGACGATGGCCTCGCAGTCCACGAGGCGCAGGTTCAGCATGGCGATCAGCGTCTGCCCGCCCGCCATGACGCGGGCCGCCTCCTTCCATTCGGAAAGGGCCTCGGTCGCCTCGGCCACCGTCTCGGGGCGGATATAGGTGAAGGGACGGGGCTTCATTGGGGCTTCCGGAACGCGGAGGTGAGGCGGCTCCACCAGGACGCGGAGGTGGCGCCCGAAGACGCGCCGAGGCGCGATGCGAACCGCTCGAAGAACTGGCGGATGACGAGGTCGGAGGCGCCGTCCAGCAGGCGCCCGCCGATGGCGGCGGCGCGCCCGCCCACGGCCACCTCGTAGTCGTAGGCGATGCGGGTGCCGCCCTCGATGGCCTCGAGGCGCAGCATGCCGGCGCCCGAGGCGTCGCCCAGGGGGCCGGTGATGCCGCCCGAGAGGCGGCCCGAGCGCTCGGGGTCGAGGTCGGTGAGGCGCACCTCGGCGCGGAAGCGGCCCTTCACCGGGCCGACGCCCAGCGAGACCTCGGCGCGGTAGTCGTTCTCGCCCACCACTTCCAGGGAATGGCATCCGGGGATGGTGGCCTTGAGGTTCTCCGGATCGAGCAGCGCGCGCCACACCTCGGCGACCGGCGCGCCGATGGTGACTGAACCCGCGCCGGTGAGCTCGCGCGCGCCCTCGCGCTTGGCCGCGGCCGTGGCCGCCGTGGCCGGCTTGGCCTGGCGCGGCGGGGTCTTTTCCGGTCCCGCCATGATGGCGTGGAGGCGCATGGGCGTGACCGGCAGCGGCACGTGCTCGATGCCGAGCGCGTCCGCCACCGCGTTGGCGACGCACACCGGCGTCGACATGCAGTTGCCTTCCGCCAGCCCCTTGGCGCCGAGCGCGGTGAACGGGCTCGGGCTCTCGATGTGCAGAAGCTCGATCTCCGGCACCTCGGTGACGGTGGGAATCAGGTAGTCGGCGAGCGTGCCGGTGAGGAAGCCGCCCTTGTCGTCGTAGCGGAACTCCTCGTAGAGCGCGGTGGCGAGGCCCTGCACGAAGGCGCCGCGGATCTGCCCCTCGGCGATCAGCGGGTTCAGCAGCCGGCCGGCGTCGTGCATGGAGACGTAGCGGTCGACCCGCACCTCCCAGGTGTCGGGGTCGATCTCGACGCCGCACATGTCGAACACGAAGCCATAAGCGAGCGAGGTGTTGATGCGGTCGTCGCCCGAGGGCGGCTCCAGCTCCGGCGGCGCCCAGGTGGCGGTCTCGCGCAGGCCCGGCGCCATGCCGTCGGGGAGCATCACCGGCGACCAGTGGGCGGTGCCGGCGACGCGGGCGAAGGCGAGGCCGTTGTCCGGGTTGGTCTTCGAGCGGATCATGCCGTCGACGAACTCGATGTCCTCCGGCAGCACGTTGAGCTGGTTGGCGGCGATGCGGGCGAGCTTGTCGCGGATGGCGCCGGCGGCGTGGTGCACCGCCACCGCGGTGCCGGGGGAGAAGCGGCAGGAATAGGTGCCGGCGGCGATGGACCACTGGTCCTTCACCGTGTCCATCTCCAGGTTGACCACCACCTCGTCCATCTTCAGGCCGAGCTGGTCGCAGACGATCTGCGAGATCACGGTCTCGTGGCCCTGGCCCTGCACCGTGAGGTCGGCGGTGACCGAGACCGTGCCGAGCGGGTCGACGTTCACGGTGGCGAGCGAGACCGCGCCGTTCTTCGGCCCGGCGCGCTCGCGCGCGCTCGCGGGGATCATGGTGGAGAGGTAGCCCATGTTCGACATGGAGGGCTCGACCACGGCGGCGAAGCCGATGCCGTAGTGCTTGCCCCTGGCGCGGGCCTCGTCGCGCCGGCGCCTGAGGTCTTCGAGCCGCCCCTCGCCGGTGGCGATGTCGACGCACAGCGGGTAGTCGCCGGAATCGTAGAGCGCGCCCGCCGCCGCCCGGTAGGGGAAGGCGCCGGAGGGGACGAGATTCTTGCGGATCACGTCCAGCACGTCCATGTCGAGCGCCAGCGCGATGCGCTGCACCAGGCGCTCCAGGCCGAGATAGAGCTGCGGGCCGCCGAAGCCGCGGATCAGCGCGGCGGGGGCCTTGTTGGTGAGCACCACGCGGTTGACCACGTGCAGGTTCTGGACGTCGTAGGCGCCGGTGGTGGCGCCGTGCATGCGGTAGAGCGGGCCGGGCATGGGCGCGCGCAGGAAGGCGCCGTAGTCCTCCATCTGGTCCATGCGCAGGGCGGTGATGCGCCCGTCGGCCTTCACCGCCGCCTCGATATGGGTGATGCGGTTGGGGCCGGAGCTGGCGGCGAGCAGGTGCTCGTAGCGGTCCTCCACCCACTTCACCGGCCGCCCGGCGATGCGGGCGGCGAGGCCCATCAGCACCACGAACGGGAACACAGACAGCTTGATGCCGAACGAGCCGCCGGAATCGGCCGGCGTGCGCAGCCGCAGCTTGGCGCCGGGCACGCGCAGCGCCCGCGCCATCACCGGATGGGCGCTGAACGGGCCCTGGAAGTTGGCGAGCACGTCATAGCTGCCGTCGGAGGGGCGGAACTGCGCCACCACCACGAAGCATTCCATGGGCATGAAGGAGTTGCGCGGATAGTCGACGCGCAGCTTCACCACCTTGTCGGCCTCGGCGAAGGCCTTGTCCGGATCGCCATAGGTGAAGTCGCGGCGCGAGACCTCGTTGGACTTGCAGTCCGGATGCACCAGCGGCGCGCCCTCGACGACCGCGTCCTCCGGGTCGACGATGGCGGGCAGGGGCTCGTATTCGATGTCCACCAGCTCGCCCGCGTCCTCGGCGATGTAGCGGTCCTCGGCCAGCACCAGCGCCACCGGCTCGCCGACGAAGCGCACGCGCTCCACCGCCAGCGTCCATTGCGGGATCGGCTGCTTGAGCGCCACCAGGAACGGGTCGGACAGGCGCGCCACGTCCTCGCCGGTGAGCACGGCATGCACGCCCGGCAGCGCCAGCGCACGGGCGGTGTCGATGCGGCGGATCAGGCCGTGGGGCAGGGGAGAGCGGACCACGAAAGCGTGGAGCGTGCCGGCCGGGGCGGGCACGTCGTCGGCATAGCGCCCGCGTCCGCGCAGCAGGGCCTCGTCCTCCTTGCGCGGGATCGGCTGGCCCAGGGGAGAGGAGGATGGTCGGTCCCTCATGTGCGGCGCGGGTGATGGCGCTTCAGCCTGCGCGCTGCGAATGGCTGGGGCGGACAATGCAAACCTCCGGAACGTCGACCGAAAACAGCGCGTAACATGGCGAATGAGATTGTGTAAAGCAATTTCGTATCATAATACGAATATGCTACGGAACATAAACTCGCCGTCGCCACGGGAAAGGTCTATGGGAAATCGATGATCGAAGCGAATCTCCTGCGCACGCTGGAGGAGAAGGTGACGATCGAGGAGGCGCAGTTCGACGATCTGCCCGCCATCATCGCCATCGACTCCGACCTCACCGGCATCCAGAAGCCGGAAATCTGGTACGGTTATTACGCGCCGGTGATGTCCGGCGCGCAGCGCACCTTCATGGTCGCGCGCCATGACGGCGCGGTGGTCGGCTACGTGGTGGGCGAGGTGCGCGCCTGGGAGTTCGGCTCCCCGCCCTGCGGCTGGCTGTTCGCCATCGGCGTCCGCAAGGACGTGCGGCTCGCCGGCATCGGCACCTTGCTTTTCAATGCCTTGCAGGCGCGCTTCCGGCGCCTCGGCGTGCACACCATGCGCACCATGCTGCACATCGACGACCATCTCCTGATCTCGTTCTTCCGCAGCCACGGCATGACCGCGGGACCGTTCATCGAGCTTGAGATGGGCATCTCCCCCGCGCCGAGCGGCACCTGAGCCATGAAGCTGCATCAGGCGACCCGCTATGCCATCTGGTCCATCGTCGAGCTCGCCTCGCGCCCCGGCGAGCAGATCGCGGCCAGCGAGCTCGCCGCCAAGTACCGCATCTCCCAGCATCACCTCGCCAAGGTGCTGCGCATGCTCTCGCGCGCCCGCATCGTCTCCTCGACCCGCGGTCCGGCCGGCGGCTGCACCTTCATCGGCAACGCCAACCGCCTGACGCTGCACGACATCATCGCCATGTTCGAGGAGGACGGGCCGAACGACGGCCAGGGCGCCGACACGCCGGTGGCGAGCGAGGTGGCACGGGTGCTGGGCGAGATCGACCGCATCACCTCCGCCACCCTGCGCTCGGTGACGATCCAGACCATCATCAACAATGCCCGCCGCGCCGAGGCCCGCGTCGGCGCCGCGGCCGCCGCCGCGCCCAAGGGGCGGGACCTCACGGACGCCGGCTGAGCGTCCGCGTCGTCCTGCCGCAGTCTCCTGGGCGGGGCCATCCAATTATCTGAAAATACGTGAGAAACGGTGCTCGCCTGCGTCCCGGCTTGTCTCTTGCCTTTTTATAAAGTTATTCAATAGAAATAATAGAAATTAGAGGAGAGCGACATGCCGGTCGAACCCGTGGTCGCAGACGGCCGGGGCAGCGCGGGCGCGGGAGCCGATACGGACACCTGGCCCCGCGCGGACATGCGCGTCCTGGCGCAGGCGGCCGTCTGCGTGGTGGCGGAGCTTGCCCTCCATCCCGGGGCGGCGGTGCCGATGGCGCAGGTGGGCGAGCGCCACGGCCTTTCGCGGCGCGAGCTGGCGCGCATCGCCGCGGTGCTCGAGCAGGCGGCGATCCTGCGTCCGGTGCGCGGCGCCTCCGGAGGCTGGACCCTGTGCGCGAACCCGCGCCGCCTGTCGCTGCAGGACGTGATGCGCCTGTTCCCGTCAGGGCCGGAGGCTGAGCCGGCCGGGCCGCCGAGCGCGGTGGGGCGGGAAGTGAAGACGCGGATGGCCCAGGCGCGCCGCCTCGCCGAGGCCGCGCTGGAGAGCGTCACCATCGAGGCGCTGGTGGCGCGCATCGGCCCCGAGGACCGTCCTGCCCCAGCCGCCGGAATCGCCGCGGCTGACCTCCCGCGATCCTGAACGGGTCGCGCGGGCAGAGAGGGGCGCCGATGGCGAATTCAAATATGCGCATTTCGGCACTTGACTACCAAATTTGATAGTGAAACCTTATCGCGCAATGGCAGGGCACACCCTGCTTGGCGCGATAGACGCCGCACGGGAGGAATGTCAGATGGCCTCGTACAGCTCCATCTCACGCCGTCAATACCTCAAGTCCATGGCCGCGGCAGGTGTCGGGGCGCTCGCCGCGCCCGCCATCCTCAGCCCTGCCGCCGCCCAGGGACTGACCACCATCAAGGTGGGCCGCGCCGGCGGCGTGGTGTCCGACGCCGTATTCTTCATCGCCGACGAGAAGGGCTATTTCAAAGACCAGGGCATCGCCATCGAGTTCGTCACCTTCGACGGCGGCCCCAAGATCATCGCCCCCCTGGGCGCGGGCCAGCTCGACATCGGCGTCGGCGCCTCCTCGGCCGGCCTGTTCAACGCGGTCAAGCGCGGCATCAACATCAAGATCACCGCCGACAAGGGCTCCTCGCCCCCCGGCTACGGCTACATGCCGCTCCTGGTCCGCAAGGACCTGATCGACAGCGGCCAGGTGAAGTCCTACGCCGACCTCAAGGGCCTCAAGATCGCCGAGGCCGCGCCCGGCGGCTCGCCGGGGGCGACGCTCAACGCGGCGCTCCAGAAGGGCGGGCTCACCTACAAGGACGTGAACCACGTCTATATGGGCTATCCCCAGCACGTGCCGGCGCTCGCCAACAAGGCGATCGACGGCTGCATCCTGCCCGAGCCCGGCGCCACCATGGCGGTGGAGCGCGGCTATGCGGTGCGCTACTGGGACGACACCATCTATCCCAACCAGCAGATCGCCGTGCTGCTCTACGGCGACGACTTCATCAACAAGAAGGCCGAGCTCGGCCGCCGCTTCATGCTCGCTTACGTGAAGGCGGCGCACTTCTACAACGACGCGCTGAAGGACAGCCGCTTCGCCGGCCCGAACGGCCCCGAGGTGGTGCGCATCCTCGGCGAGGACATGAAGGTGGACGACAAGGGCATCTTCTCCCGCATCGTGCCCACCGGCATCAATCCCAACGGCGGCGTCAACGTCGCGAGCCTGAAGAAGGACGCCGCCTTCTACCGCGAGCAGGGCTTCCTCGACTTCGACCCGAACGTCGATTCCGTGATCGACGGCTCGTTCGTCGAGTACGCGCTCAAGCAGGTCGGTCCCTACAAGGGCCAACGCACCTGACGCCGGCGCCGGCCAAGGGAGGCGAGCCGATGCACGCTGCCGAACTGCGGGTCGCCATGTCGGTCGACGTGGAGATGCCGCCGCCGCCGCCGAAGATCCGCGTCGACAGGCTGGTCAAGACCTTCGGCTCCTTCACCGCCGTCGACGGCATCTCCGTCGACATCGCGCCCGGCGAGTTCTTCGTCATCGTCGGGCCGAGCGGCTGCGGGAAGACCACGCTCCTGCGCATCCTCGCCGGGCTGGAGGCGCCGACGGCGGGCACCATCTCGGTCTCCCCCAACGATGCCGGGCGGCCCACCAATTCCATGGTGTTCCAGGGCGACAGCATCTTTCCCTGGATGAGCGTCTACGACAACGCCGCCTACGGCCTCGCCATGCGCCGTCGCCCGAAGGCTGAGATCGCCGAGCGGGTGCGCCCGCTCCTGGAGACCACCGGCCTGTGGCGCTTCCGCGACCGCTACCCGCACCAGCTCTCCGGCGGCATGCGCCAGCGCGTCTCCATCTGCCGCGCGTTCGCCAACGATCCCGACATCCTGCTCATGGACGAGCCGTTCTCGGCCCTCGACGAGCAGAACAAGATGCTGCTGCACCAGGAATTGCTGCGCATCTGGGAGGAGACCAAGAAGACCGTGGTCTTCATCACCCACTCGGTGGACGAGGCGGTCACGCTCTCCGACCGCATCATGGTGATGACCGCCCATCCGGGGCGCTCCAAGGCGATCCTCGACAACCCCTTCGGCCGGCCGCGCGACGTGGTCGCCCTGCGCGGCGACCCGGTCTACGGCGCGTTCGTGTTCCGCATCTGGGAATATCTGCGCGAGGAGGTGCGGGCCGCCAAGCTCCAGGAACAGGGAGGCGAGGCATGAACCGCGCGGCGCTGAACGACCGCCTGCTGGCCTTCGGCTCGCCGCTGGCCCTGTTCCTCCTCTGGGAGCTTGCCGCGAAGGCGGGGTGGATCGACACCCGCTTCTTCCCGGCGCCCTCCGCCATCCTGGTACGCATGTGGGCGCTCTCGGCCTCGGGCGAGCTGTGGGTGAACCTCCAGGCGAGCCTGTGGCGCCTGTTCGCCGGGTTCATCGTCGGCGGCATCCCGGCGCTGCTGCTCGGCATCGCGGCGGGGCTCTCGCGCCCGGTGCGCATCGCCATCGATCCGCTGGTGTCGGCCACCTATCCCATCCCCAAGAGCGCCGTGTTCCCGCTCATCCTCCTGATCTTCGGCCTCGGCGAGGCGTCGAAGATCGTCATGGTGGCCATGGGCGTGTTCTATCCCGTGCTCATCAACGCCCAGGCCGGCGTCGCCAACATCGACCGCATCTACATGGACGTGGCGCACAATTTCCGCGCCAGCCGCTGGCAGCTGTTCCGCACCGTCGCCGTCCCCGGCGCCCTGCCGCCGATCCTCGCCGGCGTGAAGCTCGGCCTCGGCATGGGCCTGATCCTGATCGCCATCGCCGAGATGATCGGCGCCGATTCCGGCATCGGCTACATGATCTGGAACGCGTGGCAGATCCTTTCCGTCGAGACCATGTATGTGGGCCTCGTCGTCATCGCCCTCATCGGCTTCGCTTTGTCGCTCGCCACCGACGAGTTGGAGAAGCTCCTGGTTCCCTGGAAGCGCGCACGCGGCTGACGTCACGCCCGCCATCGGCACGCCACGGGATGCATGATGCCGGGAGCGCGCCGGCACCAGCGAACCATAAACGCGCATGGTCCCAAGGAGTATCAAGATGCAGTTCGGTGATTTGCGGGGTTGGATCGATCACCTGCGCCAGGCCGGCGAGCTGAAGGAGATCGACAGCGAGGTGGACTGGGATTGCGAGCTCGGCACCATCACGCGGCGGGCGTTCGGCAACGGCGACGGGCCGGCGCTGCTGTTCAAGAACATCAAGGACTACAAGAGCGGGCGCTGCACCCAGCTGTTTACCGGCGGCCTGTCGAAGTATTCGCGCGTCGCCATGATGTTCGGCCTGCCGCCGGACGCGCCCATCACCGACCTCGTGAAGGCCGCCCGCAAGGCCTATGCGAGCCGCGTCCCCCCCGTCACGGTGGCGACCGGTCCGGTGAAGGAGAACATCCTCAAGGGAGACGACATCAACCTGTTCGAGTTCCCCGTGCCGCGCTGGCACCGGCTCGACGGCGGACGCTATATCAACACCATGCAGGGCACGGTGACCGCCGATCCGGAGACCGGCCGGCTGAACGTCGGCATGTACCGCGGCATGATCGGCAAGAAGAACACCTTGCCGGTGCTGCTGTGGCGGCCGCAGAACTGGGGCCAGGACTTCGCCAAGTATAACGGCCAGGGCAAGGAGATGCCGGTGGCCTTCATCTACGGCTGGGAGCCCTGCCTGCCGTTCTGCGCCTCCTCGCCGATCCCGCCGGACGTGTCCGAGTACGACGTCATGGGCGCCATCCGCGGCGCGCCGGTGGAACTGGTGGACTGCGAGACCGTGCCGCTGAAGGTGCCGGCCAGCGCCGAGATCGTCATCGAGGGCTGGATCTCCAACGATCCGTCCACCTTCGAGATGGAAGGCCCGTTCGGCGAGTACACGGGCTATTTCGGCGGCGACCAGTGCCTGAAGCACACGGTGCGGGTGACTGCCATCACCCACCGCAACAACCCCATCTTCCGCGGCACCCTGGAAGGGACCATGCCGAAGATGCTGAACGAGAACTCCATCATGAGCTCGGTGCAGCGCGCCGCGCTCGCCTGGAACATCCTGGAGCGCTCGGGCGTGCCGGGCGTGACCGACGTGCACTGCCCGCCGGCCAACAACGGCACCACCCTCATCATCCAGCTGCGCCAGACCTATCGCGGCCAGGCCAAGCAGGCGGCCTGCGCCATCTGGGGCTCGAACGCCGCGCATCTGCGCTACAAGCACATCTGGGCGGTGGACGAGGACATCGACATCCACGACTACGGCGCGCTCGACTGGGCGTTCGCCTACCGCGTGAACGCGGCGGAGGACGACATCGTCTTCTTCCCCGGCACGTTCGGCTCGGCGCTCGACCCCTCGACCCGCCTCAAGTACCGCGACACCAACATGTACGGCACCGGCAAGTGGTGCCGCGTGCTCATCGATGCCACCATCAACCTCGACTTCGAGCCTGAGGCCAATTATCAGGGCGACCGCTATCCGCGCTCGGTGATGCCTGAGCCGCAGGATTGGGAGCTCGTGGACAGCCGCTGGAAAGAGTACGGCTTCTGACGACACCGTCCGCGCCGCCGCCGGCGGCGCGGATGCCATCATCGCCCGTCCCGCCGGAGCCGCACGGGCTCGCGGCGGGGCGGGCCTCGTCGTCGAGGCGACGGCACCCCCGGCATGGGAGTTGAAGTATGAAGCGTCTCATCATCGCCATGTCGGGCGCCTCCGGCGCCATCTACGGCGTGCGCGCGCTCCAGGTGCTGCGCGCCATCCCCGACGTGGAGACCCACCTCGTGGTCTCGCCCTCCGCCCAGCGCACGCTGATGGAGGAGACGGACGTCACCTGGGACCAGCTCAAGGCGCTCGCCGACGTGCTGCACAACTACAAGGACATCGGCGCCTCCATCGCCTCGGGCTCGTTCCGCACCGAGGGCATGCTGGTGGCGCCCTGCTCGGTGAAGACGCTCTCCGCCATCGCCCATTGCGATTCCGGCGACCTGATCTCGCGCGCCGCCGACGTGGTGCTGAAGGAGCGCCGCCGCCTCGTGGTCATGTTCCGCGAGACGCCGCTGCACGCCGGCCACATTGCGATCATGGACCAGGCGACGCGCAACGGCGCGATCATCATGCCGCCCGTGCCGGGCTTCTACCACCGCCCCAAGACGCTCGACGACATCATCAACCAGAGCGTCGGCCGGGCGCTGGACCTGTTCGGCTTCGACGCCGGCATCGTCAAGCGCTGGACCGAGGCCGACACCAGCCTGGATCTCTCCGCCCTCACCCCCACCGACCGCGACTGAGCGCCGCCGCGCCGGCCGGCGCCACACAGGACGAAGGCATCGGCACCGCGCCGATGGAGACATGAGATGCTCGACCACCCGACGGCGTCCGCGAAGGACCGCCTCTATTGCGCCGACTGGCGCGCGTTCCGCGATCCCGACGTTCCCGACTGGCTCGACCCGATCGACACGCTCTTCGGCCGCCACATCGCCGATCCCGGCCGCGCGGCCAAGACCGCGCTCGTCATCGACGGCGCGCGCATCTCCTACCGCGCCCTCGACGCGAAGGTGCGTGCCACCGCGGGCGGCCTCCTCGACTTCGGCCTCGAGCCCGAGCAGCGGGTGCTGCTGTTCGGCACCGACAGCCTCGAATACGTGGCCATGTGGCTCGGCGCCATCCATGCCGGCCTGATCCCGGCGGTGGTGTCGGACCTCTACAAGGCCAAGGACCTGCTCTATTTCCTCATCGACACCGGGGCGCGGGCGCTGTTCATCGACGCCGAGCAGCTGGGCAAGCTGGAGGAGATCGCCGAGCGCCTGCCCGCCTCGCTGGAGCGCATCCTGGTGCGCGGGCCGGCGGGCGCGATCGCCGGCAGGCTGGGTGGCCGCGAGGTGCGCGCGTTCGCGGAGCTCAAGCAGGACAAGCCCTTCCCCGGCACCACGCGGCACGCCAACGACGTGTGCTACATGTTCTATTCCGGCGGCACCACGGGACCGGCGAAGGGCATCACCCACCTCACCCACGACTTCCTGGTGGTGCCGGAGCGGCACGGGCCGTTCTGGGAGTATGCCAGCGACGACGTGGTCTTCGCCTCGTCCAAGAAGTACTTCACCCACGGCCTGTGGCCCGGCGTGCTGATCCCGCTCTATTACGGGGCGACCGCCGTGCTCACCCGCCAGCCGGCGCGGCCCGACGTGGTGCTCGACATCCTGGAAAAGGAGCGCGTGACGAAGCTCGTCACCGTGCCCACGATCCTGCGCAACCTGCTCGACTTCATCGAGGACAAGGACGACTTCGCGAAGCCGCCGGCGCTGGACTTCGTCGCCAGCGCCTCGGAGAAGATCCCGCCGCACCTGTTCGAGGCGTTCCATGCCCGCTTCGGCATCGAGATCCTCGATTCCATCGGCTCCTCGGAAGTGACCTACGAATGGATCGCCAACCGGCCGAAGGACTTCAAGCGCGGCAGCCTGGGCCGGCCGGTGTTCGGCTACGAGATCAAGCTCGTGGACGAGGACGGGCGCGAGGTCACCGAGCCGGGCGTGCCGGGCGAGGCGTGGATCAGGAGCAAGACCGCCTGCTTCTTCTACTGGCGCAAGTACGAGAAGTCGCGCGAGACCTTCATCGGCGGCTGGACCCGCAGCGGCGACAATCTGACCTTCGACGAGGACGGCTATTTCTGGTTCGCCGGCCGCGAGAACGACGTGTTCAAGGTCAGCGGCCTGTGGGTGTCGCCGCTGGAGATCGAGGCCGCGCTCATGCGCCACCCGGCGGTGAAGGAGGCGGCGGTGGTGTCGTTCGAGGACCAGGACGGCCTGGTGAAGCCCAAGGCCTTCGTGGTGCTGAAGGACGGGCATGCGGCTTCGCCCGACCTGGAGCAGGCCCTGCGCGACCAGGTGCGGCCCCTTGGCGGCTACAAGGTGCCCGCCGCCTTCGCCTATATCGAGGCGCTGCCGCGCACCACGCTGCTGAAGGTGGACCGCAAGGTGCTGCGCGAGTAGGGGGCGCGTTCCGCCCCGACGTGTGGAGGCTGCGGGGAGCCGGCACCGCCTTGAGGCTGGCCGGCCGATCCTTGGTTCTGCCGTCATCCCCCGGCTTGTCCGGGGGATCCACTGTGCGGCCGGGTGGGCCTGCACGTGCCGAGGCGCGGAGCAGGCGGCGCCGTGGATGCCCCGGACAAGCCGGGGCATGACGGGATGATGAGCGCGTCGTAGTCTGCGGATTGAGCGCCGGCATGGGGAGATGATCGCGATGGACCAGGATTTGCCCGGCGCCAGCGACCTCGCGCGCTTCGCGCTCAAGGTCTATGCCAGCGAAGGCGTGCCGCCCGCCTGCCTGCTGCTGCAGGAGCGCGCCGGGGTGGACGTCAACCTGCTGCTGTTCGCCGCTTTTGCCGGCGCCGCGCGCGGGGCGGCGGTGGACGCGGCCGCGCTCGCGGCGGCGCGCGCGGCGGTCGGGGCCTGGCATGCGGAGGTGGTGAAGGCGCTGCGCGCCGTGCGCCAGCGCCTCAAGGCCGGCCCGCCGCCCGGCCCCACGCCCGTGACCGAGGCGCTGCGCGACAAGCTCAAGAAGGTGGAGATCGAATCCGAGCTGATCGAGCTCGACACGCTCTCGGCCCTCGCCGGCGGCCTGCCGCCGGCATCGGGGACGCCCGAGGCGCGCGCGATCGCCGCCATGGCGGCGGTCGTCGCCGCGTGCGCGGGCCGCCCGCCCGACGACGCCGAGCACGGCGCCATCGCCCTCATCGCCCGCCGGGCCGCGGCGCCGGGCTGACGCCGCGCGGGCTTCAGCCGTCGACGCTCACGACCCGGTCGCGGCCGGTGTTCTTCGCCTCGTAAAGGGCACGGTCGGCCGCGCCCAGCAGGCGATCGAGCTGCGCCGGGCCTTCGCCCGACTGGCGCGCCACGCCGATGCTCACCGTGAGCACCAGGGGCGCCGCGCCATCGATGGGAATTTCCATGGCCGCGACCGCCGCCCGCAGCCGCTCGGCGACCATCGCCGCATCGGCGCCGGAGGCGCGGGGGAGGATGACGGCGAACTCCTCGCCGCCCATCCGGCCGAACAGGTCGGCGTCCCTCAGCCCGCGGCCGACGGCGCCCGCCACCGCCGCGAGCGCGCGGTCGCCCGCGGCATGGCCATGGGTGTCGTTGATCCCCTTGAAGCGGTCGATGTCGAGCATCAGCACCGCGAGGGGCGCCGCGCGCACCGGATCGAGGAACAGCCGCCCCGCCCGCTCCAGGAAGGCGGCCCGCGCGAGCGCCCCCGTGAGCGCATCGTAGGTCGCCAGCACCTCCAGCCGTTTCAAGAGGTCGTTGCGGGCGGCGTTGATGCTCGCCGCGGTGAGCGGGCCGAGGGCGAGCAGCATGATGGCGAGCCGGTCCGCGGAGGTCGAGCCGTCGAGCTGCGCCACGTGAGTCGAAAACACTCCGAGCGAGGTTGCGATGAGATGCCAGATGCTCACCAGCAGGGTCAGCATCACCGTTGTGAACAGCGGGTAGGAGAGGGCGCACCACAGCAGCGCCGGCGCGGGAAACGTCACGGCGCCAGGTCCGCCGACGAACGCTCCGAGGCCGAGCGACAGGAACAGGCAGGCGACGGGGGCCGACCTCTGGGCGAGATCGCGGATGTCGTGCGGCCGCCGCAGGCGTGGCAGGCGCGGCGGCCACGGCGCCGTGAGGATGACCGGCAGCACGATGATGGCATTGGTGATTTCGGTGGTGAACCAGAATGCGGCGCCGGCAGAGAGGTCCTTGCCGAAGAAAATCGGGGCGGCGGGCGCCCCGATCAGAGCGGCGGCGGCGCCGACGCCTATC
Organism: Xanthobacter pseudotagetidis; assembly: GCF_043194795.2. NCBI lineage: Bacteria > Pseudomonadati > Pseudomonadota > Alphaproteobacteria > Hyphomicrobiales > Xanthobacteraceae > Xanthobacter > Xanthobacter pseudotagetidis. The sequence goes on along the minus strand of NZ_CM195534.1, from coordinate 54,995 downwards.
GAGATGCCGAACAGGAACAGCACCGACAGCGGGCGCCGCAGCCGGCGATCCTCCTCGCCGAGCATGCCGAACAGGATCACGCCGACCGTCACGCCGCCGAGATTCGCCGCCGTCAGCCACAGCGTCCGGAGCAAGCTGCCGCCCGTCAGCAGATCGGCCAAAAGGTATCCTAATATCGCGAATCCCCACCCGGGAGCGGTCTGAAGCCGGGGAAAGCGGACCAGAAGGCCGAGCAGCAGCGCGTTGGCGGGCCAGAAGGCGGCCAGGAAGCCGAGCGGACGCGTCAGGATGCCGAACAGACTCGCGCAGAAGACCACGGCGAACAGGATTGCCGCCGCTGCGAACTCCTGGCGCGGTCTGCGAGGCTGTTCAGCCATCCTCTGCCGGTCCCCTGCCGCATGCAATCTAGCATGGCAGGGACGGATGAGCACGCGCCGGCGTCCTCAGCTTTCCTCGTGCTTCTGCTTCTCGACCGTGCGGCGCCCGAAGTCGGGGGCGGGGGTCTCCTGGCCCTGCTCGATGATGGAGCGGCGGATCGCCCTCGTGCGGGTGAAGTGCTCGAACAGCGCCTCGCCGTCGCCGTAGCGGATCGCCCGCTGGAGCTGGGACAGGTCCTCGGTGAAGCGGCCGAGCATCTCCAGCACCGCCTCGCGGTTGGTGAGGAACACGTCGCGCCACATGGTGGGGTCGGAGGCGGCGATGCGGGTGAAGTCGCGGAAGCCGCCGGCCGAGAACTTGATCACCTCGGAGGTGAGCGTCTCCTCCAGGTGCGCCGCCGTGCCGACGATGTTGTAGGCGATGAGGTGCGGCACGTGGGAGGTGATGGCCAGCACGAGGTCGTGGTGCTCGGCGCTCATCACCTCGACGTTCGCGCCCATGGCGCGCCACAGCAGGCGGATGCGCTCCACCGCCTTGGGGTCGGCGCCCTCGGGCGGGGTGACGATGCACCAGCGGTTCTCGAACAGGGTGGCGAAGCCCGCGTCCGGTCCCGAGAATTCCGTGCCCGCCACCGGGTGGGCGGGAACGAGGTGCGCGTGCGCCGGCACGTGCGGCGCCATGGCGGCGAGCACCGCGCCCTTCACCGAGCCCACGTCCGAGAGGATGGCGCCCGGCTTCAGCGCCGGGCCGACCTCGGCCGCGACCGTCTCCGTCGCCCCCACCGGCACGCACAGGATGACGATGTCCGCGCCGTCCGCCGCTTCGCGCGCGCTCTCGGTGATCTTGTCGGCGAAGCCGAGCGCGCGCACGCGGGCGCACACGGCCGGGTCGCGGTCGGCCACCACGATGGCGCCGGCGAGATGGTTCTCCCGCGCCGCGCGGGCGATGGAGGAGCCGATCAGCCCGGCGCCGACGATGGCGAGGCGGTCAACCAGTGGCCGCGTCACGGCGCCGTGTCCGCCATCTTGCCCGCCATGAAGTCGGCGAGCGTCGCCACCACCAGGCGGTTCGCCTCCTCGGTGCCGATCGTGAGGCGCAGGCTGTCCGGCAGGCCATAGGCCGCCACCTGGCGCAGCACCAGGCCGCGCTTCGTCAGGAAGGCGTCCGCCTCCTTGGCCGTGCGGCCGGCTTCCTTCGGGAAGTGGATCAGCACGAAGTTCGCCACCGAGGGCGTGACCCTGAGCCCGAGCTTCTCGATCTCGGCGGTGAGCCAGGGCAGCCACGTCTCGTTGTGGGCGACCGCCTTCTCCACGTGGGCCGCGTCGGCGATGGCGGCGGCGCCCGCGAGCAGCGCCGGGGCGTTCATGTTGAACGGGCCGCGGATGCGGTTCATGGCGTCGATCACATGCGCCGGGCCCACCGCCCAGCCGATGCGCAGGGCCGCGAGGCCGTGGATCTTCGAGAAGGTGCGCGCCATCAGCACGTTGTCGGCGGAAAGCGCGAGCTCCAGCCCGGTCTCGTAGTCGTTGCGGCGCACATATTCCGCATAGGCGGCGTCGAGCACCAGCAGCACATGGGGCGGCAGGCCGGCGTGCAGGCGCTTGACCTCGTCGAACGGCAGGTAGGTGCCGGTCGGGTTGTTGGGATTGGCGAGGAACACCACCTTGGTGCGCGGGCTCACGCAGGCGAGCATGGCGTCCACGTCGGCGGTGAGGTCGCGCTCCTTCGCCACCACCGGCGTGCCGCCGGCGGCCAGCGTGGCGATCTTGTAGACCAGGAATCCGTGCTCGCTGTACACCACCTCGTCGCCCGGCCCCACATAAGCGTGGGCCACGAGGCTCAGGATCTCGTCCGAGCCGGCGCCGCAGATGATGCGCGCGGGATCGAGGCCGTGGGCCTTGGCGATGGCCTCGCGCAGGACGTGGGAGGTGCCGTCGGGATAATCCTGCAGCTTGCGGGCGGCCTCCACAAAGGCGGCGACCGCCTTCTCGCTCGGGCCGAGCGGGGTCTCGTTGGAGGAGAGCTTGTAGACCTTCTCCACCCCCGGCGCGTGGCTCTTGCCGGGCACGTAGGCCTCGATGGCGAGCACGCCGGGCCGCGGCTCGGGGCGGGCGGGGGAAGACGGGGAAGGCTCTCGCACGGCGGACATGACGCGAAACTCCGAAATCCGGGGGCGCTGTCAGGCCCCGGTCTGGTCCAGTCTGTAGACGGCGGCGTGGCTGCCGACCGGCACCGCCGACGAAACCTCCGCGCCGCTCCCGGCGAGGGCCGCGGCCACCTCGGCGATGGCGCGTCGCTCCGGCAGGCTGACCAGCAGCGCGGCCCCCTCGCGCGGCGCCGCGTGGGATGCCACATCGGCCACGACGATGGTCTCGGCGTAGGAGGGTATGGCACGGGCGGCGCGCGCGCTCCATCCCGACACATGGAGGGAATGCACGCTCACGTCCGTCACGGCGGCGTCGCGGATCGGATGCGCCACCACGAACACCGGCAAAGCGGCGGGATGGTCGGCGCGCTCCACGAACGGCAGGCGGGCGATGATCTTCGGCGCCTCCGGCGCCTCCAGCGCGCGCCACCACGGCGTGGTGGCCGCGGCCGGCGCGGCGGCGATCAGGCCGAGGTCGCCGGTGGAGGCCGCGACCGCCGCGACCGCGGCCTCGGCGCCCATGTGGGGCGTGAACGGCACCGTGAAGCCGAAATGGAAGCGGGCGCTGTCGCGCATCACCGGCTCGCCGCCCGAGATGTCGGCGTGCACCGCATAGGGCGCCTGGACAAAAGTGAAGGTGGCGATGATGACGCGCCAGATGCTCTCCACCGTGTCGAGCGGCAGCAGCCCGCCGTGGCGCTCCACCAGGCGGCGCATCATGTCGGCCTCGCGCGCCGGGCGGAAGGCGGAGCCGCCCTCGGCGCCGCCGGTGCGCTTGACCTGCACCAGGCGCTCGATGATCTCGCTGCGCTCCATGAGGAGGCGGTGCATCGTTTCGTCGATGCGGTCGATCTCGGCGCGCAGGTCCGACAGGCTTATGGTGGACGGGGGCTGGTTCATGGGACGCTCGGGCGCGAAGGCTTAGCGGGAACGGCGCCCGGACGCAAAGGATAGTTGCGCCGAGCGTCTCGCGGCCGCGCCACCGCCCGGCGTCAGGGAGCTGCGTCGGCGGGCGGCGCGCCGCGCCCCGGGGGCCCAGAATGCGGGGGCGCGGAATCCGGCGGCGGCAGGGGCCGGGGCGGCGCGCTGGCGCCCGCCCGCTCGGCCGCCGCGCGCAGGATCGGCTTGTAGAAGCCGGCCGACGAGCCCGCCACCAGCCAGTAAGCGAGCCCGCCCGCGAGCCCCGCCGCCACCACGTAGAAGGGATCGCTGGTGACGGCGGCGCTGCCGTCGGAGGGGGCGAAGAGCTGGGCGCCGATCCAGGCCGAGACCACACCGTTGGCGGCGTGGAACATCCACGAGCGCACCGCGAACGCTTCCGAGAACAGGATGCCCACCGCCGCCACCAGCCACATGACCATGAGCAGCAGCACCAGCACCGTCACCGAGGTGACGATGGCGATCATGACGCCCATGGCCTGCTCGCCGGGGTCGGCGGCCGTGAACAGCGTGCCGATGCGCCATTCGCCGACGAGGATCACGCAGGCGCCCGCGATCACCGCCGCGAGATATCCGAGCGGCACCAGCAGGAAGCGCAGCAGCAGGCGGGCGAGGTCGTCCATGGGGCGCTCACTCCGGCGCGTGGCAGACGGCTTCCACATTGTGGCCGTCGGGATCGATGACGAAGGCGCCGTAATAGTCGCGATGGTAGTGCGGCCGCAGTCCCGGCGGGCCGTTGTCGCGGCCTCCGGCCGCCAGGGCCGCCTGATGGAAGGCATCCACCGCGGCGCGGCTCGGGGCGCGGAAGGCGACATGCACCGGGCCGGAGAGCACCGGCTTGGCGCTGATCCAGAAGTCCGGCTTGCCGGCGCCGAAGCCCACGAAGGCGCCGGCTCCGGTCTCCTGCGCGCTCACCTCCATGACGATGCCGTAGCCGAGCGGGGCGAGGGCGGCGAGGTAGAAGGCGCGGGCGCGCTCCACGTCCTGCACCGAGAGTCCGAGATGGTCCAGCATGGCGGCTCTCCCATGGGGCGGGTTGCGGTCAGTCTTCCTGCGCCATCATGGCGCGCAAGGCGAGGCGCTCGCGGGCGGAGAGCTTCTCGCTCTCGCTCTTGAGCTGCCCGCAGGCGGCGAGGATGTCGCGCCCGCGCGGGGTGCGCACCGGGCTCGCATAGCCGGCGCGGAAGACGATGTCCGAGAAGCGCTCGATGGTCTCCCAGTCGGAGCACTCATACCGGGTGCCCGGCCAGGGGTTGAACGGGATCAGGTTGATCTTGGCCGGCACGCCTTCCAGCAGCTTCACCAGCGCCCTGGCGTCGGCGGGGCTGTCGTTCACCCCCTTCAGCATCACGTATTCGAAGGTGATGCGCTTGGCGTTGGAGGCGGCGGGGTAGGTGCGGCAGGCCTCCATCAGCTGCCTGATGGGATACTTCTTGTTGATGGGCACCAGCACGTCGCGCAGATCGTCGCGCACGGCGTGCAGCGAGATGGCGAGCATGGGGCCGACCTCGGCGCCGAGGCGCTCGATCTCCGGCACCACGCCGGAGGTGGACACCGTGATGCGGCGCTTGCCGAGGCCGAGGCCGTCGCCGTCGGCGAGGATCTCGATCGCTTCCTTGACGCTGTCATAGGCATAGAGCGGCTCGCCCATGCCCATGAAGACGATGTTGGTGACCAGCCGGTCGCCCTCGGTGGGCAGGCCCGGGCCCACCGCCCGCGCGCGGCCGGGATAGTCGCCGAGCCGGTCGCGGGCCACCATCACCTGCGCCACGATCTCGGCCGCGGCCAGGTTGCGCACCAGGCGCTGGGTGCCGGTGTGGCAGAACGAGCAGTTGAGCGTGCACCCCACCTGGGAGGAGACGCACAGCGTGCCGCGGTCGCGCTCGGGGATGTAGACCGCCTCGATGTCGTGCGGCTTCTCGCCCGGCAAATCGGCGGGGAAGCGCAGCAGCCACTTGCGGGTGCCGTCCTGCGACACCTGCTCCATCACGATCTCGGGGCGCGCCAGCGTGAACGCCTCCTCCAGCCGCGCCCTGAGGTGCTTGGAGACGTTGGTCATCTCCGCAAAGTCGGTGGCGCCGCGCAGATAGATCCAGTGCCAGAGCTGGTTGACGCGCATGCGCCGCTCGCGCTCGGGAACGCCGATGGCGGCGAGCGCGGAGCCGAGCTTCTCCCGGTCGAGCCCCACCAGCGACGGCAGGGCGGCGCCGGCTCCGGGCGCGAGGCCGGGGTCGGTCGGGGCGGAAGGGGCGATGGGGGCTGCAACGGTCATGGCGCCACACATAATGCCGATTGTGGCGGCTTTCCATAAGGGGCCAAGGAAGGGGGGAAGGCCCGCCCTCGCCGGAGCGGCGGCCCCATGCTAGCGTCCGCGCTCCGGAAACCGCAGCCGAAGACCCGCCGCCCGTGCCTCCGACCTCGCCATCCCTGACCCGCCGCGCCGTCCTCGCCGGAGCTGCCGGCCTCGCCGCCGCGCCGCTCGGCGCCGCCCGGGCGCTGGGCCAGACGCGGGGCGCGGGCGAGGCGGAGGTGATCATCGTCGGCGCCGGGGCGGCCGGCATCGCCGCCGCCCGCAAGGTGGCGGAGGCCGGGCACTCTTACGCGCTGCTGGAGGCCTCGAGCCGGGTGGGCGGGCGCGCGCGCACCGACACCCAGATCTTCGGCGTGCCGTTCGACATGGGCGCGAGCCGCATCTACCTGCCAGGGGGCAAGGCGCTCGCGGAGGCAGGCCGCGCCGCCGGGCTCGACGTGGTCCCGGTGCCCATGCCGGCGCGGCTCTATCTCGGCGGCAAGGAGGCCAACGACGCCGAATACGAGGATTTCGCCGCCACCGTGCGCCGGGCGGAGCGCGCCATCATCGCCGCCGGCGACGCCGGCCGCGACCAGCCGGCGGCGCGCGTGCTGCCCGATCTCGGCGCGTTCGGACCGAGCGCCCACTTCATCACCGGCCCCTTCACGTGCGCCAAGGAGCTGGAGGAGGTCTCCACCGTCGACTTCTCTCGCGCCGAGGAGCGCGAGGGCGATCTGATGTGCCGCCAGGGCCTCGGCGCCATGGTGGCGAAGCTCGCTGCCCCGCTCACCGTGCGCCTGGAGACGCAGGTCCGCACCGTGGACCTCTCCGGCCGCCAGGTCTCGGTGCAGACCAGCCGCGGCACGCTCACGGGGCGGGTGGTGATCCTCGCCGTGCCGCCGAGCGTGATCCTCTCCGGCGCCGTCCGCATCACGCCCGGCTTGGTGCCGCGCTACCGCACGGCGGTGGAGCGCATCACCCTCGGCGCGTTCGACCGGATCGCCTTCGAGCTGCCCGGAAACCCGCTGGACCTCAGGCCGGACGAGCGCATCTTCTTCAAGGCGGCCACCAGCCGCTCCGCCGCCCTCACGGCGCGCATCGGCGGCACCGACCTCTATGGGCTGGACGTGGGCGGCGCGCTGGCCACGGCCCTCGCCGGCGGCCCGCCCGAAGGCGCGCGCGCCTTCGTGCGCGAGGCGCTGACGCGCGAGTTCGGCGCCCAGGCGGCGGGCAAGGCGGGGCGCGTCAGCGCCACGCGCTGGACCAGGGAGCCGTTCGCCCTCGGCGCCTTCTCCTGCGCCTTGCCGGGGGCCGGCAACCTGCGCCGCGCCTTCACCGAGGTGGCCTCGGGCCGGCTCCTGTTCGCCGGCGAGCACGCGCATGAGACGCTGTGGGGCACGCTCGCGGGGGCGTGGCAGTCGGGCGAGCGCGCGGCCGCCCAGGCGGTGGGCATCCTCACCGGCCAGCGCGCGGGATAGAATCGCCTTTCAGTGCTCAGGGCTGTTCCGCCCAGCGGCTGGGTTTGGACTGCGACCGGCATCCGACGCCGTCATGCCCGGCTTTGTGCCGGGCATCCAGGCCGTGCCGCCGTCGCGATACCTTGGATGTTTGCGCGCCACGCCGCGGGGCGTGGATGGCCGGGACGAGCCCGGCCATGACGGTGCTGATGGGGTGGTGACGGCGCGCGAGCCAGCCTTGGGCCTTACTGGAGCGAGCCCTCGCCGTCGCCGGGGGTGGTGCGGGCGAGCGTCATCTGGGTGATGGCCACCAGCATCTCGGCCCGTTCGCGCAGGGTCCGCGCCTCCAGCAGCGCCTGCTTCTCCCGTATCCCGTAAGGCGAGATCACCGAGAGCGTGTTCACCAGCATCTCGGTGCCGGCCTGCTGGATGCCGTCCCAGTCGGCATCGAGCTTGTTGGCTTCGAGGAACGCGGCGAGCGCCGCCAGCAGCGCCGAGCGGTCCACCTCGCCCTCGCCGGCGCTGGCGTCGAAATCGGCGGCGAAGGGGGCGGTGTCGATCCTGAACTGGCGGTAGGGGGTCAGCGCCTCCACCTCCTCCAGGACGGTGAAGCGGGCGACGCCGGTGAGCGTGATGAGGTAGCGCCCGTCCCCGGTCTCGGAGAACTGCGTCAGCCGGCCGAGGCAGCCCACCTTGAACACCTGCGGCCCGTGCGGGCCGGGCGCCGCGCCGGGGTCGGGCTGCGCCATGGCGATGAGCCGCGCGCCGGACAGCGCGTCGTCCACCATGGCGAGATAGCGCGGCTCGAAGATGTTGAGCGGCAGCTCGGCGCGCGGCAGCAGCAGCGCCCCCGAGAGCGGGAACACCGGGACCACCGGCGGCACGTCCGCCGGCGACAGATAGGTCCGCTTTGCCGCCACGTTCGGCTTCCTTTCTCGGCCCGCGCGATGTCCGCGCGGCGCCGTCAGGCGAACAGGATCGCCGACAGCTTCTTACGGCCGGAGACGGTGAGCGGATCGGTCGGCCCCCAGGCCTCGAACAGCTGGACGATCTGCTTGCGGGCCGCGTCCTCGTTCCAGGAGCGGTCACGCTTGACGATGTCGAGCAGGTGCACGAGCGCCTCCTCGCGGCGCCCCTTGGCGTTGAGCGCCAGAGCGAGGTCGAAGCGGGAGGCGTGGTCCGCCGGGTCGAGGTCCACCTTGGCGGCGAGGCCGGCGAGGTCGCCCAGCGACTGCGCCTGCTCGGCGAGCTCCAGCGCCGCGCGGGCGGCGGAGACGAGGGGGTCGCTCTGCTTGTCCGCCGGCGCCATGGCGAGCGTCGCCTTGGCCTGCTCCAGCGCGCCGGCCTGGACCTGGGCGCGCACCAGGCCGGTGAGGGCCTTCAGGTTGTCGGGCTCCTCGGCGAGCACGGCGGCGAAGATCTCGGCGGCGGCGGTCACGTCGCCCTCGGCGAGCGCGGCCTCGCCCGAGGCCAGCACCTCCTCGAGGCCGGCATCGGCGGGGCCGCCCATGAGGCGCTCGATGAAGGCGTTCACCTGACCTTCGGGCAGCGCGCCCATGAAGCCGTCCACCGGCTGGCCGTTGACGAAGGCATAGACGGTGGGGATGGACTGGATGCCGAGCTTGCCGGGGATGGCCGGGTGCTCGTCGATGTTCATCTTGACCAGCTTGACCTTGCCCTTGGTGGCGCGGACCGCCTTCTCGATGATCGGGCCGAGGGCCTTGCAAGGGCCGCACCAGGGGGCCCAGAAATCCACCAGGACCGGGCGGCGCTTGGATTCCTCCATCACGTCGGCCATGAAGGTCTGGGTGGTGGTGTCGGTCACCGCCTCCGCGCCCGCCGGACCGGTCTGTGCCGCGCCCTGTGTCGCGCCTCCTTGGGCGCCCGTCTGGTTGAACAGCATAGCCTTACCCCTTGAGAGCCGGACCTCGCGGCTCACATCCGCCCCTTAGATGGGCATCGCCCGCGCCGGCGCAATCGGCCCGACGCCGCTTCTACCGCCTTCCGCCATGGGGTGGAACCCGCAGAATGCGCGCAGCGCCCCTCCGGCGCGGCCCGAAAGCCGGGGACGACGCGCCGCCGCCTGTGGACGCGGCCGGCGGGCGGCTTGCCCGGCGCAGCCCGGGCGGGCAGGCTCCATTTGACCACAACCGGCAAAGGCTGGCAGATCGAGCGGCCATAGCAAGGAAGCGTTCCCACCGGATGACGTTCAACCGCCTGCGGCGGGTGCCATGAAGTTCAACCGCCTGCGGCTCGTGGGCTTCAAGACCTTCGTGGAGCCCACCGACCTCCTCATCGAGCCCGGCCTCACCGGCGTGGTGGGCCCGAACGGGTGCGGCAAGTCCAATCTCGTGGAGGCACTGCGCTGGGTCATGGGCGAGAGCTCGCATAAGGCCATGCGCGCCCAGGACATGGACGACGTGATCTTCGCCGGCACCACGGGGCGGCCATCGCGCAACGCCGCCGAGGTGGCGCTCCAGCTCGACAATTCCGACCGCACGGCCCCCGCCGGCTTCAACGAGTGGGACCAGCTGGAGGTGGTGCGCCGCATCGAGCGCGGCTCCGGCTCGGCCTACCGCATCAACGGGCGCGACGTGCGCGCGCGCGACGTGAGCCTCCTGTTCGCCGACGCCTCCACCGGCGCCCGCTCGCCGGCCTTGGTGCGCCAGGGGCAGATCGGCGAGATCGTCGGCGCCAAGCCCAATGCCCGGCGCCGCATCCTGGAGGAGGCGGCGGGCGTCGCCGGCCTCCATGCCCGCCGCCACGAGGCGGAGATGCGGCTGAAGGCCGCCGAGCAGAACCTCGCCCGGGTCGAGGACGTCATCACCCAGCTCGGCTCCCAGGTGGAGAGCCTGAAGCGCCAGTCGCGCCAGACCGTGCGCTACAAGGGCCTCGCCGCCGAGATCCGCCAGTGCGAGGCGACCCTGCTGTGGCTGCGCTGGCGCGAGGTGACGCAGGCGCTCGCGGAGGCCGAGCGCGCGGTGGAGGCGAGCGTGCGCGACGGCGCCGAGACAACCCGCATCCAGGCCGAGGCGGCGCGGCTCCAGGCCATCGCCGCCCACGAGCTGCCGCCCTTGCGCCAGGCCGAGGCCGAGGCCGCCGCCGCGCTCCAGCGCCTCGTCCTCGCCCGCGGCGAGCTGGACAAGGAAGAGGCGCGCATCGCCGCCCGCCGCCAGGACCTGGAGCGGCGCATCGTCCAATTGGCCCAGGACCTGGAGCGCGAGAAGGCGCTCTCGGCCGACGCCTCCGGCGTGCTGGAGCGCCTCGCCGAGGAGAGCGCGGCGCTCGCCGCCGAGCAGGAGGCCTCCGCCGAGGCGGAGATGATCGCCGGCGACCGCATGGAGGAGATCGCCGCCGCCTTGGCCGAGGCGGAGAAGGCGCTGGAGGAGAAGACCACGCTGTTCGCCGACCTCGGCGCCCGCCGCTCCAGCCTGGAGCAGTCGGTGCGCGAGCTGCGCGACCGGCTGGTGCGCAATGCCGCCGAGCGCGCCTCGGTGGAGGCCGAGGAGGCGCGCCACCGCCGCGAGGCCGGCACCGACGCGCTGGAGGCCGCCCGCGCCGAGGCCGAGGCCGCCCGCGAGGCGCTCGCCGAGGCCGAGGAGGCCACCGCGCTCGCCGAGGCGGAGCATGCGGCCGCCCGCCGCGCGGCCGAGGAGCTGCGCCCCGCTCTGGCCGAGGCCCAGTCCCGCTTCGGCCGGCTGGAGACCGAGGCGCGCACGCTCTCCAAGCTGCTCATGTCCTCCGGCGACGGCTTCCCGCCGGTGGCCGATCTCATCACCGTCGCCAAGGGCTACGAGATGGCGCTCGGCGCCGCGCTCGGCGACGATCTCGATTTGCCCGTCGACCCCGCCGCCCCCGCCCGCTGGGCCGGCGCCGCGCCCGACGCCCTCGACCCGGCGCTGCCGGAGGGCGCCGCGCCGCTCTCGCGCTTCGTCTCCGGCGCGCCCGCGCTGGCGCGGCGCCTGGCCCAGGTGGGCATCGTGACGCGCGATCTCGGCCCCAGCCTCGCCCGCAGCCTGAAGAGCGGCCAGCGCCTCGTCTCGCGCGAAGGCGACCTCTGGCGCTGGGACGGCGTGGTCGCCGCCGCCGACGCGCCCACCGCCGCCGCCCGTCGCCTCGCCGAGCGCAACCGGCTCGCGGACATCGAGGCCGAGGCCGAGGAGGCCCGCGCCGCCCTGGACGAGCTGCGCGCCACGGAAGCCGAGCGCCAGGAGGCGCTCGCCGCCGCCGCCCGGCAGGAGACCGCCGCCCGCGAGGCGCGCCGCGCCGCCCAGCGCGCGGCGGAGGTGTCGCGCGAGAGCCTCGCCGCCGCCGAGCGCAGGGCTGCCCAGCATCTCGCGCGCCTCTCGGCGCTGGGCGAGGCGCGGGCGCGCCTCGTCGCCGCCAAGGAGGAGGGCGAAGCGGACCTGGAGGAGGCGGGTTCCCAGCTCGCCGCGCTCGACGCCCCCCACCTCCTGGAGGCCGACCTTTCCCGCGCCCGCGCCGAGGCCGGCGAGCGCCGCGCCGCCATGGCCGAGGCCAAGGCCGCCCTCGACGGCCTCAGCCGCGAGACATCCGCCCGGCGCCGGAGGCTGGAGACGCTGGCGGCGGAGGAATCCTCCTGGCGCAAGCGCGCCGGCGGCGCCGGCGAGCGCCTCGCCGCCATCGAGGCCCGCAGCGCGGAGGCGCAGGCGGAGCTGGAGGCGCTGGAGGACGCGCCGGGCGAGATCATCCGCCAGCGCCGGGCGCTGCTCACCGCCACCGAGGAGGCCGAGGCCGCCCGCCGCGCCGCCGCCGACCGCCTTGCCGAGGGCGAGGCCGCGCTCGCCGCCGCCGACAAGGCGGCCCGCGACGCGGTGGAGGCGCTCTCCGGCACCCGCGCCGAGGCGGCCCGCGCCGAGGCGCGGCTGGAGGCCGCGCGCCAGCGCCGCGACGACGTGCAGCGCGAGATTTCCGACGCCCTCGAAGGTCCGCCCGAGCTCGCCCGCGAGGCGGCCGGCCTCGACATCGACGGGCCGCTGCCCGATCCGCGCGCCATCGAGGAGAAGCTGGAGCGCGCCAAGCGCGACCGCGAGCGCCTCGGCGCGGTGAACCTGCGCGCCGACGTGGAGCTGGAGGAGGCCGAGGGCCAGCACACCGCCCTCGTCACCGAGCGCGACGACCTGGTGGAGGCGATCAAGCGCCTGCGCGGCGCCATCCAGAGCCTCAACCGCGAGGCGCGCGAGCGCCTCCAGGCCTCGTTCGCGGTGGTGGACGCGCATTTCAAGAAGCTGTTCGACACATTGTTCGGCGGCGGCGAGGCGCAGCTGGTGCTGACCGAGGCCGAGGACCCGCTGGAGGCGGGGCTCGATATCATCGCCAAGCCGCCGGGCAAGAAGCCGCAGACCCTGTCGCTGCTCTCCGGCGGCGAGCAGGCGCTCACCGCCATGGCGCTCATCTTCGCCGTGTTCCTCACCAACCCGGCGCCGATCTGCGTGCTGGACGAGGTGGACGCGCCGCTGGACGACGCCAACGTGGAGCGGTTCTGCACCCTGCTCGACGAGATGACGCGCCTCACCGACACGCGCTTCCTCACCATCACCCACAACCCCATCACCATGGCGCGCCAGAACCGGCTGTTCGGCGTCACCATGGCCGAGCGCGGGGTGTCGCGGCTGGTGTCGGTTGACCTCCAGGCAGCCGAGCGCCTGCGCGAGGCGGGGTGACGCTGCGTCCCAGGATGTCGCAGCCACAATTTTATTCAGTTATTTCAATAAATTGCGCCGTTCTGCGTGCGCCTTGACACTCATTTTTGCCGCAACTATGTTGCGCCGCGGTTTCAAGGGGGAGGCTGCTGTCTGCCACCTGAGCCGGAGTGGGCGCCATGTCCGACCCGAGTGATGCTTCCCGCGGCCGGTCGCCGAGCGATCGGACGAGCGGTGGGGACGTATCGGCCGAAGGCGGGGCGCCGGCTTCCCGGCCCAGTGACGGAGAGCTCTCGCGGCGTCTTCAGGACCTCGATTCCTCTCTCGGGAAGGTGCGTTCCAGGTCGCAGGCGCCCCAGGGCAAGAGCGGTCCTGACACGTCTTCCGGCTCGGGTGTGGCGCTGGCGTTCCGGCTCGGCGCCGAGTTCGTTTCCGGCGTTCTGGTGGGCTCGCTCATCGGCTACGGGATCGACTATTTCCTCGCGATCTCGCCCTGGGGGCTGATCGTGTTCACGCTGGTCGGCTTCGGCGCCGGCGTGCTGAATATGCTGCGCGCGGCGGAAGGCCGCAGTCGCGGCGGCGGCAAGGCCCTGTAAGAGACGGCGCCGAGAGGTGTCGGCGGCAGGCCAGCCGGAATCTTGAAGGCTGGCGGCGCATCCGCCGGACGGAATGGGCGGCGGGCGCCGCACAGGTCATGAAGGCGGCGCACGCCGCGCACTGGCGGCTTCGGGCCGCCGCGAGAAGGGGGCGTAGGCGGATGGTCGTCGATCCGATCCACCAGTTCGAGATCAAGCGCTACGTCGACCTGCTGAACATCAGCAGCGTCCAGTTCTCCTTCACCAACGCTGCCGTCTTCATGTTCGGCATCGTCGCCATCATCTTCTTCTTCCTTACCTTCGCGACGCGCGGGCGCACCCTGGTGCCGGGCCGGGCGCAGTCCGCGGCGGAGATGAGCTACGAGTTCATCGCCAAGATGGTGCGCGATTCGGCCGGCAACGAGGGCATGGTGTTCTTCCCCCTCGTGTTCTCGCTGTTCATGTTCGTCCTGGTGGCGAACCTCGTGGGGCTGATCCCCTACACCTTCACCGTCACGGCCCACCTCATCGTCACCGCGGCGCTGGCGCTGCTCGTGATCGGCACCGTGATCGTCTACGGCTTCATGAAGCACGGCTCGCACTTCCTGCACCTGTTCGTGCCCTCGGGCGTGCCGGCCTTCCTGCTTCCGTTCCTGGTGGTGATCGAGGTGGTGTCCTTCCTCTCGCGCCCCATCAGCCTGTCGCTGCGTCTGTTCGCCAACATGCTGGCCGGCCACATCGCGCTCAAGGTGTTCGCCTTCTTCGTGGTGGGCCTGGCGTCGGCCGGCGTCGTCGGCTGGTTCGGCGCGACGCTGCCCTTCTTCATGATCGTGGCGCTCACCGCGCTGGAGCTGCTGGTGGCGGTGCTGCAGGCCTACGTGTTCGCGGTGCTGACCTCGATCTACCTCAACGACGCCATCCACCCCGGCCACTGACCGGCCGGCCCGGACGCGGCGGCCGCGGCCGGATTTCAACGTTCAACGACGGTTTCTCAAGGAGAGTAAAATGGATCCTGCAGTCGGAAAGTTCATCGGTGCCGGCCTCGCCTCTCTCGGCATGGGCCTCGCGGCCATCGGCGTGGGCAACATCTTCGGCAACTTCCTGTCGGGCGCCCTGCGCAACCCGTCGGCGGCCGACGGCCAGTTCGCCCGCGCGTTCATCGGCGCGGCGCTCGCGGAAGGCCTCGGCATCTTCGCGCTGGTCGTCGCCCTCGTGCTGCTGTTCGTGGCCTGATCTGGCCGCGGGGCGGGAGGGCTCACCTCCCGCGCTTTAAGGGTGGCGGACCGTCGGCGGGGCCTTTCCTCGCCTCGCGACCGCTGCCCGGTTGCATTCCGGATGCGATCCCGTCCCTCGTCGGGCGGGGTCGAAGACATCATTTGAGGCAGGCGGGCGTGCCATGACCAAGACTTCCATGACGCTTCCATGGACGCGGACCATCGCGCTCGCGGGCCTGATGGCCGGCCTGTCGGCAGGTCCGCTGCTGGCGGCCGAGGGCGGCAAGCCCCACTTCCCACCCTTCGACGCCACCACCTTCGCCTCGCAGCTGCTGTGGCTCGTGCTCTCCTTCGGCCTGCTCTACTACCTGATGAGCAAGGTGGCGCTGCCGCGCATCGGCCGCATCCTGGAAGAGCGGCACGACCGAATCGCCGACGACCTCGAAGAGGCCTCCAAGCACCGCGCCGAGAGCGAGGCCGCCCAGCAGGCCTACGAGAAGGCGCTGAACGAGGCCCGCGCCAAGGCCAATTCCATCGCCGCCGACACCCGCAACCGCCTCAATGCGGACGCGGAGGCCAACCGCAAGTCGCTGGAGGCGGACCTCTCCGCCAAGCTCTCCACCGCCGAGGCGCGCATCGCCGCCACCAAGGCGGAGGCCATGACCCACGTGCGGGGCATCGCCGTGGACGCGGCCCATTCCATCGTCTCCACCCTGATCGGCACCGCGCCCGCCGCGCCGGATGTCGAGAAGGCGGTGGACGGCGTCCTCTCCAAGCGCGACGCGGCCTGAGGATCACCAAGATGAACGAGATGGCTCTCGCCGAGGTCTGGGTCGCGGTCGCCTTCGTGGTGTTCGTGGGCATCGTGCTCTATGCCGGGGCGCACCGCTCCATCGCCGCCGGGCTCGACAAGCGCGGCGCGCGCATCGCCGCCGAGCTGGAGGAGGCGCGCCGCCTCAAGGAGGAGGCGCAGAAGCTGGTGGCCGAGTTCAAGCGCAAGCAGCGCGAGGCCGAGGCCGAGGCCGAATCAATCATCACCGGCGCCAAGGCCGAGGCCGAGCGCCTCGCCGCCGACGCCAAGGCCAAGATCGAGGACTTCGTCGCCCGCCGCACCAGGATGGCGGAGGAGAAGATCGCCCAGGCCGAGCAGCAGGCGATCTCCGACGTGCGCTCCATCGCCGCCGACGCGGCCGCCAAGGCCGCCGAGGGGCTCCTCGCCGTCGGTGCCACCGGCGAGGCGGGCGCGCGTCTGGTGTCGAACGCCATTTCCGAGGTCAAGTCCAAGCTCAACTGAGCCGGGCGGTACCGCCGGGTCCGAGTGAATGGAGGGCGTCCGTTCCGCGCGGGCGCCCTTTCTGCATGCGCGGAACGGCATCCCGAACCCCACCGGCTTCGGTTGCGTCTTGAATCCGCCGCGAGCCTGGGCCAATGCTTGCCGCATGTGGCTCTCGCGCACCCGTCGTCCGCGCCTGCCCCCGCGTCTGCCGGGCTTCCTGAGGATGCTCGCGCTCGCGGCGCTGGCGCTCGTCGGCATGGCGCCGGCCGAGCCGGTGTTCGCCCAGCAGGGCTGCTTCCTCTTCATCTGCCCGCCCGGCGTGGTGCCCCAGGCGCCCCGCAACCGGCGCCCCTGGTTCGCGCCCGGCGACATGTTCGCGCCGCAGCAGCCGGCGGAGGCGCCCAAGCCGGCGCCGAAGAAGCCGGCCGAGCCGGAGGGCGTCGTCTATCAGAGCGCCGACGCGGCGACCCAGGGCCGCAAGCAGCCGCAGAGCCAGTTCATCCTGGTGATGGGGGACCGCATCGCCGGCCAGCTCGCCCAGGGTCTCGCCGACGCCTATGTGAGCGACCGCGCCCGTGTCGCGGTGATCGAGACGATCGCCGACGAGAGCGGCTACCTGCCGACGCCGGTCGACTGGCCGCCGCGCTTCCCCGAGGCGGTGGCGGCGGCGCGCGCCAGCGTCGCCGTGCTCGCCATGGGCAATGACGACCTCCAGCCCATCAAGGACGGGGAGGTCATGGTCCAGCCGCTCACCGACCGCTGGATGGAGCTCTACGCCAAGAGGGTGGACGACGTGCTGACGGCCCTGCGCGCCGTGGCCCCGCGCGTGATCGTGGTCGGCCTGGCGCCGGTGCAGAGCACGACGGTGTCCGACGACTACCGCCGGCTCAACGACATCCTGCGCTCGCGCGCCGCCCGCGCCGGCTTCCCGTTCGCCGACGTCTGGGAGGGCTTCGTCGACGAGGAAGGCAAGTTCGCCGTGTTCGGTCCGGCGGTGGACGGCCAGCGCCGGCGCCTGCGGCTCAACGACGGCATCCGCTTCACCCGTGCCGGCGGGCGCAAGCTCGCCTTCTTCGTGCAGAAGGACCTCGACCGCATTCTGGCGGACCCGGCCCGTCCTTCCGCGGGCATGTCGGGTGGGCCGACGGAGCGGCCCGCCGCCTTGGCCGGCCCCCCCGCCGGCGCGCGCGGCACGCCGGCCGCGGTCCCGGTCTCGGCCCCGGCTCGGTCGCTGATGGAAGGGGTGCCGCCGCCGCCGGTGCGGGGCCGGGCCGACGATTTCTCCTGGCCGCCCCCCGCGGAGGCGTCGCAATAGGCGTCCCGCCCGCTTCGCCGCGCGGCGGACGCGGGCCCGCGGTTTTGCACCGCCGCATCTTTGCGGCCGGCCGGCCGCGCTCTAAGGTCGAGCTTTGATCCGCATCGACCCGAGGGGGCACTTGTCCATGTCGATCCGTCCGCGCCGCAGCGTCCTCTACATGCCCGGCTCCAACGCGCGCGCGCTGGAGAAGGCGCGCACCCTGCCGGCGGACGGCGTGATCCTGGACCTCGAGGACGCCGTCGCTCCCGACGCCAAGGTCGAGGCCCGCGCCCGGGTGGTGGAGACGGTGAAGGCGGGCGGCTTCGGCCCGCGCGAGGTGGTGATCCGCATCAACGGCCTCGACAGCGCCTGGGGCTCGGACGACCTCGATGCCGCCGCCGCCGCCGCGCCCGACGCCATCCTGCTGCCCAAGGTGCAGGAGGTGGAGCAGCTCGTCACCGTGGGCCGGCGCCTGAAGGCGCTCGCGGTGCCCGAGACGACGCGGGTCTGGGCCATGATCGAGACCCCGCTCGCCATCCTCGATATCAAGGCCATCGCCCTGTCGGCGCGCGACCCGCTCACCCGGCTCCAGGTGTTCGTGCTCGGCACCAACGACCTCGCCAAGGAGACGCGCGCCGCCTTGGTGCCCGGCCGCGCGCCCATGGTGGCCTGGCTCTCGCTGGTGGTGGCCGCCGCGCGGACCTCGGGCATCGACGTGCTCGACGGAGTGTGGAACCAGTTCCAGGACCTCGACGGCTTCAACGCCGAGTGCGCCCAGGGCGCCCAGTTCGGCATGGACGGCAAGACGCTGATCCACCCCTCGCAGATCGAGCCCTGCAACGCCGCCTTCTCGCCGCCCGCCGCCGAGGTGGAGCGCGCGCGCGCCATCATCGCCGCGTTCGCGCTGCCGGAGAATGCCGGCAAGGGCGTCATCACCCTCGACGGGCGGATGGTGGAGCTGCTGCACGCCGAGATGGCCAAGCGCACGGTCGCGCTCGCCGATGCCATCGCCGCCAAGGGCTGAACGGAACAGGAAGGTGCGCACCATGGCCGAGACGCCGCCCGCCGGGCCCCTCAACATCGTCATGCTGGCGTTCCCGCGCTTCACCCAGCTCGACCTGACCGCGCCCTATGAGGTGCTGGCGCGCATCGCCGGGGCGAAGGTGGAGCTCGCCTGGAAGACGGCGAAGGCTCCGGTGGAGGACGACCTCGGCCTCAGGATCATGCCGACCGCGCGGTTCAAG
Source organism: Xanthobacter pseudotagetidis (assembly GCF_043194795.2). Taxonomy (NCBI): domain Bacteria; kingdom Pseudomonadati; phylum Pseudomonadota; class Alphaproteobacteria; order Hyphomicrobiales; family Xanthobacteraceae; genus Xanthobacter; species Xanthobacter pseudotagetidis. Next base: position 36,516 of record NZ_CM195534.1, on the reverse strand, counting down.
GACATCGCCGCCTGCGACGTGCTGTTCGTGCCCGGCGGGCCGGGCCAGCTGGCGCTGATGGAGGACGAGGAGACCCTTGCCTTCCTGCGCCGCATGGCGGCGGGCGCGCGCTACGTCACCTCCGTTTGCACCGGCTCGCTGGTGCTCGGGGCGGCGGGCCTGCTCATGGGCTACCGCGCCACCTGCCACTGGCTGTCGCTGCCGCAGCTCGCCTTCCTCGGCGCCATCCCGGTGGAGGAGCGCGTGGTGGTGGACGGCAACCGCTTCACGGGCGCGGGCGTCTCGTCCGGCACCGACCTCGCTTTGCGGCTCGCCGTCGAGCTGGCGGGCGAGGAGGAGGCGCGCCGCATCGCGCTCGCCATCGAATACCAGCCGGCGCCCGCCTTCCCGCCGCGCGACCGCGAGGACCCAGCCCTCGTCGCCGCGGTGCGCGCGCGGACCCAGAAGTTCCAGCAGGAACGCGAGGAGACCGCCCGCCGCGTCGGGGCGCGGCTCGGCGTGCCGCTGCGCGCCGGCTGACCTAGAGCACGCGCCGATCAGCTTGCATTGCAAGCTGATCGGATAACGCGTTCTCTCTCATTAAGTTAGAGGGCAATTCACCGATCAGATTGAGTCAATTTGATCGGATCGCGCTCTAAGAGGATTTCGAGATGAAGCTCTACCGCTACCTCACCGGTCCGGACGACACCGCCTTCTGCAAGCGCGTCTCGGCGGCCCTCAACAAGGGCTGGCAGCTTTACGGCGCGCCGACGCTGACCTTCGATCCGGCGAAGGGGCGGGTCATCTGCGGGCAGGCGATCGTCAAGGAGGTGCCCGGCGAGTGGTCGGAGGAGGTCAACCTCTCCGACCATTGAGGGAGGGAACGGTCTGGGCCCTCCCTGCGGGGCTCAGGCGTAGGCGGTCTCCGCCCCGTCGCTCGGACCGGCCGGCAGCAGCACCACCGCCACGTCCACCTCGTCTCCGGCGTCGGTGAATTCCTTCTTCACCGCCTTGGTGATGCGCCACACCGCCTGGCGCGCCTGCTCGACGCTCCAGTCGTTCTCGAAGCCCAGATGCAGCTCCACCATCATCTTGCCGCCCAGCTGGCGGGTGCGGATGTCGCCCAGCTCGTCGAAGTCGTTGAAATGCTTGGTGAGCACGCGAAGGATGCGCAGCTGGCCCGCCTCGCCGATCGCCTGGTCCAGCAGCGAGCCGACCGAGTTCGAGAGCATGGCCCAGATGTTGTAGACCATGAAGCTGATGACGATGAACGAGGCCAGCGGATCGAGATAGGCGATCCAGGAGATGGTGTGGAACGTCGACGCGATCAGCGTGCCGATGAACACCGACAGGCTGCCGATGGTCGAGACGAGATGCACGCGCGCCTGCGCCTCCAGGACCGGCGACTTGGTCTCGCGCGCCAGCCGCAGCGCCTTGCGGTTGAAGTAGGCGTTGCCGATCACCGCCAGTGCGGCCACCGCAAGGCCCGGCCCGGCGCCCTCGACCGGCTGGGGATGGAGCACCAGCGCCACCGCCCGGGAACTGGCGATGATGACCAGCGCCGACTGCAGCACCGCGATCATCATCTCGGCGAGATTTTCCAGCTTGCCGAGGCCGTAGGCGTAGCGGCCGGGATTGGCCCGGCTCGCGAGGCGCAGCACCAGCCAGCAGGTGGTGAGCGCCGTCAGGTCGAAGGACGTGGCGAGCAGGTCGGTGAAGATGGCGGCGGAATTGGTGAAGCTCGCCGCCACCACGTAGAGCGAGAACAGGGCGATGGTGAAGATCATCGCCTGGAAGGACAGTTTCTGGCTCGCCGATCCCGACACCTTCGCACCCCGCCGCTCGATTTTGCGCCCTGCTGTCAAAAGGCCCAGCCATGCGCCGCCGTCAACCCCTGTTGCGCCGCACGCGGGGCCTCTGCCACATTGGGTGCCTTCACCGGGGGCAAGAGATGACCAAGACCAGTTCCGGCAACTTCTTCGAGGACTTCGCGGTCGGCCAGGTGATCCGCCACGCGACGCCGCGCACCCTCACGGTGGGCGACGCGAGCCTCTACAGCGCGCTCTACGGCACGCGCTTCGCCGCGCAGTCGGCCGACAGCTTCGCCCAGGACCTCGGCTATCCGCGCGCGCCGCTCGACGACCTGCTGGTGTTCCACATGGTGTTCGGCAAGACCGTGCCCGACATCTCGCTGAACGCGGTGGCGAACCTCGGCTATGCCGGCGGGCGCTTCCTCGCCCCGGTCTTTCCCGGCGACACGCTGACCGCGGTGTCCGAGGTCATCGGCGTGCGTGAGAACTCCAACGGCCAGAGCGGCGTCGTCTATGTGCGCTCCACCGGCTTCAACCAGGACGGCACCGAGGTGCTCGATTACGTGCGCTGGGTGATGGTGCGCAAGAAGGACCCGTCCTTGCCCGCGCCCGCGCCGGTGGTGCCGACGCTGCCGGCCGCGCTCGCCCCCGACGCGCTCGGCGACGCGGTGCCGGCGCTCGACATCGAGGCCTGGCGCTTCGACCTCTCCGGCAGCCCGGCGCGGTTCGCCGACTACGAGGTGGGCGAGCGGATCGACCATGTGGACGGCATGACGGTGGAGGAGGCCGAGCACATGATCGCCACCCGCCTCTACCAGAACACGGCCAAGGTGCACTTCAACCAGTTCACCGAGGGCCAGGGCCGCTTCGGCAAGCGCCTGATCTATGGCGGCCACGTGATCTCGCTCGCCCGCTCCCTCTCCTTCAACGGGCTCGCCAACGCCTTCCACGTGGCGGCGATCAATGCCGGACGGCACGTGGCGCCACTGTTCGCCGGGCTCACCGTGCACGCCTGGAGCGAGATCCTCGACGCCGCCGCCATCCCCGGCCGCGACGACGTCGGCGCGCTCCGGGTGCGCACCATCGCCACCAAGGACCGCCCGTGCGCCGACTTCCCTTACAAGAACGGCGACGAGTACGACCCGAGCGTCATCCTCGACCTCGACTATTGGGTGCTGATCCCGCACTGACCGGGACGCGCGCGCCGCGCCCTGCGGCGACGGTCAGCGGACCGAGGCGCCCTGCGGCGCGCCCGTGCTCTGGCCGTTGGAGTTCTGGGCGCGGGTCCGCTCGGGTGCCGGCCGGGGCAGGGGAGCGCCCGCCGCCGGCCTGGACCCGGCGGGCTTCGACGCCCCGGGCGGGCTCGCGGCGGGCTTGCCCTCCACCGGCAGCGAGAAGGCCGAGACGAAGCGCCAGATCTCCTCGCCGGCATCGATGTCGCGGCTGCGCAGGCCGAGGAAGGGCGTCGCGAGGTCAGGCCGCGTGTCCACCCGCGCCGGCGACTGGTGGCCGCCGCGCTCGACGCTCATGAGCGTCACCACAGCGCCGTCGCGGCAGGACGGCCAGCGCCGCTCCACCACCCGCGTGCCGTCCAACGGGTCCAGGTCGGGAAGGGTGCGCTGCTCGGGACCGGCGCAGCCGTCGAGCCGGGCATAGAGCGCCGCGCTGTCGGGGGCGGAGAGGGTGGCGCCGACCGGCGTCCAGAAGCCGTCATAGGCGATCACGGCGTCGGCGGTGCCATGGATGAACAGGATCGGCACCGGCCGGGACGGGCGGCACTCCTCGCGGTAGTTGGCCGGCGCCGTGGCCATGATCGCCACATAGGCCGCGAACAGGCCGGCCTGCTCGCAGGCCATCTTCTGCACCATGAAGCCGCCGTTGGAGATGCCGGCGAGGGAGATGCGCGCGGGGTCGGCGATGCCCTCCGCCACCAGCTTGCGGGCGAGCGCGATCAGGAACGCCTCGTCGTCGCCCGGCCGCAGCATCAGCTTGAGCCGCATGGCGGCGGGCCGGCCGTCGTTCCAGACCTTGCCCTCGCCCTCGGGGTAGACGACCACGAACCCGTTGGCCTCGGCGGCGGCGTCGAGGCCGCTATAGGCCCTGAAGCTCTCGGGCGTCTGCATGGCGCCGTGCAGGGCGATCAGCACCGGGCGCGGCCCCGGCGGCTGGCCCGGCGGCGAATCGGGGCTCACCACCAGGTAGCGGCGCTCTTCGCCGACGACCTTGAGGTGGTGCTCCTGCACGTCGGCGACCGCCGCGCCGCCGCTCATCGCGAGCGCGAGCAGGACGATCGGAAGGATGGCTGGGGCGGCGCGATAGCAACTTTGACGCAGGCGCGCCCCCAGCCGGGCGCCCTCGAGCGCTCCCGCGACCCTCCTCGGCAGATGCCGCATTACGTGAAATCCTTGCCCAGCATGAGGTTGGCGCTGCCCCGAGAGATCGTGAGCCATGCGACGCGATTGCGGCGCGCCTGCGGCGATCCTGTTGCCGCATCGCCACATGTCGGGCGCGACCTTGGAAAATTTGATCTGGATCAAATTCTCGCAGGCCCCCCGGATGAAACAGTCTGCTCATTGAAAATTTACAAAATCGGGGGTCGGGCCATGGCCAGATTCGGTATGGGGATGGCGCTTGCCGCAGGCCTGATGGCCCTGTCGGTGGGCGGAGCAGTTGCGGCGGACATGTCGACGCCGGTCTACAAGGCGCCGGCGGTGCCGGAGCCGGAGAGCCCGTGGATGATCCGCGTGCGTGCTCTGTACGTGATGCCCGAGAGCGGCGGCTGGGTGAACGGCGTGGCCAATTCCGACCTGTCCTATTCGGACTCGGTGGTGCCTGAGCTCGACATCACCTACTTCTTCACCAAGAACATCGCGGCTGAGCTCATCCTCGGCGTCACGCCTCATGATATCAACGGCGGTGGCTCGCTGGCCGGGCTCGGCCAGATCGGCAAGGTGTGGCTGCTGCCCCCGACCCTGACCCTGCAGTATCACTTCACCGATTTCGGGCCGTTCAAGCCCTATATCGGCGCCGGCATCAACTACACCGCCTTCTTCAGCCAGAGCACCTCGAACCCCGCGGTGACGCAGCTCGACGTGCACGACAGCTTCGGCTGGGCGCTGCAGGCCGGCTTCGACTGGATGATCGACAGGCACTGGGGCATCAACTTCGACGTGAAGAAGATCTTCCTGGAGCCCGACTTCACCGTCACCGTGGGCGGCGCGCAGCTCACCGGCACGGCCCAGCTCAATCCCTGGATCTTCGGCACCGGCGTGACCTATCGCTTCTGAGCCGGCGTTCCAGATTTTCACTTTCACGCGGCGTCGGGTTTCCCGGCGCCGCGTTTTTCGTTTGCGCCGCCTTCATTTCAGCGGCAATGCAGCAATGCCCGCGTGCGCCGCCGCCCCGCCTGCAACGTAAAGCCAATTGCCGACCCGCCCTGGCGGGCATAAACGAACGCGGCGTGCTTTGGAATCGTTGCGAACTGGTCACGATTGGGATACCTGATCGTCCAATTTTCTAAGGAGGCCCCAATGGCCGACAGCCCGCCCCGGGTCGAGCGTCCGCTCTCACCCCACCTGCAGATTTACCGGCCGCTGTTCACGATGATGATGTCGATTGTGCATCGCATCACCGGGGTGGGCCTCTATCTCGGCACGATCCTGCTGGTCTGGTGGCTCCTCGCCGCCGCCACCTCGCGCGGCGCCTACGACGCCTTCATGGGCATCGCCGGCTCGCCCGTCGGCCTTCTGGTGCTGTTCGGTTTCACCTGGGCGCTGCTGCACCACGCGCTCGGCGGCATCCGCCACTTCATCTGGGACTTCATCCACGGCTTCGGCCCGAACGAGCGCGTGCTGCTCGCCAAGGCGACGCTCGCCGGCTCGGTGGTGCTCACCGTGCTGCTTTGGATCATCGGCCTGGCGCTGAAGGGCTGAGGAGAGGGCACATGAGCAACCCCAGCCACACCCCCATGCGCACGCCCCTCGGCCGGGTGCGCGGCCTCGGCTCCGCCCATTCCGGCACCGAGCACTTCTTCCTCCAGCGCGTGACCGCGCTTGCCAACCTGATCCTGGCGATCGCCTTCATCGGCATCGTCATCTGCCTCGCCGGCTCGACCTACGAGCATGCGCGCTCCGTGATCGGCAACCCGCTGGTGGCGGTGGTGCTGCTGCTGACGCTGCTGTCGGTGTCCATCCACATGCGCCTCGGCATGCAGGTGGTGATCGAGGACTATGTCCACACCGAGGGCACCAAGGTGCTCCTCATCATCGCCAACACCTTCTTCACCACGGTGATCGCCCTCGCCGGCGCCTTCGCCATCATCAAGATCAGCGTGGGAGGCTGACCATGGCCGACACGGCAACCAACGGCTCAGCCGCACCCGCAGTGAACGGCGCCGCCTATCCCATCACCGATCACACCTACGACGTGCTGGTCGTCGGCGCCGGCGGTGCCGGCCTGCGCGCGGTCGTGGGCTGCTCCGAGGCGGGCCTCAGGACCGCCTGCATCACCAAGGTGTTCCCCACCCGCTCCCACACGGTGGCCGCCCAGGGCGGCGTCGCCGCCTCGCTCGCCAACATGGGCGAGGACAAGTGGGAATGGCACATGTACGACACCGTGAAGGGGTCGGACTGGCTGGGTGACCAGGACGCCATCGAATATCTCGTGCGCAACGCGCCGGCCGCCGTCTACGAGCTGGAGCACTGGGGCGTTCCGTTCTCGCGCACCGAGGACGGCAAGATCTACCAGCGCCCGTTCGGCGGCATGACCACGCATTTCGGCAAGGGCACCGCCCAGCGCACCTGCGCCGCCGCCGACCGCACCGGCCATGCCATGCTGCATACCCTCTACGGGGCGGCGCTGAAGCACACGGCCGAATTCTTCATCGAATACTTCGCCATCGACCTGATCATGGACGAGGACGGCCGCTGCCGCGGCGTCGTCGCCATCAAGATGGACGACGGCACCATCCACCGCTTCCGCGCCCACCTCACGGTGCTGGCCACCGGCGGCTACGGTCGCGCCTACTTCTCCGCCACCTCGGCCCATACCTGCACCGGCGACGGCGGCGGCATGGTGCTGCGCGCCGGCCTGCCGCTGCAGGACATGGAGTTCGTGCAGTTCCACCCCACCGGCATCTACGGCTCGGGCTGCCTCATCACCGAGGGCTCCCGCGGCGAGGGCGGCTACCTCACCAATTCCGAGGGCGAGCGCTTCATGGAGCGCTACGCCCCCTCGGCCAAGGACCTCGCCTCCCGCGACGTGGTCTCGCGCTCCATGACCATGGAGATCCGCGAGGGTCGCGGCGTCGGCAAGAGCAAGGACCACATCTTCCTGCACCTCGACCATCTCGACCCCGCCATCCTCCACGAGCGCCTGCCCGGCATCTCGGAGAGCGCGAAGATCTTCGCCGGCGTGGACGTGACGCGCGAGCCGATCCCGGTGATCCCGACCGTGCACTACAACATGGGCGGCATCCCCACGAACTATCACGGCGAGGTGCTGGACAAGCGCCAGGGCGATCCGGACCAGGTGGTGCCCGGCCTGATGGCCATCGGCGAGGCGGCCTGCGTGTCGGTGCACGGCGCCAACCGCCTCGGCTCCAACTCGCTGATCGACCTCGTGGTGTTCGGCCGCGCCGCCGGCCTGCGCGCCGCCGAGCTGGTGAAGCCGGGCGAGAAGCACCGCCCGCTGCCCGAGAACAGCGCCGACCTCGCGCTGGGCCGCCTCGACAAGTTCCGCCATGCCTCCGGCGGCACCCCCACCGCCGAGCTGCGCCTCAACATGCAGAAGGTGATGCAGAACAACTGCGCCGTCTTCCGCACCGGCGAGGTGCTGGAGGAGGGCCGCAAGCTCATCCACGACGTCTACAAGGGCGCGAGCGACATCGGCGTCACCGACCGCTCGCTGGTGTGGAACTCCGACCTCATCGAGACCCTGGAGTTCGACAACCTGATCTCCCAGGCGATCGTCACCATGGAGAGCGCGGCGAGCCGCCAGGAGAGCCGTGGCGCCCACGCGCGCGAGGACTTCCCCGAGCGCGACGACCACAACTGGATGAAGCACACCCTGTCGTACTTCGACACGGCGTCCGGCGCCGTGCGCCTCGACGACCGTCCGGTGCACACCTACACGCTGTCGAACGACATCCAGTACATCGAGCCCAAGAAGCGCGTGTACTGAGCCCTTGCTGACGCGGCCGCGCAGTGGCGCGGTCGCGGCCAATTCCTGCGGGCGGCTGCCGCTCCAGCGATCCAGGACGTGCCATGGTTGAGCTCACCCTTCCGAAGAACTCCCAGGTCACCGCCGGCAAGGTGTGGCCGAAGCCGGCGAGCGCCAAGACGCTCACCGAGTTCCGCATCTATCGCTGGAACCCGGACGACGGCCGCAACCCGCGCATGGACACGTACTACGTGGACCGCGAGGACTGCGGGCCGATGGTCCTGGACGGCCTGATCTACATCAAGAACAAGATCGACCCGACGCTGACCTTCCGCCGCTCCTGCCGCGAGGGCGTGTGCGGCTCGTGCGCCATGAACATCGGCGGCACCAACACTTTGGCCTGCACCAAGGGCATGGACGAGGTGCTGGTGAAGGGCGCGGTCACGGTCTACCCGCTGCCGCACATGCCGGTGGTGAAGGACCTGGTGCCGGACCTCACCCGCTTCTACGCCCAGCACGCCTCCATCGAGCCGTGGCTCCAGACCGACACCGCCGCCCCCGAGAAGGAGTGGCGCCAGTCGAAGGAGGACCGCGAGAAGCTCGACGGCCTCTATGAGTGCATCCTGTGCGCCTGCTGCTCCACCTCCTGCCCGAGCTACTGGTGGAACGGCGACCGCTATCTCGGCCCGGCGGCCCTGCTCCAGGCCACCCGCTGGCTCAAGGACAGCCGCGACGAGCGCGCCGGCACGCGCCTCGACTATCTGGAAGACCCCTTCCGACTCTATCGCTGCCACACCATCATGAACTGCGCCCAGGCGTGCCCGAAGAGCCTCAACCCGGCCAAGGCCATCGCCGAGATCAAGAAGATGATGGTCGAGCGCCAGATCTGACGGGCGCGTTCCCGCTTGCCGGTCCGCCGTCCCGCGCTCTGTGGGGACGGCGGCGGCGGACGGCTTCTCTTCCCTCGCCCCGCGCTCTAACCTTGACGGCGGCCGGCCACACCGGTGCCGGCCGCAGGCGGGCGCCGCGACTGCGGCGCGGGGAGGGGCGATGACGTTCCAGGAATCGATCGGCAGCTGCTTTCGCCAGTACGCCACCTTCAGCGGGCGTGCCTCGCGCAGCGAGTTCTGGTGGTTCTACCTGTTCAATTTCCTGGTCTCGGCGGCGGCGGCGCTGGTGGGCTATTCCATCTCCGACACCGCGGCCGACACCCTGCACGGGCTGCTGACGCTCGCCCTCATCCTGCCGAACCTCGCGGTCGGCGCGCGGCGCCTGCACGACATCGACCGCACCGGCTGGTGGCAGCTGCTGCTGCTCACCATCATCGGCTTCTTCGTGCTGCTGTATTTCTGGGTGCAGCCGACCGAGCCGAACGAGAACCGCTTCGGCCCGCCGCCCGCATGAGGGCGGCGGCGCGGGACGCGATCAGGTCTCGTCGGTGCGGGTGCGCACCCACTCGATGATGCCGGAGAAGTCCTTGCCCTCGTTCCCCTCGGCGGCGAACGCCGTGTAGAGGGCGGTGGCGGCCGCGCCGAGCGCGGTCGCGGCGCCGGCCGTCTCGGCTGCTTCCTGGGACAGCTTGAGGTCCTTCAGCATCAGCGCGGCGGCGAAGCCCGGCACGTAGTCGCGGTTGGCGGGGCTGGTGGGCACCGGGCCCGGCACCGGGCAATAGGTGGTGAGCGACCAGCACTGGCCCGACGAGGTGGAGGCGACGTCGTAGAGCGCCTGGTGCGAGAGGCCGAGCTTCTCGCCCAGCACGAACGCCTCCGAGACCGCGATCATCGAGATGCCGAGGATCATGTTGTTGCAGATCTTCGCCGCCTGGCCCGCGCCGGCGCCGCCGCAATGCACGATCTTCTTGCCCATGGCCTCCAGCAAGGGCCGCGCCGCGCCGAACGCCTCGTCGGTGCCGCCCACCATGAAGGTCAGCGTCGCCGCTTCCGCGCCGCCCACGCCGCCGGAGACCGGGGCGTCGACGCTCGGATGGCCGGAGGCCTTCGCCGCCTCGTGGAAGGCGCGGGCCGAGGCCACGTCGATGGTTGAGCTGTCGATGAACAGCGCGCCGGGCTTGGCGGCGGCCAGCAGGCCGTCCGGCCCGCCGGTGGCGCCCACCACATGCTTGCCGGAGGGCAGCATGGTCACCACCACGTCCGCCTGCGCCACCGCCTCCTTCGCGCCCGGCGCGACGGCGATGCCGCGCGCCTTGGCGCCGTCGATGGCGGCGGCGGAGAGATCGAAGCCGATCACCTCGTGGCCCGCCTTTATGAGGTTCGACGCCATGGGCCCGCCCATGTTGCCGAGGCCGATGAATGCGATGGTGGCCATGATGGTTCCCTCCCGGATTGCGTCCCGCGCTCCTGGCGAAAGCCGTGCCTGGGAGCTTGTCGGGGCCGATTGATTTATCAACTCGCTTGTCTTGTCATACCGTCATGCCCCGGCTCGTCCGGGGCATCCACGCGGCCGCCTGCCCACGGTCCAGGCCGGAGGCGCCAGCCCGGCCCCAGCATGGATCCCCCGCCCAAGGGGGATGACGGCCCGTCTTGCGCGCCTCAATTCCCCTGCGCGATGAGGGCGCGGGAGACGATGAGGCGCATGATCTCGTTGGTGCCTTCGAGGATCTGGTGGACCCTGAGGTCGCGCACGATCTTCTCGATGCCGTAGTCGGAAAGGTAGCCGTAGCCGCCGTGCAATTGCAGCGCCTCGTTCGCCACCTCGAAGCCGCGGTCGGTGGCGACGCGCTTGGCCATGGCGCAGAGCTGCGTCGCGTCGGCCGCCTTGGCATCGAGCGCGGCCGCCGCGCGCCACAGGAAGGTGCGCGCGGCCTCCAGCTCGATCGCCATGTCGGCGAGGCGGAACTGCAGCGCCTGGAACTCGTCGAGCCTTTTGCCGAACGCCTTGCGCTCGCGCATGTAGGACAGCGTCTTCTCCAGCGCCGCCTGCGCCCCGCCCAGCGAGCAGGCGCCGATATTGAGGCGTCCGCCGTCGAGCCCGGCCATGGCGATCTTGAAGCCCTCGCCCTCGGCGCCGATGCGGTTCTCCACCGGCACCCTCAGGCCCTCGAAGATGACGGCGCGGGTGGGCTGCACGTTCCAGCCCATCTTCTTCTCGTTGGCGCCGAAGGAGAGGCCGGGCGTGCCCGCCTCGATGACCAAGGTGGAGATGCCTTTCGGCCCCTCGGCGCCCGTGCGCACCATGACCACGTAGACGTCGCTCTCGCCGGCGCCGGAAATGAACTGCTTCTGCCCGTCGACGATGTAATGGTCGCCGTCGCGCACCGCCTTCGTCTTCAGCGCCGCCGCGTCCGATCCCGCCCCCGGCTCGGTGAGGCAGTAGGACGCGAAATGCTCCATGGAGGCGAGCTTGGGCACCCAGCGGCGGCGCTGGTCGTCGTCGCCGAAGCGGTCGATCATCCAGGTCGACATGTTGTGGATGGAGAGATACGCCGAGGTGCCGGGACAGGCGGTGGCGAGGGCCTCGAAGATGAGCGCCGCGTCGAGCCGCGAGAGGCCGGAGCCGCCCACGTCCTCCTTGACGTAGATGCCGCCCATGCCGAGCGCGGCGGCGGCGCGCAGGGCGTCCTTCGGGAAGTGCTTCTTCTCGTCCCATTCCACGGCGTAGGGCGCGAGCTCGACATTGGCGAAGTCGCGCGCCATGTCGCGGATGGCGATCTGGTCCTCGGAGAGCGTGAACATGGTCAGGGGCGCCACTGGTCGAGGGGGAGGATGGAGGCGGCGTAGGGCGATGAGGAGAACTTGCGGATGAGGCGGGCATCGGCGGTGACGAGGGGGAGATTGAGTCCGCGGGCGCAGGCAATGTAGAGGCAGTCATAGATTGGGTGGTCCACCGCGCAGGCCATGGTCAACGCCTCCGTTAAAAATTCTTCGATCGGGTGGACGACGTGGATGTAGCTCTGAAGAAGGCGGATCGCATCAAGGCTTGTATCCGCTGCGATCTCCGCCCGCCGCACTTTCTTCCAGAGCGCGTTAGCGACCTCCCCAAACAGAATCTGTGGTGCCGTGATCTCGTCGGCTTCGTCGAGAAGCATGATGGCCTTCGCCACATGTTGCTCTTGTACCAGCCACTTCACCGCTACGCTGGCATCGACCAGGACGACGCGGCTCATTCAAGGCCTTCGCGGATTTCATCCAACGTCAGCGGAGGGGAGACCTTCAGCGTCTTGGAATGCAGATGGCGTGTCACAGCCATCCGCTCTTCTTTCGTGAACGGCCGGTTCTTCTCCAGGAGGTTGCGAATCTCCTGCTCCAGCGAGATGCCGTTCCGCTTCGCCCGCTCCCGGTAGACGTTGAGGGTCTCGTCGGGAATGTTGCGCACAAGCACCTGGGCCATGATCGTCTCCTTCCGATCCCGTGCTATCAAAAATGATAGCACGGGATTTCGGTTGCAAGGAGAATATCCACGCCCCCGCCGAGGCAGGCGGGACGCGCGCTCACCCCATGGTGGGGATGACGAAGTCCGCGCCGTCCTTGATGCCGGAGGGCCAGCGGGAGGTGACGGTCTTGGTCTTGGTGTAGAAGCGCACGCCGTCCGGGCCGTGCTGGTTCAAATCGCCGAAGCCGGAGCGCTTCCAGCCGCCGAACGTGTGGTAGGCGAGCGGCACGGGGATCGGCACGTTGACGCCCACCATGCCCACCTGGACCTTGGAGGCGAAGTCGCGTGCCGCGTCGCCGTCGCGGGTGAAGATGGCGACGCCGTTGCCGTATTCATGGTCGTTGGCGAGGCGCAGGGCTTCCTTGTACTCCGGCGCGCGCACCACGGAGAGGACCGGTCCGAAGATCTCCTCCTTGTAGATGCGCATGTCGGCGGTCACATGGTCGAACAGGCAGCCGCCCATGTAGAAGCCGTTCTCGTAGCCCTGCATCTTGAAGCCGCGGCCGTCCACCACGAGCTTGGCGCCTTCCTGGATGCCGAGGTCCACATAGCCCTTCACGCGGTCCACCGCTTCGCGGGTGACGAGCGGGCCGAAATCGGCGGAGCCGTCCGTGGAGGGGCCGATCTTCAGGTTCTCGACGCGCGGGACGAGCTTGTCCATCAGCGCCTCGGCGGCCGTCTCGCCCACCGGCACCGCCACCGAGATCGCCATGCAGCGCTCGCCGGCGGAGCCGTAGCCGGCGCCGATCAGGGCGTCGACCGCCTGGTCCATGTCCGCGTCGGGCATGATGATCATGTGGTTCTTGGCGCCGCCGAAGCCCTGGACCCGCTTTCCGTTGGCCGCGCCCCGGGCATAGATGTACTGGGCGATGGCGGACGAGCCCACGAAGCCCACGGCCTGGATGTCGGGATCGTCGAGGATGGCGTCCACCGCCTCCTTGTCGCCGTTCACCACGTTGAGGATGCCGGGCGGCAGGCCGGCCTCGAGCATCAGCTCGGCGAGGTGCATGGGCACGCCGGGATCGCGCTCGGACGGCTTCAGGATGAAGGCGTTGCCGCAGGCGATGGCGGGGCCGAACTTCCACATGGGGATCATGGCCGGGAAGTTGAACGGCGTGATGCCGGAAACGACGCCCAGCGGCTGGCGCATGGAGTAGATGTCGATGCCCGGGCCGGCGCCGTCGGTGTACTCGCCCTTCATGAGGTGCGGGATGCCGACCGCGAACTCGATCACCTCGAGCCCGCGCTGGATGTCGCCGCGGGCGTCGGGCACGGTCTTGCCGTGCTCGCGGGCGAGCAGCTCGGCGAGCGCGTCATAGTCGCGCTGCACCAGCTCCAGGAACTTCATGAGCACGCGGGCGCGGCGCTGGGGATTGGTGGCGGCCCAGGCCGGCTGGGCGGCCTTGGCGTTGGCGACGGCGGCGGCCATCTCGTCCTTGGAGGCAAGCGCCACGCGGGCGATCACCTCGCCGGTCATGGGCTGCCACACGTCCGCATGGCGGCCCGACGTGCCCGGCACGTGCTTGCCACCGATGAAATGGCCGATCTCGCGCATGATGCGATGTCCTTCCTGGGAAAAGCGTTTCCGGCCGCCCTGGCGCGCAGGCCTCTGGGGGCAGCGTTCTTGCCGGCACAATGCGCTATCCTTTTACGCACATCTACGGCAATTCTTGCACCTTTGCTGTGCGAAAATAGAGGAGGCGGGCGGTGCGCGCGTCGGATTTCGAGTGGTCGGACCTGCGCTTCTTCCTCGCCGTGGCGCGGGCGGGCCGGCTCACGGTGGCGGCGTCGCGGCTGAAGGTGGAGCATTCCACGGTGTCGCGGCGCATCGGCGCGCTGGAGGCCGCGCTCGGCGCCAGGCTGTTCGATCGCCTGCCGGCGGGATACGCGCTCACCGCCGCGGGCGAGCGGCTGCTGGCCTCGGCCGAGGCGATGGAGACCATCGCCCTTGGCGCCCAGGCGCAGATCGCGGGCTCAGACCGCGGCGTCTCGGGCACGGTGCGGATCGGCACGCCGGACGGCTTTGGCAGCTATTTCCTGGCCCCGCGCATCGGCGCGCTGGCCGCGCTCCATCCGGACCTGGAGATCCAGCTCCTGCCCATGCCGCGCGTGTTCTCGCTGTCGAAGCGCGAGGCCGACATCGCCATCTCGGTGAGCCGCCCGAAGGAGGGGCGCGTGCATGCCCGCAAGCTCGCCGACTACGGCCTCAGGCTCTACGCCTCGCGGGCCTATCTCGACCGCCACGGGCCGATCGAGAGCCGCGCCGCGCTCGCGAGCCACGACTTCATCGGCTACGTGGACGACCTGATCTACGATCCCAAGCTGAACTACGTGCCGCTGGTGTCCAAGGACATCCGGGTGCGGCTGAAGAGTTCCGGCGTCGCCGCCCAGCTCATGGCGACGCGGGCCGGGGCGGGCGTGTGCGTCATGCACTCCTTCATCGCCGACCAGTTCCTGGGCGACGGGCCGGAGGACCTGGTCCCGGTGCTGCACGACGAGGTAGGCCTGACGCGCACCTTCTGGCTCCTCACCCATCCCGACACGCGCGAGCTGGCCCGCATCCGCGTGGCGGCGGACTTCATCGTCGAGGCGGCGCAGAAGGCGCGCGGGGTGCTGCTGCCGGGGTGAGGGAGCGACATTGCCAGCGAGGGTCGAAATTTATTCGGCGAGTTTGACTATCCCGAAGCAGCCCGGCTCGCCCTTCAGCGCGGAGACGTTGTTGGCGAGCGAGGCGGGGTCGCAGGCGTACTGCTCGATCTTCGCGCGGATTGTCCGAGACACATTGGCTGGCATGCGCATCAAGGATTTCAGCGCCGCCCGGCTATATGTGATCTCCCTGATGGCTTCTGTTAGCATAATGCTAACACTGCGGCAGCGACGGAACACGCGGCTCCGCACCGCCCACCTTGACGTGAGCCCCCCTCTCCCCCTATAGGAGCCGCTTCCCGATAGAGCGGGTGAGTGCACGAGGGTCGCCTGGCCCCGGCTGCGTTCCCCGCGTGACACGAAGAACAAAGGACTTTCGCCATGTCCCGGCGGTGCGACCTGACCGGCAAGGCGGTTCTGAGCGGCAACCTCGTGAGCCACTCGAACCGCAAGACCAAGCGCCGGTTCCTGCCGAACCTGTGCAACGTCACGCTCGAGAGCGAGACCCTGAAGCGCTCCGTGCGCTTCCGCGTCAGCGCCAACGCGCTCAAGAGCGTGGATCATCGCGGCGGCCTCGACGCCTTCCTGAAGAAGGCCCGCGACGAGGACCTGTCCCCGCGCGCCCTGGAGCTGAAGCGCCAGATCGCCAAGGCGAGCGCCGAATCCGCTTCCGCGGCCTGAGGCCAGCGCCGGCCATCGCCGGTGCCGGAGACGCCGTCATGCTCTTGAAGTCCGAACCGCGGGCGTTCGCGCTCGCGGTTTTTGTCATGTGCGCCACGGTGCTCGCCGCCAATATCCTGGTGCAGCACCCCTTCACGCCGTTCGGGCTTCAGGACTGGCTCACCTTCGGCGCCTTCACCTATCCCTTCACCTTCCTGGTGAACGACCTCTCGAACCGGCGCCTCGGCCTCGCTCGGACGCGGCGGGTGATCTATGCCGGCTTCGCGCTGGCGGTGGCGCTCTCGGCCGTCCTCGCGACGCCGCGCATCGCGCTCGCGTCCGGTTCCGCCTTCCTCGCGGCCCAGCTCCTTGACGCCACCGTGTTCGACCGGCTCAGGGCGCGCGCCTGGTGGCTGCCGCCGCTCGCCTCGGGCGTGGTCTCGTCGGCGCTCGACACGGCGATCTTCTTCTCGCTCGCCTTCGCCGGGACCGGCCTGCCCTGGGCCAACTGGGCCGTGGTGGACTATCTGGTGAAGCTCGCCATGGTGGCGCTCTTCCTCGTGCCCTACCGGTGGCTCATCGCCCGCATGCCCGCGTTTTCCGCGCGCATGGCGCGGGCCTGAAGGCGGGCGGCCCGCCTCAGCCGCCTCAGACGAATTCCTCCAGCGCCGCGATGAGGCGCTCCAGGTCCTCCGGCCGCGACAGGCGGTGGTCGCCGTCCTTCACCAGCGAGAACACCACGTCGTCCTCGGCGAGGCACGAGACGAGCCGCATGGCGTGCTCCCATGGCACGTCCTCGTCCGCGGCGCCCTGGAGGATGCGCACCGGGCAGCCCACGGCGAACGGCGCGCCGAGCAGCAGGTGGCGCCGGCCGTCCTCGATCAGGTCGCGGGTGATGACGTAAGGGTCCTCGCCATAGAGGGACGGCTTCAGGAACCGGCCCGAGGTCTCGATCAGCTGGCGCACCGGCGGCGGGAAGCGCTCCCACATCAGGGCTTCGGTGAAATCCGGCGCCGGCGCGATCAGCACCAGCGCCGCGAGCCGCTTCTCGCCGCGCGACGCTAGCGCTCGCGCCAGGAGCAGCGCCATCCAGCCGCCCATGGAGGAGCCGACCAGCACCTGCGGGCCGGCCGTGGCCCGGTCGAACACCGCGAGCGATTCGGCGAGCCAGCGGGAGATGGTGCCGTCCTCGAACCGCCCACCCGACGCGCCATGGCCGGAATAGTCGAACCGCACATAGGCGGTGCCGCGCGCCGCCGCCCAGCGGGCGAGGTGCTCGGCCTTGGTGCCGGTCATGTCCGACTTGAAGCCGCCCAGCCACATCACGCCGGGTGCCCGTCCGGGCAGCGTGCGCACCGCGATCTCGCTGCCCTCGACCGGGAGGCGGCTCGAAATCTCGTTCTCGATCATGGGGTTGCTCTCGAAGTCCCGCCGTCAGCGGGCAAAATAGCTCCGGATGATGCGCTCATAGACCTGGGTGAGCGCGACGATGTCGGCCACCGGGCTCGCCTCGTCCACCTGGTGCATGGTGCGGCCCACGAGCCCGAACTCGATCACCGGGCACAGATCCTTGATGAAGCGCGCGTCCGAGGTGCCTCCGGAGGTGGAGGCTTCCGGCACCCGGCCCGTCACCGCCTCGACCGCCGCGCGCACCATGTCCACGAACGGGCCCGGCTCGGTGCGGAAGCTCTCGCTCGCGCCCGGCCGGAAGGCGAGATGGTGGGCAAGGCCGGTGGCGCCGAGCCGGCGGCGGATCTCCGCCTGGAGGCTCGCGAGCGTGAAATGGTCGTTGAAGCGCACGTTGAAGCGTGCCTCCGCCCGGGCCGGAATGACGTTGAACACCGGATTGCCCACGTCCACCGAGACCACCTCGAGGTTGGAGGGCGGGAAGAAGTCCGAGCCCTCGTCCAGCGGTGCGGCGGTGAGCGCGGCAATGAGCCTGACGAGGCGCGGGATCGGATTGTCGGCGAGGTGCGGGTAGGCGACGTGGCCCTGCTTTCCCTCCACCGTGAGGATGCCGGAGAGCGAGCCGCGCCGGCCGATCTTGAAGGCGTCGCCCATGGCCGAAGGATTGGTCGGCTCGCCGAGGATGCAGGCATCGACCCGCTCGCCGCGCGCCCTCAGCGCCTCCACCACCCGCACGGTGCCGTCAAGCGCCGGGCCCTCCTCGTCGCCGGTGATGAGGAAGGAGAGCGAGCCGGCCTGCGGCCTTCCGTAACGCAAGGCGGCGGCGATGGAGGCGGCGACGGCGCCCTTCATGTCCACCGCGCCGCGGCCATAGAGGAGGCCCTCCGCCACATCGCCCGCGAACGGGCCGTGGCGCCATTCGGCGGCGTCCCCCGGCGGCACCACGTCCACATGGCCGGCGAAGCACAGGTTCGGAGCCCCCTCGCCGATGCGGGCGTAGAGGTTGGCGACGCGCGGCCCGTGGTCGGCGAAGTCGAGCCGCTCCACCGCGTATCCCGCCGCGGCGAGCACGTCCGCCACCAGCGCCATGGCGGGCTCTGCGTCGGGCGTCACCGACGGGGCGCGGATGAGCGCCCGCGCGAGCACCACGGGATCGGCGGGATCGGGCGGGAGATCGGCCTTGACGGCGGGAGCGGGCAGCATCAAGAGCATCCTCGTCCTTCGGAGCCGCGTGCCGCCGGGCCGCGACCGGGCGGCACCGCCCCGAACTTCAGGAAAGCCGATCGTTCAGCCGATCGGGCGATCTTCGTCATGGTCCGAATTAGCGGCAAGCGGCCTGTGGACGCCAGCAAAATCAACCGCCGCGCGGGGGATCGGGCGCGCGCTTTTCGGCCGCGCCGCCATGAGGATGCCGCCTTCGGGCGACAGGAACGCCGCCCGGAGATCGAACTGATGCACCTTCTGAAGCCTGCGGCGGCGCTCGGCGCCGCTCTGTTCCTCGCCTTGTCCGTGGCGCCGCCCGGCGTCCACGCCCAGACCGCCGCACCGGTCCAGGGGCAGGCGCCGGCTGAGGGTTCGGCGCCGGCCCACCCGCCGGAGCAGGGTCAAGGACAGGGACAGGGACAGGCGCAGGGCGGCGGGGCTCCGGCCGGCGGCACCGCCCCGGCTGCGCCCGCGACGCCGAAGAAGGCCGTTTTCCCGCCGGATGCCGCGGTCCAGGCGGCACGCGAGAAGATGGAGGCGGGCCGCGCGGTGCTCGACGCGATCGAGGCGTCGCTCGCGGTGGAAGGGCTGCGCAGCTCCGATCTCGACGATCTGCGCCAGCGGCTCGACCCGACGCGGCGCGAGCTGATCGCGCGCTCGGAGGAGATCGCGCCGCGCCTCGCCGCGGCCAAGTCGCGGCTGGAGGAGCTCGGTCCCAAGCCCGCCGAGGGCGCCGCCCCCGAGGACCCGACCGCGAGCACCGACCGCGAGCGCCTGCAGCGCCTGTCCGCCGAGCTCGACGCCGCGCTGAAGCAGAACCGGGCGCTGGTCGGCCGGGCCGACGAGGTCGCCGAGCGCATCGCCGGCCGTCGCCGCGCCTTGTTCACGGGGCAGCTGTTCGAGCGCTCGGTCTCGGTGCTCGATCCGGCGCTGTGGACCAGCGCCTTCGCCGGGCTCGCGGGGGAGTGGCGCGCGCTCACCTATCTCGCCAGCGACTGGACCAGCTTCGCCACCCAGCGCCAGGGGCGCCTCGCGGTCATCGGCATCGCGCTCGGCGCCCTGGCCATCGCCGCGTTGGTGGTGGCGCTCGGCCGCTTCGCGCGCGTGCGCCTGCGCACGCCGCAGTCCCCCGGGGGCGAGCACTTCTCGCGCCTGAGGTCGGCGCGCGAAGCCATCAAGGTGTTCTTCCTGGAAGCGCTGGTGGCGCCGCTGGCCACGGTCGCGGCGGTGGCGTTCGCCAACGGCTTCGACGTGATCCCCCCGCGCGCCGAGGAGCTGGTGCGCGGCCTCACGGTGGCGATCATCATCAAGGCGGTGGGCAACGGCATCGGCCGCGCCCTGCTGGCTCCCGGCGAGCCGTGGCGGCGCCTGCCGGGCCTCAGCGACCGGGCCGCCGGCATCGCCTTCCGCTACTTCTCGTTCGCGGTATGGGCGCTCTCCATCGCCGCCTTCCTGAACGCGGCGCACCGTGCCTTGTTCGCGCCCGTCGGCCTCACCGTGGTGACGAGCGCGGTGATGGCGCTGCTGATCGGCGCCTTTCTCGCCCGCTTCCTCGTCAATCTCGGCAAGGCCGAGACGGACGTTCCCGCGCCGGCCGAGGGCGCGCCGCCGGAGGCGGCGAGCGAGACCACGGCGAGCGCGGCCGGCACCGCACGGCTCGCCTGGGTGCGCTTCCTCGCCTGGCTGGTGGTCGCCTTCCTCATCGGCGCGCTGGTTTCGGGCTATGTGAGCTTCGCCGCCTTCGTCGCCGCCCGCCTCGTGATCGCCGCCGCGGTGCTCGGCGGGCTCTATGTGCTCTACGGCCTGATCGACGCCTTCTTCACGGAGGGGCTCGCACGCGGGACGCACCGCTCGCGCGCCATGTCCACCACGCTCGGCCTCAAGCCCGAGAGCCTGGAACTCATCGGCGTCGTGCTGGCCGGCCTGCTCAAGTTGCTG
Source organism: Xanthobacter pseudotagetidis (assembly GCF_043194795.2). Lineage (NCBI taxonomy): Bacteria > Pseudomonadati > Pseudomonadota > Alphaproteobacteria > Hyphomicrobiales > Xanthobacteraceae > Xanthobacter > Xanthobacter pseudotagetidis. The sequence continues at coordinate 16,324 of NZ_CM195534.1, read as the reverse complement.
CTGTTCGTGGTGGCGGCGTTCCTGATCGCAGGAAGCTGGGGCACCTCCACCGCCGACGTGATGGACACGGTGGAGCGCGTTTCCTTCGGCGTGCGCATCGGCAGCACCACCATCACGCTCTGGAGCGTGCTCTCGGCGGTCGGGCTGCTGCTGCTCGGCCTGGTGCTCGCGCGCGGGCTCCAGCGCTGGGTCGCCACCGCGATCCTGCCGCGCACCGGGCTGGAGCCGTCGCTGCAATCCTCGATCGCCACCATCCTTGGCTATGTGGGCGTGATCGTCGCGATCATGCTGTCGGTGGGCGAGCTGGGCATCAACCTGGAGAGCATCGCCATCGTCGCCGGCGCGCTCTCGGTGGGTATCGGCTTCGGCCTCCAGTCCATCGTCTCGAACTTCGTCTCCGGCCTGATCCTGCTCGCCGAGCGGCCGATCCGGGTGGGCGACACCATCAATGTGAAGGGCGAGGAGGGCTATGTGCGCCGCATCTCCGTGCGCTCCACGGAGATCGAGACCTTCGAGCGCGCCACCGTCATCGTGCCGAACACCGACCTCATCACCGGCATGGTGAAGAACTGGACGCACTCCAACACCTCCGGACGCGTCATCGTCACCGTGAACGTCACGTTCGACGCTGACCCGGAGGAGGTGCGCGACATCCTGGTCTCCTGCGCCTGCGACCATCCGCAGGTGCTGCAGAAGCCGCCGCCGCGCGTGTTCCTGTCGAAGTTCGTCGACGCGGGCATGGTGTTCGAGCTGCGCTGCGTGGTGGCGAACGTCGACTACGGCCTGACGGTGAAGAGCGACCTGCACTTCCAGCTGCTCGCGCGCTTCCGCAAGGCCGGCATCGTCATGGCGTCCCAGCCCTGGGCGGCACTCGCCCGTGCCCCGGCCGACATGGTGCCCCCCGCGCCGGAGCGCGATCCTCCGGACGCGTGAGGCGCTAACGCTTCCTCAACCCGGGCGGCGCCAGATGGCCGCCCTGGTGCCTTTTCCAGGGTCTTGTTTCGGAAACCGCCATGCGCGCGCCCCTCGCCGGCCTCTCGCTCCTCGCTCTCGTGCTGGCCCTTGCGGGCTGCGGGACCACCGAGGACATGTCCCAGCCGGCCTTCTACGTGAACCTCGCCCAGACCGGAAAGCCGGTGGACGCGGCCGCCGCCGCCTCGCTGCTCTCGGACTACCGCACCGCGCGCGGGCTGCCGGCGGTGAGCGTCGATCCGGCCCTGAACCGCCTCGCCCAGGACCAGGCCAACGCCATGGCCAAGGCCGACAAGCTCGACCATGCGGTGGGCGGGCGCGACTTCATCTCGCGCATGAAGGCGTCGGGCTACGATGCGCGCGGCGCGGTGGAGAACGTGGGGGCGGGCTACCACACGCTCGCGGAAGCCTTCTCCGGCTGGCGCGATTCTCCCTCGCACAACAAGAACATGCTGGCGCCCGGCATGACGAGGATGGGGATCGCCACGGCCAATGCGCCGGGCTCGAAATACAAGGTGTTCTGGGCGCTAGTCCTGGCCGATCCCGACACGCCGGCGCGCTGAGCGTCCGCGCGCCGGCAAAGCACCCCATGGACCGGAACGCCCTGCGGCTATAGCCTGCCGCCCGTCCGTTGGAGGGGTGGTATCTTGGTGCTTCCGCGCATCGGCGACTATGACGGGCTTGTGCGCGCGTTCCGCTGGCGTCTGCCCGACCGTTACAATATCGCGCATCACGCCTGCGACGCGTGGGCGGCGCGCGCGCCCACGCGCCCGGCGCTCTACCACCGGGAGAACGGCCTCCGGGAGAACGGCGCTTGGCGCGCCGTCAGCTACGGCGCCCTGGCCGCGCTCTCGAACCGCCTCGCCCATGCGCTGGCGGCGAAGGGGATCGCCTCGGGCGACCGGGTCGCGATCCTGCTGCCGCAATCGGTGGAGGTCCTCGCCAGCCATTTCGCGGTCTACAAGCTCGGCGCGATCGCCGTTCCGCTCGCCGGCGCTTTCGGCTTCGAGGCCATCGCCTACCGGCTCCGGGATTCCGGCGCCCGCGCGCTGATCACCGACGACGAGGGCCTCGCCAAGCTTGCGGACCGGCCGGAGGGGCTCGGCCTCGTGGTCTGCGTCGACGGCGCGCGTCCCGGCGCGGAGAGTTTCAGCGAGCTCGTCGCGGCCGGCCGCGACCGGTCGCTGCCGGTGGTCAGCTCGCCGGACGATCCGGCGCTGATGATCTACACCTCCGGCACCACCGGGCAGCCGAAGGGCGCGCTTCACGGCCACCGGGTGCTGCTGCCGCACGTGAGCGGCGTCAGCTTCACCCACGATTTCTTCCCCCAGCCGGAAGATCGCATGTGGACGCCCTCGGACTGGGCCTGGGCCGGCGGCCTGCTCAACACCGTCCTGCCCGCGCTCGCGCTCGGCGTGCCGGTGGTGGTGCAGCCGAAGGGCCGGTTCGATCCCGAGGCGGCGTTCGCGCTTCTGGCCGAGGCGCGGGTGCGCAACGTCTTCATCCCGCCCACCGCGCTGAAGATGATGCGGGCGGTGGAGCGCCCGAAGGAGCGCTTCGGCTTCGACCTGCGCACCGTGGGCACGGCCGGCGAGGCGCTGGGCGCGGAGACCTTCGAATGGGGCCGCGCGGCGCTCGGCGTCGCGGTGAACGAGTTCTACGGCCAGACCGAGTGCAACTACGTCATCGGCTCCAATGCCGCGCTCGGCGTCGCCCGCGCCGGGGCCACCGGCAAGGCGGTGCCGGGCCACGGGGTGGCGGTCATCGACGCCGACGGCAATCCCTGCCCGCCGGGCGTGATGGGCCAGATCGCCGTGCGCCGTCCGGACCCGGTGATGTTTCTCAACTACTGGAACAAGCCCGAGGCGACCGCATCGAAATACCTGGGCGAGTGGCTGGTCACCGGCGATCTCGCCCGCATGGACGAGGACGGCTATTTCCATTTCCTCGGCCGCGACGACGACATCATCACCTCGGCCGGCTACCGCATCGGCCCGGCGGAGATCGAGGACGTGCTGCTGCGCCACCCTTCGGTGCAGATCGCCGCCGTGGTGGGCAAGCCGGACGTGCTACGCACCGAGATCGTCAAGGCGTTCCTGGTGCTGCGCCCCGGCTTCGAGCCAAGCGAGGAACTGGTGGCGGACATCCAGGCCTTCGTGCGCACCCAGCTTGCCGCCTACGAATATCCGCGCGAGATCGCCTTCGTGGACGAGATGCCCATGACCACCACCGGCAAGGTCATCCGCCGCCTGCTGCGCGACCGGGAATAGGGCGCCTCACTCGAACACGCGCGGCTCCTCGCGCGCGGGAGCGGCCTTGCCGGCGCCGCGCGCCTGCCGGCGGAACCCCGCCGGCGTCTCGCCGAAGCGGGCCTTGAAGGCGCGCCCGAAATGGGAGCCGTCGGCAAATCCCAGCTCGGCGGCGATGCGCCCTGCCGACTGCTGGGTATTGGCGAGCATCCAGCGCGCATGCTTGAGGCGCAGAGCGAGGTAGCTCTCCTGCGGGCTTTCGCCCAGCCGGTCGGCGAACAGCCGTTCCAGCTGGCGCACGCCGAGGCGCAGCGCAGCGGCGAGCGCCGAGATGGGCAGCGGCTCGGCAAGGTTCTGCTCCATCAATAGGAGCGCCCGCGACACCCGGATGTCGTCCACGCTCCCGCCGGCGGCCTGGGGGGCCGGCTGGGCGCTCTCGGCGGCGCGCGGCCGGTCGATGAGCAGGATGTTGAGCGCCTTCTGCGCCACCGCCGCTCCCAGATGTTCGGTCACGAGGCGGGCGGCGAGGTCCGCCACCCCCGCCCCGCCGGAGCAGGTGATGCGGCGATCGTCGACCACGAACAACTGGTCGGCGACCGGCACCAGGGCCGGGAACTCGCCGATGAAGTCGCGATAGTGGTACCAGCTGACGCAGCATTTGCTGCGCGCCATCAGCCCGAGGCGGCACAGCACGAACGAGCCGGTGCATACGCCCACCAGCGTCACCCCCGCCGCGGCGGCGTGCCTGAGGAATGCCGCGGCTTCGGGCGGCAGCGGCGGCATGCCGTGCAGCAGCCCGCCCACGACCACCACATAGTCGAACGCCGCGGGGTCGGCGAGCGGCGCGCTCGGCTGGACATAGACGCCGCAGGAGCTGCGCGCGGGCTGGCGGTCCGCGCTCATCACCTGCCACGAGCAGGCGATGGGGCGCGAGCGGTCGCCCTCGTCGGCGGCGAGCCGCAGCACGTCCACGAAGCTCGCGAACGCGGTCAGCGTGAAGTTGTGCATCAGCACGAAGCCGACGCGCAGCTTGGCGGGTCGGCCGGCCGGCCGGGGCGAGGGCATTGTCAGGCCGCGGTGATGTCGTGTCCGTTCCAGATGAGGGTCGCAACCGGCCGAGAAGTCAAGCGTCCCGCCGGCCATGCTCCGTCCAATGGCTCCGACGGGGACCCGGTCTTCCGGATGGAGCGCGAGCTCTTCCTTAAAGCCAGAGGGCGATGCCGGTGGTCAGCGTGTTCGAGCTGTTCAAGATCGGCATCGGCCCGTCCTCCTCGCACACGGTGGGGCCGATGGTGGCGGCCGGCCGGTTCCGCGCCGCGCTGCCGGAAGGCACGCGCAGGATCACCGCCGAGCTGTTCGGCTCGCTCGCCTGGACCGGCAGGGGCCACGGCTCCGACCAGGCGGTCTGCCTCGGCCTCATGGGCGCCGCCCCGGACACGATCGACCCGGACGAGGTGCCGGCGCTGGTGGCGCGCCTCGCCATCCGCCGCTTCGTCGAGGTCGGCGGATCGCGCGTCGCCTTTGACCCCGAGCGCGACCTCGTGTTCGATTTCGAGACGCTGCTGCCGCTCCACTCCAACGGCCTGCGCTTCCGCGCCTTCGGCGATCGCGATGCGCTGATCGGCGAGCGCGTCTTCTATTCCGTCGGCGGCGGCTTCGTGGTGGAGGAGGGCGCGCCCCCGGCGGCGGCGCCGGCCGAGGTGCATCATTCCTTCTCCAGCGCCGCGGGCCTGCTGTCGGCCTGCGCGCGCTCGGGCTTGTCCATCGCCGCGCTGCAGCTCGCGAACGAATGCGCGCTGCGGCCCCCGGCCGAGGTGCAGCGGGGGCTCGACGCCACCCTCGGCGCCATGTTCGCCTGCATCGCCCGCGGCCTCTCGCAGGACGGCGTCCTGCCGGGCCGCCTCAAGGTGCGCCGGCGCGCCCGCGCCATCCACGCCCAGCTGATGGCGGGGGAGGGCGGCAATGCGCGCGCGCCGCACGAGGTGATGGACTGGGTGTCGGTGTTCGCCATGGCGGTGAACGAGGAGAATGCCGCCGGCGGGCGCATCGTCACCGCCCCCACCAACGGGGCGGCGGGCATCGTGCCGGCGGTGCTGCGCTATGCCCGCGATTTTTGCCCCGGCGTCACGCACGCGCATCTGCGGGACTTCCTGCTGACGGCGGCCGCCATCGGCGGCCTCATCAAGCGCAACGCCTCCATCTCCGGCGCGGAGGTGGGCTGCCAGGGAGAGGTGGGCTCGGCCGCCTCCATGGCGGCGGCCGGGCTCGCCGCGGCGCTGGGCGGCAGCCCGGCGCAGGTGGAGAACGCCGCCGAGATCGCCATGGAGCACCATCTGGGCATGACCTGCGATCCCATCGGCGGGCTGGTGCAGATCCCCTGCATCGAGCGCAACGCCTTCGGCGCCAACAAGGCCATCGCTGCCGCCTCGCTGGCGCTCAGGGGTGACGGGCGCCACCACGTCTCCCTCGACCAGGTGATCGAGACCATGCGCCAGACCGGCGCCGACATGCAGTCCAAGTACAAGGAAACCTCGCAGGGCGGCCTCGCGGTCAACGTGCCGGAATGCTGACGCAGGCTGCACGCTCAGGCCCGCCGCCTGCCTCCCGCACGGCCGCCCCGATCCCATCCAGAAGGACAAACGCCAGATGAACCTTCCCGTTGCCCCCGCCTCCTTCTCTGACCCGGCGGTGTTCGGCGCCATCCGCGCCGAGCTCGCCCGCCAGCAGGAGCAGATCGAGCTGATTGCCTCCGAGAACATCGTCTCGCCGGCGGTGCTGGCGGCGCAGGGCTCGGTGCTGACGAACAAATATGCCGAGGGCCTGCCGGGGCGGCGCTATTACGGCGGCTGCGAACACGTGGACGTGGTGGAGGAGATCGCCATCGCCCGCGCCAAGGCCCTGTTCGGCTGCGGCTACGCCAACGTGCAGCCCCATTCGGGCGCGCAGGCCAACGGCGCGGTGCTGGTGGCGCTGCTCAAGCCCGGCGACACGCTCCTCGGCATGAGCCTGGCGGCGGGCGGCCACCTTACCCACGGCGCGCCGCCGACGCTCTCCGGAAAGTGGTTCAACGCGGTGGGCTACGGCGTCGACGCCGAGACCGGACGGATCGACTATGACGCGGTGGAGCGGCTCGCCTTGGAGCACCGGCCCAAGCTCGTCATCGCCGGCGGCTCGGCCTATCCGCGTGTCATCGACTTCGCCCGCTTCCGCGCCATCGCCGACGCCGTGGGCGCGACGCTGATGGTCGACGCCGCCCATTATGCCGGGCTGATGGCGGCCGGCGCCTATCCGAGCCCGTTCCCCCATGCCCATGTGGTGACGACCACCACCCACAAGACCCTGCGCGGCCCGCGCGGCGGCCTGGTGCTGACCGACGACGAGGCGCTGGCGAAGAAGCTGAACTCCGCCGTCTTCCCCGGCCTCCAGGGCGGGCCGCTGATGCACGTGATCGCCGCCAAGGCGGTGGCGTTCGGCGAGGCGCTCCACCCCGACTTCCGCACCTATGCCCAGCGCGTGGTCGCCAACGCCCGCGCGCTGGCGGCGCGCCTCGCGGAACGGGGCGCGGCCATCGTCTCCGGCGGCACCGACTGCCACATGGTGCTGGTGGACCTGCGCCCCTTCGGCGTCACCGGCAAGGCCGCCGAGGCGGCGCTGGAGCGCGCCGGGCTGACCTGCAACAAGAACGGCATCCCGTTCGATCCGCAGAAGCCGGCGGTGACCTCCGGCATCCGGCTCGGCACGCCGGCAGGCACCACGCGCGGCTTCGGCATCGCCGAGTTCGAGCGGGTCGGCGATCTCATCGCTGACGTGCTCGACGGCCTCGCCGCCAACGGCGCGGAAGCCAACGGCAAGGCCGAGACCGTCGCCCGCGCGGAGGTGCGGGACCTGTGCGCGCGCTTCCCGATCTATGCGGGTTTCTGAGCGGCCAGGCACGCCAGGTCGCATCCATCCCAGAATCCGGTCGCATTCCTGCGAGAGCCACAAGCCGGCCGGGCACATCCTGCGCAGCAGAACCAAGGACACGAGGTCCATGCGCCGCTTTTCCCTTCCCTCATTGCTCGCCGAGGCCCTCGGCGGCCACCAGGGCTGGCCGCGCCAGTGGCGCAATCCCGCCCCCAAGGCGGCCTATGACGCCCTCATCGTCGGCGGCGGCAGCCACGGCCTCGGCGCCGCTTATTACCTTGCGAAGGAGCACGGCCTCAGGAACATCGCCGTGCTGGAGAAGGGTTGGATCGGTGGCGGCAATTCCGGCCGCAACACCACCATCATCCGCTCCAACTACCTCTATGACGAGAGCGCCGCCCTCTACGAGCACGCGGTGAAGCTCTGGGAAGGGCTGTCGCGGGAGCTGAACTACAACGTCATGTTCTCCCAGCGCGGCGTGCTGATGCTGGCCCACACCCAGCACGACGTGCAGAGCTTCCGGCGCCACGTCTATGCCAACCGCCTCAACGGCATCGACAATGAGTGGCTGACGCGGGAGGAGGCGAAGGCGTTCTGCCCGCCGCTGAACATCTCTCCCGACATCCGCTATCCGGTGCTCGGCGCCGCGCTCCAGCGGCGCGGCGGCACGGCGCGGCATGATGCCGTGGTGTGGGGCTATGCCCGCGGCGCCGACGCGCTCGGCGTCGACATCATCCAGAACTGCGAGGTCACAGCCATCACCCGCGGGCCGGACGGCGCGGTGGCGGGGGTGGAGACGACGCGCGGTCCGATCCGGGCGCGGAAGATCGGCGTCTCGGCGGCGGGGCACACGTCCATGGTGATGGCCATGGCCGGGGTGCGCATGCCGCTGGAGAGCTTTCCGCTGCAGGCCCTCGTCTCCGAGCCGGTGAAGCCGTGCTTCCCCTGCGTGCTCATGTCCAACGCGGTGCACGCCTACATCTCCCAGTCGGACAAGGGCGAGCTGGTGATCGGCGCCGGCACGGACCAGTACGTCTCCTACAGCCAGCAGGGCGGCCTGCACATCACCACCCACACGCTCGACGCCATCTGCGAGCTGTTCCCCCAGTTCACGCGCATGAAGATGCTGCGCAACTGGGGCGGCATCGTCGACGTGACGCCGGACCGCTCGCCCATCATCGGCAAGACGCCGGTGCCCGGCCTCTACGTGAACTGCGGCTGGGGCACCGGCGGCTTCAAGGCGACGCCCGGCGCGGCCCATGTGCTCGCGCACACCATCGCCCGCGACGAGCCCCACCCCGTCAACGCCCCCTTCACCCTCGACCGCTTCCGCACCGGCCGTCTCATCGACGAGGCGGCGGCGGCGGCGGTGGCGCATTGAGATAGGCCCATGCTGCTCGTTCCCTGTCCCTATTGCGGGCTGCGCCCCGAGGTGGAATTCCGCTGCGGCGGCGAGGCGCACATCGCCCGCCCGGCCGATCCCAATGCCCTCGATGACGCTGCCTGGGCCGACTATCTCTTCACCCGCACCAGTCCCAAGGGCGTCCATGCCGAGCGCTGGCTGCATGCTTATGGCTGCGGCCGCTGGTTCAACGCCCTGCGCAACACGGTGAGCGACGCCTTCATCACCTCCTACGAGATGGGCCGGCCCCGCCCCGGCATGGACGGAGGCCGCTGATGGCGCAGGAATTCCGCCTCCCCGTCGGCGGCCGCATCGACCGCGCGAAGCCGCTCGCCTTCACCTTCAACGGCCGGACCATCGAGGGCTATGCCGGTGACACGCTCGCCTCGGCGCTGCTCGCCAGCGGCATCCGGCTGATGGGCCGCTCGTTCAAGTATCACCGCCCGCGCGGGGTGCTGGCCCACGGCGCGGACGAGCCCAACGCCCTGTTCAACGTCGATCGCGGCTCCGGCCGGGCCGATCCCAACAACCGCGCCACGGTGGTGGAGGCGGTGGCGGGCCTCAAGGTCTCCTCGCAGAACCACTGGCCCTCGCTGGAGCACGACATCGGGCAGGTGAACGACCTCCTCGCGCCGGTGCTCACGGCCGGCTTCTACTACAAGACCTTCATGTGGCCGCGCTCCTTCTGGGACAAGCTCTATGAGCCAGCCATCCGCGCCGCCGCCGGCCTCGGCCTCGCGCCGGAGGTGCCGGACGCCGACCGCTATGTCCACCGCAACGCCCATTGCGACGTGCTGGTGGTGGGCGCGGGACCGGCGGGCCTTTCGGCGGCGCTGGCGGCATCGGCGGGCGGCAAGCGGGTCATCCTCGCCGACGAGCAGGCGGAGATGGGCGGGAGCCTGCTGGCGGACCTCACCTCCACCATCGACGGCCAAACCGCACCGGCCTTCGTGTCGGACACGCTGACGACGCTGGCCGGGCGGCCGAACGTGACGCTGCTGCCGCGCACGACGGCCTTCGGCTACTACAACCACAACCATGTCGGGCTCACCGAGCGCGTCACGGACCATCTCGCCGCGCCCGATCCCAGGCTGCCGCGCGAGCGGCTGTGGCAGGTCCGGGCCGGCGAGGTGGTGCTCGCCACCGGCGCCCACGAGCGCCCGCTCGCCTTCGCCGACAACGACCGGCCGGGCATCCTGCTGGCCGAGAGCGTGCGCACCTATGTGAACCGCTACGGCGTCGCGCCGGGGCGCCGCATCGTCTTCGCCACCACCGGCGCCTCGGCCTACCGGGCGGCGGCGGATGCCAAGGCCGCGGGGCTCGACGTGACGCTGGTGGATTTGCGCTCGGAGGCGGAGATCGGCCCCGAGCGGGCGCACGCCTCGGGCATCGAGATCATGGCCGGCTATACGATTGTCGGCTCAACCGGCGGCAAGGCGGTGACGGGGCTGATCGTGGCCCCCTTCTCCGCAGGCCGCGTCGGCGCGCACCGGACGCTGGCCTGCGATTGCGTCGGCATGTCGGGCGGCTGGACGCCGGCCGTCCATCTCTTCTCCCAGTCGCGCGGCAAGCTCGCCTTCCGGGCGGAGATCGACGCGTTCGTGCCGGGCAATTCGGTGCAGAAGGAGCGCTCGGCCGGCGCCTGCAAAGGCACCTATGGCCTCGCCGAAATTCTCGCCGAGGGCTGGGCGGCCGGCGCCGATGCGGCCGGCGCGCCCTCCTCCCACGCCTTCGCGACGACACCCGCCACCCCCACCGGCTTCAAGCCGGCGCGGGTGCTGCCCACCGATGCCGACCCCAAGACGGTGCGCGCCTTCCTCGACTTCCAGAACGACGTGACCGCCAAGGACATCGGCCTCGCCGTGCGCGAGGGGTTCGAGAGCGTCGAGCATGTGAAGCGCTACACCACCAACGGCATGGCCACGGACCAGGGCAAGAGCTCCAACATGGCCGCCCTGGGCCTCGTCTCGGAGATTCTCGCCAAGGATATCCCGCAGGTGGGCACCACCACCTTCCGGCCGCCTTATACGCCCGTGACCTTCGGCGCCATCGTCGGCGCGGCGCGGGGCGCGACGTTCGACCCCATCCGCACCGCGCCGCTGCACGACTGGGCGGTGGAGCATGGGGCGACGTTCGAGAACGTCGCGCTCTGGCGCCGCGCCTGGTACTTCCCGAAGCCCGGCGAGGACATGCACGCCGCCGTCGCCCGCGAGTGCCGCGCCGTGCGCGCGGGCGTCGGCATCTTTGATGCCTCGACGCTCGGCAAGATCGAGGTGGTGGGGCCGGATGCGGCCGAGTTCATGAACCGCATCTATCCCAATGCCTGGCTGAAGCTGGAGCCGGGAAGGTGCCGCTACGGCCTGATGCTGAAGGAGGACGGCTTCGTCTTCGACGACGGCGTCGTCGCCCGCATGGCGCCCGACCGCTTCCACGTCACCACCACCACCGGCGGCGCGCCGCGCGTGCTGGCGCACATGGAGGACTATCTCCAGACCGAGTGGCCGGACCTCGACGTCTTCCTCACCTCCATCACCGAGGAATGGGCGGTCATCGCCCTCCAGGGGCCGCGCGCCCGCGAGGTGCTGGCGCCCTTCGTCGTCGGCATCGACCTGTCTGCGGACGCCTTTCCCCACATGGCGGTGCGCGAGGGGACGATCCTCGGTGTGCCCACGCGGCTGATGCGGGTGTCCTTCACCGGCGAGCTGGGCTTCGAGATCAACGTGCCGGCGGATTTCGCCCGCGCCGTCTGGGAGGCGCTTTGCGACCACGGCCAGCGCTCCGGCATCACGCCCTACGGCACCGAGACCATGCACGTGCTGCGCGCCGAGCGCGGCTTCATCATCGTCGGCCAGGAGACGGACGGCACGGTGACGCCGGACGATCTCGGCCTTTCCGGCATGGTGTCCAAGCTGAAGGCGGATTTCATCGGCAAGCGCTCGCTGGGCCGGCCAGACATGGCCTTGGCGGACCGCAAGCAGCTCGTCGGCCTCCTCTCGGCGGACGGGCGCACGGTGCTGGAGGAGGGGGCGCAGATCGTCGCCGACACCGCCCAGCCTCTGCCGATGAAGATGCTGGGGCACGTCACCTCGTCCTATCCCAGCCCCACCCTGCGCCATCCCGTCGCGCTGGCGCTGGTGTCCGGCGGGCGGGCGCGGATCGGCGAGACGCTGCACGCGACGACGCCGGCCGGCTTCACGGCGGTGAAGGTCGTGGCGCCAGTCTTCTTCGATCCGGAGGGCAGGCGCGTGAACGGCAGCCTCGAAGGAGCGATCCATGCCTGAGACATCGAATGCGGCGCGCCGCACGCCGATCCTCGCCCCTTCCGGCACCGGCATGGTCCGCGCCCTGCCGCCCGCCGATCGCTTCGCGCTCCGGCTGCGGGGCGCGCCGGTCCCGGCCGGCGGCTTCGACCTCGGCGGACCGCTCAACAGCGTGCGCGGCACGCCGGAGCGCTTCGCCGCCCGGCTGGGGCCGGACGAATGGCTTCTCGTCTGCCCCGAAGGCGAGGGGCCGGCGGCCGGCGCGGCCATCGCGGCGGACCTCGCCGGGCGCTTCTTCGCGCTCGTGGCGGTGGGGCATCGCAACGCGGCGCTCGCGGTCCGCGGCCCGCATGTGGCGGCCATCCTGAATGCCGGCATCGCCCTCGACCTTTCGGATGCCGCCTTCCCGCCGGGCGCCGCCACGCGCACCCTGCTCGGCAAGGCGGAGGTGGTGCTGGTGCGCGCGGGGGCGGATTTTCGCGTCGAGTGCTGGCGCTCGTTCGCGCCCTATGTCCACGCCTTCCTGAGGGACGCGGCGCGCGAGTTCGGCGGCTGAGCCTGGCCGGCGCGGATCAGACCGTGGGCGCGCCGGCACCGAACTCGGAGATGTGCAGCCAGTCGGGCGTCGGCGGCACGATCATGCGCTGGAAGTAGTTTCCGGCCGGGTTCTGGGCATAGGCGCGGGTCTCCACCGCCAGAACGGCGGCGCCCTCCTTCAGCGGCATCAAGGGCCAATGGGCCGGCACGAAGGCCTCCACCCGCACGTCATTGGTCATGCGCAGGATCTTGATGTCGAGCTCGCGGCGCAGGTTCACCCCCTCCACCTTCTGCCCGTCGGCGACCGCCCGGTCGTAGATGGCGGCATCCACGTAGAAGTCGGCGCAGAGGGTGAAGTCGGCGCCGATGCGCACCGCGCGGCGGATGCAGACGAGGTCCGCGCCCTTCTTCAGGAAGCCGCTCCACGGCCCCTGGCCGGAATGGCGCGTCACGTCGAAGATGCGTGGGAACACCGGCAGGAACGGCGCGTCCGCCCCGGCGCGGAAGCGGAAGTGCCACGGCGTGTCGAGGATCTTGGACGGGCGCAGCACATAGCTGCCCGCCCCGGCGCGGCGCTCCACCATGCCTTCGCGCACCAGGTCCGCATAGGCCTTCTGCGCGGTGCCGAGGCTGAAGGGGGTGAGGCGGGCCAGCTCGCCCTCCGGCGGCAGCTTGTCGCCATAGGCCCAGAAGCCGTCGTCGATGGCGCGCATAAGCGCGTCGCGCAGCTGGGCGTACTTGTGGGCGTCGGCGCGCAGGGTGGGGCCGTAGCGGTCCCAGAAGAGCCGCGTCTGCTCTTCCGTCGTCGACACGCGCACCATGGATCTTCCGCCCCCGCCCCGGTCTTGCGCCATCTTCGCCGGGCCGGGCCGTGATACCCAGGCCCGCGCCGTTTGCCAAGCACGTGGCGGCACAGCGCGCGGGCCAAGTGGGCGCGCTACCTCTGCGCGCCCCAGCGTTGCACCGTCAGGTGGGCGATGGTGCGGAAGATCACCTCCTCCACGAACAGCCCGATCAGGATCACCGTCATCAGGCCGGCGAACACGTAATCGGTCTGCAGCTCGTTGCGGTGCTCGAAGATGAACCAGCCGAGCCCGCCCGAGCGCGAGGCGACGCCGAACACCAGCTCGGCGGCGATCAGCGTGCGCCAGGCGAAGGCCCAGCCGATCTTCAGGCCGGCGAGGATGGAGGGGAAGGCCGCCGGCACGAGGATGCGCCAGACGTAGGAGAAGCCCTTGAGCCCGCAGTTGCGGCCCGCCATGCGCAGGGTCTCCGGCACGCCGAGGAAGCCGGTCTGGGTGTTCAGCGCCACCGGCCAGAGCACGGAATGGACGATGACGAACACCAGGCTCGGAATGCCGAGGCCGAACCACAGCATGGCGAGCGGCAGCAGCGCGATCGCCGGCAGCGGATTGAACATGGAGGTCAAGGTGGAGAGCAGGTCGCTGCCGAGCCGGCTCGACACCGCGAAGCTGGTGAGCGCGCCGGCGAGGATCACGCCGATGGCGTAGCCCAGCAGCAGCACCTGGAGCGAGCCCCAGATGCGCGGCGGCAGGGCGCCGCTGACGGTGGCCTCCCACAGCGCCCGCATGGTCTCGCCGAAGGTGGGCAGCAGCAGCGGATCGTCGAGATAGGTGGCGTAGACCTGCCAGGCGGCGGCGATGGCGAACAGGATCAGCCCGCGCCGCAGCCATTCGAGATTGGCGAGCTTCTCGAACGGCGAGAGGTTGCGCTCCACCGCCCCGGCGCTGTCCACGGGGGCCAGGGCGCAGTCCACCTCCGGGCGGAAGGCGGCCGGGGGGGCGCGCCGGAGCAGCCGGGGGTCCGTCAGTGCCACGTCACTCATGGTCGCCTCCCGGCTGACGCTCTTCGAACAGCATGTGGTGGATGCGGCGCTGGAGCGCGGTGAACGCGGCGCTGCCCTCGTGCTCGTGGTCGTAGGCGGCGCAGTTGAGCTCCGCCCGCACCCGTCCGGGATGGGGCGAGAGCAGCAGGATGCGGGAGCCGACGACGATCGCCTCCTCGATGGAATGGGTGACGAACAGGACCGTGAAGCGCGTCGTGTCCCACAGCTCCAGGAGCTCGTCCTGCATGCGCCGGCGGGTCAGCGCGTCGAGCGCGGCGAAGGGCTCGTCCATGAGCAGGACCGCCGGCTCCATGGCCATGGCCCGGGCGATGGCGACGCGCTGCTTCATGCCCCCCGACAGCATGTGCGGGTAGCTGTCGCGGAACTTGGTGAGGTTCACCTTCTCGAGATAATGGAGCGCGCGCTCGCGCGCCTCCTTCGGCCGCGCGCGCCCGGCCATGACCAGCGGGAAGGCGACGTTGTCCACCACCGTCTTCCACGCGAACAGCTGGTCGAACTCCTGGAACACCATCATGCGGTCCGGGCCGGGTCCGTGGACCTCGGACCCGGCGAGGCGGAACGCGCCTTCGACCGGCTGGATGTAGCCGCCGATGGCCTTCAGCAGCGAGGACTTCCCGCAGCCCGAAGGGCCGAGCAGGATGAAGCGGTCGCCGGAAAAGACGTCAAACGAGACGCGCCAGGTGGCGGTCACCAGGTGCTGGCGCGTCTTGTACTGCAGCGTCACCCCGCGCGCCTCCAGGAGAGGCGCGCCGATCGCGGCGTCCGCGATCGCCTCGGCGCTCATCTCCACTCCGGCCGCGCGCGCGGCCGGGGGAGGCTCCGCCGAGGCGGGCGGCAGGGTCATGGGAGCGCTCCCGTGCGTGGCGTGGCGCGGGTCCATCAGCTGCCCTGGAGGTGGTGCACGTTGGAGAAGAACACGTCGGTCCAGCCCGCGGGCTTGTTCCGCAGCATGCCGATCTTCACCATGTAGTCCGCGAACGGCATCACCAGCGACGGCGTCGCGGTGAAGGTGATCATGTCGGGATTGTTGAGGAGCTTGAGCACCTCTTCCTTCGACAGGCTGGACTTGGCGTCGCGCACGAAGAACTCGGCCGCCGCGGCCTTGTCCGCATTGATGATGTCGATCGCCTCGGACAGGCCCTTGTAGGTCGCCTCGTAGAGCTTCGGCTGCTTGGTGAACCAGCTCTCGCGGGTGTAGGCGACGATCAGCGTGTGGCGCCCGCCCACCACGTCGAACGAGTTCAGGATGGTGTGGACCCGCGGGTCGGCCAGCTCCATCTGGATGAAGGGCACGGTGGTGGCGTGGGTCTTCACCACCGCGCCGCCGGAGAGCAGCGCCGCGACGCCGTCCGGGTGGCTCATGGAGACGGCGAGATCGTCCAGCTTCTTGCGCTCGTCCCAGCCGAACGCCTGGGCGGCGGCCATCTGCAGCACCAGCGCGTGCTGGGTGCCCTTGCCGGCGGTCATGGCGATGCGGTCGTCGGGCGTCAGGTCCTTGATGGATTTGACGCGCGGATCGATGGAGTTGAAGTAGATCGGCGTGTCGGCGATCGCCATCATGCCCTTGATGGTGTCGCGTCCGCGGGTCTTGTCCCACAGGTTGAGCAGCACCGTGGAGCCGGCCATGGCGACGTCCACGCTGCCGGAGATCAGCGCGTCGTTCACCGCCGCGCCGCTGGCGATGGTGGCGACCTCCACCTTGACGTTGTCGACGCCGAGCGCCTTGGCGTGCTTCTCGATCAGCTGGCGGTCGATGGCGATGCGCAGCGGCAGGTAGGAGAGCCCGAACTGCTGGGCGATGCGTATGGTGGCATCCTGCGCCTGCGCCGCGATCGGTGCGGCGATGGTGGCGGCGCACAGCAGCGCCGAGGTCAGTTTCACGAAGGCTTTCATTTGTCTTCCCCTCTGGTTTTTGTGGAAGTCACATGAGCTTTTCGAGCGTCGGCCCGGATATGGGAATCTCCATCAGGTCCTCGCCGAAGAACAGGTTGCCGCCGTAGATGGCGCCCATCTCGGCGATCACGCGTTCCCGGGCGCCGGGACGGTCGAACTGTTCGGTGATGTGGGTGGTGACGAGGCTGCCCACCTTGGCATCGGCGGCGAGGCGCGCGAGCTCCAGGTGTCCCATGCACGA